>CAZDGF010000009.1:0-67270 GCA_964505065.1 uncultured Chitinophaga sp.
GCTGCAAATATAATAACTTTTTTTAATTTATGAATGTTTACGGATATACAGTTTTTTTAATTATTAAACTTAGTTTAGAACAACCTTGTGTGTACCACTTGAAACCGTAACTTTAATACCATAAGATTTAGAACTATTGATTAAGTTAATAGTTTTATTAGTTGTGCCATTATTATTTGTTATTTTTACAGATGTACCATATTTAATAGCCCAAGCGCGTTTCGATTGATAAACAAAATAATATGGTGTAAAAGTGCTTACCCCTTTTGTTACTGTAACTTTGGCTTTTGTATCTCCATCACTGGCTGTATAAGAATAATTAGATGCTCTTTTTGAGCTAATTTCTAAATCTGTTTCGGTTAAATACTCTATTGTACCTTCATCTGTACTTAAAGGTTGTATATTTTCTTTTTTGCAGGCGAAAAGAAATAAAACTGAACTTAAAATGATAATCGATTTTTTCATAGTATTTTTTTAATATTTTTGGCAAAAGTATGCAGAAGAAATATTGTAAAACACCTATTCTATATAAATAAGGGAATAATAAGGGGTAATTAATACACCTACTATTTAGTAATGCCCAATAAATGAGAATTTATTTCAGCCCATTCTTTTAAGCTATTTTTTTGTTTTGCCAAATTTAGCTTAACAATAATATTGGTTCTATGCTTTTCTATTGTTTTTTCAGCACAAAAAAGCATACTGGCTATTTCTTTAGTAGATTTATTAAGGGTAATTAATTTTAATACTTTGTATTCGCTATCTGTTAATTGCTTAAGTAATGGATTTTGTTGTTGTTGGTCGTTGTTAATATTTTGTAGTAATTCTTTGCTAATGTATTTGTTGCCATTTAATATTTCAGTAATACAATTTAATAAATCTTTAGTTGCCATATCTTTTAATAAATAGCCATCTGCGCCTTCTTTTATACATGCATTTACAATACTCTCTTGGTTGTGCATAGTTAATATAATGGTTTTAGTTTTTAGCTTTTTAAGTTTTATGCTTTTTAGTATCTCTATGCCATTCATATCGGGCATATTAAAATCTAGTACTGTTAAGTTTACATTGTTTCTCAAAATATAATTTAAGGCAGCTATTCCGCTACTAAATGCTTCTATTTTAATAAAACCAATATCTTTTAAAAAATCCTTAACACCAGCCAATACAAAAGGATGGTCATCGGCAATTACTACTGTATATTTTTTAAAATTCATATTATATAGGAAATTTACATATTATACTTGTGCCTTCATTTATTGAAGAAATAATATTAATGGTACCATTTAAAGCTTCGGCTCTTTGTTTTAGTATTATTACACCAAAAGGATTGACTAACTTTTGATTCAAATCAAAACCTACGCCATTATCTTTAATAGAAAGGGTTAAAATATTTTCAATTTTTATAAGTTCTAAACGCATAGCGGTAGCTTTGGCATGTTTTAGTATATTGTTAATCGTTTCTTGTATAATTCTAAATAAATGCAATTCCCTTTCTTGCGGCAGTTGTACTTCCTCCATATCATAGCTTACAAATAAATTTGAAGTATTTTCTACATTACTCAACAAATCTTTTACAGATTGGTAGAAACCTGCATTTTGCAACTGTGTGGGGTATAAGTTTCTTACTATTTTTCTAATATCCTGTATGGTATTGTCTGCAGTTTGCTCTACCATCGTATCGCCAGTTTTTACAGCTTTATTTTTAATTACTATTAAATTTTGATTTATACTATCATGCAACTCAACAGCTAGTTTATTTCTTTCCGATTCTATATTGAGCAGTAAATTTAAGCTGTACTGCTCTTGTATTCTTTTATCTTTTATAATTTGTTTCTTTTTAAAATTATAATAGAAAATTAATATGCCTACTATCAGTAATAAGAACCCTGAGATACTCCAAAGTAAAATCCTATTCTCATTGCTTTTTTGTTTTTCTATTATTATATCCTTTTTTAATATTGTATTTTCTTTCTCTGCCAGCTCGTTTTGTTTAATAAGTGTGTTTATATTGTCTATTTGAGTATATAATTTAATACTATCATTAAATTTTTGATTACTTATATTATGATAATATCCCTTTTTGTAGTTTTTAGACTCTTTATATAAATTTGATAATGCAGTATTTATTTTAGAAGTAGAAGATTCAATTTGTAAAGTATCATTGTAAAATTTCAAACATTTCAACATTAATAATTCTGCTTCGGTATATTTTTTTGACTTTAACTTAACCATTGCTAGAGCAGATAAATATTCATAATACTGTCTCTTCTTAAATGTAGCATTCACTAGTGAATTAATATATTTATTATAATTTTTAAGAACATTTTTAGCCTCAACTAAATTATTTTTGTATAATAAATTTCTTATTTTAATTGGGTACCAATTCATCAAAGAATTCGAATCAATTTTTAATGTTAAATCTATATAATAGTTAGAAGAATCAATTTGTCCCAAATTATAATATAAACTAGATAAAACCAATAGACCATAACCCTTAAAAGTAATATCATTATTTGGTTCTGATAATTTTAAATTTAATAAGGCTATTTGCTTGGCTTCAGCATATTTTTTAAATCGGGTATATTGTATATAAATACAATTATTTACATGAATATAATTATTAGTGTCTTTAGTTTCTCTAAAAATTTGTTGTGCTTTTTTATAATATCTATATGCAGAATCATAATTTTTATATTTCTCTGAAAGTAAAATTCCATAACTTGTATAAAATGAAGCAAGTTTACTTTGATTTTTTACACTATGTAATAACTGTTTATTTTTCATTAAAGTAATTTCTCGCAAATTATTTTGTAAATAAAAAGTTTGATAATCATATAGAAATAAATTCAAAGAAAACTTAACAGTATCATCTAAATTTGCATACCAAGGCTCAATTTTATAATAATTTTCAATAAAAAAACTATCATTATTGTCTGTTTCTTCTAAATTATCGTAGCAATCTATAAGTGTTAATGTAGCCTCATTAAAATTATCTTGCTTTAGTTCAGTATTTATCTTTTTTTGGCAAGCCTCTTTATAAAAGGGTTCATTTTTATAAGCTGTCCGTAATATTTTTGCATCCTTCGTATTTGTATTGTTTCTGCAAGCTAATGCAGTTAAAATAATAAATAAGAAAAAATTTGATATTTTTTTTATATTACCAATACTATGTTTCATATTTTTAATTTATTTTACTACAATATTAGCTTAATTAAAGCATTTGGCTAAACCTAAAAAAAGCTATCAATATTTCATTTCTAATTTTAATAAATTCAGCCATTATTTGTTCTTCTGTACCTGTGGCTTCTGCTGGGTCGGTAAAACCAATATGAAGTCTTTTATTAACATTGCCTAAAAAAGTAGGGCAGTTTTCATTTGCTCCACCACATACAGTAATGACATAATCCCAAGTTTCTGTTAAATAAATATCTACATTTTTGGGTGTATAATTGCTAATATCCAAGCCAATTTCTGCCATTGCTAAAATGGCTTTTGGGTGCACCATTTTTGCAGGATTTGTGCCTGCCGAAAATACTTTTGCTTTTGGCATTAAAGCTTGTAAAATACCATGTGCCATTTGGCTTCGGCAACTATTGCCAGTGCATAAAATTAATATTTTCATTATACCAAAAGCCAAATTAAATTAATGATTGTAAAACGTGCATCAAAACCAAAAATAACATTTAAAATTAGTAAACTTAAAGAAATTATTATTGGCTTTTTATATTTTATTATTAATTGTTTTATAGTTCGTTTTTGTTCCATTTTTTATTTTTGTTTTATAAAGTTTATTTGTGATACCCATGTGGCTTGTAGGTAAATTAAGTTTGTTAAATGATAGCGAGCATTGTTTACCCAAAAAATATAAAGAGGACCTACCTCTATTTTATTGTTTTTAGAAATACTTTTTCCAATAGCAAAAGCTGCCCAATTTTCAGCATATACAAATTTGCTTGATTTGTAAGTATTGAAAAAAAACTCATTGTATGCTGTAAAATAAGTTTGTGAGTTTATTGTTTTCTTTATCCCAAATAAATATCTTAATCTATGGGTAAATGAGGCTTTTGGAGTAATTCTATCTTTAATAAATCTGCCGTCATATCGCAGCCTGTGTTTAAATTCAGTTTTTGTATTTGAATGTTTTAAAGTAGTTTGAACATAAAATCTATTTTCAGTTCTAAAATTAGGATGCAAAGGATTTAAAATTTCACGAACATAACTTGCAGAAGTAGTTAAATTACTATTTACAGCATAATGCAAAGCTTGTTCGGAATACAACAAAAGTAAATTAGGCTCTTGTTTTACGTTATTTATTTTTTGATTTAAAATATTTAATGCACCAAAATAATACAAACTATAACTCAATTTTTTAGATAAAATACCTGAATGGTCAATAGTTGGGAAAACGCCAAAATTAGTACTATTTTGAGCATAAATTACATTACATAAATATAAATAAAAGAGTAGAAACAATAATTTAAATTTCATAACTAAAAGGCTTTGCGCAACATATCTGCATACTCATTTGGCAATGGGCTATCTTCCACTGCTTTTGCTGCTTTTTCTACATCATAATCAAATCTTACAAATTCTACTTTTATACTTTGGCTATTTAATTTATTGCTATTTTCATCAATATGAATGATAACATAACACCCTTGAGGATTGCCATCTTTAGGCTTACCAATTGAACCTAAATTTACAGCGTGTAAAAAATGCGTATTACTTTCATTATCTACTTTTAAAACTCTATGGTAAGGCTTATGCGTATGCCCAAAACACATAATATCTGCATTGGCATCTTGCATAATTCTTAACAAACTTTTTTCATCTCTATCTTCAAAAAGATATTCATTTATTTTGCGAGGACTGCCATGAACCAATAGTAAACTCAATTTATCATTGTTCAATTGAAAATCTAAACGAATATGAGCTGGTAAAGTTCTTAAATACGCTCTTTCATTTGCTGTTACTAAACTATTTGTAAAACCAATTGAAATTTTACCCATGTCTTTTTCAACATCTGTTTTATAAGCACAACCACAATCATCGCTCATTCTTCCAATTCCAAAATCGTAATTTCCTGCTATTGTAGGAATATTTCTTTTTCTTATTTCGTTGATTACTTCATTGGGCCAAATATTATAGCCCACTAAATCGCCTAAACAATAGATTGAATCAATTTCTCGCTTTTCTATATCTTTAAAAAAAGCGTTTAAAGCAGGTAAATTTGCGTGTATATCACTAAATAATGTAATTTTCATATTTATATTAAATTAGCAACACCCTCCTCCTGGTGTACATTGTGTATTATTGGGTATTGATATTTCTGCTAATTTTACTTTGCGTTTTGGTTCGTCAATACCGCAACTATCCAATGCCAAACATGCAGTTTGTTTATTGGTTAAAATAAAATTATTGCCATTAAAAGTTAAGCCAAATCTACCAATTGTTTCTTGCTGATACTCCACCTCAATATCAAAATTACCGAGTTCTAAATTTTTTTCTGAAAGGGCAATAATATTTAATAATTTTTTAGGTTTTAGCCTATGTTCAGTATCGTTAGCATTCCAAAGCTGAAAATTAGCAACTGTTTCATTTCGCAAAGTACCTCCGCAATCTATAAATTTTTTTGTAACCACGCCCACCTCTGTTACATGAAAATGAGAAGGTACTTGTTCGCCATTTTCCAATATAAAATTTACATCTTCCAATTGGTTTAAGTGTTGTTTTATTTCTTGAATATTCATGATAATTTACTTTATTATTTTAACAGCATTTTTGATTGTTTTTAAAATTTAATTTTTCAGCCATTTCACCAAAATAATGCACTAATGTAGCTAATGCTTTTTCTTCAATACAATAGCAAATAGCATTTCCTTCTATATTTCCCTTTATAATTCCTGCTGTTTTTAGCTCTTTTAAATGTTGCGAAACTGTAGGTTGTGCCAATGGCAATTCATTTACAATGTCGCTACATATACAAGTATCTACTTTTAATAAATACTCTAAAATAGCAACTCTTGCGGGGTGGGCAATAGCTTTTGTTAATGTGGCTATTTCCAATTGTTGGGCTGAAAAATATTCAATTTTTGTAATTCCCATATTTTAATAATGCAATATTACGATAATAATTATAAATAAAAAAATATTGCTTACACATTTATCCTATTTTTAACTTTAGTTTGTAAACAAAAAATTTAATTTAAAATGACAATAGAACAAGCCCAACAGCAAGTAGATGTATGGATAAAAACCATAGGGGTAAAGTATTTTAGCGAACTTACCAATACTGCCATACTTATGGAAGAAGTGGGTGAACTGGCACGTATTATGGCACGCAAATATGGCGAACAATCTTTTAAAGCAACAGAAAAAGAAAATAATTTAGCCGATGAAATGGCTGATGTACTGTGGGTTCTTATTTGCCTTGCAAATCAAACGGGGGTAAACCTAACAGAGGCATTAAAACTTAATTTTGAAAAAAAAACAAGCCGAGATAAAGAAAGGCATTTAAACAATTCTAAACTTAAATAATAATTCTAAAAGTTAAATTTAACCTTGGTTCTATTATTTTTTTACTTTTATTTATAGCGTGTTGCCAAAAATGTTGTGTTTCATCTTTCATTATTAACAAACTTCCATGGTTTAATACTAATTCTATTTTGTAATTCTTATCGTTTTTATGTTTAAAAGATATTTTCCTATCTGCACCTAAACTTAAAGAAGCAATTAATGGATTTTTACCTAATTCTTTTTCGTTGTCCGAATGCCATCCCATACTATCATTTCCATTTCTATAATAATTACACAAAACAGTAGTAAAATTTTCCTTTTCAAATATATCAATTTTATGTTTTATATATAAAAGTTCATCTGTAAAAGGCAAAGGAAACATGGTTCTACCCGAATAAGTATATATTTTATTTTCTATTCCATACAATGCTGTTAGCCTTGGCTGTAGTATTTCTTTTCCAAATATTTTTATACTTTCGTGTTGCCATTTCAAAGAATGTTTTAGTTTTTCTAATAAAAAATCAGCCTCTGTTGTATTTAAAAAATTTGGATAAAAATTAATTACACCATTTTTGGGTAAAATATTAGTTATCATAAAAAATTATTCTGATATAAGTACAATTAGAAATTATATTTGGTTTTTAAAATAGCTAAAAATGTATATTTGCGCTAAGAATTATGCAGGTAAAAATAGTAGAATGCCCACGAGATGCCATGCAAGGGTTTGAACATTTCATTCCTACCCATTTAAAAATAGATTACTTAAACGCACTTATAAAAGTAGGGTTTGATACCATAGATTGTGGCAGCTTTGTATCGCCCAAAGCCGTGCCTATGCTTGCAGATACAGAAGAAGTATTGAATGGGATTTATAATATTGAAAATAAAACTAAACTATTAGTAATAATAGCAAATATGCGTGGTGCCGAAAATGCAGCAAAACATCAAAAAATAAGCTATTGGGGCTATCCATTTAGTATTTCGGAGCAATTTCAGCTGCGCAATACTACCCATAATATTAGCCAATCTTATACCTTGCTAAATAATATTCAACAATTAGCTATAAGCCAAAATAAGCAAGTATTAGCCTATCTTTCAATGGGTTTTGGCAATCCTTACAAAGAAGATTGGAGCATACCATTGGCTTTAGATTGGTGTAAAAAAATAGCCGATTTAGGTATTCAACATATTAGCCTTTCAGATACCATTGGGGTGGCTAAGCCACAGGATATTGAAGCATTATTTACCGCTTGTAATAAAGCACTGCCGCATGTAGAATTTGGGGCACATTTACATACAAGGGCAGATAATTATTTAGCCAATATAACAGCGGCATACAATGCAGGTTGTCGTAAATTTGATACTGCTATAAAAGGTTTAGGCGGCTGCCCCTTTGCTACCGATAAGCTAACAGGCAATTTGCCAACCGAAAATTTATTGGCTTTTTTAGAAGATAAAAATATTGAAACAACAATAAATAAAAGCTTATTTAATGATGCTTTCAGTTTAGCTCAAAGAGTATTTCAATAAAAAACCCCCGAACTTTTAAAATTCGAGGGTTGGTAAATCATTTTCATTATTATTAATCTACTTCGGCAGTTATATCTTCGAACTTACTGTTTGTTACAGTTATAAATGGCAATTATTATATAGAATTATAAAATTAATTTTCAATAAAAATTAAACTTTTTTAATAAATTTAAAAACCAATACAACGAATACTAAAATATTGCATATACTGCTGTTAAAGAACATTTTTTAATATACTCTAAAACATATCAGAAAATGTTTAATATTAAAATAAGTGTCAAATTATTGTTTTTTTAACTTCAATTGTATTTCTAAATTAAAAATTAAACTACTGAATTTCAGATATATAATGTTAAATATAAAATATAATGCTTAAAAATATTGCATTTTTATGACAAACAATTAGTTTTGTTTATCTAAACCCTTAATGCTTATTGAAATGAGAATTTACATTGGAAATCTAAATTACAGATTGCGTACAGAAGAATTGAAAGCCGTATTTGAGCCTTATGGCGAAGTAGTAGGTGCTAAAATTGTGCGCGACAAAGAAACAAACCGCAGCAAAGGCTTTGGTTTTATTGAAATGGCAAACGAAGCCGATGGCAGAAAAGCCCTGGAAGCCCTTAATGAAACCGAACTTGGCGGTAGAAAAATGATTGTAAACGAGGCAAAACCCCGTGAATTTAATGGTAATGCAGAAAATGCATCACCAGCAAGTAATGAAAATATAGCATAGCTGTTTTTTCAATCTTTTTAAAATTTTAAAAAAAGAGTTGAACCTAAGTTCAACTCTTTTTTTTGGCAAAAAATTTATACAAAAATGATTAATCTATAAAAAACTCAACGGTATTTTCTACCAATTCATCAAGCATTGGAGTAACGTCTGTTTCAGCATTAAAAGGATGTTTAGCTCCAAAAGTATGGTCGGCATTTTCCACCCTAATTAAAATAGAATGTTGTACCAATTCGTATAATAATTCTGCATTATCCATTGGCACAGTTTCATCTTTTTCGCCATGAATAATTAAAAGCGGTGTGCTTAATAATTTAGAGGCTTTGGGTATATCTAATTTAGCTTTATTTTCTAAATAATTATCATAAAACTGTTTATACAAAGGCAGCTCTTGATTGGTGCGCTTATTGGTAGCATACACAACGCCATTGCTTTGCCACTCTTTTATGGTTTCTGGTTTAAAGTAGTTTTCAAAATTAGATAAAGAAGCCCATAAAGCTAATTTTTTAATGCGCTTATCCTCGCTTGCCCTTAATATAGCTATGCCTCCGCCCCTACTATGTGCCGCCACATATATTTCATTTTTATTGATATTGTAAGTTTCGGCTTCTTTTTCTACCTCGTCTATTATTTTGCCTAAATCTTCAATTTCTATGGTGTAATTATTTTGCCCAAAAGCTTCTAAATCTGAAACATCAATTAATTGCTGCTCGGTAGTGCCATTGTGCGAAAAATTAAATTTTAAGAATGCTAACTTTTGTTTTGCAAATTCATTAGCAAGCCAATTAAAATGCCCCCAATCTTTAAAACCTTTAAAACCATGGCAAAAAACCACAACAGCCGTTGTTGTTTTACTTATTGGCAAAGTAATATCGTAGGTTATTTTTCTTTTATTGCTACCTTCTATAGTTTTATTTATCTGTTGAATTTCTATATTCATGGGTGCAAAAATAAAGATTTCAAACATCATTTATTTGCTTATTATTTGAATATATTTGCCCATTACAAATGACAGAAACAAAGGAATTAAAACAAACTTTAGGGCTTAAAAATGCTACAATGCTTGTGGCTGGCAGTATGATAGGTTCGGGTATTTTTATAGTAAGTGCCGATATGGCAAGGGCTGTAGGTAGTCCTGCATATTTACTTTTACTATGGATAATTACAGGCATTATTACCCTAATGGCAGCCCTTTGCTATGGCGAGCTTGCTGCTATGATGCCCAAAGCAGGCGGACAATTCATATACCTACAAAGTGCCTTTGGCAATGCCACTGCCTTTGTATATGGTTGGACAGTATTTACCGTTATTCAAACAGGCGTTATTGCTGCTGTAGCTGTTGCATTTGCAAAATTTTCGGCTGTATTTTTTCCTGTTTTAGATACTGCTTTTGTTGGTAAATTAAACGAAGGTTTTGCCATAACTTATGGGCAATTGTATGCCATAGGCAGTATTTTATTGCTTACTTTTATCAATACTTTGGGGGTAAATTCGGGTAAAACTATTCAAGATATTTTTACTTGGGCAAAATTATTGGCATTGTTTGCCTTAATTGCTTTAGGTATAAGTATGGGTTTTCAAACTGATACATTTGCACATAATTTTGAAAATATGTGGCAAGCAAGTAGCACCACAAAAGAAGGTATTATAAAACCAATAGCTGGCTTTGCGCTTTTGGGGGCAATGGGTGCTACTATTATCAATTCGCTATTTAGCTCCGATGCTTGGAACAATGTTACCTTTATAGCTGGCGAAATAAAAAACCCAAAACGCAATATTCCACGGAGCCTTATTTTAGGCACTTTAATAGTAACTGTTTTATATATTTTAGCGAATGTAGCTTATTTGTGTTTGCTGCCTTTAAATGGTACTCCCAATGGCATTAATGCCATTGAACAAGGCATTCAATTTGCTACCAACGACAGAGTAGGCTCGGCAGCGGCAAGTATTATTTTTGGTAATACTGCACTCTATATAATGGCTGCGCTAATTATGGTATCTACTTTTGGGTGTAACAATGGTATAATACTGGCTGGAGCAAGAGTATTCTACGCTATGGCAAGCGAGGGACTTTTTATAAAAAAAGCCAAACAATTAAATGCCAATGCCGTACCCAGCAATGCGCTTTGGCTTCAATGTGCTTGGGCTTGTGCCTTATGCTTGAGCGGTACTTATAAAGATTTGGTAGCCTATGCCACCTTTGCCTCTGTTTTGTTTTATATAGTTACTGTAGCTGGTTTATTTGTATTAAGAGTAAAAGAGCCATTAACCGAACGTCCATACAAAGTAATAGGCTACCCAATTTTACCTGCATTGTATATTATTGTGTCATTGCTAATTTGTATTATTTTAATCAAATATGATACAACAAATACAGCTTTTGCTTTAACGTGTATAAGCTTGGGTATTCCTGTGTATTATGGGCTTATGAAATGGAGGAGATAAATAGTATATAATATCTATCATGAAAAAATCAATATTAACATTCTTATGTTTAATAAACTTATTTAAAATAAAGGCACAAAGCAGTATTTGGGGTACTTATTGCGAAAAAGGGGTAAGCAATTACACAAGTAGAAATGTATTTTACAATAATGGTAATTATTTTGGCGTACTTGGATTAATTTTTACTGGCAAACAAAATGATACCTTTAATATTAAAGATTATAAATCTCAATGCACTATTGTTAGTGGTAAATGGAAATATTTAAATCAAAAAAAGTCTTTGCAAATTTTAAATAATGATAGCTTCCCTGTTTGGCAAATTATAGATAACGGTTCTTCATTAGCAGATAGTATTACCATTCATTGTAAAGATTTATTTGAAAACGAAGTAAAGCAATTTTCTATATTCATAAAATTGAATGATACTATGGCTTTAAAAATACACGCTGACACATTAACTGCGATAATAAAATTACCAAAATCAGCCACTATAATATTAACCCAACAGGGCATTACAACAACTTTTAAAGCTCAAAATAATTTTACAATTAAATACTTTACACCTAATATTTTAATTCCATTTATTCAGTTTAATGCAACTTATTACAGGCAGAACAGAATTCAAAAATACACAATTAATAAAAATGCATTACAGCCAAATGGAAAATACTGGCTCTATAAATGTAAATTTAGTGAAAATATTAATTGTAGATTTTGTAACAAGAAATAAACTAATAAGTATAAAATTCTCTTTAAAAAACTCAATAAAAATTTTTTTAGCTATGTTGGGCAAAGAATAAAAAAACTCAAAAAAATTAACCGAAATAATTGCAAGCAAAGCCCGAATACTTTAGGATATTATTGAAAAGACATTATTTAAGCTATGAAATAACAAATGAAAACAATACATTTATATAACCAAATGAATGCCGTAAAGGAAATTTTTATTCTTACTATATAATTCGTGTTTATGTTAAAATTATAAAACAGAAAATAAAATTGCTAAAAAACAATTCAACAATATAACAACTATTCTCACTTGAAAATGAAAGTAATTCAAAAAATAATCTAATTTCGTACCCATATTTATATGAGCAGCACAGTAGATTTAGAATTCAATAAAAATGAAGACCTTAACAAGCAATTAGTATTTGAACTTAAAACTCGGTTTAAAAAAGTAGCCCTTGGTGGTGGCGAAAAAGCAGCTGCTAAACAAAAAGAAAAAGGCAAAATGCTATGCCGTGAGCGTATAGAATACCTTAGAGATGCAGATACCCCTTTTGTAGAAATAGGGGCATTTACTGGCGATGGAATGTATGCTGAACATGGCGGTTGCCCTAGCGGAGGTGTTGTTGCTGGTATTGGTTATGTAAGTGGTAAGCAATGTATGATAGTGGCAAACGATGCCACAGTAAAAGCAGGTGCTTGGTTTCCTATTACAGCCAAAAAGAATTTAAGAGCGCAAGAAATAGCTATGGAAAACCGCCTACCTGTTATCTATTTGGTAGATAGCGCAGGCGTATTTTTACCTATGCAAGATGAAATTTTTCCTGATAAAGAGCATTTTGGGCGTATGTTTCGCAACAATGCCATAATGAGCAGCATGGGTATTACCCAAATAGCGGCTGTTATGGGCAGTTGTGTGGCTGGTGGTGCATATTTACCCATTATGAGTGATGAGGCGTTAATTGTAGAAAAAACAGGTTCTATATTTTTGGCAGGCAGCTATTTGGTAAAAGCAGCAATTGGGGAAGATATAGACAATGAAACGCTTGGCGGGGCTACTACACAAAGCGAAATAAGCGGTGTAATAGACGATAAATTTCCTGATGATAAAAGCTGTTTAGATAGAATAAAATACATAATGGATAAAATAGGCAGTTTTGAAACTGCTGGTTTCGATAGAAAAAAAGCCTTTAAACCCATAAAAAAAGAAAGTGATATTTATGGCATTTTACCTAACGATAAATCGAAAACGTATAATACAATGGAGATTATAGAACGCCTTGTAGATGCCAGTGAATTTGAACAATATAAAGAAGGCTATGGCAAAAGTATTATTTGCGGCTATGCCCGTATTGAGGGTTGGGCGGTAGGCATTGTAGCCAATAACCGTACATTGGTAAAAAGCAAAAAAGGCGAAATGCAATTTGGTGGTGTAATATACAGCGATAGTGCAGATAAAGCAGCAAGATTTATTATGAATTGTAACCAAAAGAAAATACCATTGGTATTTCTACAAGATGTTACAGGCTTTATGGTAGGCAGCCGAAGCGAGCAAGGCGGCATAATAAAAGATGGAGCTAAAATGGTGAATGCTATGAGCAATAGCACTGTACCAAAATTTACAATTATAATGGGCAATAGTTTTGGCGCTGGTAATTATGCCATGTGTGGCAAGGCTTACGACCCACGCTTAATTTTTGCTTGGCCTGGTTGTAAAATTGCTGTAATGGGTGGCGAGCAAGCTGCTAAAACATTGCTTCAAATAGAAAAAGCAAGTCTTTTAGCCAAAGGAGAGGTAATAACCCCAGAAGCCGAAAAAGCTTTGCTAGATAAAATTACGGATAGATACAATACACAAATGAGTCCTTACTATGCTGCTTCAAGACTTTGGGTAGATGGTATTATTGACCCACTAGAAACACGCACCATTATTAGCGAAGGGATTTCAATGGCTAACCATGCGCCAGTGGCTAAATACAATGTTGGTGTATTGCAAACGTAAAGTTAAAAAAGCACCTCAGCTCTAAATTCAAATCTTCTGATATTTAAATTGGCTTGAATAGGTTCAAAATTTCCTCTCCAACCAAAATTATTGATATATCCTATTGCATTTTGAGCTGTAAAACCAAATTTCATACTGAAAATATTTTGTCTTTGTGTTCTATACGAACGCCCAATGCCATAGCCATAAGTAATGCCTCCATTTTTTATTGGACTACCTTCAGAAATATTAAAACCATAACCTAAATTACCATAAAAAAACATTGATTTTGGTTTGTTCTGTAAATATTGTCTAATATGCGCCTCTATTGGTAGCGCAACAAAACTATACAAAGCATAAGGATTAAAACCAACCATAGCACCTACTTGTGTTTTTTTAGCAACTTTTTTTAAAACAGCCATACGTAGTACAAAATTTGTTGTAGGCGTTGGTCCCCAGCCCCATTTATCAGCCAAGCCTCCTAAAAAACCAATTTGCAAGCCTAAACGCCAACCAGTATCTGGTAAATTTCTTTTGTATTTAATCAGTTTTCCTTTTTTATAAGAAATATTTTGATTTGTTTCACTAAATGTAATATCTACAACTTCGGCAATATTTAGTTTTGTTATTAATCCATATTGTTTAAAAACTATAAATGAATCGGGAACTATTTTAACTAATTCTCCTTTAATTTTCAACCCGCTTTTTAATTTTATAAGATATAAATCGGAATGTTGACTGTAACAATTGTATGAAATTAACGTTATACAAATAATAAGAAATTGCTTTTTTAACATTTTAATTTGTTTTATTCATCAAAAATAGCGTATTTCGATTTAATTATTCAAAAATTATGAAAAAAAATATTTTTAAAACCTCATTTTTATTCTTGTTTTCGGCTTTAATACTCAATAGCTGTCAAGATAAATGCTTTTATTACGAAGATTCAATTGAATACCATGAAATACTTGGCGATGTAAGCGATGTAAAAAATTCGTTTGCCGTAAAAACAGATTTTGCTATAAAAAAACCAGGCACAATTTATACCTACAATCAATATTTATTAGTAGCCGAAAAAAATGAAGGTATTCATATTTTAAACAATGCAAATCCTGCTTCTCCTATTCCTTTAAAATTTATACAATTGAAAGGCAATAGTAGCTTTGTAGTTGCTAATAATATTCTTTTGGCAGAAAATGGTGCAGATTTATTGTCTATCAATATTTCAGATTTGAACAATATAACACTAGAAAATAGAGTGGAAGGTGTAAATAACGATGTTTTAAGAGGTAATAATAAATTGGTAATTGGATATAATGAAGTTAAAATAAGAAAAAAGGTAGAATGCAATGGTAGTTTTAGAGAAAGAAATAATATGATGGCAGATGCAATATCTTCTCCTGCAATAAATGTAAATGCTGGCAAAGGTGGCTCTATGGCTAAATTTACTGTGTTAGGCAATTATTTGTATATTGCCCATAGTTCAAAGTTATTGCCTTTAAATATTAGCAACCCAAGCAGCCCTGTAAAGAAACTTTCTATCAGTTTTACAGAGGGCAATGTAGAAACCATTTTCCCTTATAAAAATTTCTTATATTTTGGAACATCTTCTGGCGTATTGGTTTACGATTGTGCATCAAATCCTGAAGTGCCAAAATATAGAAACACCTTACGCCATGCAATAGGCTGCGACCCAGTAATAGTAAGCGATGATATTTGTTTTTCTACTATTAGAAACGGTACAGCTTGTAGAAATAATAATACAGTAAATGAATTAAATATTTATGATGTAAAAAATGTAAGTATGCCTATACAATTAAGAAACGTACCAATGGATAATCCCTATGGATTAGGCATAAAAAATGATGTATTATTTATTTGCCAAGCAAATAAAGGGCTTACAGTATTGAATTGGAATGCAGCAAATAAAAATGTTACACTAAAACACAATTACAATGATATTCATGCTTACGATGTAATTGTAAATGGCAATACGCTAATTGTAACTGCCGAAAACGGGCTTTTCCAGTTTGATTGCACAGATACTGATAATATAAGATATTTAAGTACTTTGGTAAATTTTTAAAGAATTGAAGTCATAGGGCTTATAAATTTTAAACTCTACCTTTGCGGCATTGAAAAAAATATTTTCGCCAGGTGTAACTTTAATGTTGGTGGCTGGTTTTTCTTTTGCTTGGATGAATGTTTGCGTAAAATATATTCCACATATTCCTTTTGTAGAAATTATTTTGGCAAGAGCAATTATTACAATTATTATCAGTTATTCTATATTAAAAAGAAGAAAAATTCATCCATGGGGTAAGCATCATCGGTTTTTATTAGCCAGAGGCATATTTGGAGCATGTGGATTAATTTGCTATTTTTATACTTTACAGCAAATGGCTTTAGCAAATGCTATTGTTATACATTATGTAAGCCCTATATTTACAGCTATTATAGCTTTTTTGTTTTTAAAAGAAAAAATTAGAACAGTGCAATGGTTAAGTTTCATAATAACCTTTAGTGGAGTGATAATGGTAAAAGGATTTGCCAATGTTAATGCCTTCGATTTTTTTATTGGTATTTTAGGTGCGTTGTTTACAGGCTTGGCATACAATGCTATCCGCAATATGAAAGATAAAGAAAATGCCGATGTTATTGTGTTTTATCAACCAATGGTGGCTTTGGTTTTGGTTGTAGTTTATTACATTATATTTCCAAATAAATTGATAATGCCAAAAGGAATAGATTGGTTGTTTTTATTAGGCACAGGCATATTTACCCAAATTGGACAATATTATATAACAAGAGCCTATCAAAAAGATACGGCAGCTAGAATAAGTAGCGTTAGTTATGTTGGTATTATTTGGGCTGTTTTGTTTGGTAAATTTTTATTCTGCGAAACATATACTATTGATATATTGCTTGGTATGGCAATAGTTATTTTAGGAGTGGTTATCAATTTAAATACAAATAAATTAATTTATTCAAGTAAAAAAATTAAAAACAGATATAAAAATTAAAAACCAATTAAAAAGAAAACTTCAATAAATACATTCTTAAATTTTATAATTTTTTTTCTTAATTTTGCAATCATGAAATTCAAAAATATAATCGTTGCAGCCTTATTAATTTCTGCTATTTTTGCTTGTAATAATACAGCTAAAGAAACAAAAACTGCTACCGAAGAGCCAGAAGAATGCAAACAAGAAGATAAACTTACCCCTACTTTAACCAATGGATACTATGGTGCCGAGTTTGATATAGCCAATGCCATAAGCCTTGAAGATGCAACAAAAGCATACAAAGAAAAGGGAGCAAAAGAAGCTAAAATAAGCGGTACTATTGAAGCTATTTGCCAAAGCAAGGGTTGTTGGTTTAAAATTAAAGGAAATACAAGCATACAAACTATTGATTTTGCACATAAATTTTTGATGCATAAAGACAAAGCGGGTAAAAAAGTAATAGCCAATGGCACTTTTTACAATGATACTACAAGCGTAGAGCAACAAATACACGAGGCTGTAGATGATGAAAAAAGTATGAGCCTTGAAGAAGCTAAAAAGAAATTTACTACACCGCTTATCACTACTGGTTTTACTGCTACTGGTATTAAGCTGGTGGATTAAATAAAAAAATTCAACGATTGTTTAAAAATAAATTCTATATATTAATAAGTGTTTTTTTATTACTATCATGTAATAAGAAAAAAATAAATGAGCCTTTACAAATTGAAAATTGGAAAAAATTAAACTCTAATTTAATGTATAGCAAACAAATAGATACCCTAAAAAATGGCAATATAATTATTTATAACAATACAGGATTTGAGGTATTTGATAGTAAAACATTAAATTTAATCCAAAACCAAAGTTTAAAGTTTAATTATATTGTTAATGATTATACTTACGTTTTGAACACAACTGTTATAGATAACTATTTAATTGTATTCAGAAAATTAAACACTTTAGAAAGTGTATTTATGGTTTATGATTTTAACGGCAATAAAAACGTAAACGAAGCAATTTTGAATATTGATACAATTACTGAAATTTCAAAAAATAATTTTAGTTGTAATTTGTCAAAAATGAAAAATAAAAATGGCAATTTTGATTTATTGGTTGAATATTACATTGATGAAAAATTTGTACTTTATTCTATAAATTTTGAACAACTTTTTAATAGATTCAACACAAATAATAGTTCATGTATAAAATTTGTTTCCGATTATTCTCAAGCAGCAAATCAATATTCTGAATTTATGAAAATTAGATTTGTATCAACAGATTTAAATGGAAATATCATTGCAACATTTAACCATGATTTTGGCAAAAATTTGGGAGGTTTAGTGTTTGATATTAAAGGAAATATAGTTGCAGAATTACCTACTAAAGGTAACTCTTTTTATTTAGAAAATAAATTGTATTCTATTAACAACTATGAAATTTACAAGTATTCAAACAATTATCTTTCATCTGAAAAACTTATTATTCAAAATAACTTAATTCCTAAGGGAACAGATATAAAACCTTTGAATAACAAAAATTTATTTTATTTAAACAATGACAAATTAATAACTTTAAATAATGAAGATTTCAAATTTAAAATTAATTCTTATTCTCATTTATCTGGCTACAATTTAAAATTACAAAACTCAAAATTTACTTTTGTTTCAAATTTGGAAAATGATATGTTTTATCTTCCAAATTCATCTTTGAAATAGAAGCAATCTAATACTCTTCCTCTCTTACTTTATCATCCCTCCCCATAAAAAATTATCGAAAGCTTGGTTTGGAAATTTGCCTATTACTTTGCCTTGTGTAATGTTTAAGTTTTTTGCTAAATTGAGCATTTTGCGGTTATCCGTTTCATAAGCAGTTTCTTTTACTTCGTAAGCTACTTTTTTATTTAAAATAAAATCTATCTCTTGTCCAGTTTTTAGCTGATAGTAAGCCAGATCGCCATAATGGTGTAGCTGATTGTGTACCGCATTTTCAAATTTTGAACCGCTTCCAAGTTCGGCACAAATATTGGCTATGCCATTGTCGTAAAAATACAATTTTCTTGCTTTTACAATCTCCTTATCAGGACTTAATGAATATACAGGCAATGTTTTTATTAAATAGGTATTTTCTAATAAATCTATGTAATTATCTACAGTTTGCCTTGCTATTTTGGCACTTACAGCCAGTTTAGATACATCAATTTTATTGCCTATTCTACTGGCTAATAAGCGCACCAAATTATAAATATCTGCAGTTTTTCTAATATCTGCAAGCTGCATAATATCTATATTGATATACGAACTCAATATATCTTGTAAAATATCTGTTTTTTCTGCATTGGTTTTGGCTAAAGCCACTTGTGGAAAACCCCCAAACTGAATGTAATTTTCGTAGTGCAGTTTCAATCTATCATATTCGGCTGCAATATTTATAATACTTTCTAAAGCCTTGTTGTGCTTATATTTTACGCCATTAAACTCTAAATATTCACCAAAAGTTAATGGATATATTTCAAATATTTTTTTACGCCCTGCCATCGATTCTTGAAACTTATTTTTTAAATAATAAGAACTTGAACCTGTAACAATAAATTTAATGTTATAGTGGTCGTTCAAATACTTAATAACACTTGGAATATTAGGCACCAATTGTATTTCATCTAAACATATCATTACCCTTTCCTTAAAATCAATGCCTTGTTGTTCTAAATATTGAATAGTTAGTTCATAATTATCGTACTCAAATATTTTACGGTAATTTATACGTTCTAAATCAAAAAATAATTTTTGTTTGATAGGCGAAGCTTCCATTAGTTGCTTTACCAATGTGGTTTTACCTGTTCTGCGCATGCCTGTAAGCACCGTTACTTGCTGCTTATCTAAGTGTGCATAAAGACTTTCAAATATATTTCTATTAAATTCCATCATACTTTAAACTATTTATACTGCAAATATATACTATTTATAATTATTAATATAATTAATTATAAACTATTTTATAGTTATACTTTACAAATAGTAATACTATTTGTAAAGTATTTTATTTATATTGCTGATTATCAATATTATAATAATATTAAAAATTAGTAGTTTTGAGCAGGCAATATGATTTTATTTTAATCTATCAAAAAAATAGCCTTAATTCGCATTGCAAAATTATGTCTATTTCTAAACTACAACAAGACGCATTGGATTACCACAGCCAAGGCAAACCTGGTAAAATTGAAGTTATTCCCACAAAACCAACACAAACAAAAAGAGATTTAAGCCTTGCCTACTCGCCAGGTGTTGCCGAGCCTTGCTTAAAAATAGCTGAAAACGTAGAAGATGTATATAAATACACTGCCAAAGGCAATTTAGTAGCGGTAATAAGCAATGGTACAGCCGTTTTGGGCTTGGGCGATATTGGTGCAGAAGCCAGTAAACCTGTAATGGAGGGCAAAGGTGTTTTATTTAAAATATTTGCCGATATAGATGTATTTGATATTGAGCTTAACACTAAAGACATTGAAGGTTTTATAGCTTGTGTAAAAGCATTGGAACCCACTTTTGGAGGTATAAATTTAGAAGATATAAAAGCCCCAGAATGTTTTGAAATAGAGGAACGTTTAAAAGCAGAGCTTAAAATTCCTATAATGCACGATGACCAGCATGGTACGGCTATTATAAGCGGTGCAGCTTTGCTCAATGCTTTAGAATTGGTAAATAAGCCTATTGATAAAATAAAAATGGTGGTGAATGGTGCAGGTGCAAGTGCTATGAGTTGTAGCAAATTATTTTTATCGCTTGGGGTAAAAAAAGAAAACCTTATAATGTTAGATAGCAAAGGAACTTTAAACCCTCGCAGAACAGATTTAGACAAATACAAAGATTTTTTTGTAAACAATACAACCATAGAAACATTGGAAGAGGCTATGAAAGGTGCAGATGTATTTGTAGGGCTTTCTAAAGCCAATATTTTAAGCCAAGATATGGTGCGTAGTATGGCAAAAGACCCTATTGTATTTGCAATGGCAAACCCCGACCCCGAAATTACCTATGAATTAGCAATTGCCGCTCGAGAGGATATTATTATGGCTACAGGCAGAAGTGATTATCCCAACCAAGTAAACAATGTATTGGGTTTTCCATTTATTTTTAGAGGCGCATTAGATGTTAGAGCAACTACCATTAATGAAGAAATGAAACTGGCTGCTGTGCGAGCCATAGCCAGTCTTGCTAAAGAACCTGTGCCAGATAGCGTAATGAAAGCCTATAATGAAAACAGTGTAGAATTTGGCAGAACCTATATTATACCAAAACCTATAGACCCTCGCCTAATAGAAACCGTAAGCCCTGCCGTGGCAAAAGCAGCAATGGAAAGCGGTGTAGCAAAAAAACCGATAGAAGATTGGGATAAATATAAATTAGAATTGCGTAATCGATTGGGGTTAGATAACCGATTTATTCGCAGAATAATGACAACAGCACGCAAGCAACCTAAGCGTGTAGTATTTGCCGAGGCCGATAATCTTAAAATATTAAAAGCCGCACAAATAGCTAAGGAAGAAGGCATAGCTATTCCTATTTTATTGGGCAATGTAGAAAAAATAAAATCTTTATTAATAGAGAACAGCATAGATTTAGGCGATGTAAAAATAATTGACCCATTAGTAGAAGATGCAAAAAGAGAATACTTTGGCAATAAATTTTTTACCAAACGCCAACGCAAAGGCATTAATGTATACGAGGCAAACAAACTAATGCGCGATAGAAACTACTACGGCTGTATGATGGTAAACCAAGGCGAGGGCGATGCCTTTATTTCTGGATTAACCAAAAACTATCCAAAATCTTTAAAACCTGCTTTACAAATAGTTGGCAAAGAAGATGGCATTACCAAAATAGCAGGAATGTATATCATTATGACCAAAAAAGGACCATACTTTTTTGCAGATACCACAGTAAATGTAAACCCTACTGCCGAAGAGCTTGTAGAAATAGCTAAAATGACCCATGCCGAAGTTAAAAAAATGGGTGTAAACCCAACTATTGCTATGTTGAGTTATAGCAATTTTGGCAGCGCACAAGGCGAAATACCAGAAAAAGCAGCAAAAGCAGTTTCAATTCTTCATAAACAATACCCCGAAATAACTATAGATGGCGATATACAAGCCAACTTTGCTATGAACAATGATATGCTTACAGAAAATTTTCCTTTTAGTACCTTGGTAAATAAAGAAGTAAATACCTTTATTTTTCCAAACCTTGCAGCAGGGAATATTGCCTATAAATTTGCACAAAGCTTTGGCGCAGCAGAAAGCATGGGACCCGTTTTACTAGGCTTTAACAAATCAGTACATTTTCTGCAATTGGGCAGCAGTGTGCGCGAAATTGTAAATATGGTAGCCGTTGCGGTTTTAGATGCACAAGGGAAAAAATAAGTTATTGGTTAGTTGTTATTAGTTAATTGTTCGTTCATTGAGTTTGTTGAAATGAACGTTTAATATTAGATTTATGTAAATGAAAAAAATAATATTGATATTAGCCCTTTTTTCTGCAAATCTTGCTTTTAGCCAAAAGCAAATTGTAGCAGTTTTAGGAATAGAATGAGTAGATAGTCTTGAAGGCGATTTTTCTTTTAAAGATACTTGGAGTTATCCTGAAGGTGTTGGTCTAAACAATTTTGGACAATTAAGTTGCGATGGTTTTTGCCCTTATGAAGCCGATAGAATGAAAGACACTTTAGGACAAATTCATGACGATTCTTTAACCTCATTTTACAAAATTGTAGATACAACACACCAGTATTACACTATTAGTTGCGATGCTTGGTGCTACGAATGGGTAGGTACAAATTTTATAACAGTAAAAAGAAAGAATGAAAAAGAGGAGTTTTGTTATACAACGAATAATGTAGGTACACATAGTAGTTTGAGAATTGATATATTAGGAGATTTGAGTAATCACAGAATTTGTTTAACCCAAATTAATCAATAGTAGATTTGAAAAATTGAACTATTTGATTTAGTTGGGATTAACCCCGATTTAAAAATTGCAATTATGTTTTGTAAAAACATGATTTGCAATTTGTTATTCGATTCAGCAATTCTATTGCTGAATTTGGGTTTAATACTATATTGCCTTATTTATCTCTAATCTTTAGTTCTATTTTATAATTATTAGGACGAATAAAATACTGGCTATCATTTTTCGTAATCATACCTCCTGTAATATCCATTTCATATTGTTTAATTACAGAATCAGGGGCATTAAATTGTATTAAATTATAAATGCCTGTATATAAATAATTTGTATTTGAGGCAAATAAATTTAGTTTTTCTTCTTATATAATAATGGTGTTGTTTTGTGTAATGGTATTTGACAATACAGTTATAGAAGTAATATTAGTGCTATCAAATATTGTTTTATCCTCATTGTGTTGGGCATTCTTGCTTGCTTGAGTGTAAGAAACTAAAGCGACACAAATTAATTTGCCAAAGTATTTATTCATGTTTAAATGTATTTAATTTTTTGCATTTTAGCTTACTAATCTAACAGCATAGGAAATAGGCATTATAAAGGGGCAATATTTTTTTATTCTACCCTTTCTAGCCTTATCATATAATCGCCCACTTGTAGGCTATTTACAATAACCATACCGCTTATAACTTGAGCAAAAATAGTGTATCGTCCATCTAAATGCGGGGTATAAGTGTGGGTTATAAAAAATTGAACCCCTTCGCTATCCATACCGGCACTGGCTATACCTACACTACCTGGCTTATAGCTTAAAAAATTGCTAACTTCTGTTCGTTGGCTCCAGTTTAAAGCGCCCCAACCATCGCCACGAGGGCAGCCGCCTTGTACCACAAAATTGGGCACCATTCTGTGAAAAAATTTGCCATTGTAATAGCCGCTATCTACCAATTGTAAAAAATTAGCCACCGTAGCAGGGGCATCGTTTACCTTACATTCCAATATTATTTCGCCCTTATTGGTTAAAATACGCACCTTTTGGTTTTCTTTTATTTTGGCTACGTTTTGCCAGTTTATGGGGCGGTTGAATGGCGGTGGGCTATAAGTATATTTTTGATTATAAAGCTGCGCTATTGTTTTATCAATATCTGCCAAAGCTTCAAAATCTTGAGGCATTTGTAAAAACTTTTTCATTATAACCAATTCAGGTAGTATATCCTTTTTGTTTTTTAAAAATAATGAATCTTTTCTTATCTGCTCGCAAGCTATAGATATAAAGGCAGGGTTGCGTGTACGAATATAGGTAATCAGCATTTTTTCTCTAAAAAGCTGCTGCATGGTATCTTTTAAATATTCTTCGGCTACGTATGTTTTAAGCGCATCGGAAGCATTTTCTGTAAACACAAAATCTACCAAATAGCCATTTTTTATGTCGCATTTTTTCATAAATGCTATTTGCTCATAAGGATTTGAAATTGTAATCAACGAATCGAAAATGGCTTTGTTAGAAAGTTTATAAATTGGCTTTTCTTCCGCTTGAATAGTTTGTTTACCAATATATAGTTCTGCTAATTCTTTATTTTCGGGCAAGATAATATTGGGCATACTATTTAATACATATTGTTTCAAATTTATGCTTGATATTTTTTTTCTTTTGGCTTGCAACAATGCCTTTAAATATGGCGTTAAAAGGCTATCATTCTGAGGTAAATTTTCTTCAAAAAAAACTATTGCGTTGGTATTTGCACTTTTGCCAATAGCTTCCATTAATACGTTTTTTACCTTTGTGTTTTTTTCTTTTTTATAAGCTGCTATTAGTTGATTGCAAAATTTTGCATTGCGCAATTGCCCAATAGCATAGGCGGCTGCCATTCTTATTTCTGTAAATTTTTCTACTTTTAGGCGGTTAAATAAATGGGGTGTAATGGTGCTATCTTGCACGCTGGCATAAGCTAAAACGGCTGTATATCTGTAAAAAGCATTTTTAGAGGTTAAATAAGGTAATAGCAATTTTGATTGCCTTTTATCTTGCAAATCATAAATTTTTTGTTGGGTAATATCTGTAAATTTATTTTGTGCAATATTGTTTAAACTAAAGCAGCATAAGGCACAAAAGGCAAAAATTATTTTCATATATAAATGGGTAAAACTATACAAAATTAAAACAATAGTGCATATAAACTAAAATTTTATTTAATTTCGTTCATTCTTATTTTGAATGAAAAAAATATGTTTAATAATTATACTTGTTGGTTTTAAACACTTGGTGTATTGCCAACAATACCTATTAAGCGTATCCGAAAATACTTTAAACTTTAAAATACAAACCAAGGGCGATAGCATATTTCATTTAATGCAATTAAAAAAAATGAATAACTACTACAAAGCCAATGGATATGCCACTTTTAATTTAGATACTTTAGATTGGAACTATAAAAACAAACAACTCAATGCTACTATTTTTATAGGTAAAAAATATACTATTCAACAACTTACTATTTTGCCCGATACCCTTTTTTTACAAGATAAATTAAGTCTAATTTCACGCTATAAAAACAATGAATTAGACACACAAAACATACAAAAATTAGCCAATACTATTTTAACCCAATTAGAAAACAATGGCTATCCTTTTGCTGCCGTAAATAGCAATATTATGGTTAAAAATAATACTACAAGTGTAAATTTACAAATAGATAAAGGGGCGTTTTTTATATTCGACACTTTAAATATTGAAGGCAAAATAAAAGTTAAAAAAAGTTTTTTAGAAGCCTATACAGGTCAAAAACATGGTAAAGCTTACAACGAAGAATTGTTTATAAAATCTTTTTCCAAACTCAATCAATTGCCTTTTTTATCCTCAATTCGCAATCCGCAAATGGCATTTGTAAATGGTGGCTTTGCCCGCCCTTTTTTGTATTTAGAAAAGAAAAAAGCCGACCAAATAAATGGTATAATTGGTTTAGCACCCAGCAATACTGCCAATTCAAATAATCCACCTTTGGCATTTACAGGCGAATTTTTATTGAAACTCAATAATTTATTTAGAAGCGGAAAAATGTTGATGATAAATTGGCGAAGCTTTAAGGCACGCTCGCAAGAGTTAAAAACAGGCTTTAATTACCCATATCTATTAGGCAAACCCTTAGGAATAGATTTGGCTTTAGATGTACTAAAATTCGATACACTTTTTACCACACTTTTTAGGCAAATTGGTTTTCAATACTACACATCGGGTATTAATGGGCTAAAAGTGTTTTACAATGTAAACTCTACAAACCTTAATACAGTAGATACCAATGCCATAAAAACAAGCAAAACATTTCCTGCCACAAATGCCATATCAGTAAGCCAATATGGTGTAAGTGCTAATTTTAATTTGTTAGATTACCGTTTCAATCCGCAAAAAGGTTGGTGGATAGACGGTTTTATTTCCGCAGGTACAAAACAAATTTTAAAAGACAATAAAATAGAAAGCATTCGTTTTGGCACCATGCCAAATACCTATAATTTATACGACTCTACAACGCTAAAAACAACGCAATACCGCTTAAAATTGAAAGCAGATAAATTTATACCTATTGCTGTAAAAAGCACATTTAAAATTGGCATTGATTTGGAACAAATAGTAGCCCCTCAAATATATTTTAACGAAGTATTAAGAGTAGGTGGAATAAATTCTTTAAAAGGATTTAACGAACAGAGTATATTTGCAACAAATTTCAATATGCTTGAGTTTGAGTACCGCTACCTTTTAAGTACCAACTCGCACATAAAAGCATTTTGGAATGGCGCATATTATGAAGATAAAAGTTTTGGTAAAAAAAATAACACTTACGATACACCTTGGGGCTTTGGCTTGGGTGCAAATTTAGAAACACGTGCAGGCATTTTATCCATTATATACGCGCTTGGCAAGGAAAAAGGCAATAATTTCGACCTTCGTACAGGAAAAATACATTTTGGACTTAGCAGTTATTTTTAAAACAGCCCTTTTATTGAGCATTGCTTTTTTACCCAAAAAAATGAATGCCCAAAATATTGATAGTACCGCACAATTAAATGCTGCTATTCAGCTTTTAGAAGCTAAATATTTAACTGATTCTTTAGGAAATGATTCTTTTAAAATAGATACTTTAGTGCCCGAAAAATTTGTAGGTTACGATAAAAAAATATTCCTTAACTCTAAAAAAAATATTAGAAACTCATTGCTTTTTTCTCAAAATCCACCATTTAGAAAAAACATGAGCAATTGGGTAGTATTTATTTGGGCTATTTTTATTTGCCTTATTATTATAGTATTTAAAAAAAGTTTTCCTACCCAGTTCTATTTAATCAATAGAGCAGCTTTTAGCAATTTAAGTTTTAGAGAATTTTATGATACCCAAACAGATGTATTTAAAGGCAGCAAACTTTTTGCTTGGTTTATTATTAGCCAAATATTTGCTCTAGGTTTATTTATTGTTTTAAAGTTAAGTTTCAAATTGCTATTTACAAACGATTTGTATTTGATTCTTTATGTTTCAATTGGCACAATATTTATCTTTATTTTAAATCAAAATTTGAAATCTTTATTTTCTTTAGCTTTTCAACAGCCCACCTTAAATAAAGATTATGCCATTATTTTTCGCACCCAATCTTTCATAATTGCAATAATTTTACTTCCCGTTTTATTGTTTATTTATTATACCAATAATATTGAATATCAAAAACTTACAGGCTTTTTTATCATCGTTTTTTTATTGATAATATATGCTAGCAGTATTCTAAAATTTACGTTTTCAGGATTGTTTTCAGAAAGGCAATCAAGTATATTTTTAATTTTGTATCTTTGCGCCTTTGAAATTTTACCCATACTTGTATTGGTAAAATCGGTAAATAATTTGTTATTCAATGGATAAAGAGGCAAAAGTAAAAACAATACTGGTATCGCAAACCAAACCAGAGAGCGGAAAAACTATTTTTGACGACATAGCTGCTAAATTGAAACTAAAAATAGACTTTAGGTCATTTATTCAATTAGAAGCCATTCCTGGTAGAGATTTAAGGCGCAAAAAATTGAGCATTTTAAACCATACCGCCATTATTTTTAATTCTAAAAATGCTGTTGACCATTTTTTTAGAGTGGTAGAAGAATTGAGAATAGAGCTGCCCATAGATATGAAATATTTTTGTATGACAGAAGGCATAGGGCTTTATATTCAAAAATATACCATTATGCGCAAGCGCAAAGTATTTTTTCCGAAAACAAATTTAGAATCAGATTTTTTTAATTTAATACTGAACCATAAAACAGAAAAATACCTTTTTCCTTGCTCGGATATTCGTAAAAAAACCATTCCCGAATTTTTTGCAAAACATAAACTTCAATTTGTTGAAAGCGTTATGTACAAAACTGTTTCTGCAGATTTGAGCGATCTTGAAAATGTATTTTATGATATGATTGTTTTCTTTAGCCCTGCAGATATAAAATCTTTATTTGAAAACTTTCCGGATTTTAAACAAAATAAAACACGCTTAGCAGCCTTTGGCGAAAGTACACACAGAGCCATAGCCGAATATAAACTTGAATGTAATATTCCTGCTCCTACAAAACAATATCCCTCTATTGTATCGGCTATAGAGGCTTACATTAAAAAAGCAAACGCTTAATCATATTTTTTAAAAAGCGTTTTAAAATAAGCCCATAAAACAATGAAAATAGGGATATACGCAAAAGTAATTGCCAATAAAACGCAACTGTTGTTGGCTAAAAGTATTATAGATTTTTTACAATCGGAAAATGTAGATATTTGTTTACATCAAAACCTATTTCAGCAATTTAAACAAAACGATTACACCCCAATAGCCCAAAATAAATGCTTTACACATTTAAGCATTGCCAATAAAACCATAGATTATTTGCTAACCATAGGTGGCGATGGTACCATATTAGATGCAATAGAAATTATAGGCAGCTCTGGTGTGCCGCTTATAGGTATAAATACTGGGCGATTGGGCTTTTTAGCCTCTGTTTCTTCCGAAAGCCTAATTAGCACTTTTAACGAACTTAAAAGAGGCAGCTACCAATTAGATAAAAGAAGCCTTTTGCAATTGGAAAGCAATTTGCCCCTTTTTGATTTTAACTATGCCATGAACGATTTTGTGTTGCATAAAAAAGAAACAAGCAGCATGATAACTGTACATGCTTTCTTAAATGGCGAACCGCTAAACTCCTACTGGGCAGATGGCTTGATTGTTGCCACGCCCACAGGCTCAACAGGCTATTCTTTAAGTTGCGGAGGTCCTATATTGTTTCCAAAATCTGCCAGCTTGGTGGTAACCCCCATAGCGCCCCACAACCTAAATGTACGCCCTGTAATTATACCAGACGACCAAGTGCTAAGTTTTGAAATAGAAGGGCGAAGCAATTTTCATTTAGCCAGCTTGGATAGTCGCTCGGTTACTATAGATGGCAAGGTACAAATAGCTATACGCAAAGCCAATTTTCAAATAAACCTTGTACGTTTTGAAGGCGATACCTACCTTAAAAACTTGCGTAATAAAATGCTTTGGGGATTAGACCAAAGAAATTAAAAAATTTTAGAACATTAAAAAAAAGATGTAGGTTTGAGAAATGTTTAACCTATGGCAATGCAATATCTTAAAAAACTAACCAAACATCTTGCTTTTTATGTTATTGTAGCTATTGTATTAGGCTTAGTAGTTGGTCATTTTTTCCCTCAATTTGCCACTTCTGATAGTATTAAAAAACTTGGCGAAAGGTTTATTCAATTAATTAAATGTTTTATAGCTCCTATTATTTTTTTTACCATTGTGCTGGGCATTAGCAGTATGGGCAATTTAAAAAAAGTGGGGCGCATAGGGCTAAAATCTTTGTTGTATTTTGAAATTGTAACTACCGTAGCATTAGCCATAGGCATAGCTGTGGCTTTAATTGTAAAACCTGGCAGAATAGATAAAACTAATTTACACATACAAGATGCCACAAAATTCACTTCTAAAGCCAATGAAAACTTTGATTGGATAGCTTTTTTTAAAGACAATTTAACCATTCAAGTATTGCTATTTGCTATTATTATGGGCATTGTTATTACCTTTTTAAAACAAAGAGAAACCATTGTTTCTAAATTAGAAATAGGCGCAAAATATGTATTTTTAGCTTTAAAATATGCCATGTATTTAGCCCCAATTGGTGCTTTTGCAGCTATGGCTTATACCATTGGCAAGTTTGGGCTGCATACGCTTGTGCCTTTAGCCAAACTTATGGGCTGTATGTATATTACCATGTTTTTGTTTATTGTATTGGTATTGGGCAGTATTATGCGCTATTACAAATTAAGTATTTTTAAATTTATACGCTACATAAAAGATGAATTGCTATTGGTATTTGGCACCTCATCTTCCGAGCCTGCAATGCCCCTACTTATGCAAAAATTAGAAAAGGCAGGATGCAGCAAGCCTGTTGTAGGTTTGGTAGTGCCTACAGGGTATTCTTTCAATTTAGATGGCACATCTATTTATCTTTCTATGGCGGCTATATTTTTAGCACAATTGTACAATGTGCAGCTTTCTATGGGCGAGTTGGCAGTATTGTTAGGTGTGCTTATGCTTACCTCAAAAGGTGCTGCAGGGGTTACAGGCAGCGGTTTTATAGTATTAGCCTCTACCCTTTCTGCCCTGCACACAATACCATTAGAGGGCTTGGGCTTTCTGTTGGGTGTAGATAAATTTATGAGCGAGGCACGGGCATTAACCAACTTAATAGGCAATGGTGTAGCCACTATAGCCATAGCCAACCACGAGGGGGAATTTGATACGGCAAAATATTTGGAAGCAACGGTATAAACAAATTAAGCCTTTTTGCTGCGCATGGTTCAAAGTTTTTGTAATTGTTTATATTGTTTGGTGTTTTCTTTGGGTTTGGTTCGTGCGGACACGCACCATAGCGAAGTTAAAATCAAAAATAAGTTATGGAAATAATTATTAACCTTAAAAGTAAAAATAAACTAAATTTGCAATGATGAAAGAAATTGATAAAATATTAACTCAAATTGAGGATTGTATAACCAATGATTATTACCATTCAGTAGAAACTGAAAAGATTGAACTAAAACCTACTCCTCCTAATTTAAAAAGTGCACATTCAATGCTACAGACTGTATGTGCATTTCTTAACACCAATGGTGGTATTCTTATAATTGGAATTAAAGACAATAACAATATTCCGAAAAAGCACTATGAATTAAAAGGCTATAATGAAGAAGCTGAAGGCATTTTAAAAAGTATCGGAACTCAATTTACAGACAAAGACAATAATCCTATTGATGTAAGTGACTATATTTTAGGATATGAAGTTAAGCATCTTTTAAATAACAAAGTGTGCGTTGTGTATATTGATAATTTGCCCGATGAGTTAAAATTTGTTTTTTTAGAAAAAGTAGCATACAAAAGAATTATTACTGGCGACCACGCAATAGATGCAAATACTATTGAAGCTAATGAAGAACTCAAAGAAGAAAGAAAGAATGCAAGGGAATTAAGTATTATTGAAGGTATTGAGTTAGATGAAATTGATATAGATAAATTGAATGATTACATCTATTTGTTGAACAAAGAAGTGAAAACTCAAACAACTAAACAGAACATTGAAGATGCGAAGCCCTTTTTAAGTAGAAAAAAATTTATTATTGGAGAAAGTGTAACAACCCTTGGAATGCTTGTTTGCGGAATGCATGTGAAAGATAACTTAGGCTGGAAATCTCAAGTTGATGGCTTTGTTGATACACCTTACGAAGTGGCTCAAGACAAAAAATCATTAATAGACAATGTGATTCCATTAATAGAAAAAAGTTTGGGTTACATATTAAAAAATATACAGGTTGGTGTTACAATTGAAAAAGGTGGCTCCGCTAAACCAGAGTATCCTGAACAACTTTTGAGAGAAACTATTAATAATGCAATTGCACATAGAGATTACAGTATCGACAAGTATGTTAATATCAATATTAGACCTAATACACACATTGAAATAAGAAATCCGGGTTCTTTCAAAAAACAACTATTGATAGAGATACCCGAAAGTAAAATTCCTATACGCAGAATAATACCGGACTCTAAACCTCGTAATCCAAAATTAGCAGATGTGCTGAAAGTTTTCGATAAATGGGAGGGAAAATCAAGAGGAATGAGCAATTTAGTAAATGAAGCATTGGATAATAAAATAGATTTGCCTTACTATAGATTCTACAGTAAAGATGATTTAGGATTATTTATACAAAAAGGAAAACTAATAGATGAAAATTTCTTCTCATTCATAACATCATTTGATTTGTTTATTGAAAAAAGTCTAAATGGTTCAAAACTCACAGATGATGAAATTGCAATTTTAGCTTATTTTTATAAATCAGAAAAAGCAAATTTGTTGTATCGACATACAATTTTACTGACACCTGATAATAACCACTTTAATGCAATTGCACGTTTGGAAAATTCTGGACTGATTTATAAACACCAAGAAAGCCCAGTTTTATATCCTGTATATTTATTGAATCGTGAATTAATGAGAGAGGATTATATAACTGAACTTAGAGCTGTTTTTGGTGGAGAATTTGACAACATTTCAGAGTTGTCAAAACAAACATTATCCTTAATCTATCAAGTAAATAACTATAGCAAAAATAAATCTGTTAGTGCAACACAGGCAGGACGATTACTATATTATAAATTGAATTTACCTCTAAATGACATTAAGGAATTTGACAATTTTAAACGCAAGGTTTATGGAATATTTAAAAAATTAGTGTCAAGTCGTTTTTTAATTGCTGACAATAAGAACTATTATATAAATAAGAACTATGAACGTAAAACTTCTTTATTCGACAAATCCTAATTTTGTCTTCGAGTATTAGCTTTCTTTGCCTCTGGCATTTTTAAAACACAAAGCAAAGATACAACAGGCGGCAGCAAGCGTTAGGGATAGAAGCGTAAAGCCCACAGTCCCGAGTATTCGGGACGAGGACTTGTAGCGCATAGCCCGACCCTTTAGGGAAACGCCCAAATAGGTTTTTTTTAAAATATTTTAAAGCCTTGAGGCAACTTTTTGCCAAAAATGGAGTTTATATAAGTATGAAAGGTAAAATATTTAAAATTGTAAGCGTTTTTATATTTGCCTTTTGCTGCCCCAAAAAAGCCATAAGCCAGCATATTAGCACCCTTGGTATGAGCAATTATGGTGTAGTGCATTCGTATTATATCAATCCCTCTTTAAATGCCTATAGCAAATACAAATGGCAGATAAACTTGGGTGGTGGGTGGCTAAATTTTAACAACAATTATATAACCCATAAGCTGCCTTTTAGCGCCTATAAGCTGCCCAACAATGTGCCTAAAGCTTACCAAGATGAAAACGGCAACCTAAAATGGAACAGGGCTTGGCTTACCGAAAAAATGAATGGCAGCAACAAACATTTGGCTTTAACAACAGATATTTACGGACCTTCGGCATCGGTTCAAATAAAAACTTGGCGGGTAGGCTTTATAAGTTCGGCAAATTTTAATGCCCGTGTATATAGACTGCCCGAAAATTTAGCCCATGCTATTTTCAAAGAGTTTGATTCTACCAAAGGGGCATTTTCTGAATTTAAAACCTTTGAACAAGGAGGCGACAACACCATTAAAAAATTTAATATTACTGCCAATTCTCGTATTTCGGCAGGGCTAAATTTAAGCAAAGCCATAGCTTTAAATTTTAACCGACAACTGCTGCTTGGGGCTACCATAAAACGCCATTGGGGAATGCCTGGCGTGTATTTAAACAACCAAGGGCTAACACTAAAAACCATAAACCCCGATAGTGTTGTATTTATGCCTATGGCTATACAAATGGTAAGCTTTGGCAATACCGTAGGCAAAGGCATGGGCTACGATATAGGCGCTACCTACATTTTTAATAAAAAACCACAAAAACGCAATATATATTACCATAAAAATATAACCAATTATTATGCTAAAATAGGGTTTGCCATATTGGATATTGGCAAAATAACCTACCAAAATGCACAGTTTACAACGCTTACCACCAACAGAGAAATTGGTATAAATAGCAATACTTTTTATATCAATAATAACAATTATTTGGCTACTGCCGATTCGTTTTTAAATGCCTTTGGCACAATACAAAAATATACGGCAAACTATACAGTAGGCTTGCCTACTCGCCTTACAATAAGCAGCGATTTTCAATTGCGGAAAAACATTTTTTTAGCCACCATACTTACCCAAAGCCTAAGAAAACGCAGCAGCCAGCACGCGCGTTACCAAAGTACATTAATGATAAGCCCACGTTGGGAATACCGCTATTTTGAGTTTTCATTGCCCGCCCTTTTGGCATATGATTATAGGTCTTTTCGCTTGGGTGCTTCGTTTAGGTTTGGTCCTTTGTATATTGGAAGCAATAGTATTTATAGTTTTATAAATACCAAAGCTATAAAAGATGCCGATATATTTGTAGGCATAGCTTTTGGTAACAATCCTAATTTTAATTTAAAAACAATATTTAAGCGCAAAAAAGCCGCTGCTGCTAAAGGTAAATTGGGTTGTTTTAAATCTTTTTAATTTATCAAAATTTAATATTTAGCCCTTAATAATGCCATAAATACATTGTATAATTGCGGACATGAAATTTGGTGCTATAGATATAGGTTCTAATGGTGTAAGGCTTTTAATAGCGCGCCCTTTGCAATTAGACAACCTAAAACCAGAATGGAAAAAAGTAGAGTTTACACGCTTGCCCCTGCGCCTTGGCGATGATGTATTTAGCACCAAAGAAATTAGCAAAAAAAAATTAGACCTTTTACTTAAAGCCATGAAAGCTTTTTCGCTGCTTATGGATATTTACAATGTAGATTTTATTAGGGCTTGCGCTACAAGTGCTATGCGAGATGCCAAAAATTCTGATAAAATTATTAAGCTAATAAAAAAAGAAACAGGTATTAATATTGATGTTATTACAGGCTCGGTAGAAAGCAAATTGATAATGAATGCTTTTTTACATTTGCTACCTGCCAATGATACTTTTTTGCATATTGATGTTGGTGGCGGCAGTACAGAGCTTACTTTGATTCAAAACAACAAACCATTGGTTACCAAAAGCTTTAACATAGGCACCGTAAGGGCAAGAGAAAACAAGGTAAAAGATGAAGAAGTTTTAAAACTACATGCTTGGGTTAAGGAAAATATAAGTTGGGTACCTAAACTAAAAGGCATAGGTACTGGGGGCAATATTCACAAACTGGGCGAACTTGCCAATGTGCCTATTGGGGGCTATTTAAGTGTAAAAAAATTGGAACAACTAACGGAAGATATAGAACAAATGGACCAAAACGAAAGGGTTTACCATTTGAAACTAAATCCTGATAGAGCAGAGGTTATAGATATTGCAGGCAGAATTTATCTTGATATTTTTAAAAAAACCACAATTGAAGAAATATTGACACCACATCAAAGTTTAAAAGATGGTATTATACAAGATATGTGGGAAAGGTATTTTACCAAGCAAAAGGATTAGGAAGCCAAGCCTATCCTCCGCTTTGGCGGAGCAGGCTCAAAATCCCTTTCCAAAGGAAAGGGACTTTGAACCGAAATAAAATCAAAAATCAAAATTTAACAAATCAAAAATAATTACTCAACCCAACTTAAATAATAGCTTGGGTCTTCAATATTCATAGCTGCTTCTGTAATTTGTAAGGGATAAAATGGGTCTATCATTACGGCTAATTCTTTGGTTTCTGTTTTACCAATACTTTTTTCTACTGTGCCTGGGTGTGGTCCGTGCGGTATGCCTTTAGGGTGCAAGGTTATCATGCCTTTTTCTACATGTTTACGGCTCATAAAATCGCCATCTACATAATACAATACTTCATCGCTATCTACATTGCTATGGTTATATGGTGCAGGAATACTTTGCGGATGGTAATCGTACATACGAGGCACAAAAGAGCAGATTACAAAATTATGCCCTTCAAAAGTTTGATGAATGGGCGGTGGCATGTGCACTCTGCCTGTTATAGGCTCATAATTATGAATACTAAAACCATAAGGATATACCAAACCGTCCCAACCTATGGCATCAAAAGGATGTGCGGCATAAGTGTATGGAAACAATTGATTCCCTTTTTTAATCATCACTTTAAAATCGCCTTCTTCATCGTGGGTTTGTAGGTTTTGTGGCAATTTTATATCACGCTCGCAATAGGGCGAATGCTCTAAAAACTGACCGTAATTGTTCAAATATCTTTTTGGTGGGCGAATAGGGCTAAAACTTTCTGCAATAAACAAACGGTTGTTGCTATCGTTAAACTCTAATTGATAAATAATACCACGAGGAACTACCAAATAATCGCCATATTCAAAAGGTATTTCGCCATAAAGCGTTTTTAGTTTTCCGCTGCCCTCGTGTATAAAAAGCACTTCATCTGCATCTGCATTTTTGTAAAAATAATTGGTCATGCTTTGTTGAGGTGCAGCTGTAGCCAAATACACATCTTTGTTGAACAATTGTATCACACGACTTTCTAAATAATCTGCCTTTGCAGGGGTATTAAAAGTTAAAAAACTTCTGTTTTGCATATTGTTGGCAATAGCCGCTTTTGGTGCTACATCTATAGGCGTGCCAATGGCTTTTACCAAAGTTGGTGGATGAGTATGGTACACCAAAGAGTAAATACTGGAAAAACCTTCGGTACTTACCAACTCTTCAGAATATAGGCTACCATTGGGTTTGCGAAACTGTGTATGTCTTTTTGCAGGAATTTTTCCTGCGGTATAATAAAATGGCATTATTTACGTTTAAATTTGTGGGTAAAATTAATCATTTTTGTAAATATGTTAAACTTTAAAAATATTTGTTTCTCTACATTGCTTGTTCTTGGCTTTATTGCAACACAAGGCTGCAAAAAAAACACGGCTTATAGATACATTAGCGATACTGACACTACCTTTAGTGCCGATGTTAGAGCCATTTCTAAAAAAATAAACAATGCACCTACAAATGCCGAATTGTTTTATATCCGTGCCAAAACTTTTTATTTTATTGATAAATACAAAGATGCGCTTATAGATATAGATTATGCCTTGGTTTTAGACTCAATAAACCCTTTATATCATTTTACCAAAGGGCAATACCTTATGGCTGGCGATACTGCCAATGCGAAAGAGGCAGAAAAAAGCTATAACAATGCCATACGTTTAAAAAAGGATTACTTAGAGGCTTATTTAGCCATTGCCAAAATTCAATTTGCGAAACAAAATTATACCAATGCGGAGCAAAACTATTTTGAAGCAAGCAAACTCGACCCCTCCAATGCCCTACCCTATTTTTATATTGGGCTTATGGCAAAAGAGCAAAAAGATACTGCCAAAGCCATTGCGCTATTCGAAAAAACATTGGCTTACGATGATAAATATTACGATGCCATTATGCAATTGGCAAATTATTATGCTGAAAAAAACGATAAAAAATGTGTAGCCCTTTTTGATAAAGCATTAAAAATAAACGAATTTAGCGATGAGGCTTTATATGCCAAAGGGCTATTTCTGCAAAATCAAAATTTGTACAAAGATGCATCAATATTATACCAAGAAGTAGCAAAAATAAACCCATCGCACAAGTTTTGTAGATACAATTTAGCCTATATTAATACCCATTTTAAAAATTATACTGATGCTTTAGATTTGCTAAACGAAACCATAAAACTTGATGAAAACTATGCAGATGCCTATACTTTAAGAGGCTTTGTAAAAGAAAATATGCGCAATACCTTAGGTGCAAATTCTGATTATCAAATGGCTTTGCAATTGGATAAAGAGCAAAAATTGGCTACTGAAGGCTTAAAAAGAGTAAAAGTAATTACCTCTTTCTAAAATAAATTTCGGCTGGGCTGCCGTTATACTCTAATGCTAACTGCATTTTATCGTTGGAGAGTGAAATAATATCTGCCGTATCTGTTAAATTCAAAATTGTAGCTTTTACCTTTTTTCTACCATCTATAAATTGCCAATCAGATGTTGTGGAATCATCTGTTCCGCATTTCAATGTGTTTTCGTACGATACCAAAAGACTATCTTTATAAAATCTATAACTGTCGTCTTTTAAGCATTTTTGAATAACCCCTGGAAAATTCCAAACGCTTGTTCCACTTGTTTTTACATCATATATTTCCCATTGGTGTGCCGTTAATTTAAGCATTATGCTATCTACAGCAGGAGTAAAATTTTCTGGAGTTTTTGGTGGTTCTACCTTTTTTTTACAACTGTAAGCCAAGGCAATTATTATAGCAGAAATAAATACTTTTTGCATGTTAAAATTAATGTTTGAAAGTTACAACTCCATCTAATCCACTATATTTTACTTTCAACTGTAATGTACTACCATCTAAAGTATTCACATCGCTTGTATCATCAATAATTATTGTGCTTGTTAATTTTAAATTGATATACATTTTGCTATCGCTTATCAATTTGTAAGCACTATTGGTGCTATCTGGGTCGGCTGCATCACATTTTAAAGGTGTATCAAACCCTGTCAATATATTATTGGTTTTAAACTTATAAGTATTGTCTTTATTACAATCTTTTACAATAAAAGGATTGCTCCAATAATCGCTACCACTAACAATTAATGATTGAATTTTCCATAATCCTTCAGATAAGTATTCTTGCTTACTTTTCCCAGGTGTATTGTTAGTTGGTTCAGGGTTTTTGGTTTTATCTTTACAACTATAAATTACCACTGCACTCAAAAATGCTATTGAAAATATTTTTATTTTATTCATAACTAAACAACAAATATACTAAAATTTAAAGTTATTTTGCAAACACAAAAAAAATATGGCTTGGTATAAAGATTGGTTCAATAGCAAATACTATCATACTTTGTATGGTAAACGCAATGATGAAGAGGCAGAAGCAATGCTTTTAAACTTATTGAATATCTTAAATTTAAAGCCCAAACAAAAAGTATTGGATTTGGCTTGTGGCAAAGGCAGGCATTCCAAATTTTTAGCCAGCAAAGGCTTAAATGTATGGGGAATAGATTTGAGCGAAAACAGTATTGAATGCGCTAAAACCTACGAAAATGAACACTTAAAATTTGAGGTACACGATATGCGCAAAGTATATAAACCACAATATTTTGATGCCGTTTTCAATCTATTTACAAGCTTTGGCTATTTTGAAAGTTTTACAGATAATTTACAAACCTTAAAGGCTGTAAACGAAAATTTAAAACACAACGGCTTATTTATTCAAGATTATTTGAATGCAGATTATGTAAAAGCCAACATAAAAGAATACCACGAACAAGAAATAGAAGGCATTAAATTTAAAATTAGAAAAAAAATAGAATTTTGTGCTGAAACAGAAAGCGAAATGGTAGTTAAAACCATTAATTTTAATGCAGATAACGAGTATTTTCATTTTGAAGAGAAAGTAAGTCTTTTTACCCTTTCAGATTTTGAAGCCATGTATAGTATGGCTGGTTTAGAAATAGAAAACATTTATGGTAACTATCAATTTGAGCCTTTCAATAACCAACTTTCTGAAAGATTAATCTTAATTTCGAAGCCTGAATAATGTTAAAAATAGACCAATATTTATACCAACTGATTAACCAAACCCTGCATGCCGATTGGCTAAATTGGCTAATGGTGCAATTTTCTAATAAATATTTTTGGATACCCTTGTATGCTGTAATTGTTTTTTTTATCATCAAAGTTTTTAAGAAAAAAGCCATTATTGCTTTAATCTGTTTAGGTGTTTCTGTTTTACTTGCAGATAGAGTTTCGAGTGGTTTTTTAAAACCTGCTTTTAAGCGCGAGCGACCCTGCCATATAGCAGCCCTAAACCCCATAGTGCTCGACCCCTGCCACGATACAGGCAGTATGCCTTCATCTCATGCTGCTAATCATTTTGCTATTTCTGTATTTTTAATTTGCTTGTTCCATAAAAGTAAAAAACAGATTAAATATTTGCTTTTAATTTGGGCATTTTTAGTAGCCTACAGCCGTGTATATTGTGGGGTGCATTATCCTGCCGATGTTTTGGTGGGCGGCTTGATAGGGGCTTTAATTGGTTGGGCTTGTTATTATAATTTTTATAAACTAATGGAAAGGGCATTGAAATGGGCATAAGTTTTCCTGCTATTGTATTGCTATTGGGTCCTTTGTTGGGTATTTTTATTCAATATAAAATAAAATTTAACAACCCAAAAATAGTTGCCAATATTGTGCTTTTTAGCGGTGCATTTTTATTGGGTGTAGCTGTATTTGGGCTTATGCCCGAGCTTTTTAGCGAAACAGAAAATGCCAAACAAGCTGGTTTATGGCTTATTTTTGGTTTTTTATTTCAGCTTTTTTTAGAAAAATTTACAGGCGGCATAGGGCATGGGCATATACATAGCCACGAGGTGCCAAAAAATATATGGGTGCTTTATGCAGGGCTTTATGTACACGCTCTTTTTGAAGGGTATAGCGCAGGTGTAAGCAATTATTTATACCCTTTGGTTATTTCCAGTATGGTTATTGGCATTTCTATACACGAAGCCCCAGCTACTTTTTCTTTAAGTATGCTTTTAAAGCAAAAATTAAAGCATAAACAAAAACTAATTATAGCCCTTCTAATTTATGCTATGGCAACGCCTATTGGCTATCTATTGGGCGTTTATATTCATGCTGAAAATATTATTAGCGAAAATACAGCACAAATAATAACGGCTATAATTGCAGGCACTTTTTTACACATAAGCACCACCATTGTATTCGAAACCAGCCTTTGGAAAAAAGAAGGTTTAAGCAAATGGCTTTTTATATTGTTTGGCTTAATAATTTCGTATTTGGCTTGTATCATTGGGTAATTTTTTTGTCATTTAAATATGTATTACACAATATTTTTTAATTTATTACATTATGTTTGCATAGCACGTAAATACTTCATGAACAAAAAAATTGCACTTTCCCTTATCATCTTTATACATTTTAATGCCCATGCACAAATAGCAGGCAAAGGTGTATTTGCTTTTTTAAATATGCAACCAAGCGCACGTAGCTTGGCTTTGGGTACAAATTTTATATCTTCAATAGATAACGATTTAAGTGTAGGCTATCAAAATCCTGCGGCTATGAATGCTAAAATGCACAATTATGCTTTTGCATCATACAACAATTATGTTTCGGATATTAATACAGGCTTTTTTGGCTATGCCAGGCATTATAAAAATGTGGGTACTTTTAGCGCCAATGTGTTTTATTTTGATTATGGCAAATTTGATGGCTACTTGCCAAATGGCTTACCCACAGGCACTTTTACGGTTAAAGACCAAACTTTTCAAATAAACTATGGCAATAATTATAAAGAAAAATTTAGATATGGTGCTTCCCTAAAATACATTTATTCTATCTACGAGCAATATGTAAGCAATGGCATAGCATCAGATTTATCTGCCATATATACAGATACAGCCAATAAAATGGATATATCTTTAATAGCCCGCAATATTGGTTTTCAAGCTATACCATACCGAGGTACAGAGCGCCAACCATTGGCTTTTGAAATGGCTTTGGCTTTTTCTAAAAAATTAAAATACTTACCTTTTAAATACAATATTGTATTGAACAACTTGCAACAACCCGATATGCGTTATGATATAAAAAACACAAACCAAAGAGACGAACAAGGCAACGAAAGAGTAAAAAAAATGACTATGGGCGATAATCTTTTAAGACATTTAGTTGTAGGTGGCGAGTTTAATTTATCTAAACATTTTATTGTGCGTTTTGGCTACAACCACCAACGCAGAAAAGAGGCAGCACCAGAGCAAAAAAAAGGTACAACAGGCTTTAGCTGGGGTTTAGGATTTAAAATCAGCAAATTTAATATAAGCTATGGTAGCGCTTCGCTTTTTCCTGGTTTTAATACCAATCAGTTTAGTTTATTATGCAATTTAGGCAATTTTTATAAGAAGAAGGGGTGAAGTAAGGATTTAGGTTACAGGGTATAGGAGATAGAGTTAACTTAAATCGAAATTTTAAAAGAGATGTAATAATAGCTTGTTAAAATTTACTAAAAAAATGATTTTAAACAAAAGGCTTATGTTGAAATAACATAAGCCTTTTGTAAAACAATATAATAATCCCAAATTCAGCAATAGAATTGCTGAATCGAATAACAAATTGTAAATCATGTTTTTACAAAACATAATTACAATTTTTAAATCGGGGTTAATCCCAACTAAATCAAATAGTTCGATTTTTCAAATCTCCTATTGATTAATTTGGGATAATTATAGATTATTTATTGGTAGAGTTTAATTGTTTCAAAGCCTCTATTTGTGCTTGTTGCTCTTGTATAGCTTTAATTAAAACAGGAATTAATTCCATATAATTAACGCTTAAATAATCTGTTTTAGCCTCTGGGCTGTTTCTATCTTTTGTTGCATCTAAATGTGTAGCATTTATTACCAATTCTGGCATAATTTTCTGCAACTCTTGGGCTATTAAGCCATGGTGCATACCAGTAGGAAGTGCCATATCGCCAAACTGACCAACTTTAAACTCGTAGCTACTTGGGCTTAGTTTCATAATATCTGCCAAGCCATATTGTACCGTACGAATATTGGTTTTCAATTTTGCATCAGAAGAGTATGAATTTGTACCTGTTCCTTGTATGTTGCCATTAAAATAGCTTACACCATTAGAATATAAAGAGTATGTAGAGCCACCGCTATTGGCATATATGCCACAATTACCCGAATTTCCTGAAGCATATAACCCAACCCAACCGCCTAAAAATACACCACCAATACCATAGCTACTTTGTGCATTGCTTTTGCCAAATATACCTACACCATCTGATGTTCCAGAGCGGGTTTCTGCCCAAATACCAGCAGTACGTGGGTTTGAACCAAAGGTATAAGCTAATCCATTACTTAATGTATTTACAGTGTGTATGCCAAAAGAATCTGTACCTTCTAAATATAATTTTCTGTTTAAGCGTGGACTTGTTGTGCCAAGCACTAATTGCCCATTTGGCATTAATTGCATTCTATTTGTAAGCGTTACTGTTGCTCCTGCTACATTAGATGCAGCTGTACTACCTGTTTGAAAACGCATAATACCATCACTTAATAAATGTTCTATTCTGGATACAAAGCCAGTTTTATTTACTTTATCTACTGAACCATCTAAATAGGAATTCATTTGAAGGTGCGAATTTCCGTTCGGACCATCAAATAAAACCCTACCGCTAATATGTAATGGTGCTTTGGGCGTAGATGTTGCAACACCTACAAAACCATCTTTCATAATTTTAAAACGTTCTACAGCATTAGTATAAAAACCAATAGAATCAGGACAACCTAAAACCATACTTCCGTTATTATTGTTTATTATACCTAAATTTCTAGTTGAATAATTTCCAAAAGTGCCACTAGAATTGCTTGCATTGTATTTTATCAATTCCAATTGATTTCCCCCTCTTCCAGCTCTATAACCTTCAGCACCTCTAACATTTGCGTTTTCTACCATTAAAAAGTTTCCACCCGTTGAAGTATCTACGGAAGGAAAATAATAATTTATTCCGTTTGGCGTTACTTTTGAGTTGAAAGAAACTCTACCTGTTGGCGCTACTACAATTCTTGCTTGATTGTTATTGGCTAAAAATATTGAATCTTTTGTTTCGATAAGTAAATTGCCATTGGTATTGTAAATTAATCCTAAATTGGTGTTAGACACACCTGTGGTAGTGCCTGTAGATGTTGAACCACCTTTTGAAACAAAAATACTGTTAGAAGCTGCGTTTACTATATTTACAGAAGGTGTACCTGCATTATTTGTAGAACGAATACCTACAGTAGTAGCCGCATTGCCCGAAATATCTAAATTATAAGTTGGTGTAGCGCTATTTATACCCACTCTGCCATTGGCATCTTCTACAATTTTAGAGTTTTGTAATCTACCCGTAGCAGTAAATTTAGGCACATAATTTTGTGTTCCTACACCGCTCATTAATACACCACTATCGCCATTTGGTATCCAATTAGCGCCATTCCATTTTAATACTTGCCCATTTGTAGCTGCTTGTTGTGCAAGTTTTAAAGGATTGGCTGTAGTTCCGTTTCCTGCTATACCATTGCCAACCACCGCTGTTTGAGAACCCCAATTGTCTATATTATCATCGGTAGCTGGTGCCCAATTAAAACCATTCCATTTAAGCACTTGCCCAGTTGTAGCTCCTTGTTGTGCTAATTTTAAAGCATTTGCAGTTGTGCCATCGCCTTCTAATGTAGCATCAGTTTTTGCAGTTTGTGTTCCCCAATTGTCTTTGGTTGTGTCAATATCATTGGCAGCTACCCATTCTGTTCCATTCCATTTAATGGTTTGTCCAACAGTAGCCCCAGCATTGTTTATTTGGCTTGGGTTTATTGTTGCATTAGCAGAAATAGCATTTGCTGTACCAGCTGTAGTTGCAGAGGTTGCAGTATTGGCAGAATTTGCATTTAAAGCATAAGGAACGCTTAACAATTGTGTTGTTCCCATATCGGTATAGCTTGTTCCGCCTGTAATATCTACCTCTACTTTTACGTATTTATTGTTGGTGCTCCATTGTGCATTGGTAGGCCAGCTGCCCGAAAGTAGTGTTCCTGAGCCAATTTCTAAATTTACCAAACCTAAAGCATTGTTCAATGCAATGGCATGCCTTTCTGCATAAAGTTCTGTACCATTAGCGGTATTGTCTATAATGCTAATTTTTAAAGCCACATTGGTGCCGTTTGCTAAAGGAGAACCTGCGGCATTTCTTACTACCGCTTGGTAGCTAAATTTGTTGGGGGCTTGCGCCCATACTTGTGCTATGCTTAATATAAGTAAGCCAAGTAATAGTTTTGATTTTAATTGTAAATGTTTCATGATTTTTTTTTATTCTTAATTGATTTTTTTATTTTTTAAAAAGTGTTTTCAATAGTTTTAGTTTTTTTAATATTTAGTGTATTATGTTAAGTTTGGTGTTTTTAAATTCTGATTGGTTTGTTTTTGTGTTTGTAAATTGCAGTATTACGGTGTAAATACCTGAAGCTAATGTGCTTAAATCAAACTGTTGGCTTATTAGCGATTGATTTGAATTTTCATTAAAACTAAATACATTTTTGCCATTGGCATCTACAATTTGTAGCTGATAAGTGCCTTGCTCTTTGGCATTTAATTCTAAATTTAATAAGCCATTGGTTGGGTTTGGATAAAGTTTTAAATCTAAATTATTAGATAGTTTAACTTTTTGAATTGAAGTACTATTGACATACGATTGCTGATAGCCTTGCGATAAAATTGTGCCATTAGCCGTTGAAGTAGCATACGCCACCTGTCCTATGGTGCTGCTAATACTGCCCCAAGCTGCCGTGCTGTAATTGCCACTGCTGGCTATTACACTTGGGGCTGCACTTTGCCCCATTAAGCTATTGGTGGCTAATGCCACTATAAAGCCTAACCCTTTTAAATTGATTGATTTTTTTTTCATATTATTGATGTTGTTTTTAATTTCTAATTGCTCTAATTGTAAGCCATACCATACCCATATAAGCGAAAGTATAACTGCAAATACCAGTATGATAATAAGTAAATTTTTGCTGATGTATAAAACTCTATTATTGCCCATTTTCTTTTTACACTAAAATGATGGAGCAATACTAATGGGTAAAAAAAATTATCAGCTAATTTTAGGCGTTACAACTGCATTACAGCAGCGTTACAAAAACGTTACAAGGAGGTAAGTAATTAAAATACAATAATTTAATAAATATTACACGATTTGTCAATTAGTCATTCTGTAAATTTTGGCTTAGCAAAATTATACAGAATCTGAAATAATCACAGATTCTGAATCTTTTTTTAGAGCAAATAAGTTAAATATGACCTTTTTTAGGCATTAAGTTATATTTCAAATTCAAAATTTATACCAAATTTACCCAATCTGCAATAGAATCAGCCTCCGCTAAATTGAGTTTTTTACGCAATCTATGAATGGTTACTCTTATGCTTTGGTCGGATACACCAAGGGCGGCAGCCATTTCTTTGTTATTAAATTTTATTTTAGATAGCACAATGTATCGGGTTTCGGCAGGCGAAATTTCAGGATAATTTTCTTTTAAACGCCCTAAAAAACCCGCATACACAGTATCAAATAATTTTTTAAACTTATCCCATTGGGCATCAGTTAACAGCACACTTTGACTCAGTTCAGATAAAATTTCTTGGTCTTTGTCTTGTTTTAAATTAAGTTGCTGCTCAAAGTTTTCTATCAATTTGGCTTTTTCAGAAATGTTTTCAGAAAAGTTTGCCAATTGCAAAGTTGCAGATTTAAGTTCATTTTCTTTATTTAGGAGCAAAGAAGCATTCAATCTTTTTTCTTGTTGATGTCTTTTTTTAATTAAAGTATAAATATAAACTACAATTGCCATTATTACGATTATAAAAACTATTAAAAAATTACGTTGCATTGTTTTGCTTTCTTTCTCTGCCTCTACTTGGGCTATTGCTGCTTTACGCTTGTACAATTCCTGTCTTTGCTCGGCTTTAAGCAATGCTAAAGAATTGTATTTTTTATTGATATAGTTTTTAATTGTTACAGTAGAATCTAAATACATGTTTGCAAGCTTTTGATTATTTAAAGCTATATAATATTTGGCTAATGCAGGGTATAAAAATTCGTATCTATCAACTAATGTTTTATTTTCATTAATATAGGCTTTGGCTTTAAATAAATTTATCCTTGCTTCCTCTATTTTATTTTTGGCAATATAAATCTCTGCTAAAGGAATTAGCGAGCCAGTAGCCAAGCCTTTATCGCCATATTTTTCCGCCCATTCTATACAATTTTGCAAAAGCGGAATAGCCTTATCATATTCCTTTTTTAAAAATGCTACTTCGCCAATATTACCATTTACAATACCTTTCCAAACATTATTACTGTCTGATGGATTTTGAAAAAAAACCTGATTAAAATAATACAATGCTGAATCGAAATTTCCTGTTTTTAAAAAACACAATCCTATTGTATTAACTACATCTGTTGTCAATTGTTTTTTTTCTACTTTGTTATTTTCTAATATGGCTTGTTTGCAATAATGAATTGCATTTTTATAATCTTTAAAATAATAAAAAGACTTTGCAAGCCTATAATTATCATTCATTTTTTGGTCATACTCGTTGTTGGGTAAAAGCTTGTGTAAGGCTATCATTTGATAATAAGAATCAAAAGCCAATTCGTAATTTACCAAATCGTTAAAATAAAGTATTCCCATATTATGATAAATTCGGGCTGCCAAATGGTAATACTTTTCACTCAAGCATTTTGCAGCTAAAATTTCATATTTTTCTATATCTATATTACCTTTTTGATATTGTTTAAAATTTTGATTGCGAATTTCAAAAAACAATGCTTCTAAATACAATTCGTTGTTATTGTTTTGTTGAGCAAAGGATTTAAATTCATTAATTTTCTCAGCAATGTAAGCCGAGTCTTTGTCATCCATTTTAAGATATTCGTGCCCAAGTTTATGAATAGCAATATTTAGTTCAATTTTATTTTTAATTTTTAACAAATGACTAAACTGTGCAAAAGCATTTTTAAACCAAAATAAAAACACCAAAAGGCACAAAAAAGAATATTTATAATTGAACAATTTCAAAAGTTTTTGTAGACATTAATTTATAATTGACGAAGATAGTAAGTTTTTTATAAATAGAATAAAATTTTATTTTAAAACTTAAAAGTGGAAAAAAAAATTTGTTAAATTATGGTGTATTCAAGTTTAAAAAGCAACCCCAAACAAATAGACTTTAAATAGCTATGTAGCTAATTATTATTACTATGAAAGTTATAAATATGATAAAAAAAAATTTAAATAGTTTATACCATAGGTTCTCCTTCTTCATCTCTCCTTGTAAATTCATCAAAATCATACTCTGGCAAAAGTTCGCTTTTTACATGTTTTAATGTTTCGTTTAAGGCTTCCGAAAATTTATTAAAATCTTCTTTGTACAAGTAAATTTTAGATTTTACATAATTGCCATCTTCAAACTTGCGGGTGCTTTCTGTTATGGTTAAAAAATAATCATTGCCCTTTGTGCTTCTTACATCAAAAAAATATGTGCGCTTGCCTGCCTTTACACGTTTAGAAAAAATGCTGTTTTTATCTCTTTGCTCTTCCATTATTTGTTTAAAAAAAGTACGCTAATTAACACTTTTTTTTCTTTATTAAGAAAAAAAGTTTATTTTAGCACATAATTTGTAATACTATTTTTGATAAAATGAACAAACTTTTGCTTCTAGTAATCGCCCTGCTATTTACCACAAAAACCTATGCCCATACTACCGATAGTAGCCGCAGTATGCTTGTGGGTGATAGTGTAATAATAGCCAAATGTCCCAAAGATGGCTTTAAATACATTCAATATTATAAAAAAACACGCTTTCCTAACCCAAATGCTACTTACAATAAAACAACTGGAGATGATTTTTATGAATCCTTTTTTTTAGATGGTGATTTTGATGCAAAGGCTTTACCATGCGAATTTGGAAACAAAAAATATAAAATAATAAGCATTAAAATATTTGCAGATAAAACAACTGGAGCGGACAGACCAGTAATGTTTTTAGAACTTGCGCCTAATACTGTGGCTTGGGTTGAGGTGGCTGCAGTAGCCGCTGTGGAGGTGTATGTAGAATAATAAAATTTTTGATTTTTAGATTTTTCAATTTTGATTTTAATGGTTAAAGAGATAGGCTCTATTGAGCTTATCTAAATATCGAAGTATGATTTTATCTTTGTTAATATTTAAAAAGTTTTTATTCAAATGCTTGAAAGCATTTTGTTGGTGTGTGTTAGTATTTATGCTTATGCATATTTTATTTCCATTAAAAGTTAAGGTTAATTATTCCACAGCTGTTCTTTCTTCGGAGGGTGTTTTGCTAAATGCTTATTTAAACAAAGAAGACAAATGGCGCATAAAAACAGATATTAAAAAAGTATCGCCATTGTTAATGAAAACTATTTTAGCCAAAGAAGACAAATGGTTTTATTGGCATTTTGGGGTAAACCCAATAGCCATTGCCAAAGCAGGATTTAAAAATATTGTAAGCGCCAAAAGAGTAAGCGGTGCTTCTACTATTAGCATGCAAGTGGCAAGGCTTTTAGAACCTAAAAAACGTACTTTTTTAAATAAAATAATTGAGTTATTTAGAGCCACCCAACTGGAATTTAAATACAGTAAGGACGAAATATTGGAACTATACCTTAATTTATTGCCTTATGGAAGCAATATTGAGGGCATTAATGCAGCTTCGCTTATTTATTTTGGCAAACAACCCCATGCTCTTAGCCTTTCTGAAAGTACTATTTTAGCCATTATACCCAATAGACCCACAAGCCTAAATATTAAAAATAAATATGTAGCCATTTTAAAATCGAGAAATTATTGGCTAAATTATTTTAAAGAGAATGAAATTTTTGACCCTCAATTAATAGCAGATGCGCAATTAGAGCCTATCAATATTCAAAAAAACGAATTGCCAAAAATAGCCCCACATCTATGCTACAGGCTAAAAACCTCATATTCCGATAGTGCTTATATTAGCAACACCATAAAATACCAATTGCAACTACAAGCTGAAAATATTTTAAAAAATTATATAGAAAAAACCAAAGCTCAAAATATTAGAAACGGCAGCATTTTAGTGGTTGAAAACAAAACTGGCAACGTAATTATATACTGCGGCAGCAATAATTTTGCCGATAATGAAAATGCAGGACAAGTAGATGGCACACAAGCTTTGCGCTCTCCAGGAAGTGCATTAAAACCATTTTTATATGCTCAAGCTTTTGATATGGGCTTATACACACCCAATAGCGTATTGTATGATGTGCCTATAAACATTAATGGCTATCAACCACAAAACTACGACAAGGGGTATAATGGGGCTGTAACCCTGCGGCAGGCTTTAGCCTATTCGCTTAATATTCCTGCGGTAAGTGTGCTGAACGAGGTAGGTATTTCTGCATTTAGCAATACTTTAAAAAAAACAGGATTTAGCCATATAAAAACTAAAAACATGGGGCTAAGCCTTGCCTTGGGTGGCTGCGGTGTTACATTACAAGAACTAACATGTGCATATAGCACACTTGCAAACTATGGCAAATATAAGCCCCTCAATTTTTTAAAAAGTGAAATTAAAAATAATGGAATAAACACCATAAGCGAAGAAGCTGCTTATTTAACAACTGATATACTGCAAACTTTAGTACGCCCGGATATTCCCTCTTCATTTTTTAACAATACTTTTCGCATACCCAAGGTGGCTTGGAAAACAGGCACAAGCTATGGGCGCAAAGATGCTTGGGCTATTGGTTATAACAAAGATTATACTGTGGGTGTGTGGGTTGGCAATTTTGATGCCGAGGGTGTACCCAGTTTAAGCGGTGCTGAAATAGCAACTCCTCTCCTATTTGAAATATTTAATACTATAGATTACAACTCTACAAAAAAATGGTTTGCCCCGCCAAAAGGTATTGAATACCGCTATGTGTGTAGCAAAACGGGCAATTTGCCAGCAGTATTTTGTACAGATAAAATTACCGACCAATACATAGGAAATAAAACGCTTCAAAAAAACTGTAACCACCTAATAGAAATACCTGTAAATGCTGATAGTAGTTTATGCTACTGCAATAGCTGTTTGCCAAACGAAACTGTAATAAATAAATTTTACCCAAACCTACCTGCAACGCTTATAAACTATTATGTTCAAGAAAAAATAGTATATAAAGCCATACCCAAACACAATCCCAATTGCACATGCATATACCAAACCAATGGTCCCAAAATAGTATCGCCCAGCCATGGCTCGGAGTATTTAATAGAAACAGAAAGCCAAGCGCAAATAATGCTGAATGCAGAGGCAGACAATAAAGCAAGCAAAATACTTTGGTATGTAAATGATAAATTGGTAAAAGAAGGACTGCCAAACCAAGCGGTATTTATAACCCCACCTATAGGCAATGTAAAAATTACATGTAGCGATAATTTGGGGCGAAGTAGCCATATTACAATTGTAACTAAAGCATTCTAAAAAAATTTATCCAAAAATTGCGGAAATTAAACCCAAATTCAGCAATAGAATTGCTGAATCGAATAACAAATTGTAAATCATGTTTTTACAAAACATAATTGCAATTTCTAAATCGGGGTTAATCCCAACTAAATCAAATAGTTCAATTTTTCAAATTTCCTATTGATTAATTTGGGTTTAACAAAAAAACCCAATAGCATAAACTATTGGGCTTATAAATATGATGCAATGTTTATTATGCGATTTCTTCTGGTGCTTCTTCAGTAGCAGCAGGTGTATCAGCTTTGGTTTCAGCAGTTTTAGTACTTGCTCTACCTCTTCTTGTTTTTGGTTTAGCAGATTTGTTTTTTTTACCAAAAGATGGTGCTAATTCGTTAAAATCTACCAGTTCTATCATTGCCATTTCAGCATTATCGCCAATACGTGTGCCAAGTTTTAATATTCTTGTATATCCACCTGGGCGAGTAGCCACTTTTTCGGCTACAGTGCTAAATAATTCTTTGATACTATCTTTGTCATGCAAATAAGCAAAAACAGTTCTACGAGAGTGCGTAGTATCATTTTTTGATTTGGTAATGATAGGCTCAACATACGTTCTCAATGCTTTAGCTTTAGCCAAAGTGGTAGTTAAACGTTTATGTTTAATTAATGATATGGTAAGATTTGCCATTAAGGCTCTTCTATGCGAGGCTGTTCTGCCTAATTTATTTACTTTATTTCCGTGTCTCATCTTATACTGTTAAAATTATTCCTCTTCTAAGTTGTATTTTGCTACATCCATACCAAAATTCAAACCTTTTTCTCTTACAAATTCTTCTAATTCAGACAAAGATTTTTTACCGAAATTTCTAAATTTCAATAAATCATCAATATCAAAACTTACCAACTCGCCCAAAGTGCGTATTTCTGCGGCTTTTAAGCAATTGTAGGCTCTTACTGATAAATCTAAATCGGCCAAATTGGTTTTTAAGATTTTACGCATGTGTAAGAAATTCTCATCTACCTCTTGGCTTGGTTTTTTAACTTGGCTATCCAATAATATGTTTTCATCGCTAAACAAAATAAAATGTTGGATTAAGATATTTGCAGCTTCTTTCAAAGCATTTTCGGGATGTATTGAACCATCAGTTTGCAGTTCAATTATTAATTTCTCATAATCCGTTTTTTGCTCTACCCTAAAATCTTCAATTGTATATTTAACATTTTTAATTGGGGTATAAATAGCATCAATTGGAATTAATCCTATTTGCGCATCTTTTGGTTTGTTTTCTTCAGCAGCTATATAACCTCTACCTTTATCTATAGATATTTCTAACTCTAAAGTTACAAATGGCTCCATATTACAAATTACTAAATCTGGATTTAATATTTCAAAAGTATTAGTAAATCTTGAAATATCACCAGCTGTAAATTGTTCCTTACCTTTTATGCTGATAAATATTTTTTCGTTATCATCGCCTTTAGATACTTTTTTCAAACGTACTTGTTTGAAATTTAAAACTATTTCGGTAACATCTTCTACTATACCTTTTATGGTAGAAAACTCATGGTCAACACCTTGAATTCTGATAGTAGTAATGGCATAACCTTCTAAAGAAGAAAGTAAAATTCTACGTAAAGAATTACCGATAGTAATACCGTATCCTTTTTCAAGTGGGCTAAATTCAAACAGACCATAAAAGTCTGTATCTTTATGCATTATAACTCTTTCGGGTTTTTGGAATGCTAATATTGGCATTTTTATTTGATTATTGTTTTTAAAATTATTTAGAGTAAAGCTCTACTATTAATTGCTCGTTTATGTTTTCTGGAATTTCTGTTCTATCGGGCATATTTACAAATACACCGCTCATTTCTTTATCGTTCCAATCTAACCAACCGAATTTTTTTCTGCCACTTCCTAAAGAATCGGTAATAGCCTCCATTGATTTAGATTTTTCTCTAACAGAAACAGAATATCCAGCTTTCAATTGATAAGATGGGATGTTTACTATTTCTCCATTTACCAAGATGTGTTTGTGTAATACTATTTGACGAGCAGCACTTCTTGTAGGTGCTATACCCATTCTATATACTACGTTATCTAATCTTGATTCTAAGAATTTCAATAAGTTTTCGCCAGTAACACCTCTTTTGGTAACAGCTAATGCAAATGTTTTAGCAAACTGACGCTCCAATACTCCATAAGTATATTTCGCTTTTTGTTTTTCAGCTAATTGAATTGCATATTCAGATTTTTTACCTCTTCTACGGGTATTTCCGTGCATACCAGGACCATAAGGCTTTTTATCTAAAGCTTTATCTGGACCGAATATTGCTTCGTTAAATTTACGGGCTATTTTTGATTTTGGACCTCTATATCTTGCCATTTCTTTTTATTCTATTTTACTCTATAATTTAACTGTTATATACGTCTGCGTTTTGGAGGGCGACAACCATTGTGCGGCATTGGTGTAGTATCTTTTATAGACATTACTTCAATTCCTATTGCTGCTAAATTTCTGATGGCAGAATCTCTACCAGAACCAGGACCTTTAACAAAAACATCTACCTTTCTTAAACCCAAATCGAATGCTACTTTGCCACAATCTTGGCTTGCCAATTGTGCAGCATAAGGCGTATTCTTTTTAGAACCTTTAAAACCCATTTTACCTGCAGACGACCAAGATATTACTTCGCCATTTGTATTGGTAACAGATACAATAATATTGTTAAAAGAGGCTCTAATATGAACCTGACCAATAGGGTCTATTTTAACTTTTCTTTTACTTTTGTTTGATTTAGATGTACTCATTTATCTATTATTTGGTAGCTTTTTTCTTGTTAGCAACAGTTTTACGTTTTCCTTTGCGGGTACGTGCATTGTTTTTAGTTCCTTGTCCTCTTAATGGCAATCCTTTACGATGACGAGTGCCTCTATAACAACCTATATCCATTAAACGTTTAATGTTAAGTTGAACTTCAGAACGCAATTCGCCCTCTGTTTTAAACGAGCCCGAAATAATATTTCTTATTGCTGTTAGCTCATCATCGTTCCACTCGCCCACTTTCTTATCGTGGTCTATACTTGCTTGAGTTAATATGCTGGTAGCTCTGCTTGAACCAACACCAAATATATAGGTTAAACCTATAACACCTCTTTTATTTTTGGGTAAATCTATACCTGCTATTCTTGCCATTATCCTTGTCTTTGTTTGTATTTAGGGTTTTTTTTGTTGATTACAAAAAGCTTGCCTTTGCGCTTTACCAGTTTGCAGTCTACACTGCGCTTTTTTACTGAAGTTCTAACTTTCATGTTCTTTTATTATTTATATCTGTATGAAATTCTACCTCTTGTTAAGTCATAAGGACTCATCTCCACTTGTACTTTATCGCCAGGTAATATTCTTATATAGTTCATTCTCATTTTGCCTGAAATAGTAGCTATAATTTCAATACCATTAGCTAATTTTACTCTAAACATAGCGTTGCTCAATGCTTCTTCAATTGTACCATCTTGCTTTATCGAACTTTGTTTAGCCATGTTTTTGGGGGTGCAAATTTAATGTTTTTTTTTGAATTATCAAATTGATTGTGTTGCGCCTGCTCTTCCTTTTATTCTACCCGATTTCATTAAGCCATCATAATGGCGCATTAATAGATAGCTTTCTATTTGTTGTAATGTATCTAAAACCACACCTACCATAATTAACAACGATGTTCCTCCAAAAAATTGGGCAAAGTTTGAATCTATGTTAAAAAGTTTTGCTATAGCTGGTAATATTGCTATTAAAGCTAAAAATATGGCACCTGGTAAAGTTATTCTGCTCATTACCTCATCAATATAGTTACTTGTTTGGGCGCCAGGTTTAATGCCAGGTATAAATCCTCCACTTTTCTTCATTTCCTCAGCCATTTGATTTGGGTTAATAGTAATAGCTGTGTAAAAATAAGTAAATGCAATAATTAAAGTTGCAAATACTACATTGTACCACAATGAACCAAAATCGCTCAAACTACGCATGAAAGTACTTTCTACACCAATATTATTTTGCATTAAAGTTGGTGGAATAAACATTAAAGCTTGTGCAAATATTATGGGCATTACACCTGCTGCATTTACTTTTAATGGAATATACTGACGTGCGCCACCCAATGTTCTATTGCCTTCAATTCTTTTGGCATAGTTTACAGATATTTTTCTTACACCTTGTATCAATAATATTGTAAATACAATAACTACCAACCAAAATACCATTTCAATAATAAACAAAGGTAATCCTCCTTTTACAAATCTAGCATCAAGTTCTGCAAAAATAGCTTCAGGCAATCTATCCACTATACCTACCATAATGATTAATGAAATACCATTTCCTAATCCTTTATCTGTTATTTTTTCGCCAAGCCACATAGTAAACATTGTACCTGCAACTAACATTACAACATTCAATATCATAAATGTAGATTCGCTCAATAAAGCAGGATTAGTAATAAATAATAAAGCCCCTGCATTATCTGTTTTAGATGTAATGTTGTATAAATAACCTACCGCTTGAACAGCTGTAATTGCTATGGTTAAAACTCTAGTATATTGGTTAATTTTTCTTCTACCATCTTCGCCTTCTTTTTGCATACGCTGAAAGAAAGGAACAGCTATTGTTAATAATTGAATTACAATAGATGCAGAAATATAAGGCATAATACCTAATGCAAATATTGAACCTCTACCAAAAGCACCGCCTGCAAAAGTATTAACTAAACCTAAAAATCCATCGGTTTGTTTTTGTAAGCCAGCAAGCAATTGACCATCTATACCAGGTAAAATAATAAATGTACCCACTCTATAGATAAGCAAAAACAATAGTGTGTTAATAATTTTAACTCTTAACTCATCTATACTCCAAATTTCTTTTATTTTCTGAATAAATTTCTTCATTAGCTATGCTGAACTTGTATAATTATTTAGTTGCTATTAATGTAGTAGAACCACCTTTTTCTTCAATAGCTTTTTTGGCTGTTTCAGAAAATCCGTGTGCATGAACTTCAAGTTTTGCTTTCAACTCACCTCTACCTAATATTTTATACAATTCTGTTTTTGAAATTAAATTGCTATTTAAAATAGTTTCGTGAGTAATGGTTGTAACATTGTGTGCATCAGCAATTTTTTGCAAAGTATCTAAATTAATACCAGCATATTCTACACGGTTAAAGTTTTTAAACCCACCTTTAGGAATACGTCTTTGCAATGGCATTTGACCACCTTCAAAACCTTTTTTACGTGAATAACCACTTCTGCTTTGCGCACCTTTGTGTCCTCTTGTAGATGTACCGCCTTTACCAGACCCAGTACCTCTACCTATTCTTTTAGAGCTTTTTATCGAACCTTTTGCAGGTTGTAGTGAACTTAAATCCATCTTAAATATTTTCTACTTTTACTAAATGGTTAACTTTTCTTAATATCCCTTTTATTTGAGGCGTAGCTTCTACTTCATTAAAACTATTAATTTTTTTTAAGCCTAATGCCTCCATATTTTTTTCTACTCTTGTAGATTGCCCAATTGTACTGCGGGTTTTTGTAATTCTTATTTTAGCCATGATATTGCTTATCCGTTAAAAACTTTCTTTAAATTTATACCTCTTTGTTTGGCTACAGCAAATGGGTCTCTTAATTTAGTTAAAGCATCAAGTGTTGCTTTTACCACGTTATGAGGATTTGATGAACCTTTAGATTTTGCTAACACATTATGAATACCTGCGCTTTCTAATACTGCACGCATAGCACCACCTGCAATAACACCTGTACCACCAGAAGCTGGCTTAATGAATACAAAACCACCGCCAAACTTTCCAATTTGCTCGTGTGGTATAGTACCTTTTAAAATAGGTACTTTTACTGTATTTTTTTTAGCATCTTCTATGGCTTTGGTTATAGCATCGGTTACCTCGCCTGCTTTACCCAATCCGTGTCCTACAGTGCCGTTACCATCGCCTACTACTACAATAGCAGTAAAACTAAATGTACGACCACCTTTTGTAACCTTGGCAACACGGTTAATTGCTACCACTTTATCTTTAAGGTCCGATTCTGTTTGTCTTACGGCTCCTCTATTATCTCTATTATTATTGTTATTAGACATTATTTTAATGATTAAAATTGTAAACCACCTTCTCTTGCGCCTTCTGCTAAACTTTTAACTCTACCATGGTAAAGAAATCCGTTTCTATCAAAAACTACTTTTTCTACACCAGCAGCTTTTGCTTTTTCAGCTATTCTTTTTCCTACTATAGAAGCTTTAGCTACATTGGTTTCTTTCATTGCATTGATATCTTTTTCTTGCGATGAAGCTGCACAAACTGTTTCATTTTTAATGTTTATTATTTGGGCATATATTTCTTTATTGCTACGGAATATAACCAAACGTGGTCTATCACTACTTGGTATTATAGCACCAGTAACTCTACGTTTTATTTTAAGTCTTCTTTCTAATCTTACGTTGCTCATTTGCTTAATTTATTATTTTTTAGACGCTGATTTACCTGCTTTTCTTCTTAATTGTTCGCCAGCAAATTTGATACCTTTACCTTTATATGGCTCTGGTGTTCTGAAAGAACGAATTTTAGCAGCTATTTGACCAACTAATTGTTTATCGGCACTTTCTAAAATGATTTCTGGATTTTTTCCTTTTTCAGTAATTGTAGTTACTTTTACTTCTTTTGGTATTTCTAACATTATTCTGTGAGAGTATCCAACAGATAAATCTAAAACTTGTCCAATATTAGAAGCTTTATAACCTACACCTACTAATTCTTGTTTTGTTGTATGGCCATCTTTAACACCTATAACATTGTTATTAATTAAAGAACGGTATAATCCGTGTAATGCTTTGCTTTGTTTTTCTTCATTAGGGCGAGCAATTGTAAGAATACCATCTTTAATTTCTACATTAAATCCTGGTTTTAATTCTTGAAATAACTCTCCTTTTGGACCTTTAACAGATACCACATTTTCAGCAGAAACTTTAATTTCTACCCCACTTGGAATTGATATTTGGGCTTTTCCTATTCTTGACATTTTCTTTTCTTAACTTAATTTATGATACATAACAAAGTACTTCGCCACCTACATTAAGTGTTCTTGCTTCTTTATCGGTAATTACACCTTTAGAAGTAGAAATGATAGCAATACCTAATCCATTAATTACTCTTGGCAAGTTATCTGCAGGTGCATATTTACGCAAACCTGGTTTACTTACTCTTTTTATTTCAACAATAGCTGGTCTTCTTGTTATTGCATCATATTTTAATGCAACTTTAATTACACCTTGCTTATTTTCAGTTTCCTCAAATTTATAATTTAAGATATAACCTTTTTCAAATAATACTTTTGTCATCGCTTTTTTAAGGTTCGATGCTGGTATTTCTACAATTCTGTGTTTTGCAGCCATTGCGTTTCTTAAACGTGTTAGGTAATCTGCTATTGGGTCTGTCATTTTTTGTTATTTTTTATTTTTTGATGTTTACAAATAAATCGTAAATTATCTTGTTTTTATTTTAATATTCTTACCAGCTTGCTTTGGTTACACCTGGTATTTTTCCGTGCGATGCTAATTCTCTAAACTGATTTCTGCATATACCAAATACACGCATGTAGCCTCTTGGGCGACCAGTTAATTTACATCTGTTGCGCAAACGCACCGCAGACGAACTGTGAGGTAATTTTTGAAGACCTATTAAATCTCCAGCATCTTTTAATGCTTTACGTCTGTCTGCGTACTTAGCTATCATTCTTTCTCTTTTAAGTTCGCGCGCTTTTATTGCTTCTCTTGCCATGGGTTATTTTTAGTTCTTTTTAAATGGTAAACCAAATGATTTTAATAATTCTAAACACTCTTCGTCTGTTTTAGCTGTGGTAACAAAGGTAATATCCATACCAGATATACGGTTTGTTTTGTCAATATCTATTTCAGGAAAAATAATTTGCTCTGTAATACCCATTGTAAAATTTCCTCTGCCATCAAAACCTTTTACGGCTAAACCTTGAAAATCTCTTACACGTGGTAATGCTATTGAAATTAAACGTTGTAAAAATTCATACATGCCATTTTTACGTAGTGTAACTCTTGCTCCTATTGGCATTTTTGCTCTTAATTTGAAATTACTAATATCTTTACGAGAATATGTAGCTTGTGCTTTCTGACCAGATATTCTTGTCATTTCATCAACGGCTGCATCAATTAATTTTTTATCATTAACTGCTATACCAACGCCTTGGTTAAGACATATTTTTTCAAGTACTGGTATTTCCATAACATTTTTGTAAGCAAATTTTGCTTGCATGTGTGGAACTACTACTTCTGTATATTTTGTTTTTAAATTCGGTGTGTACGACATTTCTTTACTTTTTATTTGATAAACTCTCCAGTTTTTACTGAATATCTTTGTAATTTACCTTTTTCATTTTCTTTTCTGCCCACTCTTGTTGGCTTTCCATTATCTAAAACCATTAAGTTAGAAATATGAATAGGTGCTTCTTTTTTAATGATACCACCATTTGGGTGTGTAGCATTTGGTTTTGTATGGCGAGAGATTAAATTTAAACCTTCCACTATAGCACGGTAGGTTTTAGGGTAAACTCTTAATACTTTACCTGTATTATTGTTGTCTTCAAATTTGCCAGCCAATACTTTAACTGTATCGCCTTTTTTAATGTGAATTTTACTTGTTTCGTGTGAATTGTTTCTTACTTTCATAATTCTTATAATACTTCTGGTGCTAATGAAACGATTTTCATAAATTGTTTTTCTCTAAGTTCACGAGCTACTGGTCCAAAGATACGTGTACCTCTTGGTTCGTCATTTGCATTTAATAAAACACATGAGTTTTCATCAAAGCGAATGTAAGAGCCATCTGGTCTTCTAATTTCTTTTTTCACTCTTACAATTACTGCTTTAGAAACAGTACCTGCTTTTACACCACCAGATGGCAATGCTGATTTTATAGCAACTACAATTTTATCGCCTATTGAAGCGTAACGTCTTTTTGTTCCACCCAATACACGTATGCAAAGTACTTCTTTTGCTCCGCTATTATCTGCTACTTTTAAACGACTTTCGGTTTGTATCATTTCTTATTTTGCTTTTTCTATAATTTCTACAAGTCTCCAGCATTTTAATTTGCTTAAAGGTCTTGTTTCCATAATTTTTACTATATCGTTAGTTGCACACTCATTTTTTTCATCGTGAGCATAAAACTTTTTGGTTTTCTTAAAGTATTTACCATATTTAGGGTGTTTTACTTTTGTTTCCATAGCTACAACAATAGATTTGTTCATAGCACTACTGGTAACTTTACCAATTATTTCTTTTCTTGAATTTCTAGCTTGTTCCATTTATTATGATTCGCTTTTTTCTGAAGCTTTTAGTTCGTTATCAATTCTGCGGCTATTCATTTCTGTTAGCAATCTTGCAACATCTTTTCTAGCTTCTTTAATTTTGTGTGGCTGTTCTATTTTAGAAACAGCATTGTTAAACTTCACTTTTGTAAGTCTAACTTTTTCGTCTTTATATCTTGCTACCAATTCTTTAGTAGGAAGTTCTTTTATATCCCTATTTTTCATCGTTATTCTTCTGTATAATCGGGTTTAATTACAAATCTAGTGGCTACTGGTAGTTTTTGTGCAGCTAAAGCTATACCATGTTGGGCTACTGCCAATGGCACACCTGTAACTTCAAACATAATTGTTCCAGGTTTTACAATAGCAACCCAATATTCTGGTGCTCCTTTACCTTTACCCATACGCACTTCCGCTGGTTTTTTGGTAATTGGTTTGTCTGGGAAAATACGAATCCATACTTGGCCTTCTCTTTTCATATGTCTGGTTAAAGCAACCCTAGCAGCTTCTATTTGGCGAGCTGTTATCCACGATGCTTCCATACTTTTTAAACCAAAGGTTCCATAGCTTAAGCGATGACCTCTTGTAGCCAATCCTTTAACTTTGCCTTTATGTTGTTTTCTAAATTTGGTTCTTTTTGGACTTAACATGTCAATTTCTTCCTAATTAATTATTATTATTTTCTTGGACCTCTTCTATCTGCTCCACCTCTATTATCTCCACTTGGTCTATCTCCGCCTGTGCGTCTTCTATCATTCCCACCTGGACCTCTTGGGCCACCTCTTCTATCGCCTCCTCTATCATTGTTTCCACCTCTTTCTTCTCTTGGTGCTCTATCTGAACCTGCATTTAAAGATAAATCACGTTTACCGTATATCTCTCCTCTGCATATCCATACTTTTACACCTATTTTACCATATACTGTTAAGGCTTCGCCTAATGCGTAGTCAATATCAGAACGTAATGTATGTAAAGGTGTTCTTCCTTCTTTGTATTTTTCTGAACGGGCTATTTCAGCTCCATTTAATCTACCAGAAACACAAACTTTAATACCAGCAGCACCCATTCTCATGGTATTACCTAATGCTTGTTTTAAAGCTCTTTTATAACTAACTCTACCTTCAATTTGTTGGCAGATAGTTTCAGCAACTAATTTAGCATCTAATTCAGGACGTTTTATTTCATAAATATTGATTTGAACATCTTTTTTAGTTATCTTTTTTAGTTCTTCTTTAATTTTATCAACCTCTGCACCACCTTTACCTATTACAATACCAGGTTTAGCTGTATGAATGGTAATGATAATACGTTTGATGGTTCTTTCAATTACAATTTTTGACATTCCACCACGAGGAATACGTACGAATAAATATTTTCTAATTTTTTCGTCTTCAACCAGTTTTTCAGCAAAATTTTTGCCACCATACCAGTTGCTCTCCCATCCTCTGATGATACCAAGTCTTAACGCTATCGGATTTATCTTTTGTCCCATTAATTATTATGCTTCGGCTTTATTATTTTCTTGTTTTGTAATGCTATTAACTTTAATTGTAACGTGGTTATAACGTTTTCTAATTCTATAAGCACGTCCTTGTGGGGCTGTTCTCATACGTTTAGCTACAAATGCAGCATCTACAAATACTGACGATACAACTAAATTGTTTTCATCATCATTGCTACTTTCATTTTTTTGTTTCCAGTTACTAATGGCTGATTTAAGTAGTTTTTCTACATAAATAGCATAATATCTGCGTTGGCTAAATTGTAGAATGCTTAATGCTTTATCTACTTTTACACCACGTATTTGGTCAACTACCAATCTCATTTTACGAGGTGATAATGGACAATTTCTTAATACTGCTACTGCTTCCATTTTATTTATTTCCTCCATGACCTTTAAAAGTTCTAGTTGGGGCAAATTCGCCTAATTTATGACCTACCATATTTTCTGTTACATACACTGGTATAAATTTATTACCATTATGTACAGCAAAAGTATGTCCTACAAAATCTGGAGAAATCATTGATTTTCTGCTCCAAGTTTTAATTACTGCTTTCTTTTTGGTTTCATTCATGATTGTAACTTTTTCATCAAGTTTCCAATCAATAAAAGGACCTTTTTTTAGTGATCTAGCCATTATTTATTTCTTACTCCTTTTCTACGTTCTATGATATGTTTGCTTGAGGCTTTTTTAGGGTCTCTTGTTTTTTGTCCTTGACTGTATATACCAGTTCTTGAGCGTGGTTGTCCTCCTTTAGAGCGACCTTCGCCACCACCCATTGGATGGTCTACAGGATTCATTGCTGCTGGGCGTGTACGTGGGCGTCTGCCTAACCATCTGCTTCTTCCAGCTTTACCTTTTACCTCTAAGCTATGGTCGGGGTTTGATACCGAACCAATAGTAGCAAAGCAAGTAGCAAGTATCATACGGGTTTCGCCCGAAGGTAACTTTACTACAACGTATTTACCATCTTTTGCTGAAAGCTGAGCGTAAGAACCTGCACTTCTGCAAATTTTTGCACCTTGCCCTGGTTGCATTTCTATATTGTGAATGATAGAACCCAAAGGTATTTCAGATAATGGTAATGTATTACCTAATTCTGGAACAGAACCAGCTCCTGAAGATATTTTTTGTCCTACTTTTAATCCATTAGGGCAAATAATGTATCTTTTTTCGCCATCAGCATATTCTACCAATGCTATGAAAGCGGTACGGTTTGGATCGTATTCCACAGTTTTCACTTCGGCTGCAACACCTTGTTTATCTCTGCGAAAATCAATAATTCTATACTTTCTTTTATGTCCACCGCCAATATAGCGCATGGTCATTTTTCCTTGATTGTTACGTCCACCACTTTTATGAATACTTTCTGTTAAGCTTTTTTCAGGTTTTGAAGCTGTAAGCTCAGCAAAAGTATTTGCTACTCTAAAACGAGTGCCGGGTGTAATCGGTCTAAGTCTTTTAACTGCCATTTTCTTTAAATATTTGCGTAGAAGTCAATTGCTTGACCGTCTTTTAATCTACAAATTGCTTTTTTATAAATGTTTGTTCTGCCTGTGGTTTGTCCTGTACGTCTGTTTCTTTTACGTTTTGGCGCTATTACACTGGTGTTTATCCATTCCACTTCTACTCCGTAAATTTTTTCAATTTCGGCTTTAATTTCAATTTTTGATGCTGCACGTTGACAAACAAATCCATATTGTTGTCTTTTGTCAGTCAACATTGTCATTTTTTCTGTAATTAGTGGTTTTATTAATACTGACATATTCTTAATAATTCAATGTTTCTTTAATGATATCTATACTTCCATCTACTAATACTAAAGTTTTAGCTTTAAGAATATGGTAAGTGTTAATTTCTGCTGCTGGTAATGTATGTGCTTTAGGTAAATTTCTTCCGCTTAAGTACACATTTTTATTCATTTCTGGTGTTACAAATAATACTCTTTGGTCGTTAATTTTAAGATTATTAAGTACAGTTGTAAATTCTTTTGTATTCGGCTTTTCAAAGTTTAAGCTATCTAAAACAATAATGTTTTGGTTAGAAGCTTTGTGTGATAAAGCAGATATACGGGCAACTTTTTTTAATTTTTTATTTAATTTAAAACTGTAATCTCTTGGTTGTGGACCATGAATTCTACCACCACCAACAAATACACCCGATTTGATACTACCTGCACGAGCACCACCTGTACCTTTTTGTTTTTTAATTTTTCTGGTACTATAGCTTACCTCTGCTTTTACTTTTGTTTTGTGTGTACCTTGTCTTTGGTTGGCAAGATATTGCTTAACATCTAAATAAATAGCATGGTCGTTTGGTGTTGCACCAAATATTTCTGATGGTAAACTAACTGTTTTTCCAGTTTCGCTTCCGCTTGATGTAATTACTTTAATTTCCATTTCTTTATTTTTCTATTACTACCACTGCTCCATTATGACCTGCCAAAGCTCCTTTTATAACCAATAGGTTTTTTTCTGGAACTACTTTTAATATTTGAGAATTAATAGATTTAACTCTTTTTCCACCCATTCTGCCTGCCATTCTTATACCTTTAAATACTTTTGAAGGATAAGAAGATGCACCCACAGAACCTGGCGCTCTTTGTCTATCATGCTGACCATGCGTTGCAGGACCAACACCATTAAAGCCGTGTCTTTTAACAACACCTTGAAAACCTTTACCTTTTGAAGTTCCTATGATATCTACAAAATCGCCTTCGGCAAATATGGTAACATCTACTTTATCACCTAAAGAACCTTGAATATTATCTACTTTAAACTCGTGAGAATAAGACATTGGTTTTGCATTTGCTTTTGCAAAATGTCCTATTGCTGGAGCGTTAGAATGTTTTTCTTTAACCTCTAAAGCAGAAATTTGTAGGGCATTATATCCCTCTTTTTCCTCAGTTTTAACTTGAGAAATAACATTAGGCTCGGCCAAAACAACTGTACAAGCTATTTTTGCTCCATTAGCACTTATAATGCTAGTCATTCCTATTTTTTTTCCTATTAATCCTACCATTTCTTTTAAACTTTAATTTCTACATCTACACCACTTGGAAGTTCTAATTTCATTAACGCTTCAACAGTTTTGGCTGTAGAGCTATGAATATCTAACAGACGTTTGTATGAGCACAATTGAAATTGTTCTCTCGCCTTTTTGTTTACGTGTGGAGAACGTAAAACTGTAAATATTTTTTTGTTGGTTGGCAAAGGTATTGGACCGCTTACTACGGCACCAGTTGCTTTTACCGATTTCACAATCTTTTCTGCTGATTTATCAATCAGATTATGATCGTGAGAACGCAACTTAATTCTTATTTTTTGAGTTACCATTTTATATTATGCGTTTGCTTTTTGTCCTTTTACTTTTTTAATTACCTCTTCTGCCATAGAGCGTGGTACTTCTTCATAGTGGTCGAATTCCATTGTAGAAGATGCTCTGCCTGATGTAATGGTTCTTAAACTTGTTACATAACCAAACATTTCAGAAAGTGGCACTTTAGCTTTAACAACTTGCGAACCAGCTCTTTCATCTATACCTTCTAACATACCACGTCTTCTATTCAAATCTCCTTGAACATCTCCCATGTAATCAGCTGGTGTTAATACCTCTAATTTCATGATTGGCTCAAGTAATATTGGTTGTGCTTTTGGTGCTGCTTCTCTGAATGCAGATTTAGCGCAAATTTCAAATGATAAAGAATCAGAGTCAACTGCGTGGAATGAACCATCAAACAATCTAACTTTCATTTTATCAATATTGTATCCTGCTAAGACACCATTTTTCATAGCCTCTGCAAATCCTTTTTGAACTGCAGGTATGTATTCTTTTGGAATAGAACCACCTACTACTTCATTTACAAATTGTAAACCTTCGCCTTTCCAATCTTCATCTGCAGGGCTTAAATCAAACTGAATATCAGCAAATTTACCTCTACCACCCGATTGTTTTTTGAAAGTTTCTCTATGTGTTACTTTTCCTTTAATGGCTTCTTTGTAAGCTACTTGAGGAGCACCTTGATTAACTTCAACTTTAAACTCACGTCTTAATCTATCAACAATAATTTCTAAGTGTAATTCACCCATTCCAGAAATAATTGTTTGACCTGTTTCTTCGTCTGTTTTAACACGGAAAGTAGGGTCTTCTTCAGCTAATTTACCTAAACCAACGCCTAATTTATCAATATCAGCTTGTGTTTTTGGCTCAATTGCTAAACCAATTACTGGCTCTGGAAAATCCATAGATTCTAATACAATAGGATGTTTTTCATCGCATAAAGTATCGCCAGTTTTAATATCTTTAAATCCAACTGCTGCACCAATATCACCTGCTCCTAAAAATTCAATAGGATTTTGCTTGTTGGCATGCATTTGGAATATACGAGAAATTCTTTCTTTATTACCGCTTCTTGTATTTAACACATAAGAACCTGCATCTAATTTACCAGAATAAGCACGCATAAAGGCTAAACGACCGACAAATGGGTCAGTAGCTATTTTGAATGCTAAAGCTGTAAATGGCTCTTTGTAATCTGGTTTACGAGAAACTTCTTCCTCTGTATCAGGATTTGTACCATATACCGCTGCTCTATCCATAGGGCTTGGCATAAGTTCCATTACCAAATCCAACATGGTTTGCACACCTTTATTTTTGAACGATGAACCGCATACCATAGGTACAATTTTCATGTCTAAACAAGCTGCTCTTAAAGCATCTAATATTTCTCTTTCTGTAATTGATGTTGGGTCTTCGAAGAATTTCTCCATTAACTTATCATCATATTCAGATACTGCTTCTAATAATTTTTCTCTCCATTCAGTAGCTTCTTCTACCATATCGGCAGGAATATCAACTACTTGGTAGGTCATACCTTTATCGGCTTCGTTCCAAACCATACCACGGAAGTTGATTAAATCTACAACACCGGTAAAATTATCTTCAGCACCAATTGGTAATTGCAATGGCACTGCATTGCTACCTAACATGCTTCTTACTTGTTTTACAACATTTAAAAAATCGGCACCAGAACGGTCCATTTTATTTACGAAACCAATACGGGCAACATTGTAATTGTTAGCTAAACGCCAGTTGGTTTCAGATTGTGGCTCAACACCATCTACCGCACTAAATAAAAATACTAAACCATCTAATACACGCAATGAACGATTTACTTCAACCGTAAAATCAACGTGACCAGGGGTATCTATAATGTTAATGTGGTAATTGTTATCTCTGTATTTCCAGAAAACGGTAGTAGCAGCAGAAGTAATTGTAATACCTCTTTCTTGCTCTTGTGCCATCCAGTCCATTGTTGCAGCACCATCGT
>CAZDGF010000010.1:0-67187 GCA_964505065.1 uncultured Chitinophaga sp.
TATTGATTTGACTCGGTAATTTTTATTCCTGATTTTTATTTAGGACAGTATTGATGTTAAAATAATAACGATGATTAAACTTTTACAATAAAAACTTATATTTGACGTTTGTTTACCAAAAATACATTGAATATGAAACAAAAATTAATACTCGTTTTATGTTGTTCCGCATTGTTGAAATTAAATGCTTATACGCCCAATATCTCTAATTTTTACACCATGTATAAACAATACTATAACCCAGCACTGGCAGGTATTGGCAGCAAATCAGACATTACTTTATTAGGGCAATACCAATTTTTTGGTTATGATGACCAATCACCATTTTTTCAAAATACACCTTATTCTATTTTATTAAAAAGCAAACCAATAAACCTATTAGCTTTGGCTGGCAATACCAATATTAAACTAAAAAACAAACATAGCCTTGGCTTAGGTTTTACCAATCAATTTAATCAAAATCAATTATTGAAGTTCAACCATTTAAGAATAAATGCCAATTGGCAATATGCTATAAAAGAAACTAAAAAAATAAGTATAGGCGTTGGGTTTAGCAATTATACCCATGTATTTAGTCAAAAAGAATATTTTAGGGTATATAATATGCCCAATTTTGAAAATATAAACAATAAAACTACACATAATGTAAATATTGATGCAGGGGCAGCTTATATCAATACAAAAAATAATTTTTACATAGGCATAGCAGTATTAGATATTTACAAACATAAATATTTTACATTTGGAAAACCTGAAATAGCAGTTGAAGAAAGCCCTTTTTTTAATTATACTTTTTCAACAGGCATAGATATTAAACTTTCCGAAAAATGGATAGCCAAACCGCATACCATTGTTAGGCGAAATGGGGGATTAACAGAAATGGTATTAGGCACTACGGCAAACTATAAAAACAAATTCAATTTTGGCGTAAATTATAACAATAAAGATAACTGGGATTATTTATTTTTAAGTTCTGGCTATCAGCTAAAAACTTTAAGTATAAATTATGGCTATAATTTGCCTTTAAGCAGAATTTTGAGCTTATCGAGTGGTACACACTATTTGGGTTTGCAATATGCGTTTTAGCCGTTTTTCCTTTGGTTAGTATGTAGCCAAATTTTTTACGTTGGCTACCAACCAATAGACGCAAAGGCTTGTCATTTCGAGTAGTTCCTTTGCTTTGAAAGGAACGTATCGAGAAACGAAGTTCAGCAAAGCTAAATGGAGAGATAACTAACCACTTCTCGATACAAAAATTCCAAAGCTAATTTTTTACTCGAAGTTACCAACCACGCAAAGGCAGCCCTTATAGCCGATGTCGGAGTTATCTCCAATATCTTCAGCAAGGGTTGTTCCGTTTTGTTTTTTTTTGGTTTTTGAAAAATTGTTGGTCTTATGACCAACAATGGCATAACTACCCTACAAATTCGTTAAATCAAGACACATTTTTCTTATCTTTGAAGCATGCCATTAGGACTTAAAATTTTAAATAATGAGTATTTTAGCGGGTATAAAACGCAATTGGAAGTTGACGTTGAATCCGCCTTTACAACATTACAAAACAGACCACATAGTGTGGGCGATTTTAAATTTTATCTTGCCAATTCTGCTGTCCATTCTTCGAATATTGAGGGCAACACATTAAGTTTTGACACCTACTTAAAGTCGAGCGAATTTAACTTACACCTTAAAACAAAAGAAATTAAAGAAATTGAAGACTTGATAGCTGCTTATCAATTTGCAAGAGAAAACGACTTGACACTTAACAATGCATTGAAAGCGCACGAAATATTGACACAATCAATTCTTATAAAAAAAGAACGAGGCAAAATAAGAAAAGTAAAAGTGGGTGTAAGAAGTGAGGGACGATTAATTTATTTGGCAATAGAGCCAGAGTTTATAAAACAGGAATTGGAAAAACTCTTTGCAGACATTTCTATTTTACTCAAAACCAAATTAACTACAGCAGAAATATTTTATTATGCTGCTTATATTCACATAGTGTTTGTCAACATTCATCCTTTTGTTGACTGCAACGGCAGGGCAACCCGACTTATTGATAAATGGTTTTTAGCAAAAATGCTTGGCGACAATGCTTGGTGTATCATTTCAGAAAAAAATTATTGGGACAACCGACCGACATACTATAAAAATTTGCAGATTGGAGTGAATTACTATGAAGTAAAATATGAAAAGAGTATTCCTTTTTTACTTATGCTTCCTAACTCTTTATTAAATGCGGTATGACAAAGCTAACATAAGCTACGGTTTGTGTTTTTTTCAAACCATATTTGAATTTAATTAACAGCCAATATTGGTATTATTTTAGCTTTTCAGCCAAAGCGGAAAGAACAACAAAAGAAAAAATTAATTTTACAATCTAAAATTAAGGGCTAAAATAAGTCTATGTTCTTGTTGTTGTAAATCTGGTTTCCAAGTATTTATGGTAGCAGGTCCATTTACCCAACCAGAGGGCGATGTAGTACCACCTCTGCCACCAAAATAAGGCATGTTGGCTTGGCGATAAGTATATTCTATTCTAAAGGTGGTATAATCTGTTGGCATTACATCAAAAGTAAATGTGCTTTGTAATATTTGTAATGCTTTATTGGGGTTGTTTACTAGGGTAGTATTGTAATCATTAGGTGTAATAGCTGTAGGCGCATAAGCCAAATATGCACCGCCATTGCTCAAATAATCTGCACGCAAGGTTATAGCCATTTTGTTTTTATAAAACCATAAGCGATTAGCCACCGCAAAGCCAAGCATAAAATGTTGTTTAGCGGTAATTGTATCGGCTGCTATTCTACCTTTTTGAAAACCATAATGGGTATTTAAACTAAAGGCAGCTTGCGATAAGCCTTTGGCATTTTTATGTTGATAATACCTTGCAACAATGCTATTATCATGGTGAAAGCGCATGCGTGTAGATTGATTGCCCAATGTATCAGGATTTTGGGTATCGTTGCCCAAATAAAAATTAGCCGCTAATTGCACATTTTCGTTTGGGCGATAATAAGAAGAACTGCCAATGGCTGGTGCTTTACTAAAACTATTATACGATTGCCAACCATTTATTATCCATATTTCTTGCTTAAACCTTTGCGTTGGAAAAACCTGCAAACGCATACCTTGAAAATAAAAGGGTGTAAACTCGCATACAGTGGAGCGGTTGTAATTCCAATTATCTTGCAGCACATAGCTTTCCAAACCCATATAACTCATAAATATACCTGCTTCTACATTTATACCATACCATTTATTAAAATGATAGCCTGCGGCTGCCTCTCGTATAAATTTTAAATTGCCAGTACCTGTGTTTTTTCCTCTATTTACACTGGGGTCTAGCTCATTTATAATATGCTGCATAGCACCAAATTGTAAAGCCAATCTGCCTATTGTATTTTTATAATTTGTTTCAAAACCAAGGCTTGCAAGGTTTATGGTAATTTCATTGTGTCTGCCAATGGTTGAAGAGGTATTTTGGGTATTGTCTATTGGTTTGGCAAAATTATAATTGTAATAAGCATCTACATAGGCATTGGCTGTAAGTATAGTTTCGCCTGTTTGTTTATCTAAAAATTGTAAATGCGCTTGTTTTACCCTGCTTTGCCCATTTACCCAGGTTAAATCCATACCATTAAAAGGAATTTTGGGTAAAGTATCTGTTTGCGCATAGCTATGAGATAGAGAAACAAGAAATACAAAGGCAATTTTTTTCATAAAACGATTGGGCAAATATAATTTTAAGTTTTAAAAAAGCGAGGTTAGAATAAAATCTAATATTGCAAGTAAATTACATTATTAGCGAAAAGCAAAACGGGATTTTTGAACAAGTTCAAAAATCCCGTTTTGTGTATATAAAGTAAGTAAATACTATTGAACAATCATTTTTTGTGTTACACTATGTGTAGCTGTTTTTACAGTATAAAAATACACACCAGCAGCTAAACCATTGGCATTTATATTTAAGTTTTGATTGCCCATGTTTAATTCTCCATGGTTTTGTGTAGCCACTATTTGACCAGATATATTGGTAATTACAGTACTTACATTGCTTGTAGCATCTAACCATACTATAACATTGGTATTGCCGCTAAATGGGTTTGGTTGGTTTTGAGAAACAATTAATATTTCTTTATTGGCATTAAATTTATCAACTGTTAAAGCATTGTTTCCAATAGAACCATCTAACAATCTATTTACAGGAATAGCTGCATATAAAATATCGTTACCATTACCAGAAATTTCTCTTTCATTTTGCAAATTAGTGCCTGTAATATCATCAGATTGAAAAATAATATGAACAAATCCGTTTACTGTTCTTGCTACGCAGGCAAATTCATCTTCAAATTGTGGTCTTTTGGTAATATTCATTGGTAATTCCCAATTGCTGCCACCATCTTTAGAGATTACCATCATAACATCTCTAAAATTACAATTATCTGCATCTGGATCTGTAGCCACTGGCAAAGAGAAACTGCAATACACATTGTTATTATCATCTACACAAGCAGAAGGCATGTGTAATAAAGCCGTATTGCCTAAACGAGCCCCTAAGTAAGGATCTCCCTGTGGGGTTGTGCCTCCTCTTGGTTGAGTATTTCCTGGACCTACGGTATAACTTGTTTCACCATCAGCAAAAGGAAATTGGCTTGCACCAGCTATAAATTGTTTTGTTTTTGTATTTTCATTCCAATAACTCAACAAAGCAATACCAGGATAAAAAGAATAGGTTTCATTTGTAGTATCTGTATCTAATACTCTTGATGTACCCCAAAATGCATGTACCTTTCCGTTTTTATCTATTACTACATCTATACTACCATCGGCTACAAAAGGTGTATCACTCATTAATTTTTTAGCATTGTATGGTGCATATTTAAACGAATCCATAATTGTTTTAGTAAATGTTAAACCATTGTTAGTAGATTTCCATAAAACAACATCTTCTAATAAATCGCCTGTAACTATAGCTACTATAGAGTCTCTAACATCGATAGAATATTGGTCGCCACCACCAGAAATATGGCGAGAGCTATCGTATCCTGGCAAAAGAATGTGTTGTGTTCCCCATGTGTTGCCGCCATCTGTAGAGCGACTATAGGTAAAAGGAGCAAATACCCCATTGATTGTAGGAGCTCTTTTTTCGCCTGCTGCTGCAGAATCAGCATAATTACATATTAAATGAAAAATATCGCCATTGTTCATTACTCTACCCCAAATTGGGCGTCTGTTTGGTTGAGATAACAATAAATTTCCTCCAGTTGTCCAATTTTGGCTGCCAACGGCAGAGCTATTGCTTTTGGTAAAACCACCCGATGTTGAGTTGTGTCCCATAACCCATTCGCTTGCAGGAGCACCACTTATACCTATTGAAGGCCAGCCTGTTCTAATGTTTTCAATACGTGGAATAGCATTTGTAAAATCAGTATTTGACCATGCCGTGCCGTTGTTAAAATTATAACCTGTTCCTCTATCTGTAAATGTTGTACTTCTTTCTGCAGAGGTTGTCCATACGGCAGAAATACTACCATTTGGCAATACAATAATTCTTCGACCCATACTGGCATTGGTTTGCAAATCATAAGTTGTATTTCCAATTTTCACAAAATTAAAACCTAAAATTCCTCTTTTTGAAGATTGCATTTTAACAAATTTTGTAGCTTTTACCATTGTTGCAGAATCTAAATTGGGTTCTACAATTTTTTCTTTTCCTAATAATACTGGTGTTTTAATAACAGTAGATTGCTGAACATTAACAGCTTTCTTTTGTGCGAATAAGCATATTGGCAATACCAATGATGCGAGTAGTATATTTTTTTTCATAAATTATATAATTTGAAATTAAATTTCAAGCGGTAAAAATAAATAAAATTTTATAAATAAGAAATTTTATTATTTGTAAAATTTAATTAATGATAAGGTTACTGTTATTTTAAAATTATTTTTTCTATTTTTGAATATTGCCCAATGTTTATTTTTAGCCAATAAATACCTTTTGCCCATTGGTTTGTTTCAAATGGTATGTTAAAAAAATAAATGCCTTTTTTAAAATTACTTTTTTTCTCATTGTACATTTGTTGCCCAAGCGAGTTGTATAGTGTAAATGCTATATTACTTTGTTTTTCTAATATTATTTTTAGCACACAATTTTTAGTTGTAGGATTTGGGAATAGTAGTATTTCATTTTTTAAATTTTGAAATTCTATTGCGTTTATTGGCATTAAGTAATAGGACGAATCTACACAGCCGTTTATATCTGTTACTGTCAATTGTATTTTAAAAGTACCATTGGCATTAAAAGTATGTAGAAAACTGAAATTATCATTGGTAGTTCCGTCAGAAATTATCCATTCGTATTTTTGATGCAATTTATTTACCGCTTCTAAATAGACAGACTTTTCATTAACAGAATCTATTATAAAAAATGGATTAGGATTATTGTAAACAATGATAGATTTTACAATTGTATCTGTACAATTTTTATCACTTCTTGCTAATAATTTAATATTAAAACTGCCTGGCACACCGTATATATCTTGGTAAATATTTTTTATTTCTTCGTTGCCATTGGGCAATATCCAACTATTGGTTATATTGCCATTGGCTATAATTGAAGTAGCTTCAAAAATAAATAAATTGTTATTTAAACATTGTGCGCTATCATTTATTTTAAAATTACTTACTGGTGAAGGATAAACTGAAATAAACGACAAAATTGTATCTACACAAAAATTTTCTGCTTTTGAAATTAATTGTACCTTAAAAATACCATTTTTTGAATATTGGTGTTTTGCATTGGTAGAAGTATCATAATTACTATCTCCAAAAAGCCATTTGCTTATGTTTGCATTTAAAGTATTATTAGAAAATTCAAACTTATTGGTGTTTAAACATTGATTAGCATTGTTAATTGTAAAATTAGATTTTGGATTTTCTAAAACATTTACAATTTTAGTAATGGTATCTTGACACCCACTGCCTGCACTTACCTTTAATAAAATAGAATATTGCCCTGATAAATCGTATTTATAATTAAAGGAATCCTCTAATCGCCCGTTGCCATCGCCCAGTAAAAAAATTGTTGTATATGGCTTATAGCTTTGGGTGGTGTTTATAATTTTAAAATTATTTTCATTCAAACATTGGCTTGCATTTGAAATTGAAAAATTTGCTTTTGGCACTTTAAATACATTTACCCATGTGGTAAAAGTATCGCTACAATTAAAATTTGTATTTGCCTTTAAGGTTATCTTATAGTTTCCATATTGGCTGTAACTATGTGTAATATTTTTTGTATTTAGCGTATTTCCATCTCCAAGCCACCATTGGAATTTATCTGCATTTAAAGACAAATTATTATAAAAATATATGTTATTATTTATGCATTGGTCGGTATCATTTACGGCAAACATTGCAGTAGGCGATAGTTTAACAAATAATGCGCTATCTTTAATTTTTGTAATATTGCCATCTATAGTTAATGTAATAGTTTTATAACCTGCGCTTGTGTATTTTACAAAAAAAGGTCCTTTGCCTATTGCAGTTGCAGGAAAAGCATTTTTTCCAAAATTCCAATTATAATTTGTTGCATTTCCTATGGTTAAATCTGTAATCAATACATATTCCTTACTACAAATACTATCTTTGCTTACTATAAAATTTGGCACAACACCAGTATTTACATGGCTTTTAGATGCCTGCAATACCAAACAATGAATAAAAGTAAATAAAAGTAAAAGTCTCTTCATTTAGTTTCTATTGTGTAAAAATAAAAAAATAAAATCAAAAAACAAATTTCAAATTATTTAAACTTAAAATTAGCAATTGGTTTAATTTACGAAATGGCATTACTTTTGCCATTCAATATTTTAACTTCAATTTAATAAAAATGCGGCACATAGTATTTGGCTTATTTGTATTTTATGCTATCCATGCGCATACACAAACCAACGATAAATATGATACGGCTAAAAGATTAGACCCTTTTAGCACATCTATTCAAACTTTATACCGCAATTTTGAATTTAAACAGGCTACAGATAGTAACCTTTTGTATTACCATCAATATTATGCTGCTAAAAAACAAGCAATAGCCATACAAGACTTGGGCGATATGGCTACACCTTATCTACCACTTTTATTTACCCCAAATTTAAACACGGGTTTCAATGCAGGATTTAATCCTTTTGGCAATAATTATTTTTACCTTAAAAATGCAAAATTTTTTACCTCAAAACTTCCCTTCACTCAATTTTATTATGTTCAAGGACGAGGTTTGACACAACAAGGCTTAGTATCTTTTGATGCTGAACACACACAAAATATTGGCAAAAATTTTAACATTGCCGCTAAATACCATAGCACAACAAATTCTGGCTATTATTTAAGGCAAACCAATGCCCTGAAAAACGTTCAACTAACCAGCTATTATAGAAGTAAGAACAAAAGATACCTTGCCACAATTGCTTTATCTTACAACAAATCGAATATGTTAGAAAATGGTGGTTTGTTGCAAGATGGAAATTATACTGACTCTTTATTTAGAGAACTACCTCAGCCTGTAAAATCAGTAGAAGTAGAACTTAAAAATGCAAAAAACATAAACCGTTTTAGGCAACATCAATTTGCGCAAACGTACTGGCTTGTTGGTAAATATAGTAATGATACATTGAAGAATTTTAAACCTCAATTGGGTATAAAACACGCGCTAAACTTGGATAAACAAACCAATTATTTTACCAATTTAAAAACAGATTTCAATAGTATTATTTTTGATAGTATTTACAATTTTAATGCCAATGGCAGCTTTGATAGTATGCGCTACAGAGGCATTAGCAATAGCATTGAAATATTTACGCCATTAAATACCAATGGGCTCTCTTTTACTGCTGGTGCAATAATAGATAATATACAATATTACCAACAAGCTAATAGCTTAAATTATAGAAACCTGCGCTCGCACAATACAAGTGTATATGGACAATTAAATTTTAGTTTATTAAAAATATTTCTTTCGCAAGCAAATGCCCAAATTTTTACAACTGGCTACAATCAGAAAGATTTTTTCTTGAATTTGAAAAATGAAATTGTATTGCTAAAAAAACAACAAATAAGTGCCGAAATTGGCTTAACATCAAGTGCCAAACGCCCAGATTATCAACAGCAATTTATGTTGTCAAATCATTTTATATGGCAAAATAATTTTAATCAAATAACAACGCAACAATTTAGTTTTGGCTTACACAAAGACATAAAAAAACCCAATGTTTACAATGCCTATAATTATAGTTTACCAAAAAAATCATTTGATTTTACACTAAATTATTACCTAACAAGCAATTATATTTATTTTGATACCGATGCCAAGCCCAAAGCAGGTGCAGCCGACCAAAGTGTATTACAATTTTATGGTTCAAAACATTTTAATTTCAAACGCTTGCAGTTTAATCAATCGCTTTTCTATCAAGTATTTTCAGATAAAATAAAAACGCATTTATTATTGCCCAATTTTGCCTCAAAAAGCAGTTTATATGTTCAATTCTATGCCTTTAAAAAAGCTACTTTTTTACAGATAGGCACAGATATTAGCTATATTGCAAATTATACAGCTAATTTTTACAACCCTGCAACTCGCCAATTTCAACGCAGCAATAAGCAAGTAGGCAATTATCCGTTTGTAGATTTATTTATAAATGCTGAAATAAAAACAGCAAAAATTTTCTTTAAAATGGAACATTTAAACCAAGATATGGCAATAATGAATGGATTTAACAATTATTATTACAACTCCCCTTTTCAGCCATCTTCACCCCGCAGATTTAGGCTTGGCTTGGCTTGGAAATTTTATTATTAAAAAATGTTAAGCATAGTTTTAAAATACAAATATAAACTTTGCTTTATTATAGCCTTTAGTTTTTTAGTTGTATTTGCCATTGTTTTTTATTTTGAGCGTTTGTATAGCGATGCGGGTTATTACTTTTTTCTTTGTACAAATTTTCAAACTTTTCATATAGAGCATGGGCGATATGTATTATTTTTTGCAGAATTTTTGCCTGTTATTGGCACATATTTAGGTTGTTCGTTAAAAACATTGGCAATACTTTACTCTGTTAACCATGTGTTTTTTCATTTTGCATTAGCACTTGCTTGTTGGGTATTATTTAAAAAAATAAATGCTACTTTTTTTATTGTTTTATTACAATTTATAGGTATTCGAGAAAGTATTTTTACACCACAATTTGAGCTTTATTATGGCTTATCTATTTTGGTGTTTGCTGTTGCCTATTTTCAATATAAAATTGAACAAAATTCTGCATTTAAAATTCTGCATAGCGTATTTTTTTTAGGTTTAAACTTTTTAGTATTCTCTGCCCATCCAATGGGCATTTATTGCTATTTTATGGTTTTATTTTTTTATATTTTAAAACATAAAAAATATATCAAAATAGCCTATTATTCCATTGCAAGTTTAATATTTTACATTGTATGGAAAAGGCTATTTGCAAGCGAGTACGAAAGCATAAAATTCAATCAATTTTTTAGCGGAATTATGCAAATTTTTAGTTCCTCATTTTTGAATTTTGAAGGTTTAAAAAAGGGCTTCTTATTGGTGGGTAAAACTTATCCAGATGTATTGCTTATATTTGGTTTGGGTATCTATTTTTTTATAAAAAATGATAAAAAAATTCAGTTATTGGTTTATATTCTTTCATTTCTATTTTTACTATTTACAACTTGGCTTTTACACCACACAGATACAATAACACGCTATATAGAACAGGTGTATTTTCCATGGGTATTTAGTTGTCTTATTTGGCTTTTATTTGTAAAAACGAATAAGTATTTGGAGTATTTTATTGGCATTAGTATTGTTTTTAGAGTATTTATTATCCTTATTTATGCGCAAAGATTTAGCATAAGAAAACAACAAATGGCAGAATTTGCTGCACAACTTCAACTTCAAAAACAATCTAAATTTTACATAAATAGAAACCAATTGAATAAAATAGAGGATATTGCCAATTGGTCTTACAGCTTTGAAACATTAATGTATTTTGCAATGTATTATCCTAAGCATATTACCATTTGCCTTGATGAGGATATTGAATTTGAAAACAATAAACTTAAATTAAATACAAATACTTTTATTTTTAGAAAATGGGAAATATGGCAACAACAGCAATTAAACTCAAAATTTTATCAATTGGATACTGGCAATTATCAATTCTTAAACTTTAAATCGAAATTAGATATACCCTAATACTTCAAATATTTAAAAGTATTTTCAGCTTTTTCTGTTTTTATTTTTATAAAATATATCCCAGAGTTTACAGATAATATCAAAGTTTTTTGATTCAATGTAAAATCAATTTTTTTGCCTAAAATATCAAAGCAATCAACCATTAAAATATCTTCTAAAGCATTTATTTTTATTTCCCCATTTCCGGGGTTTGGATATATATTTATACCATTCAAATTAGCTTCATTTTTAACACTTAAATTATAGCAATAAGCATCCATTTTAAGCATGGCTTTTTTAATATTCAATCGTCCGCTTGTGGCATTTTTCCCCGCTAAAGCGGGTATTTCATCTGTACCATCCAATAAAAATTTTCGTAACAATAAATTACCAGATTTTGGGTTTATTTTTATACTATCTAAAACCCGCTCGCAAGCATAACCGTGCAAAATACCAATAGCTGCTGTTACCATAGGTGTGCTAAATGAATTGCCTGTTGCAGCATCGCCATACAATCCATTTAAAATATTAGATTTTACATAATTATAACTTGAAAAAATACTTTGTGCAGGTGCACTTATATCTACACTACTATCGCTATAACCATAGCCTCCAAAATTATCGTATCTTGTTGTTGCTCCTACAACTATTAAATGCTTGCTTGTGCATAGGCTTGGCAAATCGCCCACTATGTCAATATTAACATTGTTATTGGTAGCTGCACTTGCTGTTAAAATACCCACTGCGCCCAAAGTATCGTAAAAGCTACACCAAATAGGCGCATCTTGTGGAAACTCGCTATCATTTCCCCAACTACAATTGGCTGCAACTACAAATGCTCCTTTTTTGCCATTGGTAGCATTGTATAATTTTCTTTGGAATAAAATATAGCTATAAGCCTTTATAACATCACTCTCCCATATAAAACCATTGCTTGAATCTGCTATATTTACCACCATCAATTTGGTGTTCCACATTATACCGCTAATGCCTATTTTGTTGTTTGTTCGTGCACCTATAATACCTGCCACCTTTGTGCCATGCACACTTTTCCAATAAGTGCTATCGCTAATATCATTGTTGTTTTTATTAAAGTTCCAGCCATAATGGTCGTCAATATAACCATTGTTGTCATCATCAATTCCGTTGTTTGTTGTATCTGCATAATTTATCCAAATATTACCTTTAAAATCGGGGTGATTAATGTGTAATCCATCATCAATAACAGCTATAACAATGGTATCTCCTCTCCTATTGGTTGCACTGCGGTGTATATCCCATGCTTTATTGGCTTGCACAACGCCCAAATGCCATTGGTTGTTATAAAAAGAATCATTTGGTGTTGTACTTCTAAATTTTAGTATATGATTTTTTTGAACAATTTGTATCTCTGTTTGCTTTTGAAGAAAATTATAAACTTCGTTTTCATTGGTATTTGAAGGAGAATATTTGGCAGAATAAATGGTTTGATTATTGTCCAATGCTTCAAAAACAATTGTAAATCTTTCAGTAATTTTTGTAAACTTTGGCGGCAAATTTTTAGCATTCAATTTTACAATAAACTGTGGCTTATTTGCAGGCTTGGGCGCAATACAATAACCATTAAAAAAAGTAAAAACAAATAGTGTAATGGTGTAAACAAATTTTAACATGGTATTGCAAAGTTAATACATAAAATTAAAAAATGAACCAAATTAAAGTTCTGAATTGTAATTGGCTTGTAAAATTTCAATCATAAAACTAAAATTTTCAATTAAATTTTTGCTAAAGTATTGTCAAAATTTTAAAGTATTTTCGCCTACTTATTTTGTATTAAATGAAAGAAAAAATTTTAATTGTTGGCGGTGGTTTAAGTGGCTCTTTATTGGCTATTTGTATGGCAAAAAGAGGATTTGATGTGCACTTGTACGAGCGTAGAGCAGATATGCGCAAAGGCAAAACGGAGGCAGGCAGGTCTATCAATTTGGCTTTATCTACAAGAGGTATATCAGCTTTAGAAAAAGTGGGATTAGCAGAGCAGGTGCTACACGATGCAATACCTATGCATGGGCGAATGATGCACAGTATAAAAGGCGAACTTACCTACCAACCATATGGTAAAGATGGGCAATACATTAACTCTGTAAGCCGTGCAGGGCTCAATTTAAAATTGATAGAACTGGCAGATGAATTTGAAAATGTGAGCATTTATTTTAATAGCAAATGTATAGATGCTAATTTGGATAAAAACGAAGTAATTGTTCAGCTTGAAAATGGCGTAACAGAAACCGTAAAGGGCGATGTAATATTTGGTTCAGATGGAGCATTTAGTGCTATTAGAAGCGAAATGCAAAAGCAAAACAAATTTAATTATAGCCAACAATACGAAAACTATGGCTACAAAGAATTAGAAATTTTACCCCATAAAAATGGCGAATTTTTAATTGAAGAAAATGCGCTGCATATATGGCCTCGTGGCGAGTTTATGATGATAGCCTTGCCCAATCCTAACGGTAGCTTTACATGCACTTTATTTTTAGCTTACGAAGGCGAAAAAAGTTTTGAAAAACTAAAAACAAAAGAAGAAGTAAAACTTTTTTTTGAAACTTATTTTGCAGATACTATTCAATATATGCCCAATTATTTAGAAGACTTTTTTAATAATCCAATTGGCAGTTTGGTAACTGTAAAATGTAGCCCTTGGGTACGCAATAAATTTGCCCTTGTGGGCGATGCAGCCCATGCCATTATTCCTTTTTATGGACAAGGTATGAATTGCAGTTTTGAAGATGTAAAAGAATTGGACGAAATAATAGAAACCCATTATCCTAATTGGGAATTAATACTGGATAAATACCAAAAGGCACGGATAGAAAATGCAAATGCCATAGCCGATTTGGCTTGTAAAAATTTTGTAGAAATGCGAGATTTAGTTGGACAAACAGAGTTTATGCACTTCAAAAAAATAGAACACGACTTGTGCGAACTATACCCCGATAAATTTAAAAGTCAATATGAATTGGTAACCTTTAATACCTCGCCATACAGCTATGCGCTAAAACAAGGCAGTAAAAACGAAGCATTAATTCAACATATTATTTCCCATAAATTAGATACACAATTAGACAATAAATCCTTAATTTTGCCTTTGATAGAAAAATATCTTTGATGAAAAATAAAGTTGGCAATTATTCAGTTAGCAGTTGGCAAAGAAAAAACTTTTCTTCTTTATTCCCTATCGGTCATGAGAATAGTTTCGTGCTAAAAAAATTAGTGCATTTTCCGCATAGGCAGAACAGGCTGTGGCAAAAAACAATTAAACAATTAAACAATATAACAATTTAATAAAATGCAATTCAAAAAAATAACCCTTTTTACCCTTGTAATAGCCTCAATAATGAGCTTTACATTACAAACATCTCCAAAGAAAACCACAACTAAGAAAGCTGCAACCAAAACTGCAGTAAAACCAAAAGTAAAAACTTCTAAAAACAAAAAAGAAGAACTTTTGGAAATAACAACCGACCAAGGCACAATGATAGTATGGCTTTACAATGCTACACCGTTGCACAAAGCCAATATTTTAAAATTGGCTAAAAGTGGTTTTTACGATAGCACCACTTTTCATAGAATAATTCCCAATTTTATGATACAAGGTGGCGACCCAAACAGTAAAGACAAGGACCCAAACAACGATGGTATGGGCGGTCCAGAATATACCATACCACACGAAATAAGAGACAGTATAAAACATGAGCGTGGGGCATTGTGTGCAGCCCGCACAGGCAATCCTGCTATGGCAAGCAGTAGTTGTCAATTTTATATTTGCCATAGCACAGATGGTACAAGCTTTTTGAACGGACAATACACAGTATATGGCAAAGTAATAAAAGGTTTGGAGGCAATAGATAAAATAGTAGCCCAGCCTACAAGCAGCAACGACCGCCCAACAAAAAATATTTACATGAAAATAAAAGTGATAAATAAAACCCTTGCCCAAATAAAAACGGAATATGGGTATGTTCCAAAAATGTAAATCGCTTAAGACTTCTCATTTTTAAAATAATCAAAAAATCTAAATTAAGAACAATGAAATATCAATTTTTAATTCTATTATTCGTTAGTTTAGCAATAAAATTGAACGCCCAAGACAAAGAAGAAATTATTTTCAGAGATAAAAAAAGTACAGCAACTTTAAAATACAGTCAAATTTATAACAATCCAGATACTTTGCCACGATTTTATGGCAGCTTATCTCCAGGATATTTAAGCAATTACAATCCATTAAAAGACAATGGCTCGTATTCAATATTTATAAATTTGGGCTATGTTGTAAACAATGAGTTGTCATTCGATTTTAAAGTTTTTACACCAATACCAGAAGATTTAATTGCGCTTAATGAATTTGATTATGGGCAACCACTGTATAAAGGTATTTTACATTACGATATTACATCTCATTATAATATACTTCACAACAATATGAAAAGATACAAAAAAGAAGTAATTAAAGAAACAGGCAACATGTACACTAATATTGTTACCAGATATTATGCAAAAGTACCAGTTGTGCATAGAAATAATCTTTCTGTAGATTTTGGTTTCAATAAATTCAATTTTTATAATAGCAGCATAATTTCAAAAGTAGAAAATCCTGTAGATGTTTTTTATTTCAAAGTAATAGGAAATACAGCATTTTATAATGCAAAAATAGGAGTTAGTTTTTTAAGAACAGAAAGCCGAAAATACAAGGTAAAAAATGGATTAGAAAATGTAATAGCCAAACATAAAAGACTATACTCCTATTTATCTTATGTAATTAATACAAAATATGATGTTGTAACTTACGAAAGAAGAAAAGTAGGCTATGAAGAATTAAATAAGAACATAAAACAAGACTTTAATAACAATAATTTGAATCCAACAATCAACCCCATTGGATTTAGAATAGGATTTGAAAACAAATACTTTTTCCCAGCAAAAGTTAATATTTATACAACAATAGGATTTGAAATTGGATATATTCCAACAATTCAATTTCAAGGGAAATCTAAATCAAACCCTTTACTTTGGTCAGTAAATTTTGGTTTAGGCTTATTTGATAAATTGAAATAAAAAATACGCAATTATCCAATTTGACAATTTTTTAATATATTTCTCTCATTGAATTTAAAAAACAATTAGAAATTATCAACCAGTAAAATATAAACTATTATTACTTTCTTACCGGAAAGCGCATTTTATAATCATGGTTTACCCTACCAGCACTTATATTGGCAAGTTTTCCTTTTAGTAAATTGCGTTTTAATGGCGAAATATAATCTACAAATAGTTTACCCTCTATGTGGTCGTATTCATGCTGAATAATGCGTGCAGCCATACCGTCAAAACTTTGCTCGTGCTGTTTAAATTCTTCATCAAAATAGCGAATAGTTAATTCAGACTTACGCATTACGTTTTCTCTAATGGTAGGAATACTCAAGCAGCCTTCCTCATATTTCCACTCCTCGCCCCACTCATTAAGTATAGTAGGGTTTATAAATGTTTGTTTAAACTTTGTAGGTTTTATGTTTTCTATTGGGCTGCCATCTACAATAAAAATACGGATAGGCAAACCTATTTGAGGCGCTGCTAAACCTATACCATTGCTATCGTACATTGTTTCATACATATTGACAATTAGTTCTTTTAAATTAGGATAATCTGCTGTTATCTCTTCACATTTTTTGCGCAACACAGGGCTGCCATAGGCATATATCGGTAATATCATTTACTGGCTAAATAAGTTTGCAAAATTAAGGCAGCAGCCACCGTATCTACAAGTTTTTTATTTCTTCTGTCTTTTTTTTTATAGCCAGCATCTATTAGTGTTTGCTTAGCCATACGGCTTGTAAGCCTTTCATCTATAAGCACTATGGGCATTGTAGGAAAATTTTCTTTCAATTTTTTTTCAAATTCTACAACCAATTCTGTAGCATCGGTTTCGCCTCCGTCCATATTTTTTGGTTCGCCCAATACAATGGTTGTTACTTCCTCTTTTGCAAAATATTCTTTTAAATACTGAATTATTTTAGCGGTATCAATGGTATCTAAAGGATGGGCAAATATTTGTAAATGGTCGGTTACAGCCACTCCTACTCTGCGTTTTCCATAATCTAAAGCTATTACTCTTGCCATTTTATTTTTAAAGTATTGCAAATTGCATTTTTAATTTCTGTATAAAAAAATTATTTTCGCACAATATGGAATTAGTGAACGGAAGATATGAACTTGATGGTGTAGATTTATTGGCAGTAGTAGAACAATACCAATCGCCTGTGTATGTGTATAGCGCAGCCACAATGCAAAAGCAATTTGAAAAACTAAACAATGCCTTTAAGGGTGTTAATTTAAAATTGCATTATGCGTGTAAGGCATTAAGTAATATCAATGTTTTAAAACTAATGAAAAATATGGGTACTGGTTTAGATGCGGTATCTATTCAAGAAGTATGGCTTGGGCTAAAAGCTGGTTTTGAGCCTTCGGAAATTCTTTACACCCCAAATGGTGTAAGTATGGAGGAAATAGATATGGCTGTAGCCGAAGGGGTAAAAATAAATATTGATAATATTTCTATTTTAGAGCAATTTGGCGCAAAATATGGCAGAAAAATACCTGTTTGTATTCGCATAAATCCGCACATTATGGCGGGCGGAAATACCAAAATAAGCACAGGGCATATAGATTCTAAATTTGGCATAAGTTATTACCAATTGCGCCATGTGGAGCGTGTTGTAAAGCTTTATGATATTTGTGTAGAAGGCTTACACATGCATACAGGTAGCGATATTTTAGATGCCGAAGTTTTTTTGCGTGGTGCCGATTTATTGTTTGAGGCTGCCGAGGGTTTTAAAGAACTAAAATACATGGATTTTGGGAGTGGTTTTAAAGTGGCATATAAAGAAAACGATGTAACCATAGATATAGAAGATATAGGGGCAAAAATAGCCTCACGTTTTATAGAATTTAATAAGAAATATGGCAGCGAGTTGGAGCTTTGGTTTGAACCTGGCAAATTTTTAGTATCGGAATCGGGCTATTTTTTGGCTAAAACCAATGTGGTAAAACAAACTACAAGCACCACTTTTGCAGGTGTAGATACAGGCTTAAACCACCTTATACGCCCAATGCTTTATGATGCTTACCATAAAATTACCAATATTAGCAACCCCGCAGGCATAGAGCGCATTTATGCTGTAGTAGGCTATATATGCGAAACAGATACTTTTGGTTGGGATAGAAAACTAAATGAAGTGCGAGAGGGCGATATATTGGCTTTTCACAATGCAGGGGCTTATGGCTTTAGTATGAGTAGCAATTACAATTCACGCTTTCGCCCAGCAGAGGTGCTTATAATAAATGGCAAAGCAGAGCTAATTAGAAGAAGAGAAACAATTGAAGATTTGCTGCTTGCGCAAGTGTTAATTGATATTTAGTTTTTTTGTTATATATAATAATTGTATTGGTTTTAAACAAAATTAAAGATAACTTTGTAAAAGGTTTCTTTACAATATTTAAACTAAAGTATGAAAAAAGCTGTACTCATTATTCTTTTTAGTATTTCATTTTTTTCAGTATCTGCTCAAAAAACAAATACAGGTACAGACTTTTGGTTAGCATTTATTGGCAATTACGATTCTCTATATGCAGGTAGATACGATTCTTTAAAATTATATGTTTCTGCTGCGCAAACCTCACAAATAACAATTTCTATACCCTTACAATCTTATAGTGTAAATTATACAGTGCCAAAAGATAGTGTTATAGTATGTTTAATTCCTTTGCATTTGGGCTATATTTATTCAACAGAGGTTAAAGAAAACAAGGCTATTCATTTAACATCAGATTTTCCTGTTTCTGTTTCATCTATGAATTTACTATATGCTACAACAGATGCCAGTATTGTATTGCCAACAACTAATATTCCAAAAAACCCTAAATACATTTCAGTAAATCCAAGTTCAAGTTATAATAGTGCTATTATGTTAGTAGCCCCCGAGGATAGTATAGATATTACAATTATACCAACAACAAACACAAGAGGAGGTAACAATGCAAACCTACCGTTTAATATTATACTTAACAGAGGGCAATTATATCAAATACTTGCAAGCAGCGACCTTACAGGCACTTCTATTGTTGTAAACAATAACAAAAAATTAATTGCATTTAGTGGCGATAAATGCTCTAATTGGCCCTGTGGAGCTTGCGACCATCAATATGAGCAAATTATTCCTGAAGAGGTATTAGATACTGCCTATTTAGTTGCCCCTCATTTTGGGCATACAAGAGGATTTTATACCAAAATAGTGCCATTAGACACAAATACAACTATTAAAGTTAATAATAGAATATATAACAACGTTTCGTATAAAAATCCTTTGGTAATAAATACTACTTCTGGCGATTCTAATTTATATGTTAGCGGCACAAAAAAATTCAGATGTTATCAATTTCTTAAAGGTGCTGGTATAAATTGTAGTGGATATTATAATTCAAGCTATGGCGACCCAGCAATGGTATGTATTTTAAGTGCCAAATATTTTGGTGAAAAATCTCTTTTTAGCACCGTAAATTCATTTAATTTAAAAGACCATTATGTTAATATTATAATTCATAAAAAATCTAAAGACAATGTGTATTTTGATGGGCTTCTATTAGATTCAACAGAATTTTATGATTTTCATTACAATAGTAATTTTGCTTATGCCAAAATATTACTTTCAGATGGGCAACATACCATAGAATGTTCAGATGGACATTTGGCATACTGTTATGGTGTGGGCTTTTACGAATCTTATTTATATTTAGCAGGCTTTAGTTTGCCTAATTTTGATATTTCGTTTTTAGATTCTGTAAAACAATACGATTGTAAAAACAAAAGAATAAAAATGCAATTTAATGCTCAATTTTCATCTCCCATTAAAAAAGCAACTTGGTATTTTGGCGATGGAACTACTGCCGTTGGCGACCCAGTAAGCCATTGGTATGACAGCATAGGTATTTATAAAATAAAAGTGGTTGGCGAAAACTTTAGCAACAATAAAGATTCATTTATAAGAACTATTAATATTAATTGGCCTATTTTTAATCCAATAACCAACAAATACTCATGTGGCGATACGATTAAATATATAGAAAGAAGCCCTTTTTTTAGTAATTTTAAATGGCAAGATAGCAGCACCCAAAACTATTACAATGCCTATGGAGCAAGCAAAAAACTTTGGGTAAAAGCAACTGATACAAGCGGATATTGTCTTTTTAAAGACACGGCAAATTATTATTTTACAGAGGTAATTGTAGATTCTAAAATTGAAAAAATAGATACTTGCCATAAACGAAGTCTATTTGTATTGAAAGATAGCGTTAAAATTAAAGATGGCAACATTTTGACAAAAATTTGGATAATACCAAACTATTTTACTTTTTTTGATTCTACAAATATAAAAGTACACTTGCCAATGCCGGGCAAATATCCTGTATATTTAGATGTAATAACAGAAAAATGTAAACTACGCCATAAAACAGAAATAGTGGTACACCCAAACTCTAAGGTTTTTGGCAAACCCGTGAACGAAGTATTTTGCGAGGGCGAAAAATTCAAATTGTATGATAGCTCAATTCTTGTTACAGGTAAATTTAAAACCATAAAATGGCTTTTTGATGATGGGGCAACTGAAATGCAAAGCGATTCTCTAAAACTAATAACTTCATTGCCTTTTAACGGAGAAATAACCCGCCCTTTTAAGCATATTGCAATTACAGATAAAAACTGTTCTGATACCTTTAGAAATCAAATGTTGATATACCCTAAACCAAGTGTTAATTTTTTAATTGATATTGATTCTCAACAATGCTTGCCTACTGCAAGATGGACATATACAAGCCAAACAACAACTTATGATGATACATCGGCTTTATCATGGAATACAGGCAATGGTAAATTTGGAACCAATTATACAATGAAAAATATAAGATATTTTGCAGAAGGTAAATACAAGGTTAAACTTTCTGCTAAATCTACTTATGGCTGCCAAGACTCAATGATAAAATATGTACACGTATTTGCGCCTCCTATTTCTAAATTTACAATTAACGACTCTGCACAATGTTTAAGTAATAATTTATTTGAATTTAATAACCAAACAACAGGCAGGAACTATACATATAATTGGCGTTTTGGGAATGGTAATAATTCTAAAAAAACATCGCCCGATTCAATTACTTATAATAATTTTGGCAATTACGTTGTAACATTAACTGCAAATTCGCCTATAAAAGATTGTTCTGATTCTGTTTCAAAAACAATTATTGTAACACAAAATCCTAATGCTACATTTACTTTTAACAATAAAGAACAATGCATATCAAAAAATATATTTCAATTTAACAATTCAAGCACTGCAAAACATTTAATTGATAGTAATATTTGGCTTGTAGATAATATAAATTACTTCAATAAAAATTTATCGAATATTAAATATAATACAACAGGCGTAAAACTTATAAAACTTACGGTAATAGATACCAATGGTTGCAATAATACCTATACTGATTCTGTTATTATAACGCCAAACCCATTAGTTAATTTGACTGTCAATGATTCTATTCAATGCCTAAACACTCATTCCTTTGTATTTAAAACCCAAAATTATCCATTAGATTCTAATACTTGGAAATTAGACAATATAACAATTGGAAATAAGCTGCTTGAAGACTCTCTGAATGTTAATAATCTTTTATCAGGCAATTATAAATTAACCCTATTTAAACACAATGCAATAGGCTGCAACGATAGCAACACAATTAATTTTACGGTACTACCCAAACCAATAGCACAATTCAGTATTAATAAAGATAGCCAATGTTTAAATAATAATTTATTTACATTCAACAATCTATCTACAGCCAATAATGACGCTATAACTAACAACTATTTTTACACAATTAATAATAGATATACAGGCAGCCCCAGCCTTTCTAATATTTCATATTCAAATATAGGGCAACACGCTATTAGCTTAAAAATTATTACACAAGAAAATTGCACCGATAGTATTAACAAAAGTATTGAAATATTGCCAACACCAAATTTTAATGCATTGAACGATAGTGTATGTTTATACCAATATTCAAATATTAATGCAATTCAACTAAGTGGCAACCCTATAACACAATGGAATTGGAAATTTTCTGATGGTAGTACAAGTAATACATCGCCTCCATTTTCCCATTTATTTAATGCCGCAGGTAATTATAACTCTATTATTACTGTAACCGATATTTATAATTGTACTGAAACCAAAACTTTTATTTCAGCCTATAAAATATATCCATTGCCAAATGCTAATTTTTATTTCAATGATTTTAATTCAGAAGATATAACTGCCAAGATACAATTTGTACCACAAATAATATTAAGTACAAACCAATACCTTTGGAAATTTCCTGATGCATCACAATCATATAAAGATTCATTAACAAAGATTATAACTGAACAAATGAAAGGTGCTGTTACCCTTAAAGTTACTAATGAATACCAGTGTATTGACTCAACTATGCAATATGTAAATATTTTTCCAAAAAACTTTAATTTCTTTATACCCAATGCCTTTACTCCAAATTTAGATGAAAATAATGATGAGCTATTGCCTATTGGATTAAAAAATGCTACCAATTATCGCTTTGAAATATATAACAGATGGGGCGAAAAAATATTTTTAAGTAATGATATTAACAAAGGCTGGGACGGAAATTACTTACAACAACCTGTAATGGAAGGCAATTATCTATATTCTATAAGCTTTAGATATATAGATGGAAAAACATACCACTATCGAGGATTAATAAATTTATTAAAATAAATATTAAATGTGTGTTACAAACCATTTTAAAAAATAAAAATCTAATTTTGTTTGCACTAAAAGGGAGATGCTTACACAATACTTAAATAATATTGTGTAATGGGAAATAGCACGAAAGGGAATAGATGCAAACAACAAAAAGATAAAGTATTTTGTTAGTAATAATTTTTATGTAAATTTGTAATGTTTATTTTAAATTATGAAAGTAATATTAGACATCAAAGACAATAAAGCGGCATTTGTAATGGAACTTTTAAATAACTTAAAATTTGTTAAAACTGAAACTATAAGCCCTGCTAAAGTTCAATTTTATAAAGAATTGAAAGCCTCAATAACTGAAGTAACATTGGCAAAAAAGGGTAAAATTAAATTAAAAACTGCCGAGCAATTGTTAAATGAATTATAGGATAGAAGTTACCGCTTATTTTGCCAAACAATTAAAACGATTGGCAAAAAAATATCCTTCTTTAAAAAAAGAGTTTGCAGAACTTAATAAACTCTCAGAAAGAAAACCCAGAACAAGGCACTAAACTTGGCAATAATTGCTATAAAATAAGGCTTGCCATAGCATCAAAACAAAAAGGCAAAAGTGGCTGAGCAAGGGTAATAACACACCTGCAAATTATAGAAACTAAAATTTATTTATTATCAATTTATGATAAATCTGAACAAGTAGATATAAAAGATAATGACATTGAAATTTGGCTCAAAGCTATTGAGTGAATATTTCTAAAACCTATTAATAATCAATTTAGCTAAACTTATTAATTTTTCTAAAACTATTGTTATAATTATGTAGTTTAAGAGAAAGTTTACGAGAAAAACTATAATGATAATCATGTTATATTTGGAGTCGTAAGAAAAACCTATTTTATCTAAAAATGTAAATATTGGAAAAGCATAAATATTAAACCAAAATTAATCAATAGGAGATTTGAAAAATCGAACTATTTGATTTAGTTGGGATTAACCCCGATTTAAAAATTGTAATTATGTTTTGTAAAAACATGATTTACAATTTGTTATTCGATTCAGCAATTCTATTGCTGAATTTGGGTTAAACACCATCGTTCCAAATTCGGCTATTTTATTACCCCCTTCATACTCATCTACCGTTATTAGCATACATTTTAACGAAAGAAGAAATATTATGAAATAGATTACAAAAAAATAAATTCTAATTTCAGTTTTTCTTGTATTATTCATATCCAATTAAATTAATTCTTGTAAATTTCCCCTACCCATAAAAAACCTTCAAAACCAACCATACTGCCAATGTAATACTCATTAATACAAAGGCAATGTCTCGCAATAGTTTTAGCCATTTCTTCTTTATTTCTATAATGCCTAAATCCAATTTGCGCTTACCAATATAAAGTAATACAAAACTTAAAGATGCACTTGCCGTAGTCGCCAATAGCCAAGCATAGCTTAACTCTGCTATTGCAAATACAATAAAAACCAATGCCAATATCAAAGCTACAATACCCAATATGGCAAACAAAGTGCGCAAGGTTTTTACTCTGCCATTGGTATTTTTATATTCTGTTGGTTGGGTAGTTTTTAATTGATTTTTTATTACTTCCAGAACCGCCTGGTTATTAAAACACTTTGTTTCGAGAGAAAATATCGGTAAATTTTGGTTCTGTAATTCAACCCTTGTCGAATTAAAGAATCTATTCTCATGCTTACCCTCCAAAACAGTATCCATATTTTCCTTTTCTACAAAAAATGGCTTTTGTTTTACAGCCTTTTCTGCATGTAGGTCATTCAATTTTTCTTTTTTATTAAAATCTAAATGCACATTAAAACCGCTGCTATATCTACATTTTTGAATACTACAAGCATTCAACAAAAGTAAAAAACATGAAAAAAATATCAGTTTGGGCATTTTCTTGTATGCAAATTACAATAATAGTGCCTTATTTTGCAACATTGTTTTATTTTAACACAAATTTATGCTTACCCTAAACGCTATTCGCACCCAAAAAGAAGAAATAATTAGCCGCCTTGCCAAGCGTGGTATTGATAGAAGTGATATTATCAACGAAGTAATTTCTATTGATGAAGCCAAAAGAAATACACAAACCCAATTGGAAAATAATTTGGCAAAAGCCAATGCTATAGCCAAAGAAATTGGCGATTTGTTTAAAATAGGTAACAAAGAATTGGCAGAAACAAAACGACAAGAAAGCACGCAATTGAAAGATGAAACAAAGGTATTGGAAACCAAACTTGCCGAACTTGAAAACGCCCTAACCCAAAAACTATACGAAATACCCAATGCGCCAAGCCAGGCTGTAAAAACAGGCACAACACCAGAAGAAAACGAAACTGTATTTGAATGGGGAGAAGAACCCATTTTACCACCAAACCCAAAGCCACATTGGGAGCTAACAGAGCAATACGATATTATAGATTTTGAATTGGGCAATAAAATTACAGGAGCTGGTTTTCCTGTTTATAAAGGCAAAGGCGCAAGGCTGCAAAGAGCCTTAATCAATTTCTTTTTAGATGAAGCCATAAAAGCTGGATATTACGAGGTGCAACCGCCTATATTGGTAAACGAAGCTAGCGGTTACGGCACAGGGCAATTGCCCGATAAAGAAGGGCAAATGTACCACGATAAGGCAGATAATTTATACCTTATTCCAACTGCCGAAGTGCCTATTACCAATATTTATAGAGATGTTATTTTAAAAGAAGAAGAATTGCCAATAAAAAATGTAGGCTATACGCCTTGTTTTAGAAGAGAAGCGGGTAGTTATGGTGCGCATGTTAGAGGATTAAATCGCTTACACCAGTTTGACAAAGTAGAAATAGTGCAAATAACCACACCGCAGCAAAGCTATGGGGTGTTGGAAGAAATGGCAAACCATGTTAAAAGCTTAATGGAAAAATTGGGTTTAAAATACAGAATACTTCGCCTTTGCGGTGGTGATATGGGTTTTGCGAGTGCCTTAACCTACGATTTTGAAGCTTGGAGCGGTGCGCAACAGCGTTGGTTGGAGGTTAGCTCTACCTCTAATTTTGAAACCTTTCAAGCCAATAGATTAAAATGCCGCTATAAAACAAAAGAAGGTAAAAATGAATTGGTGCATACCCTAAATGGTAGCGCATTGGCTTTGCCTCGCATTGTGGCTTGTTTGTTAGAAAATTACCAAACAGAAAATGGCATTAACTTACCCGAATGTTTACACCCTTATTTAGGATTCACAAGTATTTAAAACTATATTTTTTTGAGAATAATTCTTTGCATAGTATTGGGTTTTATGTCTAACATTTGTGTAGCGCAAATTCCCTGTGTAGAAGAATCGAGAATAACCCCTACCTACCAATGCAACGATGAATTTTACAACCCCGTATGCGGTTGCAATGGTATTACCTACAGAAACCAATGCAATGCCTACTTTGTAAATGGGGTAAACAATTGGGTAAGCGGTGTATGTGCAGGTATTAATGTAGATTTTTATCCAAACCCTGTAGTGTTAAATACCATGTTAACAGTAAATTTGGGTTTCGCAGAAAATGTAATGGCAAATGCAGATATAAAAATAGTGGATATGTATGGCAAAGTATATATTCAACGTATAGTTAATAATTTCAACCGTATGCAAATACAGTTTGATTTAAGCGCCATGCGAACTGGTGTTTATGTTCTATTTATTGTGGGCAGCAACAACAGTATTGTTAGTCAAAAATTTGCAAAATACTAATTCAATAAAATGTTTAAAATTAAAACTATTTGGGGCTTATGTATTGTACTTATTTTAATCCAAATAATAGGTTGCAAAGGCTGTAACAGAAAGAAAATAAATCCTTTAAATATTGAAGATTTTGATGAAGAAAAACTAATTGAAAATATAAAATCAGAATTAGAAATTTTAACCAACGATACAGGCTACACCCATTATTACGACACTTTAAAAACCTTTTATACCCAAGCAGAATACCAACCGGTATGGCTTGAGAAAATTAAAGATTCTGTGTTTAATAGTAAACTTAATTTACTTTATGATAGCATTCCTTTTGAAGGTTTTAAAACCAAACATTACCAAGTAGATGAGGTAAAAGAACGCTTAAAAAATATTTCAAAAGCAAAAGGCGAAAAACTATACAAAGAATTAGCCATTTTAGAATTAAAATTAAGCAATAGCTTGCTATCCCTTTGGCACGATAAAGTAATGGGGCGCAGCAATCCTAAAGATGTTTTAGGTGCAAAATACACATTGCCCTACCCTTCTCATGCAGCTTTTGGCTTATTTTCTGTTTTAAATTTAGATACAGGTTTTCAGCAACTTTCAAATTACTATCCTCAACATTCCGATTATTGGAAATTGAAAAAACTTTTAGCATTAGAATTTAACCAAACGCAAGGCACAGAAACCTTTATAGATACTACAGGCATTAGAAAATTAAAACCCAAAGACAGCACCTATATTATTCCGTTATTAGCTCGCAGATTGGTAGAATTAGCCCTTGCGCCCGATTCTATTTTGGCAAAATACGATACCTCTTTTATTTATACAAATGAGTTGGCAACTTATATTACCCAATTTCAAAAAACAAGCAATGTAACCGATGATGGCATTATAGGTAAAAGCACTTTAAAGCTATTAAATGCCAGTAAAAACGATAAAATAAACGAAATACGTGTAAATATAGAACGCATACGATGGTTTGGCTACGAGCCGCCTAAACCCTTTGTAATGGTAAATATTCCTGAACTTATGCTGTATATGTATTATATAGACAGTGTAAAAAGTATGCCTGTATGTATAGGTAGCGGCAAGGAGCGTAATTTTGAACAAAAACTAATAAAATATGCCAAATCCAAAAATTATTTAGACAAACCTCAAACCCACGAAACACCGCAAGTATTTTCTAATATAGATTATGCCATACTAAACCCTACATGGACAGTACCCAGCAGTATTGTAGGCAGAGAAATGCTTGGCAGAATTCAAAAAGACCCAGGCTATTTGGTGCGTGGAGGGTTTAAAGTATTTTTAAAAAATGAAGAAGTAAATCCCTACAATGTAAATTGGAAAAAATATGCACCCAATAATTTGCCTTACACCATTCGGCAAGATGCAGGCGATGAAAACGCTTTGGGCAAAATAAAATTTACATTTAAAAATCCTTTTTCGGTATATCTGCATGATACACCATTAAAAAGCAAGTTTAAATTAAATAACAGAGCTGTAAGCCATGGCTGTGTTAGAGTGCAAAGCCCTGTGGACTTAACAGGCTTTGTGCTGCAACAAAACACAAAAATAACTTACGATGATGCCTTAATTAAAATGGGTTTACCGCCCACAGATACTGCCAGAGCAAGAAAATGGCGAGAAGATACCACAAGCTATAAAAAAATAGTAAAAGGCACATATCCCATAAAATTAGAAAACAAAATGACCGTGTTTTTTGATTATAAAACCATTGTTTTTGATGAATTAGGCAATCCACGTTTTATTTTTGATGTGTATGATAAAAACAAAGCCATAGCCGAGGCAATGGATAAAAATTAGAAAAATAGTTTTATTTTTGTATAAAATATGATGTTACATAAGCAAAAAGTTATTGAAACAATAGAATCTCTAAAATCTGAATTTACTATAGATGAATTATGTGAAAAAATAAGTTTTATAGAACATGTAGAGGAAGGATTAGAAGATATAAAGAATGGACAAACTATTTCAGAAAAAGAACTTGAAAAAAAGATTGAAGAATGGCGGAAATAATTTGGTCGTAAAAATCTGTAAATAATCTTCATCAAATATACACATACATTAATGAAAATAGTGTTTTCTATGCAGAAAGAACTATTAACCCAAATTAATCAATAGGAGATTTGAAAAATTGAACTATTTGATTTAGTTGGGATTAACCCCGATTTAAAAATTGCAATTATGTTATGTAAAAAAATGATTTGCAATTTGTTATTCTATTCAGCAATTCTATTGCTGAATTTGGGATTAATAAGATAAGACAAAAAACACAACTATTAAAAAAACATATTGAAGCAGGAAGAAAAGTGCCTGAATTTAATGATGATAATTTACGAGAATTAATTCAAGGAAATTATAGAATTGTGTATTATATAAAGCAAACTGACTTAATTATTATAGTAGCTATTGTTCATTCAGCTAAAGATATGTCAAATATAGAATTAATATAAACCATAGCCGAGGCAATGGATAAATCTTAACATTCCCCTTTCATACAAATAATTTTTACCCTACCTTTGCAGCGCAAGTCTGCACGACCAGCTCCCTGTGAACTCCCCCAGGGTGGGAACGCAGCAAGGGCAGCAGGTTGTAGCGGTGCGATGTGGGCTTGCATTTTTTAAACTCTTTGGGTTCGTTTTTTAACGAACCTTTTTGTTTAAAATGGCATATTTCAAGTCCCCTCAAAAAACAATCTGCCTATTTTCTTCTCCTTTGGAGAAGATGCCTAAAAGGCAGATGAGGCAATGGAGAGGGATTTAGGGTGAGGCAAAAATCTCCTTTATCTAAAAAAAATACCAACTTAACCGATATAAATTTGGCTACCTACACTTTATTGGTTTAATTCGCACCACGAAAAAAAATCATGAAAAAAATATACATTTTATTATTTTCTGCTGTTATATTGTTCAACAATGTAGCAAAGGCAGACGAAGGCATGTGGTTCTTAATGTTTTTAGAAAAAAACAATATGAAAGACATGAGCAAAGCAGGCTTGAAACTAACTGCCGAAGAAATTTACAGTATCAACAATTCGAGTTTGAAAGATGCTATTGTGCAATTTAATGGTGGCTGCACAGGCGAAATTATTTCTAAAGATGGGCTGGTGCTTACCAACCACCATTGCGGATACGATGCCATTGCAGAGCTTTCTTCTACAGAAAAAAACTATTTGAAAGATGGCTACTGGGCTAAAGATAAAACCGAGGAGTTGAAACCAAAAAGCCTATTCGTGCGCTTTTTTGTGCGTATGGATAATGTTACAAGCAGAATGCTGGGCGTATTAAACGATACAATGACAGAAGCAAGAAGAGACATTGTATTGAACAAAGAAATAGCTAAAATTCAAAAAGAGAACGATGGCGGTGGTAAATACACAGTTTCAGTTAGAGGCTTTTTTCAAGGCAATGAATACTACTACTTTGTTTACCAAGATTATAAAGATGTGCGTTTTGTAGGCACACCAACAGAAAGCGTAGGCAAATTTGGTGGCGATGTGGACAATTGGGAATGGCCTCGTCATACGGGCGATTTTTCTTTGTTCAGAGTATATGCCGATAAAGACGGCAACCCTGCTGAATACAGCAAAGACAATGTGCCTTTGAAACCAAAAAAACATTTAACTATAAACCTACAAGGTGTAAAAGAAAATGATTTTGCTATGATATTGGGCTATCCTGGCACAACCAACCGTTGGATGCCAGCACAAGGTATTGAGCAAAACGTAAAATTTGCTTACCCTGCTTGGGTAGAAGCCTCAAAAACAGGTATGGACAACATGAAAAAATACATGGATAAAGATGAAAAAGTAAATTTGAATTATGCATCGCAATATGCCCGTATAGCCAACTATTGGAAAAACAGACAAGGTATGATAGATGCACTTACTAAACACCAAACTGTAAAATTGAAAACAGCACAAGAAGTAAAATTTAATGCTTGGGCAAATAAAAAAGAAAACGTAGGTAAATACGGTAATGTTATTAGTAATATTAACAAATACTATAGTATGACAAATGAAAAAGCAAGACATGACAATTATTTAAGATTGCTGTTCCGTTCTAGTAATTTATTAACTTTTGCTATGGTAGGCAAACAATTAGAAATGTATGCAACTGCCGATAGCAACAAACGCAAAGAACTTTTACCTGTATTAAAAAACGCTATTAACAGCTATTTTGAAACAGCTTATGCGCCTGCAGAAAAAGATATTTTAACAGCCCAGTTAAATCTTTACAGCACCAAATCTACTGGCTATGCCATAGCGCCTATTGTAGCAGAAATTGGCAAAACCAACAATTTTAATTTTACAAATTATCTAAACAATGCTCTAACTTTAAGTATTTTTACTTCAAAAGAAAGATTAATGGCATATTTAGATTTGCCTTCAGCGGGTATAATCACTGGCGACCCATTGTACAATTTAGCCTCTAAAATGGCTGAACACTCACGTTTTAAAAGTGAAGAATTAAAAACGGCTGAAAACGATTACTTAAAAGCTTACCGCTTGTTTGTAGAAGGTTTACAAAAAGCAAATCCCACTGGTAAATTTTACCCCGATGCTAACTCTACTTTGCGCTTAACCTACGGCAAAGTGCGTGCCTTACCAGCAGATAAAAGAAACGATGCCAAAATAAACAACTATACCACTTTAGATGGTATGGTAAAAAAACACAAGGAAAACGACCCTGAGTTTTTCTTATCTCAATCTGTTAGAGATTTGTATGCTAAAAAAGACTATGGCAGATATGCCGATAAAGCAGGTTATATGCCTGTAAACTTTTTAACGGACAATGATATTACTGGCGGAAACTCTGGTTCGCCAGTATTGAATGGCAAAGGCGAGCTAATAGGCTTGGCTTTTGATGGCAATATAGAGGCTATGGCTGGCGATGTAGTATTTGACAACAAGCTACAACGTACTATTAATTGCGATATTCGTTTTGTGCTATGGACAATAGAAAAAATAGGTGGCGCTACAAATATTATCAATGAGTTGACAATAGTGCAATAATCTAATCTATAATAATTTAGAAAAAATCTCCGCACCTATGGTGCGGAGATTTTTTTTTCATTAAAAACTTACTCTAATATAAATTAATAGATATACTACAATATTTATAATTAACGTTAGTTCGGGTTAAGAAAATTTTGTCAGTTTGAGTGTTCCGCTTCAGCGGAATGTATCGAAAATAGACAAAATTTTCTTCAAAATGGTTTTTTTTCGATAATTTTTTGAGTACAAAAAAACTCAAAATGACCATTTTTTCAAACTTACTGCTATACCCGAACTCACGTTAATTAATTTTTAAAAGTGAATGTTTTATTTCCAAACATTTTTCAATAGAGAATTTTAGGGCAAAAAAAAGCCCCCCTTTCGGGAGGCTCGTTAATATTTTAAAATAAGCTTATTATTTTAAGCTATTTACGTGCAAAGTTAAACTCGATTTTAAGTTAGAAGCTTTGTTTTTGTGTATAATATTTCTTTTAGCCAATTTATCTAACATACTAATGGTTTCTGTAAACAAGCCAGCAGCAACAGTTTTATCGGTAGTTTCACGCAGTTTTCTTACCAAATTTCTTGTGGTTTTATGTTGATAGCGGTTACGTTCGTTTTTAACTTCCGTTTGTCTAATTCTTTTAATTGATGATTTATGGTTAGCCATTCTACTTTTTTAAAGGACTGCAAATTTATGAAAAATTATCTGAATACAAAATATTTTTTATAAAATTTATTTATTCCTACTTTCGTACACAGATGAAAGTATTGGTAATAGGCAGCAGAGTTCCTTATCCTTTGCATGATGGAGGGGCTATTGCTTCTTTCAATATGCTAAAAGGAATTGCCGAAATTGGCTGTGAGGTAGATTTTATAACCCTAAATACTCGCAAACATTTTGTAAAAAAGGAAGTTGCGCTGCAAAAAATGCCGTTTTTAAAGTATTATGCCGTTTTTGAAATTAATACCAATATCAATCCCTTTAAAGCTTTTATAAATTTATTTTCTTCAAAATCGTATAATATTGAACGTTTTTATCATAAAAAATTTGAACAACTATTAATATCAAGAATAGAAACTAAAAAATACGACATCATTCATTTTGAAGGCTTATTTGTAGCGAAATATGCTGACGCTATGAAGAAAAATAAGACACAAACCCCATTATTATTAAGACAGCACAATATTGAATATCAGATATGGCAACGCTTAGCTCAAAATGAAACTAATTTCTTTAAAAAATGGTATCTAAAACTATTGGTTAAAAGAATTGAACATTTTGAAAAGAAAATAATCAATGAGTTTAATTGGGCAGCCACTATTACTAAAACAGATGAGGAAACTATCAAACAATGGCGGTTAGGAGGAAAATTAACAACTATTCCAAGTGGTTTTGATTACCAACCAATTAAGGAAACAACAATTGATTACAATGCTATTTACCACATTGGCAGTATGGAATGGCTACCCAATATTGAGGCTATGCAATGGTTTATTGAAAAAATAATGCCGTTGGTAGTAAGCAAAAATAATGCAGTAAAATTTTATATGGCAGGCAAAAAAATGCCTACGGAGTTTAAACAATACCAAGCTAAAAATATAGCAATAATGGGCGAGGTGGAAAATTTAGAAGATTTTATAGCCAATAAAAGTATATTGGTAGTGCCGCTTAAAAGCGGTAGTGGTTTGCGTATAAAAACCATAGAAGCTATGATGCAGGGCAAGGCTGTAATAACTACAAGCGTGGGCGCGCAAGGTTTACCTGTTGAAAACAATAAACATTGCATTATTGCAGATACAGAAAATGAAATTGCAGATGCTACACTTTTGCTTATAAACGACACTAACAAAAGAAATCAAATAGCAGATGCAGGAAGGGAATTAATAATTGCCAACTACGACAATAAAGTAGTAGCCAAACAATGGCTAAAACTATACGAAGAAATGACAGGTATTTTTTATGCTTAAATGCTTTTTCTTTTTACCAATTGAAAAATGTAAAATACAAGGCTTAAGCCAAATAAAACAACAGCAAGCTTACCTACCCAATTGCCATACTTTACATAAAATGTTTCAATATTATTGGGTGTTATCCAACATCTAAAAGCTGTTCTTTGGTTGTATTGCGTTTGGTGTGTTATTTTGCCTAACATATTTATGCATGCAGATACCCCAGTATTGGCACTACGCAGCATCTCTTTTCGGGTTTCTATACATCTTATAGCCCCAAAATATAAATGTTGTTTATAGCCTTGCGTATTGCCCCACCAACCATCGTTGGTTATTACAGCCAGTGCATTTGCACCATCTTTTACAAACTCGGTAGCATAATCGCCAAATACAGATTCGTAGCATACTAAAGGCGCAATTTTTAACCTTTCATTCACGATAAAATTTATGGGTATTTTGCTTGTACCCAAGCTACCACTTGCACCACCAAGATTTATACTCAGTTTTTCTAAAAAATCAAATGGCATTTTCTCTACCCCTGGCACAAGTTTAGATTTATGGTAAAGCGAATCTACTTTTTTGTTTTTTATCAGCAAGGCAGTGTTATAGCAATCCCACCATTTTTGCGAAAAACTATCGTAGCGAGCAGTAATTGTTGGGCGTGTTTTTTCTGTATATAAATTGTATGTTTCCGCACCAGTTATAATAGCTAATTCATTGCTATCAGTTAGTTTTTTTGTTACCGTTAAAATATCTACACTATTTAATTGGCTTTCGTTAATATTGCCTGTTACGGCTGTTTCAGGAAATACTAAAAGTTTTGTTTGAGGGGTAATTAATGGTTTGGCTATATCCAATGCAATTTCCAACTGTTTTTCTGGCCTTATATAATTTTCGCCATCGCTAAATTTTTCTTTGTATGGGTCAATATTGGGTTGAACTATGATACATTCTTGGGCAATTTGACCTTTTGTAATTCTTATCAAAGTTTCTTTAAAACTTTGAATTATAAGCGAACAACAAAATATTAAAATCATAAAACATAAAGGTTGCCATAGTTTGATAATTTTTTTTACTTTTACCAAATTAAAAACCCAAATATTGACAATTAATATCAAAGCACTTCCACCCATTTCGCCAGTAATTTCATACCATTGAATAAACTCTGGATACATTGCTAAACCTTTACCCAAGGTAAGCCAAGGCCAGCTTGCGCTCCAGTTAAAATGAATAAATTCGAAAGTTAAAAAATAAACGACTATTGGCCAATAGCCTAAAACTTTATTTTTACTGTATAAAACAGAAAATAACAAAAATGGTAAACTCATAAGCAATGAATTAGCAAATAACATAATAATGCTACCGCTTGGGCTTGCATTCCATACCCACCAAGTAGTTCCTGCATTAAAAATAAAAAATGTAAGATAACTCAATGCCCAAAATTTTAAATGTTTGCGCTTGGCATTGCTCAATTTTTGATGAATAAATAACAAAGGCACAAAGGCAAAAAATAATAAAAAAGCAAAGGGCAATGTGGGCCAACCTAAAATTAATAATGCGCCAGAAATTAGGCTTAAATATATTGGTTTTAACTTATTCATTGTTTTCTTTGTTCTCTTTTTCTGTTTTTCCTGCTAATATAATTACAAATTCGCCTTTAGGTGTTTTGTTTGTAAAATGTTTGTACATTTCTTCTAAAGTACCATTTATGGTTTCTTCATACAATTTTGAAATTTCTCTGCTTACAGATACTTTCCTATCGCTTCCAAAATGGCTAATACTGTCTTTTAACAAAGCCAATAGTTTATAAGGACTTTCATACATAATCATTGTTCTTGTTTCATTTTGCAAAAATTCAAAGCGGGTTTTACGTCCTTTTTTTACTGGTAAAAAGCCTTCAAATACAAACTTATCGCAAGGCAATCCACTTTTTACCAAAGCAGGCACAAAAGCCGTTGCACCTGGCAAACATTCAATTTTAATATTTTCTTTTATACATTCTCGTACAATAAGATAGCCAGGGTCGCTTATGCCAGGTGTGCCAGCATCGGTAACCAAAGCAAAGGTTTTTCCTTGTGCTATTTGGTTTAAAATATCCTTGTATTTTTCATGCTCGTTGTGTGCATGATAGCTTTGCATAGGCTTTTCTATGGCATAGTGTTTTAGTAAAATACCTGTATTTCTGGTATCTTCTGCCAAAATAATATCGCATTGCTGCAATATTTCCAATGCTCTTAAAGTAATATCCTTTAAGTTGCCTATAGGCGTAGGCACAAGATATAGCTTACTATTTTCCAAATTTCAAATATTGCGATAAATCTATATTAAAAAATCCTTTTAATCCAAAAAGCAATACGCTCCAAAATACAACAGCACCAAGTTGGTAGGTTAATACTTTTTTCTTATCGTTGGCAATTGCCATAGATACAATGCAACCCACAGGAATACTTATGCCAATAGGCGAAATTAAAGCAATACCAATTAATCCATAACCATTTTTAAGGTTTATAAAATTTCGTTTTCGCTTAATTGTAGGCACAAACCAGTTTCTTTTTTGGAAAAACTTTGTTATTTGTTCGCCCAAAAATGTAAATACAAGCACACCCAATGTACCTCCAATTAGGCATAAAACCATGCTTTCTAACCAATAATTGTTGGAAACAAGCAAAGGAACTACTGCAAATAAATACTTAACAGATGAAAGTAAAATAATGCCAAGATATTTAAAAAAAATAGTCATTATAGAGAAGTTTAGAAATTGTACAAATGTAATTATAAATTTAAGATTCAATAAAAATAAAAAAGCCCTAATTTTTAGATTAGGGCTTTTAAAAAATTATTATTTTTTAATTACTAATATCTATAGTTGAATTTTATGTAATCATCGTTAGAACCAGCTATATCATTCACTTCAGAAATTCCAATTAGATAGTATACTGGAGTCCCTCCTCTTGTTACTTTTGCAATTAATATACTTTTATCTGTTTCATTAATAGCTACATTGTTAGATTCTCCTCCAATTGCATTCCATGCAGCAATAACATCATCTTCTGTGTAAAATTGCGAAATAGTTTTGCCATTCAAAGTGCCTCCAGAACCAACTTTAAAAGTAGTTGAGTTTTGAGATTTCCATATTTTAGATAATGTTGCACTTGTGCTACCATCAACTATATCTCTCATAGCCTCGTTGCCAGCACTTGAACCTGCAGTAATTGCATCTCCTTCTATCAAATCAAATGCACTAAATTTGCCAGCACCTGAAGCTTGTAAGCTATAAATTGTACCATCAATAGCATCTGTTAAAGGACCAGAGGCATTAACTGTTATAGCTTTTGAAGACATTGAATTATCTTTATCTGTGCTATAAAAAGTATAAACATAAGGACCTTTAACACCAAGTAAAAGTGTATTTAAAGTGTATTGTGTAGTTTTAATATTGTTACTAAATGTTGAATCTAACAATACAACCTCTCCAGTATTTTTATAATTTCGTGTAATTTTAATTGATTTTAAATTTACTGTATGGCTTACTACCATTTTAAATTTGATTGCATCGTTTATCAATTTTGTAGCATTTGCAGAAATAAATCCTGGAGATGATTCAAAAGTAATGGTTGGTTTTGGAGCGTCAGGTTTTGGCTCGTCTCCTTCACTTCCTTTGCATCCTGTTAAAAAAATTGTAGCTGCAATAGCTAAACTTAAGGTTGAATAAATTAATTTTTTCATATTTTTTATAATATATTATAGTATTGTGCAAATATACCAATTTTTATGCCAAAAAAACAAAATTTCCACTTTTCGTATTTTTTTTTCTTAAATTGATTGTAAAAATTCAAAGCGTGGTAGTTCTTTGTCTTCTATTTTTATGGTTTCTGTAAACATTTTTAAAGGGCGCACCCAAATACCAAATTCGCCAGACAAAGCTTTGTAAACAACCATTTTCTCCATTGTTTCGCTATGTGTGGCAGTAGTTACTACTTCGTATAAATTGCCTTTGTAGTGTTTGTATATACCTTTTTGTATTTCCATTTACCTTTTTATTTTTAATTGTATAGAGCAATATTAAGTTTTAAATTTAACACCATAAAAATATGCATAAAATAATCCTCTTATCACTAATTGCGCTTTTCAATTTTTGCGCTAATGCCCAATTGATTGAAGTAAAAGGCAGAATTTCTAACACAAATAAACCAAACGATACTATTTTTAAAGTTTATTTTTACAAAAATAATATTTTACTAGACAGTGTAAAAACTATGCTTGGCGGTTTTTATAGTAAAAATTTACCAATAGGAAATTATAAAATATGCATTCATAATCAATATTTAAAGCCTACAATAATTCCTAATTTGGCATTAACCAATAAAAACAACAATTACAATTTTAAATTGAATGGCAAAGTTGTTTCAAATACTTCAAATACAATGCCTTCAAGCATAAAATATGAAGCTGCAACAGTTGATGTAGAAAAAAAAGATATTGGAAAACCTTTTGGTTATAGCAGTGCTAAAGCAGCTAAAAGCAAAAGCAGTTCTAAAGTTACACCTAAAAGAATTGCTTCTGTTGCTACAGAAACCAAAGCAAGATATGAAGTAAAAAGTTTAGATGCAGAGTTGGAATATATGCCCGCTACTGCCAAGCCAACCACGGCAGGGCAAGTAACAGCAGGACATTGGCGAGATATTGAGCATTGGGAAGAATGGCTAAAAACCAATCAATTGCCCGAAATTTCTGTTTTTCAAAATACTTGGGGCATTTATCCAAAAATTAAATGCAATATTCAATTTATAGATACAAAAGGTAAGCCCCTAACCTACTATCCAGTTGCGCTTTTAAACAATAAAAATGAAAAACTATGGGAAACCACTACCGATGAAAATGGCAATGCCTACTTTTGGCACACCATTTTTAAAAATACTGCATTAGAAAATATAGACTATAATATTACAATCAACAACCAAACCATACCTTTGAATGGCAACTATTTTACAGATACAAAGAAAAAAGCAATTGTTGTAAATACCCAAAATAAAGCTGCCCAATTAGCCGAAATAGCCTTTGTGGTAGATGCCACAGGCAGCATGGGCGATGAAATTAAGTTTTTACAAATTGAATTATTAGACGTTATCAATAGAATTCAGAAAAAGAATGAATGTGTAACCATTAATACTGGCAGTGTATTTTATAGAGATAATGGCGATGAGTACTTAACACGCATAATGCCTTTTAGCAATAATCCAAGCAATACTTTAGATTTTATTAGCAACCAAAATGCAGGTGGCGGGGGCGATTTTCCAGAAGCTGTGGATATTGCCCTACAAGATGCTTTGAATAAATTGAACTGGACAGAAGGAAATCACGCAAAAATTATGTTTTTACTTTTAGATGCACCACCACACCAAGATATTGAAACTAAAAAAAGAATAAGAAACTGCCTGCAACAAGCTGCTGCCAAAGGTATTCGTATAGTGCCTATAGCAGCAAGTGGTATCGATAAAACAACAGAATTTCTATTAAAATATATGGCTATAATTACCAATGGCGAATACTTATACATAACAGACGATAGCAAAATAGGCAATAGCCATTTAAAGCCAACAGGTGGCGAAAGCAAGGTGGAATATTTAAACGATTTGATGGTGCAAACAATTAATACCTACATTAATGCCGATTGGTGTAAAAAAGAACTAAACACATTGCCAATTGACACATTGATAAATGATTCTTTAAAAAACATTCAAGACCCAATAAACCATGATGTAATAATAGCCGAAGATTGGCAAATAACATTTTATCCTAATCCTGCTACAAATTATTTTTATATAGAAACATCTAAAACTTTAACCCAATTATTAATTACAGATATTAACGGCAAAGAATTGATAAACCAAACCACTTTTGGCGAAGGCAAAATAAAAATAAATACCGAGCAATGGAGCAGCGGCATATATATTGTAAGAGCCATTAAAAACCAAGAAGTAATATCTGGTAAAGTTTTGGTTTTACATTAGTTTAAAATGAAATTTTATGTTTTGGCATAAAGATTGTTTATTTGTAGCCATGCGTTCAATTATTATTATAGCCCTTGCTTTATTTACGTTCAATTATGCAAATGCCAACGATTCTACCAAAAAAGTAAGCACTCAAACATTACCTTCTGTAAATATAAAAACCATTGATGGCAAAACAGTGAATATTCAAGATTATGGCAAAACTGGCAAAATTACAATTATCAGTTTTTGGGCTACTTGGTGTGGACCATGTGTTAAAGAACTCAATAATATATTAGATGTGTATGAAGATTGGCAAAAAAAATACGGTTGTGAGTTGGTAGCAGTATCTATAGACGATAGCAGAAATATTCAAAAAGTAAAACCAATGGTAAATGCTTTTGGCTGGCCTTATACCATACTTACAGACGAAAATAAAGACCTATCCCGTGCATTGAATGTAAACAATCCGCCTCAAACATTGCTAATAGACCAAAAAGGAAATATTGTGTATGTACACAATGGCTATACAGAAGGCAGCGAGTTTGAGCTTGAAGAAGAAATGAAAAAACTGATAGGAACGAAATAAGAATTTTTCCTTTTGATTTTAAAATATTTTATATTTGTAATACAATGAAAGTTGAAGAGCCAAAAGTAGAATATAACGCATTAGATTTGAATGGTACTTATACCTATTTAGATTATATGAAATGGCAGTTCTCTGAAAGAGTAGAACTTATAAAAGGTAAAATTTTAAAAATGAGCCCAGCGCCTAACAGAAGGCACCAAACTATTTTAGTAAATTTACACGAACCTTTTATTAAAAATTTTAAAAACCAAAAATGCAAGTGGTATCCTGCGCCATTTGATGTTAGGTTGCCTTTACCTAAAGGTATAAAAGATAGCACCGTTGTTCAGCCAGATATTTGTGTAATATGCGATATAGAAAAACTTGACGACCAAGGCTGCAATGGCGCACCCGATTTGGTGGTAGAAATACTTTCGCCAGGCAATTCTAAACACGAAATAAATACTAAATTTGAACTATACGAACAAGCAGGTGTAAAAGAATATTGGATAATTCAGCCAGAAACTAAATTAGTGCTATTATATGTTTTAGACAATGGCATTTACAAAGGATTACGCCCTTTTACCGAAGGACAAACTATAACAAGTGCAATTTTTCCCGAACTAAAAGTAGAGGTAGATGACTTGTTTTTTGATACTTAAAACATATAACCAAACAATAGATTGAAATAGTTGGTAGTAGTAACGGTTGGTATTTTATACGGTAAAAATTTGTAGCCGAGTTCTATTAATGCACCACCATTTCTGTTTTTGCCACTAATTTTTATGCCTACGGCAGTATTTATTAATAATTTTGTTGGGCTTTTGCCGCCAAAATATCTCCTATTATTAAATTTATAATTGAAAGAAAAATTATTTTCAGCTAAAATTACACCCAAATCGTATTTTGTATAAAGTGCAGTGCCTTTTTGTGGTTTCATTAAAAAAAGCATTTGTGAAAAATAAACAGGTATCTGCCTGCTCCAAAGTTTGGCAGTATCTGTAAATGCCTTTGTTTGCTGAAAACCTGTGCCTATGCCCGTTAGTAAATTTTTATTTTGAAAATACATATTTGTTTTAAACTCAATAAAGCCACTTCTCTTTTGATTATCTATAACCCCTCCTTGAAAAGTATGCCATAGTTTATTGTTTTTCTCTGTATTGTAATTTAACTTATTATATACTTCTTTTTGAATTCGTTCTTTGGTTATTTTATTGAGTGTTTCTAATTCATAATCAGAATTGAAAACTATTGCTTTTTTGAGTTTAGAATTTCTTGAATCAAAATATCTGAAAGGGAATACTTTATCTCCGGTCTTAATATATTGTATGTAATTGTTGAATATCTTTATCATAGCTGTATCATTTTCCCTTAAAATAACTTCAGCATTTTCTTTATCAATCAACTTAATATAATTAAACATAATTGGTATTACAATATTGCCCAAAGTATCTATTGCACCTAACTTTCCGCCATATTGCACCAAAGCAAAATTGTTACTAAATGGATATGCTTTTTCAAAATGATAAAATATTTTCAGCTTTTTAGTTTTGGTATCTACATACCCATATTTATTATCAAAATCTGCTGATTGAAAGGGAACAAGATTTTGAGCTTTAGATAACATTAATGTTTTACACAAAACAATTAAGAATAAATACTTCATATTTTTAAACTAAATGTCAAAAATAGTAAATATTAGCGAAAACATTTTCGTTTAATATTTTTTATTAAGTTTGTGCTATCAAAAATGGCAAAGCAATTCTTGTTTTTTTTATTTTTTATTTCAATTGGTTTTGCTAAAGCCCAGCAAGTGTATTACCCTACAGGGAGTATTGGTAGCTATGAGTTGTTAAGAGAAATTCAATTAAATAGATTCAAAGCGAAATCTAATCAACGCCCTTTTTTAAGTAATACTAATGATTCTCTATTAAAAAAAATTATTATAAATGATACAAATTTAGGAATAAAAAGATTAATTTCACTTTCTTACCAAAATAGGTATTTAAGTTCAGATAATTTATATTTTATCAATAAAAAAATTTGTATAAACTGTAAAAATAAAAACTACACCTTTTATAATTACGTTGGTGCATTTTACAGCATAAAAAAAGAAGACCATTTATTGGTTATCAATCCAGTATTTAATTTTGCAGGTGGTAGGCAATCTGCCAATGGCAATATTTTATACCAAAATACACGTGGAGCAGAGGTGTGGGGCAATATTGGAGGAGTGCAAAAAGGCGTTGGGTTTTATACTTATTTTACAGAAAATCAAGCGCTTTTGCCTGTGCAATACCAACAACTGCAAGATTCTTTAAACTTTGTACCTAATGAGCTGTTCTTTAAAAAATTTAAAAAACAAGGTGCTGTAGATTATTTTCAAGCAAGGGGTTATGTCACTTTTAATGCTGCAAAAAATTACATTAAATTTCAATTTGGGCACGATAGGCATAAAATAGGCAATGGCTACCGCTCCTTAATTTTAAGCGATTTTGCCCCACAATATTTATTTTTTAAAATAAACACCGATGTAGGCAAGGTTCATTATCAAAATATGTTTACCCAATTTACCGATAATGGGCAAATATTGGGCAATACCTTGTTTGGCAAAAAGTATGCTGCTTTTCATAAGTTAAGTATTGATGTATTGAAAAACTTAACCATTGGGGTAAACGAAATGGTAATTTTTGATAGAAAAGACAGTACACAAAGCAATCAGTTTGAGTTTAATTATCTTAACCCTGTAATATTTTATAGAGCCATAGAATCTAACCTTGGTAGCAGAGACAATAGCATGATAGCTTTTGATATTGAATACAATTTAAAAAGAAAATATCTTTTTTATGCGCAATTTTTATTAGATGAATTTAGCCTAAAGCAACTCAAAATCAACCGCAATTGGTGGGGAAATAAGTATGGTTATCAAATAGGGGTAAGAGGTTTTAACTTATTGAAAATTGATAGACTTGATGCCCTTGTGGAATACAACCGAGTGCGCCCATACACCTACAGCCACTTCCGCACTACACAGAGTTATAGCCATTTTAATCAGCCATTGGCGCACCCATTGGGGGCTAATTTTAGCGAAACTGTATTAGAACTAAAATATAAACCCGCTTACCGTTGGTTTATTACCACAACGCTAATAGCTGCCAAGCAAGGCAGAGATAGTTTTTTATTGGGCGGAAACTATGGTAGCAATATTTTGCGCAATTACGATACACGAGCCACGAGTAACAATGCCACTATGTATATAGGCAAGGTGCAAAACTTAATGATAGCCGATATTTCTATAGCCTATATGCTAAAGCACAATTTGTTTATTGACCTTGGTTTTAACTACCGCAAACAGGGCATTACAGAAAATAAAATGCTTACCTTTGGTTTGCGCTTAAATTATGACAGAAAGCAGGGGAATTTTTAAGGAAGTTTTGAAATATTTTTGATTTGATTTTAAGTTTAATAACATATTTATTGAATTAATTTCAAAGTATAATCTCAATAAAAATTTAGATTTTGATATTGTTTTGCCAGTACCCATTCAAAAAATTTTATCTGATGAAATTATAATTAATGAAAATGGAATAACATTAAAAAAGTTTAACCCAAATTAATCAATAGTAGATTTGAAAAATTGAACTATTTGATTTAGTTGGGTTTAACCCCGATTTAAAAAATGCAATTATGTTTTGTAAAAACATGATTTGCAATTTGTTATTCGATTCTGCAATTCTATTGCTGAATTTGGGTTTAATACACTCTATAAATCTAATAAAGAATGGGAAAACCAATCTATAATTGAAGATAATGAAAATCATTTTCACGTTGTGCATTACATAAAACCACCTGACAATAAAAAATCTTTTATGCTTGGCGTAAAAATGCTAACCTTACTTGCTGAAAAATTTGAAAGGGCAAACTTAAAAGAGTTAAGATTTACCTTTTCTTTTCAAACACCAGAACTTGGACAAAAATTTGCCGATGCTAATAATATCGAGGATAACGAACATTTTATTAGCGACAGACTTAGTTTTCATACAATTCGGCAATCTGAAGAAATTATTAATATCATTGATTTCGATAACTCATTTTTTGGAATCCTTATAATTGAAATTTAAAAACTTTACGCCTTTATTCCCTATCGGTCATGAGAATAGGTGCGTGAACCTAAAATATTAACCACTTATCGATACAAAAATATAAGATTTAAAATATTTCTTTATCCTTTCTGAAATTTTCTATTTGGCGAAAGCCAATACAATAGCAAAATGCGTGAATATCTATAAGAAAAGGGCGTAAGTATAAGTGCCAAAGCAGCTATTATCAATAATAATTTGGGGTAACTCCAATCTAAATTTACACCTACAATACCTAAAGTAAGCATTATTGCCGAGCTAAACATATAGCTAATATACATTGCACCCCAAAAAAAACCTGTTTCATGCTCAAAACGCAAACCACAATAGGGGCAATTGGTATTGGTTTGATGAAATTTTAGAAGATTATAAATTGGCGTTTTAAAAACATTTCCCACTCTACAACGAGGGCATTTGCATTGCACAATACTTGCAATTTTTGAGGGAATATTATTGGGCATTTTGCATCAAGTTTCGTTTGTAATATCTATAAAACATAATGCCTACTACCATCAATAAAATATAAACTGTAGCCAATAGCATTAATATACCAATATTTAAACCCATGCCCACACTTTTGGTGCTTTCTCTTTGGCTGCTTTCTACACTGGCTTTGCACATAGGGCATTGCGCTATAAGGCTGCTATAAGTTAATATAAATAATACAATTGAAGTGATAATTTTTTTCATAAATACTTATTTTTTATAGTGGTGGATAAGGTATTTTTTGAGAAATAATAATAGCCGTTTGATATTTGTCTTTTATCTCATTGTATAACCCAATACATTCTAATTTTGTTTTAAAAAGCCCAACATAAACTTTAAAATTCGGCTCTTCCCATACCACCTCGCTATAATGGTTAAAAGCAGCATCGAACAAAGATTTTTGGCTTTCGGCAGCAGTGCGGTTATCGCCTCTAAAAATTAATATGGTATAGCCTTGTATTTTTGTGTCGGGGTGTTTGCGGGTAGCCGAACGACCAGCTATTAATCCTCCCAATCCCTCGGGTTTTGTTACAGTTACTTGCGCTTTTATTTCAAAAATACAAAAGCTTAAAAAAAGTATGAAAACTATTTTTTTTAACATACTTTAACGTTGTTTCTTTTGGTCTCTTTCCATTTTTCTTCTATCTGCTCTGCTTAATTGTCTATCGCCTCCATCATTTCCGCTAAATTGAGAATTACCCGCCAATTCTGGTGGCAAGCCATTTGTATCGTCATTTCTGGTGAGTTTCATTTTGCTCATATCCGTTTTTTGTGGTTGAGCAGCTTGGCGCACAGGTTTATTGTCTTCTGCTGCTATTTGGGCTTTAAAAAGCATAGCTAATATACGCTCATTCATTCTCGAAATCATTTGAGCATACAATTTAAACGATTCTATTTTATAAATCAGTAATGGGTCTTTTTGCTCAAAAGTAGCATTGTTTGCCGATTGTTTCAGTTCATCTAATTCTCTTAAATGGTCTTTCCATTCATCGTCAAGGGTTTCAAGGCAAATATTTTTTTCGTATTCAATAGTTAAGGCTTCGCCTTTAGTTTCTACTGCTTTTTTCAAATTGATAGGAATGCCAAAATGCTTAATACCATCGCTAAATGGCACCATTACAAATTCTATTTTGCTGCCATCTGTTGCATTAATTTTGTTCAATACTGGCATGGCCTTGCTGCGCAATTCCTCTTGGCGTTTAGCATATTCCGCTTGCAAGGTATCAAATAACGTATCGGCTAATTGCTCTGGCTTTTGCGCTTTAAATTCTTCGGCTGTAAAAGGAGCTTCTACCGCAAAGGTTAAAGCCAAATCTAAAGATAAGCCCTCAAAATCATCAGCAGCTTTGGCAGAATTTATTTTTTCATCGCAAAAATCGGACAATATATTTTGTAAATCTAAAGCCAATCTATCACCAAAAAGTGCATTTTTTCTACGTTTGTAAATTACAGTACGTTGCTTGTTCATTACGTCATCGTACTCCAGCAAACGCTTACGCATTCCAAAATTATTTTGCTCTACTTTACGTTGGCTACGCTCTATGGTTTTCGTCATCATACTATGTTGAATTACCTCCCCTTCTTTATAGCCAAATCTATCCATTAATTTAGAGGCTCTATCGCTTCCAAATTTACGCATTAAATCATCTTCTAAACTTACATAAAACAATGATGACCCTGGGTCGCCTTGTCTTCCTGCTCTACCTCTAAGCTGTCTATCTACCCTACGTGAGTCATGTCTTTCTGTACCTACAATGGCTAATCCTCCTGCTTGTTTTACCTCTGCTCCAATTTTTATATCCGTTCCCCTACCTGCCATATTCGTAGCTATGGTTACAGCACTTGGCAAACCTGCCTCTGCCACAATTTCAGCCTCACGTTGGTTTTGTTTAGCGTTCAATACATTGTGTTTAATATTGCGTAATTTCAACATTCTTGAAAGCAATTCAGAAATTTCTACCGAAGTAGTACCTACAAGCACAGGACGACCTTCTGCTGTCAATTTTACAATTTCATCTATAACAGCATTGTATTTTTCACGCTTTGTTTTATAAATCAAATCTTCCATATCCTTTCGGGCTATGGCTCTGTTGGTTGGAATTACCACAACATCTAATTTATAAATTTCCCAAAACTCGCCAGCTTCTGTTTCGGCTGTACCTGTCATACCGCATAGTTTATGGTACATACGGAAATAATTTTGCAAAGTAATAGTAGCAAATGTTTGTGTAGCAGCTTCTACTTTTACGTTTTCTTTTGCCTCAATAGCTTGGTGCAAGCCATCGCTATAACGTCTGCCTTCAAGCACACGCCCTGTTTGTTCATCTACAATTTTTACTTTGCCTTCGGCTATAATATATTCAGTATCTTTTTCAAATAAAGTGTAGGCTTTTAGCAATTGGCTAATAGAGTGTATTCTTTCTGACTTAATGGCAAAATTGCGCATTAGTTCTTCTTTTTGTTTGGCTTTTTCAGCCGTAGGCAAGCTGCCTTTTTCTATTTCGGCTATCTCTGTGCCTACATCTGGTATAATAAAAAAGTCTTTTTCCTCGCCACTTTGGGTAATCATATCTATACCCTTATCTGTAAGCTCTACTTGGTTGTTTTTTTCATCAATATAAAAATACAATTCCGCATCGGCTTTGGGCATTTCTCTTTGCTGGTCTTGCAAATAATGGTTTTCTGTTTTAAGCAAAAGAGCTTTCATACCCTGCTCCCCTAAAAATTTAATAATGGCTTTATTTTTAGGTAAACCTCTATGCGCTCTAAACAATGCCAAGCCACCTTGTCCTTCTTTTTCGCCTGTATTGCCAGCTTCTATTTGTTTTTTCGCCTCGTTTAAAAAACCATTTACAGCTTTTTTCTGTGCTTCTACCAATCTTTCAATTCTTGGTTTTAAGGCAGTATATTCTTGAACATCGCCATTTGGCACAGGACCAGAAATAATTAAAGGTGTACGGGCATCATCTATCAATACAGAATCCACCTCATCTACCATAGCAAAATGGTGTTTGCGTTGCACCAATTCTTCTGGTGTATGGCTCATATTATCTCTTAAATAATCAAAGCCAAACTCATTGTTTGTGCCATAAGTTATATCTGCCAAATAGGCTTTTCTGCGCTCATCGCTATTGGGGCGGTGGTAGTCTATACAATCTACCGTTAAGCCATGAAATTGAAACAATGGACCATTCCATTCGCAGTCTCTTCGAGCCAAATAATCGTTTACCGTAACTATATGTACACCTCTACCCGCAAGGGCATTCAAATAAGCAGGCAAGGTAGAAACCAAAGTTTTACCCTCTCCTGTTCCCATTTCGGCAATTTTACCTTGGTGTAAAACAGTGCCACCAATAAGCTGTACATCGTAATGCACCATATTCCATTTTACCAAACCACCAGCGGCATTCCACTCATTTTTATAAAATGCTTTTTCGCCAACTACACGCACAAAATCTTTTTTTGCAGCAAGCTGTTTGTCTAATTCTGTTGCAATTACTTCTATTTCAGAATTTTCGCTTAATCTTTTTGCTGTTTGTTTAACAACGGCAAATGCTTCTGGTAGTATTTCAAGCAATATTTTTTCAAGCGTTTTATTGCTTTCAAGTTCCAGTTCGTCTATCTCAGCATAAAGTTTGTCTTTTTCTAAAATTTCATCAGCAGTTAAATTGGCTATTTGGGTTTTTAATTCATTTGTTTTAGTTTCAAAATCTATTAACCCCTCGGCTATGCGTTGTTTAAATTCAATGGTTTTGGCTCTTAACTCATCGTGGGTAAGGGTATTGTATTGTTCAAAAAACTGATTGATTAAAGCAATAGTTGGGTTTATTAGCTTAACGTCTTTTTCGCTTTTGCTGCCGCCCAATACTTTTGAAATGCTTTTAAGGATACTATTTATCATAAAGATGCAAAGATATTATTTTAAATGTTGTTAGAAAAATGATTAATGATAGAAAACCAAACTTTGTACCAAGCATTTAAAATGGTTTTATTTATGACAATGTGGCAAGTAATAAATTTGGCTTTAAGAAAAGGTTTATAGGATTATTTCAAACTATCTAATGCTTTTCTAACACTTTTAAATTTTAAAAGCAAAGCTTTAGCATCTGTTTCATTCAAATGGATTTGTTCCATTATCATTCTGGTACCTCTTTCTACAAGCTTATGATTACTTAATTGCATATCTACCATTTTGCTGCCTTGCACTTTGCCCAATTTTATCATAGCGGTAGTACTTATCATGTTTAAAATTAGTTTTTGTGCAGTTCCGCTTTTCATACGGGTACTGCCAGTTACTATTTCTGGTCCTACAACTACTTCAATAGGATATTTGGCTATTTTACCAATTGCAGTATTACTATTGCAACAAATACATCCTGTATTAATATTCAATTCATTGCATGCTTGCAAACCGCCCAATACGTAAGGCGTTTTGCCAGATGCTGATATGCCAATTACAAAATCATTTGTAGTTAAATTGAAAATTTGTAGGTCTTTAATGGCTTGTTCGGTATCGTCTTCAGCAAATTCTACAGCTTTACGTATGGCGGTATCTCCACCTGCTATAATGCCATTTACCAAGCCAAAATCTACACCAAAGGTAGGTGGACATTCGCTTGCATCTACTATACCTAAGCGCCCACTTGTGCCAGCACCTATATAAAATAAGCGTCCGCCAAGTTTCATTTTTTTTACTAAAGCATTTATTAAGTTTTCTATAACTTTAATTTCTTTCTGAATAGCCAAAGCTACTTTTTGGTCTTCAGTATTTATAGCGGTTAAAATATCTGCTGTTGAAAGCTCGGATAATTGGGGATATAAGGAATCTTGTTCGGTGGTGGAAAGCATGGGACGAAAATAATGAATAATTAAAAATTAAGAATGAAAAATGAAAATCCAAAATCAAAAATTTCCAAAATCAAAAATTTGAGTGTTACTAACTTGTTATTTACCTTCTGTATTAAAACCATTACTTTTGCACTTTAATGAGCACAACACAAGCGGTACTGCTATTAAAAGACGGTACTTATTTTATAGGCAAAGCAGTTGGGAAAATTGGTACTACAACTGGCGAAATTTGTTTTAACACAGGTATGACAGGCTACCAAGAAGTGTTTACCGACCCCTCTTATTTTGGTCAAATATTAGTGCAAACCAATGTACATATTGGCAATTATGGTACAAATACAAGCGATATAGAATCGAACAACATTAAAATTGCAGGCTTGGTGTGTAGCACATTTGCGCATCATCACTCTCGCAAAATGGCAACCGCCAGTATTGATGATTATTTTGTAAACAATCAAGTGGTAGGCATACAAGGTATAGATACCCGCCAAGTGGTTCGTCATGTGCGAGATAAAGGCGCAATGAATGCTATAATAAGTAGCGAAATTACAGATATAGACACGCTTAAAACTATGCTTGCGCAAGTGCCAGATATGAGTGGACTTGAACTTTCATCAACAATTACAACACCAGAATTTTATGCCGCAGGTAGCGATATAGCCAAATACAAAGTAGCCGTTTTAGATTATGGTGTAAAGAAAAATATTGTTCGCTGTTTGAACGAAAGAGATGTATTTTGTGGGGTATTTAATGCCCGTGCCACAGCCAAACAAATAATGGATTGGAAACCCAATGGCGTTATGATATCTAACGGACCAGGCGACCCATCAGCAATGCCTTATGCTGTAGAAACCGTAAAAGAATTATTGGCTCAAAATATGCCATTGTTTGGTATTTGCTTGGGTAATCAAATATTGGGACAAGCTGTAGGGCAAGGTACATTTAAAATGCACAATGGACATAGAGGTTTAAACCATCCTGTAAAAAACTTGGTAACAGGTTTAAGCGAAATTACTTCTCAAAATCATGGTTTTGCTTTAAAAGCAGATGACAATCCACATATACAAGTTACGCATGTAAACTTAAACGATAACACTGTGGAAGGCATCAAGATAAAAGATAAAAAAGCCTTTAGTGTTCAATATCATCCAGAATCTTCTCCAGGACCGCATGATAGCAGGTATTTGTTTGATGAATTTGTGAGAATGATGGAGTAGTTGTTAAGGCTATTGTGTTATAAGTAAATTTTATTTATCTTTAAATTTATATTTTATACCATTAAATGCCATGTTTACCAAATACCCACTAAATTTAGAGATAAAAACCCCTTGTGAGGAGAATTTTAGCCAAATGCACACAACAGTTAAAGGCAAATTTTGCAATAGCTGCCAAAAGGAGGTAATAGATTTTACAAGTTTTACAAATACAGAACTTGTAACATGGTTTGAAAACAATACTCAAAAAACTTGTGGTAGATTAACGAATACACAACTTGAAACCTTTAAGCGTGAAGTAGTAATTAAACATCGTTTTTTACCACGTTTGTTTTTAAGCATTATGGTAGGCTTGGGTATTATAACGAAGGCTGAAGCTGAAAATAAGCCAATGAATGATACAGAAATTGTAAATACTCAAAGAGAAGCAAGCTATACACCTATTGATACAACTAAAATTGAGTTAAAATTAATTGACAATGAGACTAATAATAATATAAGTAATTGCAATTATTTTGTTATAAAAAATTATCAAGTAATACAAAAAGGAAAAACCAATAATGATGGTTTTGTTTCTTTTAAAAGAGATACGACAAAAAATCAAATTAATGAATTTGAAATTGTATGTGAAGGGTACAATGGTTATACATTTTATCCGTCACAAAAAAATTACACTTTAAATTTAACTAAAAATACACAATACAAAATAAGTAAATTAGATTCTCAAAATAATACTTTAAAATTTGTAGATTTAGCCACTGGTAAGCCTCTTAAATACAAGGAAATTAGTATGTATGTTGATGATTTTACTTCTTGTATAAATATTGAATATACTGATACAAATGGCTGTATAAATTTTCATGAATTTTATAATACTAAATTAGATAGCAATTCTGTTATAAAATTAGAGGTAGAAAATATTAGTAATAACAAAAATAAGCAACACATTTATATAAATGGAAAATTAGAAAGTAGTATTATTGTTTAAAAAGAATTTAAAGAAAAGTATATTCATATATTAGGAGGAATTAGACCTTACAAAAAGAAAACATTTTGGCAAAAATTAACTTCTCCTTTAAGAAAAAGAAGAAGATAAATAACGAGAACTAAAGTTAAGCAACGGTATGGTCATTCTGTAAATTTTGGCTTCGCAAAATTATACAGAATCTGAAAAACTACAAATTCTGAATCTTTTTTCAGAGCAAAAAAGTTCAGAATGACGCTTAATTTAAAAATACGGGTTAATTAAAATTACTCAAAAGGCGCATCATCGTCAAATCCGCTAATATTTGCGCCTGTATCTATATCGTCATCTATTCTAAAACTGTCTTCTTCTTCTTTGGCTATAACGGTTTTGCCCAATTCGTATAGGTTGGCTTTGGGTGTATGGTCGTCTTCTGTATTTACCTTGCTACCATAAGTTACCACTTGGGGTTCATCGGCTTGGTAATAGTTTTCTTCATAGTTTTCAAACTTGGCAAGGTGCGGCACATAGCGTACTTTGGCATTGTCCGTAGGTCCGTTTCTATGTTTGGCAATCATTATTTCTGCCATATTCAAATCGTGCTCATAGCCATCGGTACTCAATTTGTAATAATCTGGTCGCCATATAAAGCCTACAATATCGGCATCTTGTTCTATACTGCCCGATTCACGCAAATCGCTTAACTGTGGTTTTTTATCGCCTCCACGTTTTTCTACATCTCTACTCAATTGCGCAAGGGCTATAATGGGAATATTCAATTCTTTTGCCAATGCCTTTAGCGAGCGAGAGATATAACTTATTTCTTGCTCACGGTTGCCATTTTTATTGCCGCTATCTTCGCCCCGCATAAGCTGTAAATAGTCAATCACAATCATTTCAATATTGTGCTTACTATGCAGCCTTCGGCATTTTGCTTTTAGCTCAAATATGGGTAACGAGGGCGTATCGTCAATATAAATTTTGGCTTTGCTTAGTTTTTGAATTTTGGTGTGCAATTGCGCCCATTCGTGTTCTTCCAATTGTCCTTTTTTTAGCTTTTCGGAACTTAAGCCACTTTCAGAGGCAATAAGTCTTGTTACCAATTGTGTGGCACTCATTTCTAAACTAAAAATGGCAACAGGTTTTTGAAAATCTACGGCAGCATTGCGCAGCATGCTCAATGCCAATGCTGTTTTACCCATACCAGGGCGAGCTGCAAGAATAATTAAATCCGATTTTTGCCAACCAGCTGTAATATTATCCAATGTTTTTAAGCCACTGGGTACGCCTGTTAAACCATCTTTTTTTTCAACATTGGCTTCTATCTGTAAAATGGCTTCGTTCATTATACTCGATATTTCTTGATACGAGCGTTTCATGCCATCGTTTTTTACCTCGTATAAATCTTTTTCAGTAGCATCTAAAAGTTTAAAAGCATCTGTACCATCTTCAAAAGCATCTGTAAGCGTACTGCCTGATATTCGGATAAGCTCACGTTGAATAAATTTTTGAATAACAATGTGGGCATGGTATTGCAAATTGGCTGCAGATGATACACGGCTTGTAAGTTTAGCAATAAAATATGGTCCGCCCACTATGTCTAAAAAGCCTTTGACTTTTAATTTTTCTGTAACCGTAAGAATATCTACAGGTTGGTTTTCGTTGTATAAATCCAACATACATTCATATACATACTGGTGTGCATCTATATAAAAATGTTTGGCTTTTAGGGTTTCCATACCATCTTTAAGCGCCTCTTTATCGAGCATAATAGCACCCAGTATGGCTTCTTCAAATTCTGGGGCTTGGGGTGGTAGTTTTCCTCCTGCATCAAGTGCGGTGTAATCTAATCTTTTTTGTTTGCGCACACTTGGTCTTTCTATCATAGCTACAAAACTATTGTTATTGAATGCTTTAAACAATATGAAATATTGTAAGTTATAAGCCTAAATATGTTTACTACTTGTGGATATGGTTTTGTTTTTTATTCAATCATACATTGATTTTTTTAGAAATCATATTCGCTGGCTGTAATCTCTATATTTTCTTTTTTAATAGGGTGCTCGAAAGCAATTTTGTAGGCGTGTAGGCAAATACTTTTATTTTTAAGTGTTTGAGGTGCGCCATATTTTATATCGCCAACTATGGGGGTTTTATTGTATGCCAATTGCGCTCTTATTTGATGAAAACGTCCTGTAATTGGCTTTACTTCTAATATACATTGATGCCCTTTAAGTTTAAAAATAGTATAACTTAAAGTAGAAAGTTTGCCATTTTCTATTGGGCGATTAAAAACATCTGCTTTTTTTGTTTTGGCATTTTTACGCAAGTAGTTTTCCAGTGTTTTTTCTGTTTCCAAAGGAATGCCATTTACAAGTGCCAAGTATGTTTTACGTATTTTGTCATCTCTAAAAAGTTCGTTCATTTTTGCCAATGCTTTGCTTGTTTTTGCCAATACTACAACACCGCTAACGGGTCTATCTATGCGGTGTATTACCCCACAAAATACATTGCCAGGCTTGTTGTCTCTGTGTTTTAAAAAATCTTTAACCAATTCCGAAAGTGGTGTATCGCCTGTTTCATCGCCTTGCACCAATATGCCAGAAGCTTTATTTATGGCTATTAAATGGTTGTCTTCATATAGTATATGAGCCTTTATATCCATTTATATAATATTTACCTCTGGCTCTAAAGTTATGCCGTATTTAAGTTTTACGCTTTCAATTATTTGCATAGCAAGGGCATATACCTCTGCACCGTTGGCATTGCCATAGTTTACCAATACCAAGGCTTGTTTAGCATGGCTACCTGTATTGCCTATTTGTTTGCCTTTCCAGCCGCATTGCTCTATTAGCCAACCAGCGGGTACTTTTATGCCATTTTCATTTTCATAGCCTTTTATATCTGGAAACTGTTGTTTAAGCACATCAAATTGTTGTAGGCTAATGGTAGGGTTTTTAAAAAAACTTCCGCTATTGCCTAATATTTTAGGGTTTGGTAATTTGGATTCTCTAATATTTATTACCGCTTGGCTTATTTGCTGAATGGTGGCTTTTGTAGGCTCTATGTTTTGGGCTATTAAAGTTTGTTGAATATCGCCATATTCTATATTTAATGTTGGTTTTTTATTCAGCTTAAATGTTACAGAATAAATAAAATATTGCCCTTTTAGTTTACGTTTAAATACACTTTCTCTGTAGCCAAATTCGCATTTTTCTTTATCAAATATTTCTATTTGTAATGTATCTAAATTTAAAGCTTCTAATGTATCAAATACATCTACAATCTCTACCCCATACGCACCTATATTTTGCATAGGTGCTGCGCCTACTGTGCCTGGTATTAGCGATAGGTTTTCTACTCCTGCCCAATTTTGTTGTAAGCAATGTAGCACAAACTCATGCCAATTTTCGCCACTGTAAGCCTTTACCCATATATTTTCTGATGTTTCTTTTACTATTTGAATGCCTTTTATTTGGTTTAAAATTACCAAGCCATCGTAATTTTGTGTAAGCAATACATTGCTACCGCCTCCTAATATAAGGGTTTGGTTTTCTGTATTTTGGGTAAATGCTTTTTTAAGTTTTTCTAAATTATTAACCATGCAAAATACTTTGGCATTTACATTTAGCCCAAAAGTGTTGTAGGGCAGTAAAGAAATATTATGTTGAAAATTCAAAGTCTAAACTATAATTAATATTCAGCAAAGCTAATAAAATTAAAGTAAAATTATTCTACTAAAAATGTTTGGGTTGACAACAAAATAAAATTCGCCATTAAATAAATTGTTATTGCTAAGGTTTGTATTTATTGATTGAGCAAATAATGTATTTAATGAGAGAAAAATTAAGGCTGTTTTGAAAATTATTTTTATCATTTTTGAGTTGTTTTATTTTAAATAATCATTTACCACTTTTTGCAATCCACGTTTAACATCCTCCCAAGTGGTTTGGGTAAGGCATACAGGGTCTTCGCTTTCATTAGCATCTTCAAAATAAGTAAGTGCTTGCGGAATAGAAATATGAAGAGATTGCATTGGATATTTTTGTTTATGAAATTCAATAATTTCTTTCAGAGAAAACTCTTTTAACAACTCATATAAATCAAAAAAATCTTTTTTAATCCCTCTGCCAAATATGTCTTGAATTTTCATTGCAGCAATATCTTGATTGCTCAACATTCTTATATTTTCTTTAATCTCTAAAGGATAAATAATCTCAAAATTATAATGAATTAAATCTACTTTTATATCGTCTATTTTACAAAAAACGCCAACTTTATTAGATGTTCCTAATATAAATTTGGTATTAAAATTTTCAACTAAAGCATCTAAGATCAAAGAGTTTTCTATTTTAGCATTTGAAAACAAATCTAAATCTATAGAGTTTCTATGCCCAAATTTAAGTGATAAAGCAGTTCCACCAACTAAATTAAAAGTTGATAAAATATCTATTTCCATTAATTGCTTTAATATGGAAAAAGTGCGGGGTTCAACTGTCTGTTTTTGTAACATTTAAAATCTTCAATTGGTTTTTCAACAATTGCACTTGCCAAATACAGGGTGTGTAACATTAAATATTTAGCATTTAAAAGCGCCTCATTAATTTTCTCATCGCCATAATACCGCCTGCAATTGCGAATATCGGGCACATCGCCACGCTCAAATACACGCACAATTACCCAATTGGCTTTGGCATCGTAATCTATGGTGTCAAAATTTACATCCCAAAAAATACTTTTGTTAAAAATGGGCTTTTCTTTAGGCGGCATTTTGCAAATATAAATAGCATTAATCTTATTTTGACTTAAGCAATTAAATTTTTTTAAATTAAAATTTGTACATATTTTTGTACAAATTTTAATTTTATTATGTTAGTAGCAAGTATATCCGATTTTAGAAAAGATTTAAAAGTCTATTTAGAAAAAGTAGTGAAAAATTTTGAAACTTTAATAATCAATAGAGGTAAAAATGGAGGAATTGTTATAATGTCATTAGAAGAATATAACGCATTAATGGCAACAAACTATGAAATGTCTTCAAGAAAAAATGAAAAACGTTTAGATTCATCAATAGAAAAATTAAAAAAAGGAAAAGTTTTAGAAAAAACACTGTTGGAAAAATAGAATGAAATACGTTTTTACAGATGAATCGTGGGAAGATTATCTTTATTGGCAAAAAATAGATAAATCAAAACTAAAACGTATCAATGAATTACTGAAAGATATTTCAAGAAATCCTTTTGAAGGTATTGGCAAACCAGAACCTTTAAAGCATAAATATTCAGGTTTTTGGTCTCGCAGAATAGACGAAGAACACCGATTAATTTATAGATACGAAGAAGGTGAGATACAAATTGTAAAATGTAGATTTCACTATGATTAAATCAATAACTACCATAAAAATCTCAAAATCAATCGTTCTTAATTATTAACTATTCATTCTTAATTACTACCTTTGCACCCAATTTAAAAAACCACATTAAAAATAAACAAATATATGAAAGTAACAGTAGTAGGCGCAGGAGCAGTAGGCGCAACATGTGCCGATAACATAGCCCGCAGAGAGCTTTGCACAGAATTAGTTTTATTAGATATTAAAGAAGGCATAAGCGAAGGTAAAGCCTTAGATTTATTTCAAACCTCTTCATTGTGCGGTTTTGATACAAAAATTACTGGAAGTACTAATGATTATGCTAAAACAGCCAATAGCAATGTAGTAGTAATTACAAGTGGTATTCCTCGTAAACCTGGTATGACCCGTGAAGAATTAATTGGTATAAATGCAGGTATTGTAAAAGGTGTAACAGAAAATATTTTACAACATTCGCCAAATGCTATCATCATTATAGTAAGCAACCCTATGGATACTATGACTTATTTGGCATTGAAAGCAAGTGGCTTACCTAAAAATAGAATTATTGGTATGGGCGGTATTTTAGATAGCGCACGTTTTAAATGTTATTTATCTTTAGCCAGTGGTGCTTCTACTAATGATTTGCACGCAGTGGTAATAGGCGGACATGGCGATACAACAATGATACCTTTAACAAGATTGGCTACTATTAATGGCGTGCCAGCAAGCTATAGATTAGATACAGAAACTTTGAAAAAAGTAGCTTCCGATACGATGGTGGGCGGTGCTACATTAACAGGTTTATTAGGCACAAGCGCATGGTATGCACCTGGTGCTGCTGTGGCTGCCTTAGTAGAAAGTATAGTTAGAGATGAGAAAAAATTATTTCCTTGCTGTGTAGCTTTAGATGGCGAATACGGACAAAAAGACATTTGCTTGGGCGTGCCTGTAATTATTGGTAAAAATGGCTGGGAAGAAATAGTAGATTACAAACTAAACGAAGAAGAACAAGCGGCATTCAATAAAAGTGCAGAAGCTGTAAGAAGTATGAATAGCGTTTTAAGTGCTATGAGTATGTAATTGAAAATAATTTTGAATATATAAGAAAGCCAAGATAATTTTATCTTGGCTTTTAGTTTGTAATCTTTTTGTAAAATTTTCTCCCCCAAAATTAATGAGTACTACAATTTAACTAATTTCGAAAGATGAAGAAACTCTTACTTAATTTTTTTATTTTAATTTTTTTAAAAGCAAGTGCTACCGACACATGCAAATTAAATTTAATGGCTAAATTTATTACACATGATGTTTGCGAAAATCAAAATATAATTTTGTCAAATCAAACAACAACTATTTATTCAAATATTACTTATAATTGGGATTTTGGCGATGGTACTTTTTCTACAGATAAACTTCCTATAAACAAAAAATATAAAACTTATGGGGAAGATTATACTTTTCTAATTAAGCTATTTGTAAATGCTAATAATGGTTGTATTGATACTTTTAATAAAATAATTACAATAAATGGAGAGCCAAAAATAAAAGTAGAGAAAGTATTTGACTTTAACTTACCTCAAAATATATCTGCATTTGAAGTAAAGTATTCAAATAATCGAAACTTGAAAAATATTCAATGGGTATTACCTAATAACGATATTAAAGATAAAGATACTATTCATATTTTAAATACTATAAAAGTAATTAAAAATAGAGTATTAGCTATTGCTACAAATCATCAAAATTGTATAGGTAAAGATAGTACATTGTTTTTTGCTGTTGGAAATATTAAATCTTTAAAGCAAAATCCTAACATTCAATTTGAAAACCCTACTAACAAAAATTTAATTCTAAAAAATTTATCTTCAAATACAAGCTATGCAATAGTTTCGGAATTAGGTATTATTTTAAAAAATGGAGTTTTAAAAGAGGGAATAAATGAAATTAATTTTTCAAATAGTGGTATATATTTTTTGGAAACCCAAGATAATAATGGTATAAAGTATTATCAAAAGATAATAGTCTTACATTTCTAAAGTTTGTTTTTTCAATGCCAATATTGAAAAATCCGATTCTACGGCTTTTATGGTATTGGTAAGTTTACCCAAGCCTGTAATTTCCATTTCTACTATATCATTGGCTTGTAGCCATTGTGGTTTATAGCTTTTATCGTTTAGCAAGCCTGTTCCATTTAGTTCTAAAAAGCAACCTGTGCCTACTGTGCCACTGCCAATTACATCGCCAGCCAATACATCTACACCATAAGCGCAACGCTCTATTATTTCGGCAAATGTCCAATCCATTTCGGCTACATTGCCGCTGCTAACTTGTATGCCATTTACCCAACATTTCATATCCAAATTATGGCTATTGCCTGTGTGGTTGGCTTTGGCTGCTGTTAGGTTGGCTTTCAGTTCATCGGGCGTTATTAAGTAAGGACCAATAACAGTACTAAAATCTTTGCCTTTGGCTGGACCAAGGTTTAAAAGCATTTCTTCCATTTGCAAAGTACGTGCGCTCATATCATTCATAATGGTATAGCCTGCTATGTATTCATCGGCTTTTTCGGCTTTTATGTTACGTCCTTTTTTACCCAAAACTACAGCAATCTCTAATTCAAAATCTAATTTTTGAAAATGGTCGGGCATACACCAAATATCGCCAGGACCTTGTATGGCATTATGGTTGGTAAAATAAAAAATAGGATATTGGTCAAATTCAGGTATCATAGGCACACCTCTGTTTCTGCGAGCTGCTGCTACGTGTTGCCTAAAAGCGTAACCATCTCTGCAACTTGTTGGGTTGGTTATTGGTGCTTGTAAAACATTATCTGAATAGGCTATGCCCTCAATATTTGTTTTACCTTCTATAATTTCTAATTCTGCTTGCCTTATGGCATCCATTCCGCTTTCGCCAGTTTGCAAAAGTGTAAGCATGTCGTTTGGCAAAGTATTGTTATGTGCATTTACATCGTATAGTTTACCATTGGTGTATAGCCCAAGTCTATCGCCATTATTGGTTTTAAAGGTTACTAATTTCATTTTTTAAAATGTTTTTAAGAAATTTTTTAAGCCCATAATATTGGGTACACTCATTTTATCTGCCCCTTTTTTATCGCTTAAATATATAGAATACCAATCGGTAATATAAATGGCTTTGTAAAGTTCAAAGATAGAGGCATTAGCCAAGTTTATTTCATATATTTTATTGCCTTGTTGTTCAAGCAATTGTTTAAGGTAGGCAAAACGCCCTGTATTGCGAGGGTTTGAAAAACTATTGATAAATATAAAATTGGTAGGCAATGCGCCATAATAGGTTTCAAATACATTGTGATTTGCCTCTGGCAGCACATTTACAAAGCATTCTGTTTTGGCATTTTCTTGCAATTGTTGGCAAAAACGAATACCTACTGCTTCTGTAGCATTATCGGTAACTACAGCATATTTATTTTTTATACTTGCCTCAAAAAAAGCAAGCATTTGTTTGGCTTCATTTTTATAGTTTTCTTTATTTTGATAAATAACATTTGTGTTTTCTAATTCTGTTTTGGTATCTACATTAAACAATTCGCCAAGAATAAGTAAATTATAAGTAAGCGAGAAGCCAAGTGCCATACGGGGTTGATAGCCATTTTCTACTGTATAAAGATTTCTTTTATCGGCTATGGCAAGCTCTGTAAGTTCGCCTCCAGATGATATAATGATAATTGTACAACCCAATTGCTTTGCTTGGGCATACATTGCTAAAGTTTCTTCCGTAGTGCCGCTATAAGAGCTAAGAATTACCAAAGATTTTGAATTGGTATAGTGTGGCAAACTATAATCGCTATATACCTCTATGGGCAAGGTAGCCTTATCTGTAAAATAGGCTTTTGCTATTCTGCCTCCAATGCCGCTGCCACCCAAGCCGCAAATAATAACATTATCGAAATTATTTTTTAAAAGCCCATGCCCATTATAATTGGCTATGGCAAATTGTATTTGATTGTAAAATTGTTCTAAAGATATTTCGTGTGTTATTGCCGACATACATTTTTAAAAAATGCGAAAATACAAAACTTACACAATTATTAAACGCTTAAATTCAAAATTAATGATTTTATGATGTTATATTTATAGAATTTATAACACCTTATTATTTTTAGAAGTAGGGGTTTGAACAGATTTTACCCTATTTCTTATTTTAGAAATAATTTTTTTAGCGGCTTTTGGCTTTGCCTAAGTTTTTCACACCCAATTTCTCTTTCAAATACTCTCCAGTATAGCCCTCTTTACTTTTTATCATATCTTCTGGTGTGCCTTCAAATACTAAATTGCCGCCTGCATTGCCACCCTCTACACCAAGGTCTATTATCCAATCGGCACATTTTATTACCTCCATATTATGCTCTATAATAATAACGGTATGCCCTTTCTCTATTAGGGCATTAAAGCAATACAATAGCTTTTTAATATCATTAAAATGTAAGCCTGTAGTGGGTTCATCAAAAATAAAAACAGTATGGGTTTCTTTGCTATTGCCTTTACCTAAAAAAGTGGCAAGTTTTACCCTTTGTGCTTCGCCTCCACTTAGGGTATTACTGCTTTGCCCAAGGGTTACATAGCCAAGTCCTACTTTTTGCAAAGGCTCTATTTTATTGGCTATGGTAGTATTTTCTGCAAAAAATTCCATTGCTTCATCTACAGTTAAATCTAAAATATCGGCTATATTTTTGCTTTTGTAAGTTACTTCTAATATTTCTTCTTTAAAACGCTTGCCTTTACAGAACTCACAAGGTAATATTAAATCTGCCATAAATTGCATTTCTATGGTTACATCGCCCTCACCTTTGCAATGCTCACATCTGCCGCCATCTACATTGAATGAAAAATGAGAGGGTTTTAGTTTTTTAACTTTTGATGCGGGTAATTCTGAAAACAAATCTCTAATGCTATCATAAGCTTTTAGGTAAGTAATAGGATTGCTTCTGCTCGATTTTCCAATAGGGTTTTGGTCTACCATTTCCACTTGTTTTACCAAATGAATATCGCCAGCTATACGCTCGTGGTTGCCAGTTTTTGTGCTTGTAAAATCGCCAATGGTTTTTTGCAAAGCAGGGTAAAAAATATTTTTTACCAAAGTGGTTTTTCCACTACCGCTAACGCCTGTAATGCAAGTAATAACTTGCAATGGAAACTTAACATTGATGTTTTTTAAATTATTTTCTCTTGCGCCTATTATTTCTATGCTATTGCGCCATGTTCGTCTATTTTGTGGCAGTTCTATATTTTCTTTTCCACTTAAATATTTCCCTGTAAGGCTATTATCATCTTTCAATATTTCATTAAAAGTACCGCTAAACACCAAATTACCTCCTTTTGTACCAGCCATTGGTCCTATATCTATAATTCTATCGGCAGCTTTCATCATTTCATCTTCATGCTCTACAACTATTACCGTATTGCCTATGGCTTGTAGGGTTTTTAACACTTCTATCAGTTTTTTAGTATCTCGTGGATGCAGCCCAATGCTTGGCTCATCTAAAATATACATACTGCCTGTAAGACTGCTGCCAAGCGATGTTGCCAAATTGATACGTTGCGATTCGCCACCACTCAAAGTATTGCTCAATCTATTCAAACCCAAATAGCCCAAACCTACATTTTGCAAAAAATGCAATCTGTTTTTAATTTCTAAAAAAATACGTCCTGCTATTTTGGTATCTGTTTCGCCCAATTTTACTGCCGAAAAATAAGCATTGGCATTTTCTACACTCATTAGCACCACCTCTTGTAGCGATATTTTTTCAGGTACCGTCTTACTTGCATTAGTGGCTACCAATTTTACATAAGCGGCATCTTTTCTTAAGCGTGTTCCCTTACAATCAGGACATACAGTACGCCCACGGTAGCGACTAAGCATTACACGGTATTGAATTTTATACGATTGTGTTTCTATGTATTTAAAAAATTCATTTAGCCCTTGCACTTTATCATTGCCTTGCCAAAGCAAGTCTTTTTCTGCATCTGTTAAATCGTAATAAGCCCTATGCGATGGAAAATTAAATTTTACAGCTTGCTTTACAAAATTATCTTTCCATTCGCCCATACTTTCACCTTTCCATGGCACAATACAGCCCTCAAATACCGAAAGGCTTTTATCTGGAATTACCAAATCTTCATCTATTCCTATTACATTGCCATAGCCCTCGCAAGTTTTGCAAGCACCAATTGGATTATTAAAACTCAAAAAATCTTGTGTTGGTATTTCAAATTGAATGCCATCTAACTCAAACTTATTGCTGTATTCCGTTATTTTATCTTCTATTTTTAAAAAACAACTTCCTTTGCCTTCCCAAAAAGCACTTTCAATACTATCTGCTGCTCTGCTTAATAAATCTTCATCAGTACTATCTGCTACAATTCTGTCAATTACCAAATAAATGGCTTTGGGTTTCAAATCTTTTTTTATATCTATTTCAGTTAGTTTTTTTATTTCGCTATCAATTAAAATTCTTACAAAACCTTGCTGAATATATTTGTCTAAAGTTTCTTTTTCTTTGCCTTTTTCAAAAGTTAATTTACTTAAAATTAATACACTTTCTTCGTTTTGCATTTGCTGTATTTGGGCTACAACATCGGCAACAGTTTGGCGTTTTACCTCCTTGCCGCTTACAGGCGAAAATGTTTTACCTACACGTGCAAAAAGCAATTTCAAATAATCGTAAATCTCTGTACTTGTAGCTACCGTACTACGTGGATTTCGTGTATTTACCTTTTGCTCTATGGCTATTGCAGGGGCAAGTCCTTCTATAAAATCTACCTCTGGCTTATTCATTCTACCCAAAAACTGGCGGGCATAGCTGCTCAAACTTTCAACATACCTACGTTGCCCTTCAGCAAAAAGTGTATCAAATACTAAACTGCTTTTTCCACTGCCCGAAACCCCTGTAACCACTGTAAAACTGCCCGATGGTATTTCTACATTGATATTCTTTAGATTATGAACTTTTGCCCCTTTTATAACGATATTTTTATACTTTGCCACTGCTGAATTTTAAAACGTGCAAAGTTAATAGAATGTTTGAGCCAAAAAGTAAATTTTAGAAAATAGATATTAAAGTTTTATAAATAAAAATAAATACTTAATTTTGTACATAAATAAATACTTATGCAAGTACTTAATTATACTGAATTGCGACAAAATCTTTCTAAAAACTTAAATCAAGTTTCAGAAAACGATGAAATTATAATCGTATCGAGAGGTAAAGATAAAAACGTAGTTATTATTCCGTTAGATGAATACAATGCGATGTTGGAAACCATTCATTTAACAGGCAATAAAAAAAATGTATTGCGCCTGCAACATTCAATTGATGAGATAAAAAAGGATAAAACTTTTATTAAAAAATTGATAGAAAAATAAATGAGGCTTTGTTTTACAAGCTATGGCTGGGAAGACTATCTTTATTGGCAAAATACGGATAAATCTACTTTAAAACGAATTAATTTATTGATTAAAGATTGCCTAAGAAATCCTTTTGAAGGCATTGGAAAACCAGAACCTTTAAAGGGAAATTTGAGTGGCTATTGGAGCAGAAGAATAGATGGCGAACATCGCTTGGTGTATAAATATGAAGATAAAAAACTTTATATTTTGCAATGCAGATACCATTATTAATTATATATTCTTAATTATAAATTCTTCATTCTTAATTCTTCATTAACTACCTTTGCCTTTAATATGATACAAATAGGCGAATACCAAACTTTAGAGATATTGCGACATACAACCCCTGGCTTATTTCTGGGCGATGAAAAAGGAAACGATGTGCTGCTGCCCAATAAATATGTACCCAAAGAATTTAACATTGGCGACAAAATAGAAGTATTTGTATATCTTGATTTTGATGAGCGTTTGGTAGCCACAACTATAAAGCCCTACATTACACTGAACAATTATGCCGCCCTAAAGGTGGTAGTCAATAGCCGAGTAGGTGCTTTTTTAGATTGGGGATTAGAAAAAGATTTATTTGTACCCTTTAAAGAGCAAATTAGCCAAATGCGAGCAGGCGAATATTATTTAGTGTATATGTATGAAGATAAAAGCACTGGGCGACTTGCTGCTACCGAGCGTATAAAACGCTACCTTAAAAATGAAACACTAACGGTAGAAGAAGGCGAGCAAGTGGAACTGATAATAGCCAATAAAACCGACCTTGGTATAAATGCTATTATCAATGAAAAACATTTGGGCTTAATATACCACGATGAAATATTTAGAAACCTACAATTGGGCGAAAAAACAAAAGGCTATATTAAAAAAATAAGAGAAGACAATAAAATAGATATTAGCCTACAGCCAATGGGCTACCGCAATGTAATAGAACCCACAGCCCAGCATATATTAGATGCCTTAAAACGCCACAATGGTGTACTTAAACTAACCGACAATAGTACACCAGAAGATATAAAACGCATATTGCAAATGAGCAAAAAAACATTTAAAAAAACCATTGGCTTGCTATACAAACAGCAACAAATAGCCATAAAAGAAGATGGCATATATTTGCTTAAATAATAAAAATACATTTGAATTATGAATATAGAAGAAATAAAAAATGACGTAATTTATACAGAAAGCTCAAAAAGACTTTTTGAACTTATGATAATTCTAACCGAAGAAGATACTGTATTAAGGATAAATCTTATTAAACAGGAGGATATTAGTATTAAAACCGAAATTAAAGGTAAAATAGCCTTAGTTTCTACGCTTCAAAGTATAATTGATAAACGATTACAAGAGGTAAATAATACAGAAAGGGAAAAAGATAGAAAAGAATTATTAGTAAATAGACAGTTTAGAATTGCTGCCGAATCAATACTTAAAAGAGAAACTTTTGAAAAATTAAAAGAACTATCAAATTTGAACTATTTAGAATTTAAAAATTTAAAATCGCTTTTAAAACAAAACAAAATTGAATAAGAAAAACAATAGAACCATTAGGGCGCCTAATACACCTCGCCTTATGGGTACGCTATCGCTCCCGTGCATATTTTTCAAAATATGCACCAAGCCTCCAGTCTCGGGGCGCATTAAGACATTGAGCCTGTCGAAATGCCGCCTGTATAGCCATTGCTTTGGTATAAAAGCAAAAGCCCCACATTGAAAAATGTTGGGCTTTTTAATAATGATAATTTTTATTAAAAAGTTGGACTTAAAGGGTTGTTTACTCTAACAACATCATAATACTTTTGGCTGTTTTTTATCTTGCGCAAGTAGCATTTCTTTTATCTTAAATTTTAACATAATTTTACATTGTTTACCCCTTATAAACGTAAAAAGGTATAAAATATTGTTTTTGCCTAATAAAGCAAACTAATGGACTAATAAAGCAAACTATGGGTGCAAAAAAGTAAACCGAATGCACAATAAAGGAAACTACAGGTATAATAAAAGAAACCGACAGCCCAATAAAGTAAACCGAAGGTACAATAAAAGAAACCGAAGGGCTAATAAAGTAAACCTATTGATACAATAAAAGTAACTACTAGGCTAACAAAGCAAACCAATAGCCCAATAAAGTAAACCAAAGGGCTAATAAATAAAAATTGGGCAGGCTGTACGTTGGATTTATTAAGCCTAAAAGTAAATTTATTGTGGCTAACATCGGGTTTTATAGCCTATACAATGAATATAGTAGAGTGTACATTGGTTTTTATAGCTAAAACAATAAATTGGGTAGGGTGTTTGTTGGATTTGGTAGTTTACGCTTTATATTTTATGGTTTATACGAGAGTCTAAATAAAATTGTGTAAACAGAAAATTTAGAGTCTGCATCTGTT
>CAZDGF010000011.1:0-63969 GCA_964505065.1 uncultured Chitinophaga sp.
CCCAACTAAATCAAATAGTTCAATTTTTCAAATCTCCTATTGATTAATTTGGGCTATAAATATTGTTTTATAAAATAACGCCCACAATTTAAAAAAATTGTGGGCGTTTGTGTTGTATAAATGTAACCCTTCAATGCGCTATCAATATCTTTTTAATTAATAAATCGCCTAAAGCTGTTTGAATATAAACATAGTAAATACCACTTTCCAAATCTTGAATATTTAATATAATATTGGTATTTTTTTCGGTCGAAATTACACTTTTAGTTTTTACAATTTTACCACTCAAATCTGTAAAAATAATTTCAAATGGAATAGTATTGATTAAATCTATTTTTAGGTTTATTTCTTTTATTGCTGGAATAGGATAAGCCTCAAAATTAACAATGTTTTTCTTTTTTTCTTTGCAATAATCTGTGTATTTGCATGGCACAAAAACTTTGTTTATACTATCCAATTCACTGGCAATTTGTATGCTATCTGCCTTTGTTAAAGCACTTAAAAAAACGCTATTTGGTTTAAACCATAAAATATAATTTGGCCGGGCTGCGCTGTTTATCTTATCTACTAAAGTATAGCTTCTATTGGTTTTGTATATTACAGGAATTAATGTATTCATATCAAAAGTGCCGTTTTCTAATTTATTATCGCTAAAAGACATGAATACACGTTTGCCCAAATCATCGCTTATATATTCTGGCATAATAAGTTTATTTACAAATACAGAATCTACATTCTTATATTGCTCTATTGTAGTGCCATGTTTATGTAATGTAAAATCAATATATTCGTTATACTTTACTTTTGCCTTTATGGATAAATTTCCATTAACATTTGTATAGCCCATATTAGCAAGTACAGAATCTTCTAATTCAAGTGTATTTAGTACTTTTGCATTATTTTTATTAAAATTAAATATTTCATCAATAGTTGTTTCTTCGTTTTTTTTAGGCTCTATTTTAGCAATATATTGTGTTTTATATTGGTTAGAATCTGTTAAAATTTGAAGTGCTTTTTGTTTCTGCTCCTCAGAAAGTAAATTCATAAATTTAGGCGTAGGGCTATACCAAAAGTACTCTACACTATTATTTCCAATGGTAAGTTTTATTGGAATTAACGCATGTTTTTGGTTAATCAATTTTGTTAACTCATCTGTTTTTTCAGTAGCGCTTGCAAAAATTTCTAATATTTTGTTATCGTCATTATTAGGATTATAAGCTGTATCGCTGCAAAACAGTGGAATTGGGTATTGGTATTTTTCAAAATATTTAGGATGCCTTTGTTTGGGCGGGCAGCTTGAAATGGTATTATAACAAATACCTTCTTGATACTTTTTCAATTCAAATCGTTTGTAATCTAAATTTATTGCCCAATTGCCTTCTTTTTGTTTGTAGAAACCTAGTTTGAAAGCTAATTCGTCATTAATTAAAATGTATCTTTCATTTTTGCAATAATTTACATTTGCATTAACTAAATTATTTGGCACATATTGTCTTTTTTTCAATTCAAAAATAGTTTTTAATAAGGCTGGTTTTACGCTAAAAGCGTTTGCATTTTTTGCTAAACTATCTTTTGCCCATTGGGGAAGTAAGCTTTTTATATATTCCGATTTTGGAAACCAAAACACTTCGTAATGTTTACTGTAAGTACCCCAATTTAAATTTAATACAATAGGAAAATATTGATTGTAGTTTTCAATTATTTCTAAAGTATCTTTCAATTCTTTTCTTCCTAAAATACAACCCATTTCTGTAATTTCTATATTGGTAAACATTATTGGATATTTATCTTCATTTTTCAAAATATCTAAACTTCCACCAGAACGTAAAGTAGATAAACCGTTATTTTTTAAGGTTACTTGGTATTTATATGGTTTTTTCTTATTAAAGGTTTCTTCATAAAAAATGCCTTCTTTGCTTTGCACCAAGCCTAAATTTAATAGCTCAAAAGATGATAATTTAATTAAATTGTTTTGGGTATTTAAAGGTGCTGAATCTTTTTTTATTGAGGTAATAGATACTATACAAATACTATCTTTTATAATTGTTTTTTTATTTTTACTTTCATTAAATTTTACGTCAAAAGTATCTTCTTTGTTCAATAAAATTTTTTCAGTTTTAGGTTTTATTTTCGCTCTATTGCTTTCAATATTTTTATCTAATTGGTTAAAAAATTTATTTTCAACTATTGAGTTTGCATCATTTTTTGCTGCATTAAATTCTTTTTTAAATGAATTAATTGCAATTTTATTTTTTTTAGAATTTGATGTTTGCATAACAGCAAAACTTACAGTAATACTTAAGGCTATTGTTGAGGCAAAAGTTATTATTTTCATTTTTTTATTAAATTGTTTTTTAGCGTTTGTTTTAAATACTTTTTCTTCTACTTCATTTATAGAAATTAAAGAAGGCGCACTTTGCATAAATTCCTCAAATACATTTTTTAAATCTTTATCTTGTTCCATAACTATTTTTTTGTTGTGGGTTTAATATATTTTTAAGTTGCTCTCTTCCTCTGCTTAGCCTTGTTTTTATAGTATTTTCATTCATTGTTAGTATTTCCGAAATTTCTTTTATGCTAAATCCTTGAAGTTCAAAAAGTATAATTATTTCCCTTGTTGTAATATCTAATTTATTTAAAGCTATTTTTAAAAAATGGTGGTCTATGTTTTCATCTGTTGTGGCGTTGTAGGCAATATCAATGCTTATAGTATGAATTGCCACATGGTTTTTGTTAATCGCTTTTCTATTAAAATTATTGAAAACTTTAGAAGCAATAGCGAATAAAAAATATTTGAATTTTTCTTTTTCTTTAATTTGGTTAAATTTATTTAATGCTATTTCAATAGTATCATTCATTAAATCTTTTGCATCTTCCCTATTTTTTGAAATTGCAATACAATAAGCGTTCAACTCTTTATGAATAGGCTTATATAAAGCCAAAAACAGTTCATTATGGTTTGTTTTATTTTGCAATTTAATTTTAAGCTGCTTAATACATAAGTGTAAATAACGCTAAAAAAGTTTCAATTAGTATAAAATAAAAAATGGCTTACTTTTTTTAAGTAAGCCATTTTAAACTTGTGTATTTATAAATTGTCTTTTACTTCACTTCTTCAAAAGGTACATCTTCTACCTTTTGTTCGTTGTTGTCTGTTGCATTGGCATTGTTTTCGGCTCCGCCTGCTGTTGCGCTCTGTTCTGCTTGTTGGGCTGCATATATATCTTGGCTTGCAGCTTCCCATGCTTTGTTTAGCTCTTCGCCTGCTGTATCGCAAGCAGCTATATCTCTTGCTGAATAAGCTGTTTTTAATTTTTCTAAAGCTGCTTCTATGGCTTCTTTTTTATCCGTTGGCAATTTATCGCCATAGTCTTTCAAGTTTTTTTCAGATGTAAATACCAAAGTATCGGCAGCATTTAGTTTTTCTACTTCTTCTTTTGCTTTTGCATCGCTTTCAGCATTGGCTTCTGCCTCGCGTTTCATTTTTTCAATTTCTTCTTTGCTTAAGCCCGATGAACTTTCAATTCTAATTTTTTGCTCTTTGCCAGTACCTTTGTCTTTTGCGCTTACATTTAAAATACCATTGGCATCTATATCAAAGGTTACTTCAATTTGAGGCACACCTCTTGGCGATGGTGGAATACCATCTAAATTAAACATTCCGATAGTGCGGTTATCTTTTGCCATTGGGCGTTCGCCTTGTAAAACATGTAATTGTACACTTGGTTGATTATCGCTTGCTGTACTAAATGTTTCACTTTTTTTAGTTGGAATGGTGGTGTTAGATTCTATCAATTTTGTCATTACACCACCATAGGTTTCTATACCTAAACTTAGTGGGGTTACATCTAACAATAAAACATCTTTTACCTCGCCTGTAAGCACACCGCCTTGAATAGCTGCACCTAAAGCTACAACTTCATCAGGATTTACACCTTTGCTTGGTTGTTTACCAAAGAATTTTTCTACCGCAGCTTGTATTGCAGGAATACGTGTGCTACCGCCTACCAATATTACCTCGTCAATATCGCCAATGCTAAAGCCAGAATTTTTCAAAGCACTTTTGCAAGGCTCAATAGTACGTTGTACCAATTTATCTACCAATTGCTCAAATTTAGCACGGCTTAGTGTGCGCACCAAATGTTTTGGAATACCATCTACTGGCATAATGTAAGGTAAATTTATTTCGCTACTTGTTGTACTCGAAAGTTCAATTTTAGCTTTTTCGGCAGCTTCTTTTAAGCGTTGCAATGCCATTGGGTCTTTACTTAAATCTAATCCACCATTTTCATCTTTAAATTCTTGAACTAACCAATCTATAATTTCTTGGTCAAAGTCATCGCCACCCAAGTGGGTATCGCCATCGGTAGATTTTACTTCAAATACACCATCGCCTAATTCTAATACAGATACATCATGCGTACCGCCACCGCAATCGAATACGACAATTTTCATATCCGCATTTTTTTTATCTAAACCATAAGCCAATGCTGCTGCCGTTGGCTCGTTAATAATTCTACGAACGTTTAAACCCGCAATTTCGCCAGCCTCTTTAGTTGCTTGCCTTTGGGCATCGTTAAAATATGCTGGCACTGTTATTACCGCCTCTTTTACCTCCATACCCAAATAATCTTCAGCAGTTTTCTTCATTTTTTGAAGAATCATGGCGCTAATTTCTTGAGGTGTATAAAGTCTATCGTCTATTTTTACACGTGGTGTATTGTTATCGCCTTTAACCACTTCGTAAGGCACTCTGCCTGTTTCGGCTGTTACTTGGTCGAAAGAATTTCCCATAAATCTTTTGATAGAAAATATGGTGTTGCGTGGGTTTGTTATGGCTTGTCTTTTTGCTGGGTCGCCAATTTTACGTTCGCCATCTTTCATAAAACCAACAATGGAAGGTGTTGTTCTTTTACCTTCGCTGTTAGCAATTACTACAGGCTCGTTGCCCTCCATTACAGATACACAACTGTTTGTAGTACCTAAATCTATACCTATTATTTTACTCATAATTTATTAATTTCTTTAATAATTTTAATAGTAAATTATCAAACAAAGTGCCAATTAAAATAGCGTGACAAAAAAGCCAAATTGAAGAAAATATGAATAAAATGGCTATACAAATGGCAGAAAATATGCCAAAAAGACTGAAATAACCTAAGTTCTAGATAATAAAAATCGTAGTCATTCTGAAAATTTTGGCTTCGCAAAATTATTCAGAATCTGTTATAAGTAGTGATTCTGAATCTTTTTTCAGAGCAAAAAAGTTCAGAATGACAGCTTCGATAAGACTTTAATCTTATCCCAAACTCACATTAAAAATTATTTCATTGTAAATCCTAAATTTTGAAATTTAGGTAAGGTTACTAAATTATTCTTAGTATTGAAACTCAAAGAAATGGTATAATTTTGAACATTGCGAGAGGCAAATAAACCTATACCATTGGTAATATTGCTATAATCGGTTTGTTTTTGAACAATGCCAATAGAGGGTTCAGATGCTTGAATATAATTATCTAATTCTTTATTGCCTGCAAAAAATAAAAAGCTACAAGGCAAAAATCTTCTTTCTATAGCTGGGTTTATTGGTAATCTATCAACAATATATTCATAAAATTTATTGGCATCTAAATTATTTTGAACCCTTTCGTTGCCAATATCTGAGCTTGTTCTATATTTATCAATAATTTTCCAAACTAAAGATTTTGCAATCTTTATGGTTGTATCTGCTTTATTTACTTCCATGTAATTAAAATATAAAATAATATCGAAAACTTTACCATTATTACCTGCGTTAAACCAAATAGGAAATCTTTTATCGATTGAAAAATCGAGTGTATTGGTAGGAGCCAGTTGAGGGGCAGATATGGGTGTAAGATATACCACATTGGTTTTAGCCGTAATTAATTTATTGCTTTTGGGTAATTTAAGTTCTATTCTATAAGTGTAATTTGGAAAAATTTGCACATTGGTGCTATATAAATTATTGGGCGAAGATGCAAAAAATCCAGAATCTTTTAATAAAATATTGGTTCTAAACAATGGAATAATTTTGCTTGTTTGTTCCTCAATTAAAATTGGTGTAAGGGTATCAAAAAAAATAGAATCGGCTATTTTGGCTACATCTATTGCTCTTGTGTTTGGATTGGTAAATAATTTATTTATTTTAATAAATTGCACACCGGCATTGGCATCTAACAAGGCGTATATAGAAGCATTTTCTTCGTAAGGCGCTAATACCTCTATATCATTTGAGCAAGAATTTGAAAAAAATAAAACACTCGTTAAGGTTAAAAAAAATACACAGTTCTTCATATTGGATAAAATTTCATTAATTTTGCTACTTTATTGTAATTACTGCAAAGATGAAGAATTTTTTTATATTTTGGTTTGTTGGCTTTGGATTATTTGCAAACGCACAAGAAATTCAAAAAGAATTTACCAAAGTTTTACTAAACGAAAACTTTGATAAAATAGACAATGTATGGGACAATACCTTTAATGCCGAAAACCTATTTATAGCCCAAAATGGGTATTATGAATTGTATAGAAAAAACAAAAAAGCAGGTTATTATTTATTGCCAAAAAACACTGAAGAGTACAATACTTTTGAAATAGAAGCCAATTTAGAATTTGGCGAACATAACAATAAAAAACAGAGTGCTGGGGTATTGTTAATGGCTCAACAAGATGGCACAGGTGGACTTTTGGTAGAAATTAATCAAAAAAAAGAATATAGAATTGTAAGAGTATATAACGATAAATTAGTGCCTATTACGGGCGCTGGCAATGGTTGGCAAAAAGCAAGTGCCACTATTACCAAAGTAAATAATACCATTACTTTAAGAACATACAATAAAGTTTATGATTTATACCTTAACAATGCCTTTATACATACTTTTACTGAAATAGAACTGAACAAAGGCAGAGTGGGCTTATATATAGGGGCAGATAGCAAAGTAAAATTTGATTACCTAAAAATAAAAGGCGAGGAAAAATCTGATTTAGCAACCATTAATATTAGTAGCACCAAAGAGGAAGAAAAATCGTTTACGCAAATAATTATTAAACTGAAAGACCAAATAAACCGCAAAGACAAAGAAATAGATGAACTTAAAAGCAAAATAAAATTATTTGAAAATGGCTCGCTTGGCAGCAATACAAGCACCGCAAGAGATACTGCAACTACCAACCAACTATACCGATTGAAAAATAGAGTAGAAAACCTACAAACAGAAAACGAAAATTTGAGCATAGATATTTTAGCTCTACAAGCCCAAAATGAGAAATTATTGGAATTTAAAAAAGGTATAGAAAACAACCAAGAGAATGGGGATATTATTATAAACCTTACCAATATGGTAAGCACTCAAAAAAGTAAAATAGAGGAATTAGAAGCCAAAACAAAATCTTTAAATGCTGAAAGTAATAGCCTTTTTTTAGAAACCAAAGACCTTACCAAACAGTTAGATAAAACCACTAACCTATTAAGTGCTGAAAAAGAAAAATCTACCAAATATAAAACCGAATTGGATAGCCTTAAAAAGCAAATTTTATTACTTACAGATTCTTTAAAAGCTAAAAATACGCAAATAAAAGAAAACAATACAGCCCCTGAAAAAGAACTAAGCGAAGAGGAATTGCTACAGCAAATGATAGAGAAAGAACGCAAAGAACGCTTGCTACGCAAAGAGGAAGAAGAGCGCAAAAAGAAAGAAGAAGAAGAAAAAGGTAACGGCTAATATTTTGATTATTGTTAGTAAAACATTATTGAATATATTAACCCTAAATAACAAATGGGTAACAGCTATGGCTTTATGGCCTTTTATTTTACTAAAAGACAAAAAAACAAAGCAAGATTTAGCCATTATAAACCACGAAAAAATACACCACCGCCAGCAGTTAGAACTTTTAATACTGCCTTATTATATTTGGTATTTTATAGAATATTGGATAGGTATGTTTCGTTTTGGTTTTATACACCAAAAAGCTTATATGAATATTAGCTTTGAAAAAGAGGCTTATGCACACCAAAACAATTTAGAGTATCTGAAAAACAGAAAATGGTTGAGTAGTTGGGGGTATTTGTAGAATAATTAAGAATTTTCTACAACTGCTATTTCTTCATCTGTTAAGCCATACAGGGCATACACCATTTTATCTATAGCTTTATCAGTGGTATCAATTTTATTTTTTAAAGCTAAAACTTTGGCAGCTTCTTGCGTAAAATAATCTTCCCATTCAGCTTTTTGCGATAGTGATAATTTTACTTTTTTCTTTTCTAATTCTTTTAAAAATTCTGCATAAGACAATAAATACCAATCTTGAAGTTTTTTAGGCAATGTGTTTTCCAAGGGGTTTTCCAAGTCTTCCAAGGGGTTTAAACCCCTTGGATTTGAGAAAAATTCTCTTTGTATGTTTCGTTGGAATTTATGCCCAAGGAGTTGAAACTCCTTGGATAAGGAGAGCATTTGTTCTGCTTTTTCTATGAAGGGTTGTTGGGCTTGAAGTGAGATTTTTTTAATGGGAAGTTGCTTTAACTGAAAACCTTTAATCTTTGGAAATAAATCTTTATTGTCATTATATTTAGACATCCAGTATTGTTTTATTAATTTTGAATTTAAAATTGTGAAAAGATACTTCAATGTATAATTTGAATCAACAATATATAGATTATAAATTGTATTTGATGTTAAAATTTTAGAATCACATAATCCAACTTTTGGAACTTGCCCAATTTGACTAATTACTATTCTATCTTTTAAATAAATATTCCAATCTCCTCCGCTTTTTATATTTTCAGATATAAAGTTGAAATATTTATTAGGCATTGAATTTTGAAATCTAATAACCTCAGAACCATCAATTATTGGTAGATAGTTATCATTAATTTGTTCATATGAAATCGAAATTTTTCTATCAAATGCTTGAATCCCAAAATAAGTATTTCCAATTTCTTCCAATTTTAAGCAATCTTTGAATTTAAATATAAAATTAGTTTTAAGATTAAAAATTTGTTCAGAATCTTCATTCCACTCTTTTTGAGATTTTTGAGTAATTAATTTTATGTCGCCTTTTTGAAAACTGAAAATATCAATAGTATCATTTTGCTTATTTTCTTTTGTTAAAAGAATAGTTGCAACATCAACTCCTGCATCAATAAAAACAACATCGTTATAATTTATCACTTCATTTATAAACGTATTTTGTAAAATATAATTTCTAAGTTTTTGAATATACTTATTTGTTAAGTATGTATTTGGAGTAATGAAACCTAATTTCCCTTTTTCTTTTAAAATCTGAATTCCTTTTTCAAAAAACAAATGAAATAAATCAATTTTATAACTTGCTACTTCAAATTTTTTATAATAATTCAGAGTGTTTTCATTTGTATTTGATGGCTGACATAATACATAAGGAGGATTCCCAATCACCACATCAAAACCACCCTTATATTCATCAACAAAAGCTTGTTCTTGTGTTAAAACAAATTCAGAAATCAGTTTTTCTAATTCTTTTGAATAAGGCAAATTGTGTTTATTTCTATTATTTTCTATATACCTTGTAGCTGTATCTATATATTTATCTTTAAAACTGTAACCCACTTGATTTGAAATTTCAGAAAGTTTCATTACATCTAAGTTGGCAAAAAAGAATTTTTGCGACCAAAGTGATTCTCCAAGGGGTTTAAACCCCTTGGATGAATACAAACGTGAACTTGCACCTTTTAATTTTTGGGCTACCGTATGTACTTCTTCAAATTCGCATACTACAATAATATGTACATGGTCTTTGCAAATATTATATGCCAATACTTTAAAGTTATTATCTTTAATTATTTTTTTGAAAATTTCTGTTAAACTTATTTCCTGTTCTAAGTTCAATTCAGTAGGCTCTCCCTTTTTTATTTTCAAATCAATCATTCGTTGAGATGTTCTACTATTGTGTGTTGTAAACACCAAATGAAAAGCTTCTAATTTTTTCGTTTCAAATATTTGAGGAAACTCTTTTTGCCAATTAAATGCTTTATCTCCAGCTATTGTTTCATCATCTATTAAGGAGTTGCCACATTTTATATTGTTGTTTAAATCATTTAATTTTCTATTTGGCTGTGCAGTGCGCAGCCATAAAGACAGCTTGGCAATTTCTACACTTTCTTCATTCAAATCTACTCCAAACAAGTTGTTTTCTAATATACTTTTCTGCACATCACTTAATACTATAGTGTCACCAAACAATTTAGCCTGCAATTCATCAATATAAGTATGTTCTGAAATCAAAAAATTTAAGGCTTCGTTCAAAAATGCTCCACTTCCACAAGCTGGGTCTATAATGGTAATTTGCATTAACCATTTTCTGTATTGTGTAAGCTTGTCTAATAAAGGTTGTTTGGTTTTCTTGGCAATGGATTTAAACCCATTGTTAAAATAATCTGCTTCTGTAATTTCTAATTCCAATTTCTTATCCGTACAAAGTTTACCAACTGTATTTTCTACAATATATTTGGTTATGTATTTAGGGGTATAGAAAACCCCATCTTTTTTGCGTTTACTTATCTGTTTTCCCAAAGTTTGCTCTCCCAATGGGTTATCCAAGGGGTTATCCAAGGGGTTTAAACCCCTTGGAGGGTAAAGTTGAGCTTTCATTTCATCTAATTCATTCAATGAATTTTCAAAAATATGCCCAAGAATATTTACATCTACTTCGCTTACAAAATCATATCCTGAAAGTTTCAAAGTATGTTTATACAATAACTCATCATCTATTTTGATGTTATCTAAAATTTCATCTGGTTTAAAAAGCCCACCATTGTAAGCAAACACATCATATCTTTTGCCTTTATAACCTGTATTTAAGTATTCAAAGTATTTTTTATATCTGTCATACAATGGTATTTCAACATCTCTTTCTTTTAAATCCTTCCAATCATCAAGTATTAATCTTACGGAGTTTGGGGGCAACAATTGTCTATCTTCTGCAAAAAACAAAAACAAAAATCTATCTAATAATTTTTGCGATTTCTTAAACAATTCCAAAGGTTCAAAATCCTTATTCAAAGTTGTTAAACTATGAAATAAATTTTTTTTAAAAAGTGAGTAATCTTTGTATAATTCCTTCGTTATTTTGTCTTCTTGACTTACCGATTCATCTTTAAGTTTTTTGGGAATATGAGTTGAAATATTGTTATATGCTAAGCACAAATAAAGAAGTTCAAAGTCTTTTTGAGTTAATTTAAACAAGTTAAATTCTATATGCTCAATAGCATTGTCAATATAAAAACGCAGTTTTTCAAAGTTAGACGTTATGACATATACGCAATCTTTTTGATTATTTTTATATCCAAATGCTTGAACTTCAATTTTGTTTAAATCGGTTGTATTCGTTCCTTTTAGTTCTATTACGCCTATAACTATCTTTTCCAATGGGTTTAAACCCATTGGAATCAATATACCACCATCAGCTTTTTTACTGTCTTTTTCATTTTTTAATTCTGTGGTAAGATTAAAATTTGGGGTTGGGTTTTTAATGTAACCTAAAATATTAACAAATAAATCAATTAAAAATTCTCCTTGATATTGTTCTTCTTTACTATTTCGAATATTCTCTTGAATAGTAGGATTTAGAAAATGATTTTTATATGCATTCCATTTCTCTAAAATAATTTTTTTATTTTGAGTATTTAGATATTTAACAATTACAGAATTTTGAAATAAAGGCATTTATAAATGCAAAAATAGTTTATTATGAGTATATTTATTTTCCAAATCTCTCATAATCATCTGATGTTTGCCCTGTTTCTCCCCATTCAAAAGGTTTATCAGCTTGCGGTCCTTTGTTTTTGTATAATATAGCCAAAGAGCTGCCTACTATACCGCCTATTAAATGGCTTTCCCAACTTATACCATTTTCTTGTGGCAATACGCCCCAAAGCAAACCACTTTGAATACTTAAAACAGCTAAAGCTAAAAAACTCAATCCTTTGTTTTTACGCACTACACCACTTACCAATAAAAATAAAACCAAAGCATACACCAAGCCGCTTGCGCCTATATGAAAAGCAGGGCGAGCAATTAGCCATATTAATACACCTGTAAGCAAATGGCTAATAAATAACACTTGCAAAGCTATTTCTTTATAAAAATAAAACAATGCCAGCATACAGCCAAACAAAGGCAAGCTGTTAGAGGCTATATGCACTAAATCTGAATGAAGCAAAACTGTGGTAAAAATTCCCAAAATATAATTTGCATCTCTAGGATACAATGCCCAATAATTGTTGATTAATTGTAATTTTTGCAAACAAAAAAAAAGCCAAATAGCTAATAAATAAAGAAAAGGCAAAAGCCACCATTTTGTTTTTAACATGTGTGTGTAGTTTGTTTTTGTGTTTTCAGTTTGTATAGCCCATATTTGCCCTATAAAGTGAAAAACAAAATTACAATAATTAGACCAATCAATTTATTAATTATAGCAATGACGATGGCAGTGGTATTATTCAAGTATTTGAATGAAAATTATGCAGGTAATTATTGGATTGATGCCATTTTGCTTGTTTTACCTGCTATTTTGACGGCTGCCGCAGGTTATATTGTAAACGACATTTGCGATATACTAACCGATAGTGTAAATAAGCCTCACAAAGCCACCGTTGGTGCTATCATATCTAAAAAAGAAGCTTGGCTTTGGTACTGTATAATAAGTATAATTTCAATTATCGTTTCTTTTGCGTTTAGTATAGAGTATGGCTTTATTAACATTATTATTTCTGCATTGTTATTTTTTTATGCTTTTTTCCTAAAAGGATTGCCTTTAATTGGCAATTTATTGGTGGCAGCTTGTAGCGCAGCTGTAGTGGCTTGTTGTTTATTGTTAGCCAAAATAGAATCGCCCGCAGGTTGGCTCAATTTTTCTGGCTATATTGTGTTTGCTTTTTTTATCAGTTTAATAAGAGAAATAGTAAAAGATATGCAAGATATTACAGGCGATAAGGCTGCGCAATACAATACTTACCCTATTTTAGTAGGCGAAAAAGGAGCTAAAATTTTTATTTATGTATTGCTTACTTTTCAACTTATAGCTTGTAGTATTTACAGTTTTATGGCTTGGGGTTTTAGCCAAAAAATAAGTGCTGTAATTATGGCAATTATAGCCTTGAGTTTTTTTTATTTTATTCAAAAATTAGGAAAAGCCAAAACAAGAGATGATTACGGCTATTGCAGTAATATTCTAAAATATGTAATGTTTGCAGGCGTTATCAATTTATTATTTACTTAAAAAATGAAACCTTTTTTTACCCCTAAAATACTATTGGCAAGTGCAAGCCCACGCAGGCAAATGCTTTTAAAAGACAGTGGTTTTAATATTGAAATAATAAAAATAGATGTTGAAGAAAATTTTGACCCAATCCTGCAAGCCCATGAAATACCCTTGTATTTGGCAGAGAAAAAACAAAAAGCATATTCTGCAACAATAAATGAAAACGAACTATTGGTAACAGCCGATACTGTAGTGTGGTTAAACAATAAAGTATTGAATAAACCATTAAACATAGAAGACTCAAAAGCGATGCTTCAACAATTATCCAACAATACCCATACGGTATATACGGCTGTAAGTATAAAATCTACCAAAGGCACACATACTTTTTACGATGGAAGCAAAGTTACTTTTAATCAATTATCGAATGAAATGATAAACTATTATTTGAGCGAATACTCGCCATTAGATAAGGCTGGTGCTTATGGCATTCAAGAATTTATAGGCTATGTAGGTATTCAAAAAATAGAGGGTTGCTATTACAATGTTATGGGTTTTCCTGTATCTAAATTTATAACTGAATTAGAGAAGTTAAAATGGTTGTAAACTTTTTTTAGCGATAATTTTGAATAAGCAGATATTTTATCGTAGTCGTCATTCTGAACAATGTACTCATTGTTTCAGAATCTCTATAATTTGAGGTTCTGAATCTTTTTCAAAGCAAAAAAGTTCAGAATGACAAAGTATAATTTTATCTAATATTTTTCTTAACCTTATCCACTCTCCTATCATACTCTATATATGCTGCTAATATTAATTGCGAATAATTTTGAGAAGCACTCTGAAAGCCCCTTGCATTGGTATTCCATAATTTATAGATAATTGGCATACCTTGTAAGCCAGAAGGCATAGCATACAATGCCGCTTTTACATTACCTATACCCGCATGATAGGTGTGCATTACCAATAATTTAAACCAAAGCTCATCTTCTTTATACGTAATTTTTAAGGTATCTAACAATTGCTTTGTTTTTGGAATACAGATAGATTTTATAAGCATACTGGCAGCATAAGCCGAGCGGTTAAAATTTGCCCTTTCGTCTTTTTTCTTATTCACTTTTAAACCATACATTCTGGCTACTGCTGGCATTAGCTGAAAAGCACCATAAGCCCCAACATTAGATTTTTGCAATTGATTAGGACTTTCTATCAATAATATAGATTTGGCATACCAGCCATCTACCCCATTGACTTCAAAAGCTTTCATACCTATTGGCACTTTATCTGCCACTTTTTCAAACAAATAAAAAAAACTTTTGCCCAATGTGCCTACCACTCTGCTTGTATCAAGTATCGCATTTATTTTACGCAAACTATCGGCTATGCGCTTTTTCTTTTGCATTTCTATGCCTTCCCAAGTGTTTACATGCACTTTTGCAAGCACTTTTCTATTATGGTGAATATTGATTAGGCAACTGTCTTGATGCAAATTCATTATACGTTGCCAAAAAACAACTTGTGGCATAGTATCGCAACCCAATATTTTAATTTCTGCTATACTATTATCATTGGCAGTAGGGTAGTTTTTAGCCGTGTCTATAAATCCACTATTGCATAAAAATGCTGTGAGAATAAAACCACATAATTTGAGCCATTTTGAAGAAAAATTTTTCATTTATCTGAGTAATACAATTTTACCCACTTGATGTTTGAATAATTTATTGTTGGCTTTATCGGCATTCAAATCGTTGCTAATATTATCCGATTCTAATTGCCCTATTTCTTCTCCATTAGATTTGATGGTAACAGTATATAAATATACACCATTGGCTAATCTATCGCCATAGGTATCTGTGCCGTCCCATACTATATCAGTTATATTGCTGCCAATATGAATATTGCCCAAATCTTCTTTGTTTAGTTCTTTTACAACCTTACCTTGTATAGTCATTATTTTAACATTGATATAATCTGGCACTTCATTGCCAGTAAGGGTAAATACAAAGCGCATAGCACTTGTAAATGGATTTGGGTAAGGATAAAAATTTGTTGCCGATTTGGCATTAATTACTGTAAAACTAATTTGATATTCAGCAATACCAGCATTGTTTAAGTTTACATCGTTGCTTTGCACTTTTAGCGTATAAATTCCTTCTGGCAAATTTTTAGGTTTAAATTCCATTTTGGCAATATTTTGTGTATTGCTTGCAGGTGTATATTGGTAGTCAAAGCTATCTAAATTTATACGTTCAAAACTTGCGCTTCCGGGTTTTTTCCACCATAGTTTTATGCCATTGGTATCCGATTGTAGATTGTAAACATTTTCATCTTTACTTTGAATATGTATTGTAGGGCTTGCAGATACTATTTCGCCATTGGTAATATGCCGCCCATTAAAGGTAACATCTAACAAAGGATTTATTTTATCTTCTATAATTTCAAAATCTCTGGAGGCTGCATTATTACTCAAATCTTGCTCTGGTATTTCTGCTTTGCCATAATCATCAAAATTTACTTTTACCAAATATTGATAACGGCCTCTTAAATTATTGGTTTTAAACGTAGTAGGAATTCTAAAAAACTGACCTGTTGCTAATGATTTATTATATCTAAATGTAGAATCGTAAATGGTATCTTTTGTATCTCTGTTAAATACTTTTACTTGGTATTTTAAATTGGGGGTAAATGTTTTTTCTCTAATATTTTCAAATTTTACTTCAAAATTAAAATCTTCGCCTTGTTTTAAACTATCTCGCCAAGCATTTGCAAATGGACTTTGTAAAACTGCGCCCTCAGGAACATCTCTACTTGTAACACGCCAATGTTTTAATTGTGGTGGAGAAAAATTTATGTTGTCTTTAAATACACCTTCTAAATAAATAGTTGGAAAACGTTTGACATCTATTGCAGAAAGATTAAAATTATCTTGTTTTACATTTTTGAACCATATAGAATCGCGCCCAGAGTTTGTAACACCATGCACATTGATATAAAAATCATCGCCAAGTTTAGTATCGCTTGTTTTAGTATAAAAATGTAAACCCTCCCAACCAGATGAAGGACCAATCAATTCTGTTTTTACCGTGCCTAAACTTTCTTTTCCGTTCATTTCTTTTTGAATTTCAATGTAACTTTGGTCGTTCATGCTATTGTACCATATACCAGTATCTTCTGTAGCCCAACCTTTGGCTGCTCCTTTTTTGCCAATCATAGCATAGCTTGTATTTTTTGATAGTACATTATCAATTAATTTTGCGCCTAATTTATGAAAAGCGCTGATAACTTCTGGTGTCCAATCTTTTCGTAATAGTGATGAGCGATTGCAGATAGCAACATAAGTACTATCTGGTATTGAATCTACAAAACGGGCAAATAGACTAGCGCCAGTTGGATATGCAACTGAAAAATTATAAAACTTATTTACTTTTTCTAATAATCCTACATCATTTGCTGCTGGATCCCATGTATATAAATTAGGTTGATAAATACCATCTAACACTTTTTGTTGTAAAGTATTTTTATCAAATAGCACTACAATAATGCCATCGGCTTTAGCCCCTGGATTTAGCGAACTACCGTTTGGTCCCCCTTTTTTAATCCCATAGTTTGGAAAAGGATCTATTCTAGTTTGCACATATACATATTCTGCATTAACATTAAACTTAAACTGTCTTAAGGCTTTGTTTAATTCTATTCCATTTAAATTACTACTTGGCAAAAACTGCGGAAAATGCGATTGCGACCAACCTGGTGCATTGTTAAAAATATGGATAAAGCTTCGTTCTATCCAAGAGCCACCATCAGTAGTTCCTTTATTTAATCTTGCTCTCCAATAATAAACTATACTATCTCTTGAAGCATTTAATTTTACTTTCCAATTTTTTAATTGCCCTACTATATTTGTTGAAATAGTTTGCTTAGCCCAAGGGCTAACATTTATAAATTTATCATCTGCAAAAGGTATTGTATCAATTTGAAACTCGAATTGGTAATTGTTTTCAAAAATATTTAATGCTTGCGCTATCAGCTCAACAGTATCTTGAGGCAAAAGCGATACAATATCAAAGCGTTTTGGGTATATTAAATTGATACCATTGCCAGGAATAAAGGCATTAAAAGTAGCTCTATTATTGGCATAATTGCCTTCATCTGTAGTGCTTGGCGAGTTTAGGGTTACAATAAATGAATTTTCGCCCGCAGTTGCCAAATCTTTACTTTTTATGTATAGATAAACAGTATCTTTAAAGCGTACGCCAGGTATTTTAAAATTATAATATTTAGTTAAAAAATCGTTAGGATATTTACGTTCAATATTTACATTAAAAGAATCTGTAACATACTTTCCTTTGTTAGATATAATAACAGCTAACGCAAACGAATCACTTATAGCTGTAACTTCTTTTGGGGTTATAAAAAAAGATTTTGAGGTAATTTCATAATCTGGCAATTGGGGTTGATTGATAGGAATAGAGGGGTCGCCTTGTAAAAATAAAATACGTTTAATTATAACGTTCAATTGATCGCTTGTATTGCGTGCACCCAAGCCTAAAGCATCTTTTACAGCATCGCCAATTGTATAAAAACCAGTATAATTTGTATTGAACGCGTGTTTATAAAATGTACTCATTTGCGATGAAATATAGCCCAGTTCTGTAAGCCCTGTTTGAGCCAAAAAGGCAACTGCGCCTCTTCTATTGGCATTCAAATATTGCTCGCCCGAAAGTTTAACATTTTTATCGGGCATTAAGCAAGGATTACCAATAGCGCAGCCATTAAAATAAAGTATAGGGTGCTTGTTTGATGGTGGATACTCTGATGTATCGCCCAAATCTATATCGGTTACAAAACGGCTACCATGCCCCAAAAATGTTACCAATTGTTTGCCTTCTGTTATACTTTCAATACCTCTTTGTTTTAAGTAAGGTTCTGAAATACCAACAGCCGATTTTGAATACGTTGTTACTTTGCCTCCAAATGGACGTGCGGTAACATAATTTCCCATATTATTTAAACGCTGTTTTATGTTGCTTGCTTGATTGCCATCTTCTCCTCCACCTAAGTGTAAAACTTCTTTTTTCCATAACTCATTATCCGAGCTTAAATACGATTTAATTTTTTCTGTATAAGCCCCAAGTTCGTGGGGTTTATTAATGGTTAATCTGCCAATGGCTATAATGGGCGAAAGTATTGAATCGTTAATATTTGTGGCATATAAATTATCTGATGCAGGTGTGCCAATAGAAGGTACCCAATTTATATTTTGAACATTAAAAGGGCGAACCAAATTAGATTGATAACCTTTGCCTACAATAAACATATATTTTAAACTTGTATCTCCATTTTCTTTTAAATATCTAACGTATCTGCGAATAGCTATTGGGTGGGCTACGCCATAAGAAAAGTTATTATACAATTGCTGAACTGTTACTACATTAGCAGGCGATGTGTTTGAGGATTGTCTTCTTAAATTGATATATTCATCTGTGTAAGGTCCTACAAATCTATTATTTGTAAGCATTATTAATCTACTATTGTTTTTTTCTTTTGTAGGATTAAATTTTACCCACTGCATATCTGGAATAGCCTCAAAACTAATGGCAGCCTCTATTTGTTTAGTTGTTATTGTTCTAATTTCTGAACTGTCATTGATAAAACAATCTGTAGTTTGGCTTATGGAGGGCGCAAGCATTAAACGTACTTTATTTCCTGCTATTTTTTCTCCTCTAATACGGTAGCCATTAGTTAAATCGTATATAATGGGTTTATTTCTTGTAGTTTGATAGTTTTGCCATTCAATGTGTTGGGGATTGTTACTGCTTTTTACATTAAAAAAAATGGAAGATGTATTGTCTAAATCAAATATTCTTGGATATTTAAGTTCTATATTGCTTACCGAGTGTCCTTGGCTTGAAATATTATTTACAAACACAGCATCAAATTTTAAATAAGCATTGTCAACACCTAAATAGTTTCTTGGCAAATTGTATGTTTTTTTTATAACTGAAAAACCATCAAAAGCAGTATCAATTAGTGTATTGTAGGTATTGTTATCTGCACTAATGCTTACTTTTAGCCTATGGTCGTTTAGGTAAAATATGTTATCGTTAGAGCCTAAAGTTGTAAATGAAAGTTGTGGTAAAATACCCGTTGAGCTTAAAAATTTGCAATTTAGAATTTGAGAAGTACTTTGAGAATTATAATCAGAGCCAAAACCAAAATATTTTCCTGTTACACCCTCGCCCGATAAATATTCTGGATTATTAAACGGAAAACTTTGAATTACAAAAGGTTTGCCTAAATTATAATTTTCTGTAAAAAAATATTTGCTTTTATAAGTAAATGAGGCAATAGGAGCAAACAAAGGATATTGATTATTCGCATATTGTTTCATATGCCAGCCATCTTGCATAGCTGTATTTGGTAAGCAAGTAAGAAAATATGCACTGCTATCTGTAAACATGCTAACATCTGGCTGTGGCTGAAAATTTGGATTACTGTATAAATCTTTATCTAACAAACCATCGTTTAGTTTGGCATAAAATTCTATGTAATCGTAGTTGTTAAATTGTCCGTCATTTTCGCCAGCTACATATATGGGTATTTCTTTTCCTTGGTAAAAAATTTGCCATTTTTTAGGGTTTACCTGCCCCAAATCCATTTGCATTTCAATGGCTGCATCTATTAGTGTTGTGTAATCTAAATGGTACAAACCCTCTGCACCAATTTTTATTTTAAAATATTTTTGATTGTAATTTATCCATTCATTGCCGTATGTTTGCGCTTTGGCAAATACAAAAATGGTAGTAAAAACAATTAAAATCAAGGTTTTTTTCATATTTTTATCAAAAACAGTTTAATGTACAAATATAACAATTATTGTATCAAAAATTATGCCTATGCAAAAAATTGACACAAACCACACATTATTTCTTTTGCCTCTTGGGCTTTCATCTGTTGATTCTCAATGGTTTTTGCCTGAAAATGTGCGTTTAAAATATTTTGAAACTACTTGTTTTATTGCTGAAAATGCAAAAACTTTAAGATATTTTTTAAAATCTATCCATCATCCAATTCATCTTTCTGAAATAGAGATATTAGAATTGGACAAACACAATATAGGCAGCCAAAAAGAAGACATTAAAACTATTTTATTACAAAATGAAATTGTAGGTTTGGTATCGGAAGCAGGTATGCCTTGCATTGCCGACCCAGGCAGCTTGGTTGTTAGCTTGGCTCATCTGTTAGATATTAGTGTTAAACCTTTTGTGGGTCCCAGTTCTATTTTGTTAGCCTTAATAGCCAGTGGTATGAATGGGCAACAATTCAAATTTAATGGCTACTTACCTCATCAAAATGATGAAAGAAAAAAAACCATTTTAAAATTAGAAATAGAAAGTAAATATACTACCCAATTGCTTATTGAAACACCTTATAGAAACGACAAATTATTATCAGAATTGTGCGCTACACTTCAGCCAAATACTTTGCTATTACTAGCTATTGACCTAACAGGAGAAAATGAAAGAGTTATAAGCAAACCAATTCATTGGTTTAATAAAAATACTATAGAAATTGGCAAATTACCTTGTATTTTTGGTATTGGGCAATAGTTATTTTTCGCCAAAATATGCCATATATTTTTTGCCTCGTGCGCAATAATCGGGGTCATAGGTACGGGCTGCACCTATGCTTGGGTGGGGTTTGCCTGTATTGTGGATATGAAAAGCATCTCTGTATTTTTTAGCCTTTAAATAATTACCATACGTTAGTTCTATCCATTTTGTGCCGTAATAAACAGCATTTTCGCCTCTAATATCTTTCACTTTTATGCCCAACAACAAGCATTTATAACCCATTAATTGGAAAGGTCCCCAACTGCTTGCAAGGTTTTTCAAAGCATCTTCATTGGCATCTTCAAGCATAAGCGGGGTTACATGTTCGTAATTATTTAAAGTACCAAATTTTACTTGTTTCAATTTTTCATATACTTGGGGTTCAAAACGCTCGTCAAATACCTTTCTTCCGCCACACTCCAACATACACAAAGCTTTTAAATAAGCTGGCGAAATATTGAAAACTGCGGCACAACTATCTATAGCATATCCATAATTTTTTGACACCATTTCCAAGCCACTTTTTCTATCTTCTATATTGATGTTTTTTTCTTTTTGAAGCGCGGGTATAAAATAAACTATGGCTAAAACTGCTCCTAAAAGCAGTAAAAACAAGATAAACAGTCCTTTTAAGTTTTTCATTTCTCTAATATTTATTTTCCTAATTCAATTCCTTCATCTCCATTTTGGTATGGCATATATGTAATAATAAATTGCAACATTTCGTCTGTTGTACGCATACTGCTGCCACCAAATTCTAAGCGCTCGCCTATTAGTTGCGGTGGATTAAAGGGATTGTCAGGATTATTTTTTGTGTTGTCAAATTCGGCTTCTACCCTTATAATACTGCCTTTTGGAATTTTTATAGGGTGGGTAAACGTATAAAAATACTGCCATCTAAATCGCCATTTTGGTATTGAAATAAGTTTAATGGTATCGCCATTTGGCTTTATGGCATAGGCTTTAAATTTAGTGCCAATAAGGTGCATATGAGGATTGATGGTTAAAACCGAAATATCATTATAAACAGCCAATTGGCTTGTATGTTTGGAAATTGTATTGGGTTGAATTTGCAAAGGTGGCTCAATAGGCGCAACACCATTTGTACCCAACATCAGCTCAAAAGTAGGGCGTTTGGGCTTTTCTGTATCAAAATACAAATACAATTTTGAAGAATCTAAAGCTGCTTTTGTACTTGGTCCATAATGAATATCGTTGGCTATAAATGCCCCTTTTTGTGTAAGTTTAAAACCACCAATACCTTGGGGATATTTTACCCCATACGTGCCAGGCAAATAATTAACAGCCGAATGCACCCTTACAGGCAAGCTTCCATCGGCATTTTTCATATTTATTTGTTCGTACAATGTTTTATAATCTGGGTTATCTAAAGCCAAAAATTGATTGCCTAAAAATGGATTTGTATTTTTAGAAAACTGATAATAATGCCCGTTCATATGGTGTACCAAGCTTGGGCTACCAGGAATAAATTCTACTGCTCTAACAAAAGTATCTTTGGCTATTTGGTAAGGTATTTTTACAACATAAAATTTATCTTTATTATTCGGTAATACTTCAATCGTTTTTAGCGGAATTACCATATCTGGCTTACCCAGAAGCGAGCCATCTGTTAAAATTTGTGGCGGTTTTATTTGCAAAGTATCGCCTGCTTTTTTACCTGTTTTTACCCATTTTTGTATTAGGTCTATTTCATCTTGGCTCAATATTTTTTCGTTTGCAAAATGGCTATAATTGGCATCGGCAGGCCAAGGCGGCATATAGCGTATTTGGGTAACATGGGCTATCATTTTTGCCCTGCTTGCCACATCGGTATAACTGATTAAACTAAAAGGCCCGCCACCATTTTGCCTATGGCAAGGTGTACAATTTTTATGCACTATCGGAGCTATATTTTTTTCGAAAGTAATTTCTTGTTGTGTATTGGAGCAACTAAAAAACAGCAAAACACTACTGCTCAATAAAGCAACCAATAGGCTCGGTTTTTTGAATGGCAATAGGCTCATTTTTAAGCAGCGAAATTAAAACATTCTCTACATAATTTATACTTGCTGGTTTTTGGCTACCAATAGCCATAAATTGGTCGTCTATTTTGCCAGAATAAAGTATGTTTTTATCTTTCATTATTACCACTTGAGGCGTAACAGTGGCTTGGGCTTTTTTGGTTACAGTTAAATTATAATCCATGATGATATATTTAATATCTATGCTATCGTATTGGCAAAAGGCATTGGCTTTTTTTTCGTTTTTTTCGTTTGGAAATACAAAGTAAAAATTAAAACTATCTGCAAATTTTTGAGTTATTTTTTTATAACTTCCTTGGTATTTTAAGCAAATAGGGCATTCTGTATTTAGGAAAAAATACACATTGGGCTTGCTTAATTCTTTATGATTTCTACTACAAGAAAATAAAAGGAAAATGCAAAGTATGTAGAGGCAATTTTTCATTGTTTTAGATAATACAAAGGTAGGAAAATATTGTGTGGGTGTAGTTATTTTAGTTTGCAGAAATGGGCTTATTATTTTAATTAAAAACTTTTTTTTTGTTTTACTTTAATTTTCCTAACTTTGAAATAATTTTATGCGTAACCTAAATTTACAATACATTAAAGATGCAAATGGAAAAAAGACTTTGGTAGTTTTACCTGCTAAAGAGTTAGATTCTATTTTAGAAGCTTTAGAAGAATTAGAGGATATAAAACTTTATGACGCAGCAAAAAAATCTAAAGAACCCTCTATTCCTATAAAAGATGCTTTTAAAATGATAGAATCTAAACGCAAAGCAAAGTAATGGTGTATAATATAACCATAACCAAACGAGCCATTAAAGCACTTGAAAAAATTAACGAACCTTATTTTTCCAAAATCAAACAGGCTATTTATAATCTTGCCAATAACCCACGCCCAGCTGGTAGCAAGAAACTAAAAGGCAGAGATGCTTATCGAATTCGTGTGGCTGATTACCGTATTATTTACGATATTTTTGACGAAATACTGCTCATAGACGTTATAGATTTAGGGCATAGAAAGGAGATTTATGATTAGAATAAAGCAATATTATTTTTATCTATTGCCTAAGCTTTAGGAGTAGCTAAAAAATTACTCAAATCTACAAATTAGCTAAATGTAAATTTTATTTACGGAAGCTTTAAAAAGAAATAATATTTACCCTTATTAAACCTTTTTATTGTATGTTCGTCATACCTAAAATTTGTTAGAAACAAAAGCCATATCTGATAATGATTTATTCAGGCAATTTATTGAAAACAATAAAGATGAAAGGCTTTTTACGGCAATATTGAACCGTTTTAACCGCAAGGTATATTGGCAGGTGCGTAGAATTTTAATAGTCCACGATGATGCCGATGAAGTAACCCAAATAGTATTTATAAAACTATGGCAAAATGCCGCTCAATTTAAGTTTAACAGCGCATTGAGTAGTTTTATTTTTCGCATAGCCTACAATGAAAGTATAACATTTTTAAATCAAAAAAAACGGTTTACAAGTTTTGACACCATGCTTGATACCGATGGACATTACAGCAATATGATAAACTATGGCAACGAACTTACAGGCGATGAAATAGCAAAAAAACTACAATTAGCTCTACTAACCCTACCCGAAAAACAACGCTTGGTATTTAACTATAAATATTTTGAAGAACTGCAATACGATGAAATAGCCGATATTACTGGCACTTCCATAGGTGCATTAAAAAGCAGTTACCATATAGCTGTAGAAAAAATTAAAAAAAATTTAAACATAGATTAAACTTTAAGAATTAGTAAATGTCATAACAATACAATAAAACAATGAACAACAATGATGAATTAAATAGCGAATTTAAAAACAATACTTTCAAAGTGCCTGATGGCTATTTTGAAAAGCTAAATAATGGCATTACAAGTCAGTTATATTCTTCAAAAAGCAAATTAACATTTTGGAAAAAAAATAGCAAATGGTTAGTGGCTGCAAGTATTTTATTGGTTGTAAGTGTTGGAATTTTTATTAATAGCAACAAAACAGAAATACCTATAAGCTATGCAAGCATTACAGCAGATGAATACACCGCTTTTGAGGAAAACAACGAACTAACAGACGATGAACTAATTGATATTGTAAGTACAGAAGCCATAGACAGCCTTTATCAAAATGAAATAAAAACCATTTCTTATTTTGAAGAAGAAGAAATAAACTCAAGCGATACGCTAACAGAATATTCTCTTTTTGAAGATGAAATACAAATTTAAACAACAATTAAACCCCTTAAAATCATGAAAAATAATTTAAAAACAATAATGCTAAGCCTTTTAATGGTATTAGGTTTTAGCAATGCCATTGCACAAAAAGGCAAACCGAACAAAAACAAAGAAGACAAGGAAGCCAAAATAAATGCCCTGCGCAAGCAATATTTAATTGAAAAACTGGCATTAACAGATGCAGAGCAAAAAGCCTTTTTCCCTTTGCTTGACGAATACAAGCAAAAAGACAAAGCTTTGAAAGATACTTTTAGAAAAAAATACAACCCAAATGAAGTAACTTTTATGGACGATAAAAAAGCAGAAGAAATGCTTAATGCTATGATAAAATTGAAAGACGACCAAAACAATCTCTTTAAGGAATATATCAATAAATTTAAAAAAGTATTGCCTGTAAAAAAAGTTGCTATGTTGCCACACGTAGAGCGAGAATTTAAAAAAGAATTGGTAAAAAAAGTAGGCGGCAAAGCCGGCAAGCCTCAAGATGGACCCCCACCTGCTGAAGAGTAAAATATTTTTTGATTTTGCCTCACCCCTAAATCCCCTCTCCATAGGAGAGGGGACTTTTTTGCTACGGGAAAAAGCAATTTGTATTATATCCTTTCAAAAATCATAAACTCAAAACTAAAAGCATGCCTTTCATCTTGGGTATGTTTTTCGTTGTAAATAAGTTGCCATTCTTCATCATTCCATTTTGGGAAAAAAGTATCTACATTTTCCCAACTATTATTTACTTTGGTAATATATAAAATATCTGCCATTGGTAGCATTTGTGTATATACTTTTCCTCCTCCTATTATCATTGCCTCCTCCGTATTTGAAGGCAATAAATTGAAAGCATCTTTAAAACTTTGGGCATATACAAAACCATCAATAATATTCTCATTTTTAGATGATACAACTACATTCAATCTATTTGGCAATGGCTTTCCCAACGAATCCATTGTATTTCGCCCCATTATCATTGGTTTACCTTTTGTTTTTTCTTTAAACCATTTAAAATCATCTGGCAAATGCCATAATAATGTATTTTGAAAACCTATGGCATTATTGCTATCCATGGCAGCTATCATTGCTATTTTCATACTTCTATTTATTGCAAAAATTAAAAAATTTGAATAGCGTAAAAGTATCTAAAATATTACAAATTAAAAATAGCCATTAAATTTGCTGAAAATTTCTTTACTTTGCGCTAACAATGCCCAATAGTTACCCTAAAAAAATGATTAATCAACTGCTAAATGCAGGTAAACGATTGGCGCAACCATTTTCTTTAAACCAAGAAAAAGCATACAGACAACAGCTAAAAACATTAAAAAAATTATTAACCAAAGCAGCCAATACAGAGTATGGCAGAAAATATAATTTCAATGAGGTATTGAATGCCAAATTTGTTTACAAAGAGTATAAAAAACAAGTACCTGTTACAGATTATGGCACCATGCACAATTGGTGGCAAAAGGCTTACAATGGTAAAGAAGATATTACTTGGCCTGGTAAAATAGAGTATTTTGCGCTTAGTTCTGGCACATCGGAAGGGTCGAGCAAGTACATACCTGTATCGCAGGATATGATAAAATCTATAACCAGAGCAAGTTTAAGGCAAGTAATAAGTATTGCAAAATCTGATATTCCCAAAGATTATTTAACAAAAAATTATTTAATGCTTGGCGGAAGCACAAGTTTATATTTTAACAATGAAGGCAAAACCTATGCAGGCGATTTGAGCGGCATAACAAGTAGCAACGTACCCAATTGGTTTGAGCGTTTTAGCAAACCCTCGCAAGATATTAGAGCTGAAAAAAATTGGCAAAACAAAATAGACAGAATGGTGGACGAAGCACCACAGTGGGATGTAGTATTAATAGCTGGCGTACCTGCTTGGATACAAATATTATTTGAGCAAATTATAAAACGTTATAATCTTAGAACCATACACGATATTTGGCCTCATTTAAGTGTATATTTATGGGGTGGTGTGGCTATTGAACCGTATAAAAAAAGTTTAAATTCTTTGTTAGAACACCCTATTACGTATTTAGAAACTTATCTTGCCTCTGAAGGATTTGTAGCTTTTCAAACCAAAGAAAAATCTTTGGGTATGAAATTAAATTTTAAAAACGGTATGTTTTTTGAATTTGTACCTTTCAACGAAACTTTTTTTGATGCTGAAGGCAATCTTATACCCAATCCATTAGCATTAAATATTAACCAAGTAGAATTGAATAAAGAGTATGCAATATTGCTTACCACTTGTAGCGGCACATGGCGATATTTAATTGGCGATACCATTAAGTTTGTAGATTTAGAAGAATGTGAAATAAAAATAACTGGTAGAACCAAGCATTTTTTAAGCGTTTGTGGCGAGCATTTAAGTGTAGATAATATGAATAAAGCCATTGAAAAGCTAAGCCTTACATTAAATACACCTATAAATGAATATACTGTAAAAGGTATTAGCAACGATAAAACACATAGCCACCAATGGTATATAGCCTGCGATAAGAAAGATTTAGATACCCAATATGTAAGTACTTTATTGGATAAATTCTTGATAGAGCTGAATGATGATTATGCAACAGAGCGCAAGCATGCGCTCACAGAAGTGCATGTAAATTTACTTCCTCACAATACCTTTTTAGAATGGATGCAACTGCAAGGCAAATATGGTTCTCAAAGCAAATTTCCAAGAGTATTGCCTAATATAAAATACCAAGAATGGGTAAATTTTTTAAGTAAATAAAGTATGTTTAGAATAATCTACATACCCTATATACAACTCCGTAGGAGTTGAACATTAATTATTTGTAAATGGCTGCATAAACTTTTTGAGTAGCACCCGCATTTTCTGCAATAAAATCAGCACTTAATCTGTTTAATAATCTATTTTTATTTTCAAATTGAAATACTATGTTTTCAAATAGAATTCTAAAATCATTCTTATTTTCTATGGTAAATAACACCCCTTTATCTTTTGCTAATTTTGACTCAGGAAATTTTTCTAATTTACTACCACAAACCACAGGTACACCAAAAGCCAAAGGCTCTAATATATTATGCAAAGCACCTGTAAAACCACCACCAATAAAAGCCAAATTTGCATAACAATAAGCACTTGCCAAATGCCCAATAGTATTTAATATTAATAGTTTACAGTTTGATTGTTCATTTTGAGTATATCGAGAAATACCATAAGATTTAAACTTTTTTTCTATTTCAGCAATATGATTTTCGCTAATATCATGCGGAGCTATTAGTACTTTAAAATTTAATTGAGATAATACATGTAAAATCTCTAACAAAATATCCTCTTCTTGTGCCCAACTACTACCCAAAACCAATAAAAATGAATCAGATTTGAACGCTTCAATTTTAGCATTCGCATTCGCATTTTTTGCATTTTCAAATACTCTATCAAAACGTGTATCGCCAGCTAAAACAATGTTGTTTAATCCTTTATTTTTTAATAAATCGAAAGACTTTTTATCTTGCAAAAAAATGGTTTTGTATTGAGGCAATAAATTAAAAAGCCACCTTCCCCATACAGAAAAAATATATTGGTTTTGCCTAAAAGTTGCCGAAATTAAATATACAGGCACTTTGCGCTTAAATAATTGTTTCAAATGAAAATACCATATTTCGTATTTCACAAATATTACGATAGTAGGTTTTATAATTTCAATTATATTTTTAGCATTTTTAGGGGTATCTAAAGGCAAATAAAATACTAAATCTGCCAATGGATAATCTTTTTTTTGCTCATAACCCGATGGCGAAAAAAAAGAAACAACAATACTTATATCTTTCTTTTCACTTTTCAATAGTTCAATTAATGGGCGTGCTTGTTCAAATTCGCCTAAACTTGCACAATGAAACCATACTCTACTTTGAACACTTACGAAAGGTTTAATTATTAATTTCCTGCCTTCTACAAAAGCGTTTAATTTTTTATTTTTTGTAAATAAAATAGCTATGGGCAGCAATGCTTCAATTATTTTTACGCTTAATAAGTATAGCCATTTCATTAGTTATTATTCAAAAAAACTACCATCATCGCCTTTACGTGTATTCGCTCTATTTCCTTCTATTTTTATTTGAATACCAAATTTTAAGCCTGTCAATATATCATTTCGCAAACGTGTTTCCTTTACTCTTGTATCATAGTTTAATTCTCTTCTGTTATAAGTATTGCCTTTTAAAATCTCTATACCTGCAAAAAAATTAAACATGCCGTTTTCGGCAATTCTTTGATAGCCTATAAAGCCCCTAAACATTAAGCCGTTCGTTAACCTATCGTAGCCTTTAAAATAATTATCCTCTAACTGTGGTAAAATATTTCGTGTAAATTGAAATTTAATTTTATGTTGCAGAAAGCCAACACCACCAGTAATCAATAAGCCAGAATTTGGGTTTAAACGAGATAAAGGAATAATTTTACCAGCATTAATATGCCAACTATAACCTCTTTGATAAAGCCTAATAATGGCTAAATTTCCTTGATTGTCTATCAAATCTCCACTTTTGCCAATAATAGAATCTAATATGCCATTTTCTTTTACATTGCTGCTAAATAAAATATCCAATCCGCAATGTAAATATATATTGCGATTAAATTTATAAGACGTATTAAAACCAAATGTATTACTTTGTCCAAATCTTTCTTTTAAATTACCACTAGGTGCGTGTTTTGCAAAGGATATACCAAATAAAATACTATTATCTAGGAAAGGTTTTTTAATAGTTTTTATACTATCTATATTATTTTGCTGTGCTATGCAGCCAAACCACGACAGAAATATACATGGAATTAAAATTTTTATTCTTAACACAATAAGGCAAAGATAGTTAATAGCTTAAAAATTTCATAAAAAATGCCGCATTTTATTGCGGCATTTCTAAAATATATTTTTATTGTTTAATTATTGAATTTTAACTTCAATTGTGTTTTTGTTTTCAGTACCACCGCTATAGTTAGTTATAATTCTATCGCGAGAGATACCAAATTTCTCATTTAAGAATTTAATAATCTCATCCATACATTTAGTATTGCCTGTAGCATTGTATTTTGATGATTTTCCAGCTGGGCCGTTTACAACTAATTTTTTATCTGGACATTGTTTCATTTTATCAGCAATTTGATAAAGTATCATTTTGGTTTCGTTGGTTAAGCAATTTTTGCTAATTGTAATAGCAGGGAACATTACGTTATCGCAATTACAACAAGATTTAATTTCTATACCATTAGCATCTACTAAAGCACCAGGAGCAGAATTTTGTTCTCTATCTCTGCAATCTGGCACATTGTCGCCATCAGAATCAATAGCTACACCATTTGCATCTACAGCACAATCAAATTCAGTAATTTGTTTGTCTTGACAATCTGGAATACCATCTCTATCTGTATCTACAGCCATACCATTACCATATACCATACAGCTATCAGGAGTTTTGTTATCTTGGTCGAAGCAATTAGAAACGTGGTCGTTATCATCATCTTTACCTAAACAATCAACTTTCTTTTTAACATCTGCCATTTGGTCGTAGATAGATTCTACTGGGCTTAACCAATCATAATGTTGAGGATTTTTAGCTCCAAATTTCCAACCGAAACTTGCTCTTAAGAAACCATAAGAATCCCACCATCTGTTTTGCCATATTGCAGTATTGTAAACATCTATATCATCGCTTCTTAACCAAGTGTGTCTGTACTCTAAGCCTAAATCAAAATAACGACTTAAGTAATGTTTAAAACCTAAACCTGTAGGTACAATCATATTTCTTCCTTGGTAGATTTCGGTTACGTTTTTCCCTAAATTAGGATTAGGTGTGCCTTGTCCATAATATGAGGTTAAGTAATAATCACCCAAAAATAATCTTTGGTCAACAAATGAGGCTCTTGATTTGAAAGAAGCTTGACCTATACCTGTAAATAAATACATTTGAGTTTTACGCAATGGACGTAAGAATGAAATGTTACCTAAAGTAAAGTGCATTTGGATATTCCAATCTTGAACGATACTTGTAAATTTAAAGTTGTCTTTAAACAAAGTAGGGTTTTGGTAATCTCTTTCGCCTCTTAATTTGGCAATATTGTATTCTGCTCTTAAAGCAAAAGTTTGAGATATTGAATATTTAACGTAAGGCGCAAAATCCCAACCTAATTGTTTTTTATCCGCATCTCCATTAAATAAAGATGTACCAGCTAGTAACCCGACTGTCCATTTTTTGGCTCTTCTGTCTTGAAAATAGGCTGATTGCAAATACTGTCCTGAATCGTTTTTGCGAATGGAGTCCCCTGCCCATTTTTTCAAAGCATATGGGTGTCTAGTCCAAATTTTGTTTGTATCCTTTCTCGGATTGTTAGATTCACTTGAATTTAAAGTATTTTGAGCATTCAATAAAGATGCAAAACACACTAAACTTAAAGTTAAAATTGTTAATTTTATTTGTTTCATTATTCTTTGATTTTCTTTTTCTTAACCCCGCAAAAATAGGTTAGTACATTCCAATAAACAAAACATTTAACAAAAAAATAATATCAATATGTGCATAATTTTGTATTAAACAATTGATTGTTAGTGTTTTAATACTTAAAAAAAGTTGTTTTTAAAGGCGCAAATTCTAATTTTTCAAGGGTATTTTTAAGCAAATTTTCTACTTTTAGCATCATTTCAATGGTAAAAGTACTCCTTTCTTGTATATTATTTTTATCAAAACCTTGCATTTTTATTTGCTCTAATTTTTTTATACTTTTTTGATTTTTATTGCTTAAAAAATCTTGGTGCTTTTGTTCTAAATTTTTTAAACTTTTTTCGTACGTTTTACCCAGTTCTACTATCTGTTTTAATTCTGAGCCAATGGTATTAGCAGCTTCATTTTGAATTTCAGATTTCAATTTTAAAAATTGTTGTAAATATTGTGAGAATGGATTGGTTGCATTTTTATCAATTAATACAACAAACTCCACTGCTTTATTGGCTTTGAATAAGGCTATAAGTTCTATATTATTATTGTTTAACCACTCATTTGTTTTAGTAGAAATATACCATACGCTTTGCCTTAAAATTAAACTTGGTGCTAGTATTTTGCAGTTTTCAAACACTTTTGCAAGTTGCAGCCAATAATTTATTTCTGCATTGCCACCTATGTAAGCCACATTGGGTAAAATAGTTTCTTGATACAATGGTCGCAAAACTGCATTTGGGCTAAATTTTTCAGGGTTTGTTTCTACTAAATTTAAAATTTCTTTTTCAGAAAAAAGCCTTTCAGCACCAATAATTTGATACCCCTTTTCTGTTTTTTCAATTCTATTTCTGCTGCCTTTTTCTAAATAAAATAAATTAATTTTTCTGGCACTTAATTGAAGGCTTAATTCTTTGTTTTTTAATTGATTGCTAAATTCATTGAAAGCTATAAAATTATTTTCAGATAAAAGTTCTTGTTTTACAATTGATTTAAAAAATGTCTTTAACTCTTTGCAATTAGCATCTAAGCAGACAATGCCATATTTACCGAAAAAATGATGGACAACTTTTATTGTAGCCTCTGCCAAATTATCTGAACCGGCATAAAATTGTTCAAATTCTGAAACCAATTTTACTGTTTTTTCATCTTTTTCAAATCTTTGTTTTATGGCTTCAAATAGTGATGGTAAATCTTGCAAATGATACTCGCCTGTAGCTCCATTTTGTTGAGTTTCCCAAGCAAATGTTTGCCCAAAAAGGATTGTGTTTTTTATTTCTTCAAAATCATGGTCTTCGGAAGCAAGCCAAAATACTGGCACAAAATTTTTATCAGAAAATTGCTGTTTAAAATGTTCGGCAGCTTTTATGGTAGAAATTAATTTATAAACCATAAAAACAGGTCCTAAAAATAGATGTAATTGCTGCCCTGTGGTAATGGTAAATGTGTCTTCTTGCAACAATAAATCAATATTTTGCTTAACCAAAACATCTTCTTTTGTTAAAATATCTTTGTATTGGCTATTTAAAACTTCTACTAATATTTTTCTTTTTTCTAATTCAAAATTGGCTTTGCCTTTTATGGCATTTTCAATGTTAAAAAAGGGGTGTTTTTCGCTAACAATCTCTGTTAATCTACTTTCTTTATTCAAAAAAGCTGTTGTTGTAGAAGATAAAAAACCCAAAGATGTAATATCTATTTGCATAGCATTAAACTAGTTTTGCAATTAAATCAAAAGGCTCGGCTTCTATAATTTCAACTTGGGCAAAATCGCCAACTCTTACAAAATTATCTTTTGCAGATACCAATACTTCATTGTCCACCTCGGGCGAGTCGGCTTCGGTTCTACCAATAAAATATTCGCCTTCTTTTCTATCAAAAAGCACTTTCAGTGTTTGCCCCACTTTTACCTTATTTTTTTTAAATGAAATTTCTTCTTGCAAAGCCATTAATTCCTCTGCTCTTTTTTGTTTTACCTCCGCAGGAATATCATCTGCCAAAGAATGCGCATGTGTATTCTCCTCGTGCGAGTAAGTAAAAACCCCTAATCTATCAAATTGAAAATCAATAATAAACTGCTTTAATTCTTCAAAATCCTGTTCGGTTTCGCCCGGGTGACCAACTAAAATTGTAGTACGCAAAGCAATATTAGGCACTTGCGTTTTAATGGTATTCAGCACTTCGTAAGTTCTGCGTTTGGTAATGCCTCTACGCATTATTTTCAAAACATTATCCGAAATATGCTGCACAGGAATATCCAAATATTTGCAAATATTGGGTTTAGCAGCCATTACAGGCAATATTTCCTCTGGAAACTGCGATGGATAGGCATAATGCAAGCGTATCCATTCCAAATCTTTAACTTCCGCAAGGGCTTCTAAAAGGTCTTTTAGTTTTCTTTCGCCATACAAATCTATGCCATAATAAGTGCTATCTTGGGCTATGAGCATTATTTCTTTTGTGCCATTTTTAACTAAATTTTGTGCTTCTAACACTATTTGTTCAATGCTTTTGCTTACATGTTTACCACGCATTAAAGGTATAGCACAAAAGGAACACGGGCGGTTACAGCCTTCGCTAATTTTTAAATACGCATAATGCTGGGGCGTAGTTGTTAATCTTTCGCCAATAAGCTCGTGTTTATAATCTGCTCCTAAAGTTTTTAATAAATTAGGCAATTCCAATGTACCAAAATAAGCATCTACTTGTGGTATTTCGTTTTCTAATTCATCTTTGTATCTATGCGAAAGGCAGCCTGTAACATACAGTTTGTCAATATTTCCTTTTTCTTTTTCGCCCACGTATTGCAAAATGGCATCTATACTTTCTTGCTTTGCATTATCAATAAAACCACAAGTGTTTACCACAATAATATTGGCATCATTTTTTTCACTTTCGTGGGTAGCCTCCATATCATTGCCCTTTAGCTGGCTTAACAATACTTCGCTATCCACCAAATTTTTGCTACACCCAAGGGTAACAATATTTATTCTATTTTGCTTTAATGTTTTTGTACGCATTGTATATTATGCTTCAAATAAGGTATGAACAAATGCCGCAGCATCAAATATTTTTAAATCCTCTATCCCTTCGCCTATGCCTATGTATCTTACAGGAATTTTAAACTGGTCGCTAACCCCAAGCACAACACCACCTTTGGCTGTGCCGTCTAATTTTGTAAGTGCCAATGAGGTAACCTGCGTAGCTGCTGTAAAATGTTTGGCTTGTTCAAAAGCATTTTGCCCTGTAGAGGCATCTAATACCAACATGACATCGTTTGGTGCATAATCTAATATTTTTGTCATTACACGTTTTATTTTACTTAACTCATTCATTAAGTTTACTTTATTGTGCAATCTGCCTGCAGTGTCTAATATTACTATGTCATAATTTTCTTCTGTAGCTTTTTTTACAGCATCAAAAGCAACTGCCGAAGGGTCGGTATTCATACCATTGGCATAAAAACCGCAACCTACACGCTTGCTCCATATTTCTAATTGGTCAACAGCACCTGCTCTAAAGGTATCGCCTGCTGCTAACAATACTTTTTTACCATTTTGGGTAAATTTATGGGCTAATTTGCCAATAGTAGTAGTTTTACCAACACCATTTACACCTACCACCATTAGCACATAAGGTTTTACTTGGTTTTCTAAATCAAAATTTACGGTTGGTGTTTTTTTATTTTCGGTAAGCAGTAGGGTAATTTCATCTCGAAGTAAAATATTTAGTTCATTGGCATTCAAGTATTTATCTTTGGCTACCCTTTTTTCTACTCGTTCTATTATTCTTACGGTAGTTTCAATACCTACATCACTGGTTACCAATATTTCTTCAAGCTCATCTAAAAAAGAATTGTCGATAGTGCTTTTACCAGCTATGGCTTTGGTAAGTTTGCCAAAAAAAGATTCTTTGGTTTTTTCCAATCCCTGCTCGGCAGCTACTACCTCTAGTTTTGTTTTGTCTTTTTTAAAAAAATCGAATATAGACATGGTTAATTTTTGATTTTTGGATACTGAGCTTGTCGAAGTTTGATTTTTGGTTTACTTAATTATATCTTTCATTTCGACAAGCTCAATGAACGAAAAAACTTGCTTCAAAATTAAGGGTTTTTAATTGCTTTTGAATTATTAAATATGTTAGGTTTAAAGTTAATTAGTTTTGAAAAAAGTGGTCATTCTGAACTTTTTTGCTCTGAAAAAAGATTATTCCGCTACGCTTCATGAAATTGTTCAAAATCTATTTAAAATCAGATTCTGTATAATTTTGCGAAGCCAAAATTTACAGAATGACGCCATGTTGACTAGTCAATAACTCTCAAGCTAATTACAAAAAAAGCCCCCGTTTCCGGAGGCTCCTATTTGTAGGGTAAATATTTTATTTAAAATAGGTTTTAGATTCTTCGCCAGAAATTATTTCTTCTTTAAAAGAATATGCTCCGTTTTTAGATTTTACAGCTTTGAATACTTTTACGTAATCTTTATCTGCACCTGCGGTTTTTAATGTTGCTACAACTTTCTTTGCCATAATCTATTGTTATTTAATTTCTTTGTGTAAAGTTACTTTTTTCATAAAAGGATTGTATTTTTTCAATTCAATTCTTTCGGTTGTATTTTTTTTATTTTTAGTTGTAATATAACGGCTCATGCCTTTTACTTCAGAGTTTTTTTGCTCTGTACATTCTAAAATTACTTGTATTCTATTGCCTTTCTTTGCCATAATCTTATATAGTTCCTTTTTTAAATACTCTATTAATAGCCTCTGTTATACCAATTTTATTGATAGTTCTTAAAGCTGATGTAGATACTTTAAGGGTAATCCACTCGCCTGTTTCAGGTATATAAAACCTTTTTTCTTGTAAATTTGGGTAAAATCTACGCTTTGTTTTACGGTTACTATGGGAAACATTATTACCTGCTAATGCTTTTTTTCCTGTAAGATCACAAACTCTTGACATGACTAAATTTTTTTTGGACTGCAAAGGTAGTTAATATCTTGTGTATTTTCCAAATGGTTTGCAAAAATAATTTTAGTTCCTTTGTTTAATGGGTTTTTAATGGTATTACACTGTATAAAAACTAACATTTTTAACACTTTTGATGTAAAATTGTATATTTTTGTTGGTAATAAAATTAACAATGGCAATATCAAAATACGGTGGCAGTGGTTGGTCGCAGCCGAAAGGAGCTTTGCTACAAATTAATTTATTACTCAAATAATTCAGTTATTGAAATATCTAAAGCGTTACAAATTTTAATTATTGTATTCAAACTAGGGCTTATTTCATTTCGTTCAATTCTACCAATTTGATTTGTTGGAATACCTGCCTCATAAGCCAATTGGCTTTGAGTTAAGTTTTGTTTAATTCTAATATTTTTTACATTAGAGCAAAACTTAATACTAATATCTTCAACATTATTCAATTTATACAAAATTGAGTTAGTTTAAAAATATGAATAACACATATTTGTGTTTTTCATATTTTTTCTTTTAATTTGTATTTATATTTATAAATAATATGAAAAATAAAAAAATTTTAGTAGTGATAATGCTAGGCATTTTAACTACGTTTGTATTTCAAATGTGTAAAAAAGACACAAGTAAAAGTAAGCAAACATCTGAAAAAACTACATTTGACCCAAGTGTAACTGAATTGCCTAATATTGGTTCAGGTGGTCCAGTTTTAACAGTAACAGTTTGTTTTGGTCATTCATCGGCAGATTGTGGAGGTATGGGTGAATATTGTCTTGATGCAACAGTTGGACGTGGCGCATTCGTTCCTTGTCATATTCCTTGTATTGGTTCAGGCAATAATTGTTGTGTTACATTTGGCTGGGGTATGGTCGTGCAAAATAATGATAGTAGTATATTTGAAGGTGTAAATCCAACAAATAATTTTGTTTACAATGAAATTGATTCATTATTTATAAAGCCAGGGGCTGATGCGCCTAAACCATTAAAAAATACATGGAAAATTTTAACATTAGATACAGCTTCAACAGGATATAGCAAATTTATTAATGTACCTGCTCAACATTCAGACATAAGATACAATGCAGATGGAGACGCATTTTATGTTGTAAAAAATATAACTTATACAGCTACCCCTTTATATAGTGAAATATATTAATCGATTTGAAATTATTGAAGTAGGCAAAAGGCTAAAATGGTTTTTTGCCTACTTCATTTTTTCTTTCCCCTTTTTAGTGCTTAATAGTTTATTTAGCCATAATATTGCTAAAAATATAGTTACTTTAGTATTTATTGTAGTTACAATTTATTTTTTCCAATCTAAATACTACAAAAAAAGCATAGGCATAGAAAATTTAGAATTTGTGTACATTAAATTCAAAATTTTAAAAGTATTGCTTTCATTCTGTATTGGTTTTTTATTGTGGTGGTTTTGTTTTTCGTTTTTATACTCAAGTAAAATAGTAAAGCCAATAAGTATAAAAATTATAGTTACTTCAATTTTAACATCAATTGTAAGAGCTATATATGAAGAGTTTTTATTCAGATACACATTTTTAACAAAGCCAATATCAAATAAAAAAACACTAATATTTGTAATCATTTTTTCATCACTAATATGTTCAATTTTTCATTTTTACATTACATCTGGAAATGAATTAATTCCATATTTAATTTATACATTTTTAATGGGTGTTATTACATCATTATTATATCTCTATACAAAATCAATATGGATACCAGTAGCGTTTCATTGCAGTGTTAATGTTTATTTTCATACTATTTATAGTATTAGTTCTGAAATAAAAGATATAATGCCATATCCATTAAGTACACCAATAGTGTTGGCACTATGTGTCTTAATTCTAATATTAGTTTTTAGAAAAACTGTTATAAAATTATTGGCTTAATCTTTTCATTGCTTTAAAGGTATTTAAAACAAGAAACCGAAACATATTCAAATATAAAATAATTTCAATTAATTTTGCAATTTACTTTATGCAGCCTCTAAAATTATACAATACCTACACCAGAGAAATTTCTTTGTTTACGCCTATTAGCTCTCCCTTTGTTGGTATATATGTATGCGGACCTACGGTGTATGGCAATCCCCACCTTGGGCATGTGAGAGGACCTGTAGTATTTGATGTGCTGCACCGCTATTTAAAACATATTGGCTATAAAGTGCGCTTGGTGCGCAATATTACAGATGTGGGGCACCTTGTAAACGATGCCGATGAGGGCGAAGACAAAATTGGTAAACTTGCCCGTTTACAACAGCTTGAACCTATGGAAGTAGCCCAGTTTTACACCAATGCTTACCATAGTATGCTCAATTATTTGAATGTATTGCCAGCATCTATAGAACCACGAGCAAGTGGACATATTATAGAGCAAATAGAAATGATAGAAACCATTATAGCCAATGGCTTTGCTTATGAAAGCAATGGCTCTGTTTATTTTGATGTATTGAAATATAGTAAAACCAATGCCTATGGCAAACTATCGGGCAGGGTGCTCGAAGACCTTATAGCAGGGGCAGGCAACGAAGCCAGAGAACTTGAAGGACAAGAGGAAAAGCGCAATCCTAACGATTTTGCGCTTTGGAAAAAAGCAGGGGCAGAACATATTATGCAATGGAGCAGCCCTTGGGGTAAAGGTTTTCCTGGTTGGCACATAGAGTGTAGCGCAATGAGTAAAAAATATTTGGGGGCGCAATTTGATATACATGGTGGCGGTATGGATTTATTATTTCCACACCACGAAAGCGAGATAGCACAAAGCACTGCTTGTACCCAACACAATCCTGCCAATGTATGGATGCACCACAACATGGTAACTATTAATGGGCAAAAAATGGCAAAATCGCTTAACAATGGCATAGGTGTAGATGAATTTTTTGCAGGCAACCATACCCTTTTAGAAAAAGCCTACTCGCCAATGACGCTTAAGTTTTTTATTCTGCAAGCGCAATACAGAGGCACTTTAGATTTTAGCAATGCTGCCTTGCAAGCTGCCGAAAAAGGTTTGAGCAGATTACTTTCGGCTTACAATGCTTTGCTTAAAATTATTCCTTCTGCTACCTCAAGCATAGCTGTAGATGAGCTTATTCAAAAATGCTACGATGCCTTGAATGAAGATTTAAACACGCCAATTTTAATTGCGCAATTATTTGAAATAGTAAACAAAATAAACTGCATAGCGGCTGGTACAGATACTATTGTTCAAAATGATTTAGAAAAATTAAAAAAGGGTTATGAAACTTTTGTATTTGATATTTTAGGCTTACAAATAGAAAATAAAGCAGACAACAATCAATATTTGGAAGGTGCTATTAATTTGTTATTAACTATGCGAGCAGAGGCAAAAGCCAATAAAAACTTTGCCCTTGCAGATGATATTAGAAATAAAATTACGGCATTAGGCATTGAAATAAAAGACACCAAAGAAGGCAGCACTTTTTCTATTAATTAACTAATCATCTTCAATATTTGATTTCTTAATACATCAATATTTGTTTTTTCTTGAGCTGAAATAAATACCAAAGGTGCATGTTCTTTGCTTAGCCAACTTTTTTCAAACTCTGCCAATACTGTATCAGGATTGTTTTTTACATAAGCATCTACTTTGTTAAAAATTAACAATACAGGCTTGTCTTTAGCGCCAATGTCAAACAAAGTTTGTTTTACCAATGCCATTTGATTTTCAAATTCGGGGTGCGAAATATCTACAACATGCAAAAGCAAATCTGCCTCTACAGCTTCGGCAAGTGTACTTTTAAAACTTTCTATTAAAAGTGTTGGAAGTTTACGGATAAAACCAACTGTATCGCTCAGTAAAAAAGGGGTAAATCTGCCTGGTTCTTCAACATATTCAAACACCACTTTTCTAACAGTAGAATCAAGTGTAGCAAACAATTTATTTTCAGCCAAAATACCTGCATTGCTTAGCAAATTCATAATGGTACTTTTACCCACATTTGTATAGCCTACAAGGGCTACACGTTTTTTATCTGTTCGGCTTTGGCGTTGTACTTTATTTTGTCTTTCTATTACTTCTAATTGGTCTTTAAGTTTGGTAATATTTGCTCTAATTACCCGCCTATCGGTTTCTATTTCTGTTTCTCCTGGTCCTTTCATACCTATACCGCCTTTTTGTTTGCTAAGGTGAGTCCACATATTGGTAAGCCTTGGCAGCAAATACTGGTTTTGAGCCAGTTCTACTTGCGTTTTGGCTTGTGCTGTTTTAGCATTTTTAGCAAAAATATCCAATATCAGCATGCTGCGGTCAATAATTTTTATTTCTTTAAAATGTTTTTCAATATTGCGAATTTGCGAAGGGGCTAATTCATCATCAAATACTACAATATCTGCCTCGTGGTGGGCTACCATAGTTACCAATTCTTCCATTTTTCCCTCGCCTATAAAGGTACGAGGATTTGGATAATCAAGGCTTTGGGTTAGCTGCCCAGCCACAGTAGCACCAGCGGATACAACAAGGGCAGCAAGCTCATCTAAAACCTCCTGTGTTTGCTCTTTGCGCAAATGCTTGTATTGAATGCCTACCAATATGGCTTTTTCTTTTTTGGTGGCGGTGTAAAAAAAATCTGGTTTCAAAAATTATAAAATGATTAAATAAAAAATATGTTTGTAAAAGTATTACAAAACAAGCAAATTAGTACTTAAATTTGTAAAATAAATTTTTATTTTGTTTAAAATTATCAAATATCTTTTTATCGTAACTCTGTTTTTATTTTCAACAGAAATAAAAGCGCAAAAAACCTTGTGGGCGCAAAAAAATAATTTAGATAAGAAAGCAAATTTTACCAAAGTTATAGGTCAAAATAAGTATGGGTTGTATGTATTAAAACATAAAAACAATTCTTTTAGAAAGTATTTTGTTGTTGAACATTTTGATAAAAAAATGAATTTGCTGGCAAGCAGAACCATTAAAATACCCAATGCCGAATTGCAAAAAATAGCTATTACGCCAAATGGCATTTTATATTTTACCAAATATTTTAACAAAGATTATACATACAATTTGCAATTTACACAAATAGATTCTAACTGGATAAGCAGTGCGCCAAAAACTATATTTAGCGGCAAGCGATTAGCGACAAACGATGCAGATTTTATAATAGAATTAGACCAAACAAAAAGAAATTTTTATACTGCATTTTATACGCCAATACAAGAAAAAACACTTATTCAATATGCCTATTATGAAAACGAAAATCTAATTACCAAAGATACAATTACCCTGCCCTACAGCTATCAAAATATTAGCTTCAACAAAAGTACTTTAACTGAAACGGGGCAATTGTTTACGTTATTTTCAAATAAAAAAAGCAATAAAAATAACGTAAACGATTACAGAATATTAGGAATAAATTTAAAGCAAAAACAATGGATAAACCTTTTGATAAACGATGCTGAAACCCATATTTCCGATTGCGATATGGCTTTTAACCCAAGCAATAATACCATGCAAATTGCAGGATTTTATGGCACAAAAAACACCGATGAAAACAAGGGCTATTTTAGTATTGGCATAAATACTATAAACCTAAAAACTTTGCAAACCATATTTATGCCTTTTGATAGAAAAATAGTTGCGCAAATTATAGGTGCTAAATACGAGCAAAAAGGCGAAAATTTAACCAAATTTTATATTAAAAAAATAGTGCCTCGTATAGATGGCGGCAGCTTAATAATTGCCGAACGCATGTACATAACTACCCAAAGCGATGTATTTTACATAAATGGTGTGCCGCAAACAAGCTATGCACGCATATTTAACAACGATGAAATATTGATGCTTAATTTGGATAATATGGGCAAAATATTATGGAATGATGTGGTGGTAAAAAATCAATCTTCTGTAAACGATGGTGGCTATTACAATGGCATAGTTATAATGGTAAACGATGACAATGTGAACATGATATACAACGATAAATTGAGCGCAAATGCTGATATTATACAAGTAACATATAATGCGAAAGGCGAACATACAAAAAAAATACTACTGAATAGCGACCAATTTTATGCCCTTGTAATACCTTCGGAATATAGTCAAGTAACGGCTAATAGTATTGTAATTCCTGTAAACCAAAATAGAGACAACACTTACATTAAACTTTTATATTGATACGTTTATTTTCAAATACTTATAATCAAACCATTGTATTATTGCTGCTGTTTACAGTTGGTATTCGCTTTTTTGGCATTATGGTGCCGTATGCTAATTATACGCCTACTATTGATATTAATTATTTAGCATCTGCCTTTAAAGAAATTAACCAAACCCCATTGTTGAGTTTTATTATTTCTACAGTTATTGTTTTTATTTCTGCATTAATTTTAAATACTATTTGCATAAAACACGAAATTGTATTTATGCCAAGCTATTTACCAGCCTATTTTTTTATTCTGCTCAATAGCCTTTTTGTTGACCAGTTTTATGCAGGACCAGCATTGTTTGTTAATTTATTTATCATCTTATCTTTAGGCGAAATATTGAAATTATACCAATCGCAAAACCCTACGGCATCTATATTTATAGCGTCTTTATTGGCAGGTATTAGTGCTTTATTGAATATTTCATACCTCATGTTTTTTGTGTTTGTAATTATAGGTATCAATGTTTTTCGCCCATTTACGTTTAAAGATAACTTAGCTGCATTTATTGGTTTTATTATGCCATTGTATATGGGTACAATGGTAAATTTTTTAGTAAATGATACTTTTTTGCCTTTTAAATTATTTTACCCAGATTATGGCAAACTACATCTTGAATATTGGGCTGTAAAATCGGCTATACCTATGACAATAGTTGTATGTGTTTTTGCTGTAATGCGTATGTATCAAAATTTTTTTAGGAACACTACCAAAGCCAAGCGTACAATTCAAATGTTGTTAATTCTAATGCTTATTTCCATTGCCCTTATTTTAACAGGTAAACAAAATGCAAAGCAAGAATTTTCATTTATAGCCCTGCCCTTATCCATTTATTATTCTTACTATTTTAGCAATTATAAATTTAGCTTACTTAAAGAGATAGTAAATATAATGCTATTGGCTGCCATTATATTTTTTCAATACAAGGTAATGTGGGGATTATAAGCCTACAGCTTTCAAAAATTCAGCATCGGAAGGCTTGGTGCCCGAGCCAAAATAATGTGTAAGCTTACCTTCTGGGTTTACAATAAATTTATTAAAATTCCATTTTACTTCAAAATCGCCTGCCCCATTTTTAGTTTTTTGAGTAAGCCATTGATAAAGCGGATGAGCGTTATTGCCTTTAACATCTATTTTTTGTGTCAAAGGAAAAGTAACACCATAATTTTTTTGACAAAAAGCACCTATTTCTGCTGCAGTTCCACTTTCTTGCCCGCCAAATTGATTGCATGGGCATCCTATTACAACTATATTTTTAGCACTATTTTCTGTGTAAAACTCTTGTAAATCTTTGTATTGGGGTGTATAACCACAAGCACTTGCTGTATTTACAAAAACAATGTATTTTCCTTTATAATCTGAAAGATTGATAGTTGTATTTTCATCTAATGTTTTTATTGAAATATCATAAACAGATGTTGTAGGAGAAACACTTTGCGCATTTTCTACTTTTTTATTTTTTCCTACAAAACACGAGGTTAGCAAACTAAATATTCCCATAAAGATAATTAAATTTTTCATAATTCATAAACAAAAGTAATTCAATTATGTTTGAACACATAGCTTGGAAAACGAAAAACATACAACCGACCCATTAAAAAAAGATGCCATTTACCAAGGCGAAGATAAATTTTCGCCTATACCGCTTTCGGTTTCATCGCCTAAAATAAACCCGATAGATAAACGCTTAACCAAAGCTACAGCCCACGAAACCATGCAGCTGCAAGCCTATCAGCAAATAGGTATGCTTAAAAAACAAGCAGAACTTATAATGCAGCAAGTGGCTGAAATAGAAGAAAGAATAACAATTTCAAAAAAAATATACCAAGCCGATTTGAATTTTGAACCTGTAGTAGGCACAACATATTATGTATATGCAAAAGGGGCAAAAACAATACTATCTTTAATAGCCCCCAACGAATGGGGTAAAAAAATGCCTTATGATGCGCATAATTGTACTGTAAAATTATTAGCAGATAAGAGTTGGCAAGTTGAAAAGTGAGTTTTGCAAAATTTGTTATTAAAATTTTGTTTTTTTTATTCATATTTGTACAAAATCTAAAACACTAATTTATTTAAATGAAACGCCAACTTATCTTTTACTTTCTGCTTTGTGCTTTCAATGCTTTTTCTTTCGGCATTAAAAATAAAACAGATAAAATTATTGACAAAAAAGATTCTACAAGAGTAAATAGCCTACTTGCAGAAGCTAAAAACTATGAAAACAATAAAGATTATGACAATGCTATAAAAACCACTAAAAGCGCATTGGATATAGCAGATAAAATAGACCACAATTACGGAAAATATAGATGCTATGTATCATTAATTAATTTATACAGGCAAACTGGTAATTTATTAAAAAGAAAAGAATATGTAGCTAAATTAGCATTTTTTAAACCTGAAAAAGAAACTAAAAACACCGATGATGCAGCCCAAAAAGAAAAAGATGCACAAATAAAAGCGCAGCAAGAATTATTGATGAGAGAGCAACAGGAGCTGCAAAGACGAATGAATGAAATAGAAAAACTGAACCAAGATAAATCTATAAGTAAAGAGGAAATAGAAAAAAGAAAATTAGAACTGCAAAAAATGCAAATGGAAAACAATGCCAAAATGCAAACCATAAACCTACAAGCAGCCACTATTTCTGAAACTACCAATAAGCTTAGTATGACACAGCAAGAACTGCTGAACGAAAAATTGAACCTTAAAGTGTTTGAAGATTCTTTAAAACTTACCAAGCAGGAAACAGAATTAGCTAATAGCAAAATAAAAACCCAAAAACTGTTCAATTATATTCTTATTTTGGGCATAAGCGCAATGTTAATTTTAGCACTTTCATTTTTTAGGCTATATAAAATGAAACAAAGAACCCAAGATTTATTGCTAGTTAAAAATACAGAAATAGAAAGCGAAAAGAAAAGAAGCGATGATTTATTGCTAAATATTTTGCCCAATGAGGTAGCCAACGAATTGAAAATAAACGGCAAATCGGAACCCAAATATTTTGAAAAAGTAACTGTAATGTTTACCGATTTTAAAGATTTTACAACCATTAGCGAAAAAATTTCGCCTAAAAAATTGGTGGAAGAAATAGATTTTATTTTCAGAGAATTTGATGCAATTATAGAAAAACACAATTTAGAAAAAATAAAAACCATTGGCGATGCTTATTTGTGCGCCAGCGGCTTGCCCGATGCCAATACACATAGCGCAATGAATGTAGCCAAAGCTGCATTAGAAATTCAAGCATTTATTAAAAAAGTTGGCGATGAAAGAAGAAAAAATAATTTGCCATTTTTTGATATTCGCATAGGGTTAAACTCTGGTCCATTAGTGGCAGGCATAGTAGGGGCTAAAAAATTTGCTTACGATATATGGGGCGATACCGTAAATACTGCTGCCAGAATGGAACAAAACTCCGAACCAGGCAAAATAAATATTTCGGGTACAACCTTTGAATTATTAAAAAACCAAGCAGAATGTACCCATAGAGGAAAAATTTCTGCAAAAAACAAAGGAGATATTGATATGTATTTTTTAAATCGTATTATTGAACTTTGAAAAAATGAAATTATTATGGAAGTAAAAGCAGCGGTTACACATATATTAGAAAAGCTAAAACAGGAACTTCCAAATTACCTGTCTTACCATTCTTTAAAACATACCAAAGATGTTAAAACCCAAGCTATTCGTATTGCCAAATTAGAAGGCATAACCTCTGAAATAGATTTAAAATTATTAGAAACTGCTGCTGCTTATCACGATTGTGGTTTTCTTTCTACCTACAATAACCACGAAGAAAAAGGATGCGAAATAGCCGAGCAAGTATTGCCATTGTATGCATATACTAAAGAGCAAATAGATATTATTAAAGGCTTAATAATGGCAACTAAAGTGCCTCAAGCACCTAAAAACAAATTGGAAGAAATAATATGCGATGCCGATTTGGATTATTTGGGTAGAGATGATTTTTTTGAAATTGGCGAACATTTATTTGAAGAATTTTTATTTAAAGGTATTGTAAGAGATGAAATTTCTTGGAATACGCTTCAAGTGAAATTTTTAGCCAGTCATCAATATTTTACCAAAACTAATATGAACGACAGGGACCCAAAGAAACAAGAAAACTTAAAAATAGTAAAAACAAAATTACCAATATAAAACACAACTTAAATAGATAATTATGGCTGACCAATTTGCACCCAAAAACAACCTTATTATAGTAGCCTACGATTTTACAAAAGAGGCCGAATGCTCGCTACAACATGCTAATAATATAGCCAAAGCAAGCAATAGTGCTATAGATTTGGTACATATTATTACCAAAGATACCAAAGAGAGAAACGAAGTAAAAATAAAACTGAACAAAACTGCTGAAAAAAACCAAGCAGAAACAGGTATAACCACCACTGCCACAGCCCAAGAAGGCGATATTTTTAGCACCATAGGGCAAATAGCCGATGCTAAAAATGCATGGTATCTTACCTTTGGCACCCATGGTGTAAAAGGTATGCAGCATATATTGGGTGCTTTTGCGCTAAAAGTAGTTTCAAGCTCGCCCTGCCCTGTTATTATTGTACAAAATAAAAACATTGCTGCACATGGCTATAAAAATATTTTATTGCCAATAGATAAAAGCAAATCGAGTAAGCAAAAAGTTTACCAAGCAATAGCTTTGGCAAAAATTTACAATTGCAATATACACCTTTTTGCCGACCACGAAACAGATGAACAATTTGTTATGAACCTTAGAGGAAATGTAGGTTTTGTAAAAAACAAATTAGAAGAACATGGCTTTGCATTAGCTTCTGAAAACTACCACGACCCAAAAAGTAAAGACAGCTTTAGCAAACAAACCTTAAAATTTGCAGCAGCCAATAATATAGATTTAATGCTGATAATAGCCGATGAGGGCGCAGGTGTATTAGGCGGTATTATTGGAGCGGAGGATATTAAAATAATAAATAACGAAGCCCAAATACCTGTTATGTGTATTAATCCTACCAATTTTCAAATATTGGGTAGCATTATTTCTTTTGGAGGCTTTGGTTAAATTTTAACCTATGGCATTACTTACCGAAAAAGATATTGAAAAAGCCCACTTAAACAAATGGCTTTTTTCTAATAATTTTATAGCTAAAACCTTTCAATTTAAAAATTTTACCGAAGCTATGGCATTTATGCTAAAGGTAGCTTTTATATGCGAAAAACAAAACCACCACCCCAATTGGAGCAATATATACAATACAGTGGAAATAAAACTGCAAACCCATGATGTTGGCGGTGTTACTAATAAAGATATTGCATTGGCAAAGGAGATAGACCTGCTTTTTTGAAAAATAATTTTCCAATATAAATTGTAAAAAGCAGGTAAAATTACTGTAATCGTTTTGTAAAACTTATAATTTCAATACTTTAAGCTGTATTAATTGTAATAGATTTGTATTAATAAAAATACAAATTATTATGAATAAAAATTACAATTTAAACCTAAAAACATTTTTGTTTGGCATTATCATTCTCCTTACAAAAACTACAATAGCGCAAGTGCCTGTTGCAGATTTTAAAGTTTGTAAAAAAGTGATAGAGCAATATGATGTGTTAAAATTTACAGATATAACTACATACTCTCCTTATGAATGGAAATGGGAGGTTTACGATTCTGTAACCTATAAAAATGATTTAATAAATGGACCTGTTGCAGATATAAATAATGGATCTGTCATTGCTGATCCAAATTCTAATGGAAAGAATGAAAATTCTCAAAATCCTGAATTCCAATTTCAACTTCCTGGTTGTTATACTATCAAACTTATTAGTAGAAATATGAATGGCTATTCTATACCTCAAGTAAAAAAATGCTATATTACAGTACTGTCTCCTTACAGTGTTTTTTTAGGTTTTGGAAAATATACTGGTATGAAAATGAATTTTGGCAAAATAATAGACAATGGGGGTTTGAATTTAAATTATGGCAATAACCAAGGTATAAATACTAAATCTTATTTTAAAATATTGCCTACTAATGGACAAAATATTACCATCAATTTTAAGAAAATAAAGTTGGCAGATGCTGGCGATAGCATTCGTATTTATGATGCAGATACCATTGTAGGTGGAAAATTATTAAAAGTAATTAAAAATACAGACAATGGCAAAAATTTAAGTATTGTTTCTACATCGCCAAAAATGTTTGTTATCTTTAATTCAAATGCTTCTGGTGTTGATAGTGGATTTTATGCAGAATTTTATACTTATAATAATCCATTTTTAGGTATAAATAAAACCATAAAAAAAGTAAAAAACTTTATTGCACAACCCTCTGTTTTTGTAAATGACAATATAGGGTTTGTATATACTAAAAATTATACAAGAGAATGGTATGTAAATGGTGTATTACAGCCCATTTATAATGATAAAGATACTTTAAATTATACGTTTTATAATGCAAATAATTATGAAATTAAACTTAAAATAACACCATTATGCGATACAAGTTCGCAAACTATAATTACTGGCAATAGTACAGTTGGTTTAGCAAATGTTTATCAAACAAAAACATCCGTTTTTCCAAACCCAACAAAAGGCATATTAAATGTTAATTTTGAATATCCAATATCAGAATTAACAAAAATAGAATTGATGAATATGGAAGGCAAAGTTATAGCTGAAATAGAAACCAATCTTCAATTAAATCAACTCAATGCTTCTCATTTATCTAAAGGTATATATGTATTAAAAATAAGCAATATTGATGGAATAAATACCCATAAAATTATTGTTAATTAGCCTTTTATATAATTTTTTTGCTTTGGTTGGAATGTAACATAGCCTTGTGCGGCTGTTGCCAACCAACTGAAAAAACCTAAAAAGCCTACTCTACAGCTGTAAAATAGGCTTTTTAATGACGCTCCGGCCCGTTTTTGCAAACTTGACCCGAACTAATTTTTTTGGTTGCTGCGGGTGAAGTAGTTTCAGCTACCCACTCCCAACTCTACAAAAGTAATGGTTTTAAAAATAAAAACCAAAAAGCCTATTATAAAATAGGCTTAATTGGTTTTACAGCATTTTCTCGTACGTAACTCGAACACTCGTATTAGGTTATAGTTATTAAAAAAGCTTTTGCCTAAAATTCCGCTGTAAATAAAGGGTGATTGGCAGTGCCGCTCTCCAAGAATAAAGGTAATTGTTTTTGAATGAAAAAAACGCTGTCATGTCGAGTAGTTTTTGGCTTTGCAAAAACGTCCGCTGTCATGTCGAGTAGTTCCTTTGCTTTAAAAGGAACGTATCGAGACATGATTGACAAAATAGCCACTTTTCGATACGAAAATTTCAGAGCTAATTTTCTACTCGAAGTGACTGCAACGTCTGCTGTCATGTCGAGTAGTTCCTTTGCTTTGAAAGGAACGTATCGAGACATGATTGACAAATTAGCCACTTCTCGATACGAAAATTTCAAAGCTAATTTTCTACTCGAAGTGACAAACAACGTCCGCTGTCATGTCGAGTAGTTCCTTTGCTTTGAAAGGAACGTATCGAGACATGATTGACAAATTAGCCACTTCTCGATACGAAAATTTCAAAGCTAATTTTCTACTCGAAGTGACAAACAACGTCCGCTGTCATGTCGAGTAGTTTTTGGCTTTGCAAAAACGTCCGCTGTCATGTCGAGTAGTTTTTGGCTTTGCAAAAACATATCGAGACATGGCGTAAATATTTAATTGAATTTCTTTTTTGACAAAGGAATTAAATCTTCAAATCTTTCTTCTATTAAGGCTTTCTTTTTTGCTTGAGACCATTTCTTTATTTTTGTTTCAAATTCAAATGCTAATTTAAAATCATTGAAACATTGATTGTAAACTAACTTTAATGGTCTTCTATTAAATGTAAAACAATTTATATTTATTCCATTTTGGTGTTCTTCAATTCTACGTTCTAAATTATTTGTAACGCCTGTGTAGTATTTACCATCAGAACATTCAAGAATATAAACCCACATTAGTTTCATAGCTTCAAAAATAGATAAACTTTTGTGTTTACCACTTCTCGATACGAAAATTTCAGAGCCAATTTTCTACTCGAAGTGACGGCAACGTCTGCTGTCATGTCGAGTAGTTCCTTTGCTTTGAAAGGAACGTATCGAGACATGATTGACAAATTAGCCACTTCTCGATACGAAAATTTCAAAGCTAATTTTCTACTCGAAGTGACAAACAACGTCTGCTGTCATGTCGAGTAGTTCCTTTGCTTTGAAAGGAACGTATCGAGACATGATTGACAAATTAGCCACTTCTCGATACGAAAATTTCAAAGCTAATTTTCTACTCGAAGTGACAAACAACGTCTGCTGTCATGTCGAGTAGTTCCTTTGCTTTGAAAGGAACGTATCGAGACATGATTGACAAATTAGCCACTTCTCGATACGAAAATTTCAAAGCTAATTTTCTACTCGAAGTGACAAGCCCCCTCTCCAAAGGAGAGGGGGTTGGGGGTGAGGCAAAAAAAAACTATTTTTGCAAACACCTATTCCCCACATGAGCCTATATCTAACCCTGCAACAAGCCCGAACAGAAGAAGACGTAAAAGATGCCTATATAAAAGCACTTGGGCTAAAGGGCTATAGCAAAAACCTAATAGATATACAAACCAAAGAAATATGGTTTGAGGCTAAAGATGGCTATAATAAAAGCACCTACCAAATGTTTACCCAGCTGCTACATTATGTGCAGCAGGCATTAGATAAAGGCGAGCAAATGCCCCCTTTTCTTTGCGTAATAGATACCAAAAAGGCGGCTATAATGAAAACAGCCGATGCCCTGCCGCTATTAAGCAATAAAAAAAACCCAATAAAATGGGGTAAAAATGCAAGCGGCTATACCCAAGAAGCCCTGGATGTTGTAAGCGCATATATAGGCACTTATATTGTAAGTTTTAAAATAGAAACCCACGAAGAGGAATTTATAAACACCATAAAAGGCGCAATTAAAAGTGGCGATATAATACGCACACAAATAACGCCCGACAACCTTAAACAGGTGTTTGATAAATGGGTAATAATGATAGGGCAAGAGATAAAAGATGTAGCTGCGGAGGAGTATGCCCTGCTCTTTTTTGCCGATATTATGAGCGATGGCAACATAAGCACCCATGCCAACCTACCTGCCGAGCTGCTGCACAAAGGCAATGCCCCAGTATTTATGCTTGGCGGCAAGCTATACGAGCTGGGCAATAAAGAGGGCTACCGCCAGTTTTGGGCAATATACCATCGCCCACCAGCGCAGGAGTATAGAAACTACCTATTAGAACGCAGAGATAGCCTAATACCTATAGACGAGCGCAGCTTTAAAGGCGCTTATTATACGCCCCTTGCCTTGGTAGATAAAGCCTACGATAAACTAACCGAAACACTTGGCAAAAATTGGCAAAAAGACTATATAGTGTGGGATATGTGTTGCGGTGTGGGCAACCTGGAGGTAAAACATAGCAACCCCCGCAATATATTTATGAGCACCTTAGATGCAGCCGATGTAAATGTAATGCAAGCCACCCGCACCTGCGTAGCCGCCACCCGCTTTCAATACGATTATTTGAACGATGATATTACAGATTTTGGGCAAATAGATTACACCCTTACAAACAAAATACCCCAAGCCCTGCAAGATGCCATTGCCCAAGGCAAAAAAATATTGGTATTGATAAATCCACCTTATGCGGAAGCTACAAGTTCAGACAATGTTGTATCAAGTGGAAATTCAGATTCAAGCAAAATTGGAGTTGCGAAGACAAAACTTGCTGCAACTGCTATATCAGAATTTGGAAAAGCAAGTAATGATTTATATACTCAGTTTATAGCAAGAGTTGCTAAAGAAATTCCTACAGCAACATTAGCTATGTTTAGCACTTTAAAATATGTTATTTCTCCAACATTAAGTGTATTCAGAGAAAAATGGAATTCAAAATATTTAGGTGGCTTTGTAGTGCATAGCAAATCATTTGACGGTTTAAAAGGAGATTTTCCTATTGGGTTTTTAGTTTGGAAAACAAATCAATTAGCTAATAAGAAAGAAAGTATAACTGAAATAGAGGTTGATGTTTTAGATAAAAATGTAAATCCTATTGGAGCAAAGACTTTTTATAATATTCCTGATAAACAACTCTTAACAAATTGGATTGAAAGACCAAAGTCGAATAAACAAGATGTTATACCGCTTAAAAATTGTATAACACCAGCTACAGCAACAAAAGATTTAAGAGGAACAAAATGGAGTGATAATGCTATTGCCTATATGTGGAGCAATAGCAATGATGTGCAACAAGCACCAAGAACAGCTTTATTTTCATCTGGCTTTAATGGTGGTCATGGTATATTTATAAATCAAAAAAATTTATGGCAAGCAGCAGTAGTATTTACTGTTAGACTTATAGTAAAGCCAACTTGGTTAAATAATAGAGACCAATTTTTGCAGCCCTCACAACCGCTTACAAATGAGTTTAAAGCCGATTGTTTAATATGGATGCTGTTTAATGGCAAGAATGTTACAGCCTCTGCCAATGGCTTGGAGTGGAGCGGCAAGCAATGGAGCATAGTTAATCATTTTATACCCTATACAGAAGAAGAAGTAGGCGCAAATGAAAGATTTGAAAGCGATTTTATGGTTAAATACATAGCCACGAATGCACGAATAAAGAATGAAGACAAAGATTCGTGCATTCGTGGCAGAGTATTAGAAGAGGGCAAAAAACTATGGCAAGCCTACTTTAGCCAAACCGATGTGCGCTCGGTTAGAGACGAGCTAAAACTAAACCGAGCAGATGTAGGCTGGTATCAAGTGCGCAAAGCCCTGCAAGCCCGCAATACCAGTGGCGATTATGCGCCCATAAGTTTTAAACCCTTCGAAGAAGCCTACAAAGCCCTAACAGAAAAACTACAACCTATGGTTTATGAGTTGGGCTTTTTAAAAGTGTAATACACAATAAATTTACAATGAAAATAAAAACCATAAAACTAAAAGTAGAAAACGACAATCAAGAATTTGATTTTAACCAGTTTTTAGAGGGAAATAATACAATATACAATCTGCATGCTCAATTATTGCAAGAGGGCAAACACAAGTATTGGCATGTATTGTTTACTTATAGCCCTACAATAGTGCACAGCTTTTTAAATACCCCAAAGCAAAGCCCACCCATAGGTTTTGAAAACGAAATAAGGGCATATATGGAAAAAAATACGCTTAAAACTAAAGCTATTGTAAATACGCTAAAAGCCAATATAACTGATTTAGGCAGCGTAAAAGAACTATCAGATTTTGGTAAATTTAGAAACTTTGGGGCTAAAAAAATAAAGGATAACGAAGCTTATTTAAAAGCCATTATCAAAATAATAAAAAAGCATTATTAAATATTAATGAAACTTGAAATAGAACTTACAGAAACCCAAGCCAATGAGTTTGCCAAAATGCTATACCTTGCCCAATTTATGGTAAGCAGTAGTGGGCAGTATAGCAAAAGTTATAAATACCCCTTAATAGCCGAACATTTAGAAACATTAAGAATATTGAATAAATCAATTGTTCAATCTTTTCCTACAATAGAGCTACTGGAAGTAAACGAAAAAGCAGATAATAAATATACCCACAATATTGCTATGGAAGAAGCCACCAAAGAGCTAATAGAAACCCATTCTAAAGTATGCTTACACGAGGAAGTGGCAACAGCCATAAGCCGAACAGAGTTTGAACAGAAATATCCAAATGCAGATTCTACTTCATACGAAATAAGTATGATGATATACAAAAACAACTTAAAATGGATAGATGAAAATGGTATTGGCAGCCTTATAATACCCTAATTCATTGTACAACAAAAGCGTATATAACGATATGAGCCGAGCCGAAAGGCAAATGGCAGAATACCTTAATGCTATAGGGCTTTGGTGGGAGTACGAAAATGCAGTATATCTTACAGACGATAAAGAACGCCCAAGAGTATGGACACCCGATTTTTATATTCCCCAATTGGGCTTATACATAGAAGTGGTAGGCGATGGCGAAAACCCCAACTATAGCTGGCGGCAAAGCATATATGCCAAAAATAAAATACCCATTATTTTTATAGCCCCCTACCAAAACCACGATTGGCGAAACGAAACTATAAACATAATAGAAACTATGCACTACGAGCGTTGGGAAACCATAAAGCAAATAAGAAACAATTTGAATAGCTCTTTTTAGATATTATCTAAAAACTTGCATTATAGCTTAAAGCAGGCATAATGGGCAATTGGTTTACACGTTTGTAATTTACCCTATCAAAGTAAAATATATTTTTACGGTCGTAAATATTGGTAACAGAAAGTACCAGCCATTGTTTAAAATTTTTGAAGGTTTTAAGGTTGTATTTTACAGAGGCATCTAAACGATGATAAGTAGGCAGCCTGCCTGCGTTATAATCGCCATACAATATACCCAACGAGCCATTGGTATTGGTATAATTGCTACTTGGTCCGTTTTGAAAATTTATTTTTTCGTAAAAGCCTTGCGTTTGGGTAAATGGAAAACCAGAGCCAAAATTCCAACGCATATTTGCCGATAATCTATTTTTTTTATCCAATGCGTAATCTACCACAATGTTAATATTGTGTCTTCTATCCCATATTGGGTTATAATGCTGTACGCCATCGTATCTGTTTACATACGTTAAGGAATATACTGTCCAAATATACAAGCGTTTGTCTTCGTATTTGTATTTAAAATCGCCACCATAGGCATTGCCTGTTTCTATAATATAGTCTTTTTTCAGCCTATCGGGTTGGTTGGCAAATTCTTCATCGTCATCAAATAGTTTATCTCTGTTAATATTGGTAATTTGATTGAAATTTTTATAAAAACCTTCAATGCCTATTTCGCTGTATTTGCTTAATTCATAATCTATACCAGCCACACCATGCCAAGCTTTTTGCAAACGGCTTGTTATTTCTTTGCCATCAAATGTTTTGGGCAAATTATCGGGACCAGAAAGGAAACCGTAAAATAAATTTACCACATCTCTATCGCTGCTTGCTGCTAATAAATTTTGAGAATACTTACCTGCTGCTGCTTTTAAAGATAATTTTTTTGTTATTCTATATTTGCCATTTATACGAGGCTCAAAAGAATTATTGCCAAGGGAGGCATAATATTGGTCTCTAACACCAAGTTCTAAAGTAAATTTTTTTCTAACAAATTTATACAAGAAAAAACCGCATAGTTCTGTTGTGTTTTCTATCTGTTTAATTTCTCTATTATTGGCATTAAAAATATTGAACTCTGTTTTAAAACCATTGATTTCGAAGCCATATTTTACTTCGTCTTTAATATTATAAGAAGTAGCATTAATACCCATATTAAAACCATTTATGGCACTATTGCGGGGTTTATTATCCAATTCTGTTTGGGTAATTTTATAGCCAGAGTAGGTAATAAAACCATCTACTTTGCTTTGTTTGCCTTCTGGAATAAGCAAAAAGCGTGTGCCAAAGCCCGATTGGTTCCAACCATATTTTGTGCTACCAGGAAAATTTACATTATCGCTAAAATTAAAACCAAATACTTTAAAACTGCTACCATTGGCAGAGTTGAAACTTATTTTACCATACAAATCATTAAATTTATAGGGCAAATTATCTGGATTGGCATAGGTGTAAAATATATTTGCACTTTTATCTAAATACGAATTTTTAATAGAAAAAATAAAGCTACTGCTACCACGCCCAGGTATAAATTTTTTAAGTGGTCCCTCCAAAGAAAGTTTACCTAAAAATGGGCTTGCAGAAAAATTGCCAGCCAATCTATTTTTATTGCCATCTTTTGTTTTTACATCTATAATTGCCGATACTCTGCCGCCATATTCTGAGCCAAAACCAGCACTATATACATCGGCACTTTTTATTAAATCGGCATCGAAAATAGAAAACAAACCTATGGAATGGAAAGGATTATAAATGGTCATGCCATCTAATAAAACTTTATTCATAATAGGGCTGCCACCTCGAATATAGAGCTGTCCGCCTTGGTCGCCACTAAATACAATACCGGGAATTACTTGAAGGTATTGCACCAAATCTGGTGTGCCGCCCACAGTGGGTATTTTTAACAATTGAATAGGTTTTATTTTGGTATTCAAATCTACATCTTCTAATTTTTTCTTTTTAAACTCTACCTTACCCACACCCACATTTACAGCTTCTACTTTTAAAAAGAAATTAAGAATTGCAGTTTTATCATTTACCACAGCAATTTTTAATATTGCCGAATCGTAACCCATACCGCCAGCCACAATATTGTATGTGCCAGGCATTAAGGTATTAAAAAAATAGTAGCCATCGCTATTTGTTGTAGTGTTAATATTTGGCATTTCTTGAATATACAAAGTTACATTTTCAATATCTGTACCCGTTTTAATATCTTTTACATAACCTTTAATACCTCCTGTTTGCGCATTTAAAACCAAATTAGAAAGTAAACTAAACACAAAAATTAATTTTTTGAACATAACCACAAACGTAATTAAATAAATTGAAATCTTAAAATATTACTATTTTTTCAATTTTTTTTCGGTTGTTATGGTCTGTTATTTCAAGTATAAAACAACCTTTTTGGGCAATAAATATTTGATGGCTGCTTATCCATTCAAAGCACATTTTTTTACCTGCAATATCTGTTATTGTTAGGTTTTTAATATTTTTATGGTTAAAAAACACATTGCCATTGCTTGGATTAGGGAAAAAAGAGATAGATTGATGAATAAAATTTTTATTTACATTAAGCCTAAAACCACCGCTATTGCTTGTGCGCAATATTAAGCCACCATCGCCCACAATTATACCTGTATTGCCTATAAAATAGATATTGCGCAAACTATTTGCTGTACCCGATAATTGCAAAGAGCGGTTATTAAAAATATCATAGCTTTTACTTATCAATCCACTATTGCCTATAAAATAAGCCGTATCTTTATTGCTATACCAAGCTTTGGCAATTATGCGCATTTCATTAAAAGTAGTTTGCTGCCATGTTTTACCACTATCTTGGCTCATTAAAAAAATATTTTTATAACTACTTGCACCGCCCACAGTGTCTTGCATTCCGCCAGCAATAAGCAATATAGAATTGCCAATGGCTTGAATATCGTTTAAATGAATATTGGTAATATTAAGTTTTTTTTGCCAACGTTTTTGTAATATAGTTTTATGTAAAATAATGCCACTATCGCCCACAGCCCAGCAATTGCCATCGGATAGCATACATACACTGTTTAATTTTTTGAACGAGGTAAATGTGGTATCTGTTTGCCATGTTTCGCCAAAATCGTAGCTGCGAATAGCCATAGCATTATTGCCCACAGCTATGCCATTATTGCCATTAAAGGTTATATCGTTTGCATAGGCTGCTGTTTTTATATGTTTTTGCACCCAAGTAGTACCGCCATTAGTGGTTTTTAAAATACGAGCGTTTTCGCCTGTTACAAAGCCTACTGCCGAATCTTTAAAAAACAATGTTCGTGCATTTAAAAATGTAGGAAGCGTTATAGTTTTCCAAGATTTTCCTGTATCGGTAGTTTTTAGCATTGTACTGTTTATGCCGCATATATAGCCAGTGTTGCCTATTAGCTGCACATCGTACAAATCATTTTGAGTATTGGTATATATTTTTTTCCATTGGGCATTAGTAGCCGTGCAATACATCAACAAAATAATAGTGGAAATAAATTTAAACATAAATTATAAAGTATTTTAAAATGCAAATTTACATAACTTTGCGCAGTGAGTGGGCAAGTAAGCAAAGAAGATTATTATTTTAACGAAAAAGGCTTAATGGTATTTACAGAAAAATACCATTTAAAGCGTGGTGTCTGTTGCGGAATGGCTTGTAAACATTGCCCATACAAGCATATAAATGTAAAAACAAAGAAAACCAATGGATGAACTGAACCCACTTGCCGAAAAAATAATTGGCATGTTGCTTTTTGAAGAAAACTTTAACCATATTGTTGAAGAAAGTGGCGAAAAAAGCAAAAGCGTGGTACAAGATGAAGTTAAGCAATTAATAGTTTCAGATTATGTAAAACCTGTTGCTAATATTGAAACAGGTATACGAAGCAGCATACATTACGATAGCGATAAAATGCACGACTATAGTTTTCAGCTTACAGGCAAAGGCATGAAATACTTGGAAAGCAGGTTGAAAAAACGTTAACAAACTATTTCATCAAAGTAACCGTTACCCTCTGATTAAGCCTAATACCCTTATTGGTAGTGTATTCTATGCGGGCGGTATATACCCCATCGGATGCATTGCTACCACCCCAAGCCTCATTGGGTTTACCTTTAAATATTAGCTCACCCCAGCGGTTGTATATGCTTATGTTATAGCTTTGTAAACCATAGCCCACTATATCGAATGAATCATTTACAGCATCATCATTGGGGGTAAAAGCTGTAGGAATAAAAATAGTAGGAATGTAAGGCAAACACAACTCGTTGCTATGGCTTAGTATTTGCGCTTGGCTTGCCTCTTGGCTTTGTATGCGGTAGCAGGCTTGCAGCTCGCCAAGGTTTAAAAACTGATTATCCGTATAGCCATTGTTAGCATTTTGGCTGTTAATGGTTTGCCAAGTGCCATTTATAAATTTTTGAATAGCGTAAGTAATATTACTGCCTTGCCATTGTAGGTATGGCGAAAAACTAATTACAGCCGCCTCATTATGCCCCTGCATAGTGGCTTGTAAAAATACAGGCTTGCCCTGCCGCCCTTGGCTGCATTGGTTACCGCAACTATCTATACCTGCTATGGTATAGCTTACATCTTGCGTATAGGGTATGTTTTCTTGAAAAAAAGTATCTGCTGTGGTTTTGTAAGGGCTATTGTTTTTATATACTTGATAGCTTACTGCCCCATCTATAGCTCCCCAATATACCAAAGCATTTTTGGCTTGTACAGTGCTGTTGATGACATTTGTAGTATCGTAAATTGTAAGCCCTTTGCTAATGTTAAATATTACGCTATCTTGCATAATAACACAACCGCTAAAGCCTGTAAGCCTTTGTAGGGCTTTATACACCCCTGCTTTGGCAAAGGTATGTGTAAAAGTAGGCTGACTGACAGGTACATTTTGCCATAGTTTGGTATCGGTAAAATAATAATCTTTTTGCTGCACATTAAGTGTGGTTGTATCTGTAAATTGGGCTATAAAAGGGGCGCAGCCTTGTTTATATAGCACCGCAAAGCCTGGCTTAGGGGCATCTACTACTTTTATGTATTGGTTTTTGGTAAGTGTGCTATCACAATAGCCATTTTTGTAATGTAGGGTTACGGTATATACCCCAGGTTTGGTATAAGTGTGCATTGGGTTTTTAGCAGCACTTGTAGCCCCATCGCCAAAGCTCCATAGGTAATCATTTTTAAGGGTATCTTGGGCATGGCTATGGTTTATAAACTGCAAGCCTGTATAGCGACATACAATGCTATCTTTGGCATAAAAATTGGCAATAGGTTTGGGCGGAATACGCACTTTAATGGTATCTATATACCACTCGCCATAGCCTTTGCCCCTTGGGCTATAGCCAAATAGCTTAATTACATAATCTCCATTTTTGGTATAGGTAAGCGGTGGTGGCTCTTTGGTATAATAATACTGCTCTATGCCTTGCTCATTTTGTATATGCCAAGTATAATTGGCAAAGCCTATATAGTATTGGCTATTGTTTTTTATGTTTACAGTTGCTGCGCAGGAGTATTGAATGTTTTGGGAGATGCGGAGGTAATCGTAAAGATGCTTGATATTATGCGGTGCAATATAAAAACTAGAAGGTACAATTTCTTCTGCTAACTTTAAATTACATGTAGGAAAGGATAAATTAGGTTTTGTAATTTTATTAAGTTGATATTGGGTTATAGTTGAAGTAGGTTTGGATAGTGTAAAGAAAAACACTTCGCCCAAATGATTTAGTGATAAATTTGAATTAGAATAAAAGCTACCTGGGTATAAAGTATTTGTGTAAACAATTTTATGCGTATTGTTAAATATATCATATTGGAATAAATTTTCTATTATATCTATACCAGTATTTGCATCAAAACCAATATTACAATAATACAAGAAGCTATCATTTAGAGAAAAACACTGCCTAGTAAAGTTATATTTAGGATCAGTTTTATTAATTAAATAATGCCAAAAACTCTCATTAATTAATTTAAGCGTTCCAAATTCTCCTGTTTCTTTATTAAAATTAAGTGTATTTATGCTAGTATAAGTATAGTGTCCTTGGCTTGTATTTTTCTTTATATCGCCATAGGTATTAGTAAAGCTAATGTATTCTCCATTGTTAGAGATTGACATTGTTGATAGTACATTAGGAGATTTTAAATATAATTTATTTTCTTTTAAACTATCGTTTACAACTTTAATATCGGGATAATAGAAACTATCTAATAATTGAAAACTACCTCCCTGATTTAAAAGAGCCGAATAAAAATATTTTTTGGTTCTAAATACAAACACCAATTCACTTTTTTTATTTCTACAAGCACTTATACATTTTACAGAATCAAAATGAAAAGGATAATATTCTTTTAAGCTTGGGTGCACAATAAAGCCTCGAGCGTATTTGTTATTTCTGATTAAATAACTTACTTTAGGTGTTCCATAAACCCCATTATTATTTGAGAATGATACACTAATATAATTATTAGTATCTGTCATCATTAATATTTTTGAATCCCAAAAAATTCCTTCATCCTTTATATTACTAATAGTTTTAACTTTCGAATTATAATAAAAACCCGCATCACTAAACAATATAGGTTTTCCATTAAAATTACTAATAGAGCTATTATTATCACTCGTAAATAATGGATTAAAATTAGAGTAATAAATTAATTTTCCATTATTATCAAAGCTATAACTCCATCTATTTCCCTGATACCAAAAATTATTGGTTTGAGCAAAAATCTTATTATGGTTGTTAATCAGCAACCATAATAAGAATATAGAATTTAATATGTTTTTAAAACAAAACATTATTTTAATGAATAACTAAAGTTTTTTTAGTTACAATTTTATTATCTGGTGTTAAAATTACAATACTGTATAAACCACTTTGCCATTCAGTGCTATTTAAAATTACCTTTTCAGAAAGAATATTATTTTCTTCTTCCTCAATTATCTGCCCCAAAGTATTTATAACCATTACTTTCTTTATTAAATAAGCATTAGATGTAATAGTTAAAAATTGGTTGGCAGGATTTGGAAAAATAGTAAATGCATTATTGTATGCAATATTACCAATACTGGAATTATGTGTATAAAAATCTTCACATGTTAAAGTGCATATTCTTTTTTCGTTATCCGTAACATCTTTTTCTGTAGTATTAAAAGATTGACCACCAAAGTTATTTGGAAATTGTCTAGGTGCAGAATTATTTTTATAGTAGTGATAAGTAACTGGTAAATTAAGAGTATAGTTGTCTATTCTAAATCTATCGAAACTACCATTTGCGTCTATATGGTCATCAGAAAAAATATTTCCAGCGGGGTCATCATTGTTTCCACCTAAAGGATTAATTACCTCGCCACCAGGCAAAAGTTTAATATCAGAGCCCAAATCATTAAAAGTATTGCAATATATCTCTAAATATGCATTATTATCTTTTACACAAATACCAACAACATTATCAGTAGCTATTGTTTGGGCATCATTATTAGTAAAAGTATTTTGTTGTATTCTACATTTATATAAATTATAACTTTTAGCCACCACATGGTTAATATTTTTCCCTGTAAATTCAAAAATATTATTATATATTTCATAGCCCACACATTCGTCAAATACAATATCTTCAATTACCGAACTACTAGTATAACAAGCCATATTTGAGCCATCATTGTAAAATATTGCATCCAAGTCTGCTCTATCATTTGTAAATGTACAATTATAGATTTTTGAGTTTTCAGATTGAAATACTCTAATTGCACTATAATTATTTACAAAATCACTGCTTCTTACAAGTAAACTATATACAAATTGAGAAATTGCGGTACTAAATTCTATACCACGATATAAGCTTGCAAAGGTATTTTTTCTACTTTGTGGGTTATTGTTTATATAACAGTTTTCTGGACATCCTAAATCGTCATCACAAAAAGTATTTCCACTTTTAGAAGCTTGAAAACTTGCAGTTGTAGCTTTTATACCTATGCCTCGGCTATCAGCACAATATTTATCAGCATCAGTATTCTGAAAAATACAACCTCCTATATTTATTCCTTCTACTAGTTTCAAAAAAAGACCAAATTTTGCATTGTTAGGTATTGTAGTTACATTTCTTGTCCACTCAAAAGTGCAGCCCATAAAATAACAAGCATTTACATCTGGTTGCGATGGATGCCAATAATCAAGTACTTCAGAACCTATAATATTATTTCTAAAAATTGTATTTCGAGCTCTAATAATTCCTCCTTGATGAGAAAATATTCCTTTTTCAGCAAAAGATATTGTTGAATTTTTAATAATACAAGTAGCCATATAATAATCTAACGCACCTTCCCATTCTGCATTATTATTGTATGTTTTGGATGGAAAAATTCTAAATTGTTTTCCAAAACTATTTGAAGCCCAGTAACGGTCGCCTAATACTTCAATTCCTTTCCATAAAACATCTCCATTAGGATTATTAGATGTTATAGTTGTTCCATCTATATAAAGCTCTCCACCATTTTGTACAGTTATTTTTTCCCGCCATTCATTTCTAAGTTCAAACTATTAATTGTTAATTTACCATTACCAGATATAGTTATCCCTTCTCTATAATCATTTGAAGGAGTTGGCGAAGTTGGTAAATCTCCAATATCGTCCCAAATAACAGTTCCAGTAATTGTTACCTGCCCCCACCCCACCTTAAACAAACACATTAAAACCAAAAGGGCAAAAGGTTTTAAAAAATGAGGTTTAGTAAATTGCTCTGTAGCTCTGTAGCTCTGTAGCTCTGTAGCTCTGTAGCTCTGTAGCCTTTGCGGCAGCTTGTGCGGCTTGGCTTTGGTTGGTAATTTTTTGTGTCATAAAAATGAAAGTTTGTTTTAAAGTATTACAAATATATACAATTAATATTCATCAATACTGTCCTAAATAAAAATTAGGAATAAAAATTACCGAGTCAAATCAA
>CAZDGF010000012.1:0-15688 GCA_964505065.1 uncultured Chitinophaga sp.
CTAAATCAAATAGTTCAATTTTTCAAATCTCCTATTGATTAATTTGGGATTAAAATACCTATTATTCGTTTTTAATTATTAATTATATTTGCCCCATGTCAATAATTAAAAAACCTGCCGATTCGTTTACCATTATGAATGAATTGGTATTACCCAATGATACCAACACTTTAAATAACCTTATGGGTGGAAAATTATTACATTGGATGGATATTGTATCGGCTATTGCAGCTCAAAAACATAGTAATAGCATAGTTGTAACAGCAAGTGTAGATAGTGTTTCTTTTAAAGAAAGCATACAATTGGGAAATGTGGTAACTTTAGAAGCTTATGTTACCCGAGCATTTAACACCAGTATGGAAGTTTATATTGAGGTATTTGCACAAAATATACCAAGGGGCGAAAAATATAAATGCAACGATGCGTATTATACTTTTGTAGCTTTAGATAGCAGAAACAATCCTGTGGCTGTACCAGCTTTAGAACCCGAAACTGATGCTGAAAAAATAAAATATGAAGGTGCGCTTAGAAGACGACAAGTAAGACTTGTGCTTGCAGGTAAATTAAAACCAGATGATGCTTTAGAGTTAAAAGCACTTTTTTCTTAAATGGTATAATATTTCTGTAGTTTTTGGTTTTATCCTATTAATAAATTTAGGAGGTAAAAAAGACAATTTTAAAATATATAGTTTACCTTTCGTAAAATTTGTAATATACCCATGTGTTAACAAAAGATTTAATACATACCGACCCTGTAACTTTATTCAAAAAGTTATACCAATACAACAAGCCCATTAAACAATGGGTAAAGCAAAACAATGGCAACAAAGCCGATGCCGAAGATGTATTGCAAGATGCTATGATTGTGTTTTATAAATTGATTCATAAACCCAATTTTGAATTAACAGCAAAGCCTGAAACCTTGCTATTCAGCATAGCTAAAAAACTTTGGCTTTATCAATTAAGGCAACATAAAAATTTAATATTTGATAATCATTTTTTAGATAATGAATTGATAGAAATTGACATAGATTTTATTGAACAAGAGCAAAAGTACACGCAAATGGAAAATGTGCTTAATCTTATTGGCAACAAATGTTTGCAGCTACTCAATTTGTTTTATTTTGAAAAATTGGACATGGTAGAAATTGCCCTAAAACTCGATTTTAGAAACGATAAAGTAGCCAAAGCTATGAAATACAAATGTTTGGAAAAAGCTAAAACCTTAATTACCACAAAGCCATGAAAGATTTAGAATTATTAGAAAAATATATACTCAAGCAACTAAATGTTACTGAAATAAATGAAGTAAATGAGCGCATAAAAAACGAGCCGCCTTTTGCAAAACTTTATGCTGAATTAAAAACTACCATTGCAGCTTTGGAGCACAATTGGCTTAAACAAAATTTAACCATTGCTAAAAGAAATTTATATGTAAAAAAAGTATTTAAAATAGCAATGATTTCTATTTTAGGTATTGCTTTAATCGGATATGGTATCTTTAAATTAAAAAAAGAAAATAATATAACAGAACAATCCAAAATTAATGCAATTATAACCGATTCTATTATTATGAATGTAAATGATACCAACTTAAAATTAGGAGAAAATAATTCATATTTTGGCACTAAAGTAATCAGTGATAGTTTTTTTAAGTATAGCAAAAAAGATAATAATTGTGATACACTTGCCAATCCTAAAATTGTATTGCCAAATGCTGATGTTTACATCGCTTTTAATGTTAAAAATTTATTTCAACCCGAAATACAAGAGTTTAAAATAGACCCAACAAAAGACAATGAAATAACATGTAAATATGGTACAACTATTAGAATACAAAAACTTTCTATTGTGAACGGTGGCGGTGCTTTGGTAATGAAACCCATTAATTTGAAAATACAAGAATATGTAAATTATAGCCAAATGTGGCAACAAAATATAGCTACAACAAGCGATTCAAACTTATTGTACAGCGGAGGCTCTTGCCATATTCAAGCTACTTTGGGCGAAAAAGAGGTTTTTATAAGCAAAAGCAAAACTTTTGAAATAGACTTTAAAGGCACAAATGATAAAGACATGAAAACCTTTGAAGGACAAAGAACAGCTAATGGCAATATGAATTGGCAATTAACAAAAATTAGTAAACCTAAAAGTACAAATTTTACGTCATTAGTAAGAATACCTCTTAAAGAAATGTATGGCGATTTTAGGCTACCCGATTCAAATTATTATTTACAACCTGTTGTTACAGATGAAGGCTATTACAGAAGCAAATATGAATTTAACCAATTGCCTAAAGAAAAAATGACTGCCTTATTTGATACTTTTTCAAAATTGCGTTCTAAAACCATAAGAAAACTATATGAATCTAAAAAACAAATTCAGTTGCGTTTTCAATTGAATAATGAGGGCTACCTTACCAAATTTGATTATAATTTTAAAAACAACAGAAAATTTGACAATCAGCTAAAAGCCTGTGCCGAATCGGTTTTGAATAAAACCAAAGTAGAATTTCCGGCTGGAACGGATATGAGTTATAAAATTGTAAATGTAAACTTATTACCCAAATTAAGCATAACAAAACCAGAAAATTTTGATATTGAAAACGATAAAAACAATCAATTGCAAACTGCCAGAAAAGATATCAATACCATTATTTGCCGTAATTTTGGTTATATCAATTGCGATATATTTGCAGGTGTAAAAAATAAAACAAGCATTAAAATAAATATTCCTACTAATTATACCAATGTTATGGTGTTTTTTAAAAATTATAGAGCCGTTGCAAATTGCTACAATTCAAACAATATGGCTATTTTCAACAATGCGCCAAAAGGAGAAAACATTTTGATAGTAGCCACTTATGTAAAAAATGAGGTAAAATACCAAGAGATAAAAGAAGCCATAGTAGGCGATACCATTACACTTGAAAATTTTGTGGAATACAATTATGAAGTTTTAGAAAAAAGATTGAATACTTACAGATAAAAATTAAAACTTTTTATCGAGTAATTGTAACTTTTTGATTGCTTTTTGCGTTAGTTTGCTATTCGTATAGTTGCCAATGGTAAAAAAAATACTGTTTTATATCTTTTTAAGTTTTTGTTTATTGCAAAGCCATGTTGTTTATAGCCAATATTACAATATTAAAGGCATAGTTACCAATGCCAATTTAGAGCCTATGCCCCTTGTAAATGTAGCTGTTTTAGACCATGCGCATTTGAATACTATTACCAACAATATTGGCGAATATGAAATAAAAATAACCGAAGGTAGCTATGTTTTAGTTTTTACTTTTTTAGATTATAATACCCTTAAAATACCTGTAACTATTACCAATACAGATATTACCCAAAATGTAATTATGGAAATAAAAAACATGTTTACAGATGCTGCCGTTGTTAAAAGCAAAAAAATAGACCGCTCGGAAGAGATTATAAAAAAGGTAATAGCCAATAAACAATTGTATCAAAACACTGCACCATACACTGTAAAAGCCTATATAAAAGCTACAGAAGAGGAAACTTCGACAAGCTCAGTTTCCAATAAAAAAAAGAAAGATACTTCCGTACAAAAACCACAAATGCAATTAGCCGAAATATATATGACACTTAATTGCGAACCACCATTAAAAATAAAAGAAGAGCGCACAGGCGTAAATATTAGAGGCAATGAAGATGGTCTTTTTTATTTAAGCCATACAGATGGCGCTTTTAATTGGTATAAAAATTTAGTGCAAATTCCTGCGCTATCAGAGTCGCCAATACTTTCGCCTATAAGCAATAGCGGTATTGTAGCTTATAAGTTTAAAGCCATAAAAACTTATACAGAAAATGGCAGAAAATATTACCGCATAAAGGTTATGCCTGGGGCATTGGGCAATGCCTTGGTAAGTGGCGAAATTACTGTTATGGATAGTGCTTGGTGCTTAATGAATGTAAAATTAACTATGCCCAAATACCATATAGTGGAGTACGATGGCTTTGAAATAAACCAACAATATCAATTTATAGACAGCAACTATTGTTTACAAAAACAAGAATTTATATACCATGCTAAATATGGTAAAGCTAAAAGTAGCGGGCGCACAGTGGTATATTATTCTGATTACGTTTTTAACAAACAATTTAAAAAACGCTTTTTTAACAATGAGTTGAGTGCCACAAGCCAACAAGCTTATGAGCGAGATTCTACCTTTTGGCATACCATAAGACAAGAACCTTTTACAGCCAATGAATTGGCTTTTATTCGCAAATCGGATAGCACTAAAGCCCTGCAATCTCAAAAATATTGGCAAGACAGCGTAGATAGAGATTTTAATAAAGTTACTTTTAAAAAATTGTTTTTTACAGGGCAAGGAAATTACAAACGAAGTGCCGAAAGAACTTGGTATTTTAAACCATTGGCATTTACTTATATGCCATTTTATATAGCAGGGCAAAGGCTTATTTACAGAGTAGGTTTTGAAAAAGAATTTAAAAACAAAAAAACAATTGCAGTATCTGCTCGCCCCAATTATGGCATTTTAAACGAAGATTTAAAAGGCTCAGTAAATATTGGCAGATTGTACAATCCATTTAATAGGGGTTATTATAATATTAATGTGGGCAGCGATTTTGGCATCATCAATGCCTTTAATGGCATTGTTTCTATTTTTAATAGAAATAATTTTTATGCCCACGATTATATCAATTTATCGCATAGAATAGAAATAATTAATGGCTTATACTTATACAATAGTTTGGAGTATGCCAATAGACGCTCAATAGCCAATTATCAGTTTGAAAACCCATCGGATACCATAAGCGGCAGCCTTTATAACAAACCATTCAATTTCGATTTTTACAAAGCCTTATACACCAATATCAACCTATCTTATGTGCCTTTTCAAAAATATATAAGAGAGCCTTTTCAAAAACAAATTTTAGGCAGCAAATGGCCTACTTTTTCTGCCATGTATAAAAAAGGAATTAATGGTTTTGGTAGTGTTATAGATTTTGATTATTTGGAATTTGATATTGCCCAAGAATTAAAATTGGGATTGGTAGGCGTAAGCAAATATAAAATTACTACAGGCGAATTTTTAACGCACAAAAACTTAAAACCCATTGATTTTAAATACCAATTAAGGGCAGGACCTATTTTGTTTTTCAATCCATTGTATTCGTTTCAAGGCATTGATACATCATACAGCACAATAAAAAGATTTTATGAGGCACATTATTTTCATCGTTTTAATGGGGCTATTTTAAATAAAATTCCATGGTTAAAAAAAGTAAAACTAATTGAATGTGTAGGTGGAGGATTACTATATACCAAAGATAGAAACTTTAAATATGCTGAGGTATTTGTAGGTGTTGAAAAAGTAATACGTATTTGGAAAGAAAGAATTAGAATAGGTGCATTTTATACCGCAGGTGTTAGCAATTATTACACTTATCAGCCCCAATTTAAGTTTTCAATAGATATTTATGATGCTTTTAGCAACCAATGGAGTTATTAAAACTCAAAGCACTTGCGTTTTCCGTGTATTTTGCCGCCTCTACGGCTGCCTCCGTAGCCGCTTCCACCCTCGCCCTTGCCAAGCATAATATTGTAGCTTATACAAAAGAAAAAGAAAGAATCGTTGTTTTTAGGGTCGCCTCTTATTGAGCCTGGCGAGCTAAAACCAGGTATATCTGATATATTTCTATCTGCCAATTGTGCTGCCACTGGACCTTTTGATGCTACTAATAAAGCGGGGTCAACAAAATTGGTGCTTACATCATCTATATAATCTGTTTGTGTTTTGCGTCCATTCAATTCAAAAGTTAAATAGCTTTTTCTGCCTATATATAATTTATAGCCTATACCCATAGGAAAACTTATAGAAGAAAGTGCATAAGGCGATTTTGCATTTACAGTATATTGCCCCTCTGTGCCATAATCTCTTAATTCATAAACTGTACCATTCAATTTTGTTTTTGGATTGAAAGTAAAAAAACCTATGCCCCCAAAAATGTAAAAATTGCCTTTGCCATTTTTGCTTTTTAATATATTTAACTCTGCGGTTAAATCTCCCTCTAAAATATGCGAATAAAAATTTAAGTTTCTACCTCTTCTTTCTTTGTTTTTGGTATATTTATCATCGCCAGCTACACGGGCATACCACCCATTTAGCCTAAAAGCAAAGCGAGAACCTAAATTTAAACGCAAGCCTGTGGTTAAGCCATAGCGTGTTTTTGCAAAATCTACATCTTGAAAATCATTTGTGCCTGCAAAAGGTTTTCCACCCAAATCGCCCAAAAAATGGCTCGATGCAGCGCCAAAAAATAAATCTACAGATTGAGCTTGGGCAAAGTTTAAGAGAAGTGTAAAGCAATATGTTAATAGTATTTTTTTCAAGTTTTTAATATGCAATAATAAATTAAAATTATTAATTCTCAATCATTTCAAAATTATTACGTTATTATATTTTCATTTTGAATACCATAACGTTCGGTTTTTTGTTCATAATTAATATTTACAATTTTAAAATAAATAAGTTTGGCTAAGCTGTGTATTATGCGGTGTCTTTTTATTTGTAAGCCATTTACCAAATCGTTCAAAATAATGGGTTCGTGGTTTTTCAATAAGTTTAGTATCTTTGTTTCTAATAGACTGTATTCAAACAAATTGGTTGCACCTTTATTTTGTTTTTTTAATACTTGAAACATTACCGCACTGGCTTGCAGGCTTTTATCATTTACTCTATGATACACCCACCATTTGCCCTCTGAATCTTTAGCATAATAGGGCTTTTGATTGCCTTTTGGCACAATGGCTTCTAATACAGTTTTGCCCTCTATTTCGTGTTCTATTGTTTGAACTTGTATTTTAGGTTCGCAATAAAATGTACCTGCAAGTTCAAGCATATACAACTCATCTTCGTTTTTAATACCAGCTATGCTGCCATTGTCTCGCACACCAATAAGCAAAGTGCCTCCCTTATGATTGCTAAAGGCAGCTAAAGTTTTGGCTATTTTACTGGCATCGGAAATGGTATGTTTAAAATCTAAAATTTCACTTTCACCACCAGCTATTATTTTTTTTAGTTTGTGTAGCGTTACCATTATAGTTTTTATAATTTATTTGGCTTTAAAAGTTCAAAATACAAATGTTTAAAGTATATCTTATATTTGATTACTATTTATTTATTTTTATATCAAATATTAATTCAACTTGTTTATAAAACCATTTTAATCTTTGTTCAAGTGATTTTTCATTCCACTGACTTTCAAAAATACCACTATTAAAGTCATCTACAATTTTTTGAGTTATTCTAAAAGACGTAATTCCATCTTCTGATTGTTTATAATATCCTTTTCCTTTATATGCTTTTATTTTTTCTTTAAAACTAAAATTACTTGCCTGTAAATTCTTAGTGCCACTTAACAAAGTCAAATTAGCCCCCGTATTTATAAATGTATTAATCTGTTCATTATATTCAAATTGTTTTTTCCAATCTTTATTTTGTTTATACCCTCTTGGCAAAATATGTTCTACTTGTATTGTTCTGTCCCACATTTGAAGAAAAGAATTTGTTGAATTATCTGTTTGATTATATTCAATTAAAAACAAAAGTGGTTTACACCATTTTTCAAAATAAATATCTCCTTTTAAATTTTCAATAGCCCTTTTTATTGTATCTTCTAAATGAATAGAAAATTCATTATCAATAAATTTTACTGTTTTTTTCTCCTTTATCCATTTAATTAAATTAAAAGACATTTGTTTTATTCTTGACAATGTATTTCCAGCAATCCAATTTAAATAATAGTACCTTCTTAATATTTTAGTTAGTACTTCTATTTCTTTATATTGTTCTTTATGAGCTGTTGTTAGAATTGTTTTCCAATACACGCTCCATCCTAAATAATAATATGAATAAATTAATTTATCCTCTACATCATGAATTTTTTCTTTATAATTTAAAGCAAAAATCTTTAAATCAATAATAAATTCATTAGGGTCTCTTTCTTTTTCGCCAACATTTTTTATTAAATCTACAAGTTCTTCATATAAAGATTTTTTTGGATTTTGAGCAAGTAAATAATACTCATACATTACAAATAAATCATTTAATGATTCATCTGTATCACTTGCAATATTTTCACAAGTCTTCCAATCATCCATAAACTGGTCCTCCTTTTGTTTTCTTAATTCATCATTATTAGAATACAACTTTTGTATTTTGCTTATTAAATGACTTTTTATTAAATCAGAATTAGTTAAGTCTAACCCTCTATCATTTAAGACTTGGAAAAGTTTTATAGCAAATGCAACATTGTGGCAGTCAATTCTTATTATTTTAACTTGATTAAATAAGTAATTGAGCAATTTCCCAGATTTTTCTTCACCAATTTCTGTTAATTTTATGGTAAAAAAATACGCAGTATTTTGAAATTTAAATTTAGGGTCATCTTTCTGTAGTTCTTTTTTTAAAGGTTTATTATTGTCTGTAGTATTTCCTTTTAAAACAATTGATTCAAAATCACTTTGATGATTTGAATGTGTTCTTAATCTTAATCTTTCAAAGCGGTCGTTGAATTTAATTGAACTGTCTAATACTTTATTGTCAATTGCAAATGGGTCGCTATCAAGTATTTCCTTATTTATTTCAGGAAATAAATCTCTATATACACACAGTAAGATAGTTAAAGTTGTCAGCCTTTGCTGTCCATCAACAACATCAATATAACTTGAATTTTCTTCAGGTCTGGCAGTAATAATAGAACCTAAAAAATAGTTAGGGTCGTTTTCTTGTGCATCAATTAAATCATCCCAAAGTTTACTTAATTGTTCATCTCCCCAAGAATAAGGTCTTTGATATCTTGGAATTTGATAAAGCGCATCTGTGTTCCCAAATAGTTGTTTAATTGTTAGACTACTTGGTTTAAATATATCCTCCATTAATGTAAATTATTATTTTGTTAAAAATATATTTCCCTATTCGGAAATGTACGCAAGATAACTCAATTTATCAAAGTTAAAAACATGGTTGGCTATATTTTGAATTTCCATAGCAGATATGTTGTCTATTTTGTTCAAAACTTCTTCTAAACTTTCAATTTTATACCCTTGAGCAAGATTTTTTCCAAGCAAAAGCATCAAATTCATACGGCTTTCTTCGCCCAATACTATTTGCCCTTTAAACTGTGTTTTGGCTTGGTGTAGCTGCAATGTAGATAGCTTGTTTTCTTTCAGTTTTTTCAGTTCTTTATACACCAAGTCCACACTTTTGTTCAAATATTTTTTATCTGTGGAAAGATAACAATGAAATATACCTGTTTCATTAAAGCCAGAATATCCACTTTCTACATTGTAAGTATAGCCGTGTTTTTCTCTTATGGAAATGGTAAGCCTTGCATTCATTCCTGGGCCGCCCAATAAATTATTAAGCAACAACATAGGAAAACGCTCTTTACTTTGGTGGCTATAACATACATTGCCCAATATGGCGTGGCATTGTACATGTTCGGTTTCTTTGGTTTCTTTTAATACTTTATAATTAGAAAATGGTTTTCTTTTTAAGGCTGTAAATTTACCAAAAGCTATGTTTTCAGTATGTTTTTGCGCCCATAGTATTATTTTTTCAAAAGGTAGGCTTGTGCTAATACTCAATACCACATTTTTAGGGTGGTAATATTGGCTATGAAATGTTTTTAAATTATCTCCATTTATTTTTTCTAAACTTTCTGTTGTACCTAAAATATTAGGCGCAAGGGCATGTCCTTTAAATACCATTTCTTGAAACTCATCATAAATATTTTCCTCTGGCGTATCCAAGTACATATTTATTTCTTCAGTAATTACCTTTTTTTCTTTCAATAATTCTTTTTCAGGAAAAGTAGAATTAAAGGTTAAATCTGCTAAAAGTTCCAAAGCTCTTTCGGTATATTCATTGATAATGGAAGCGTATAAAACGGTTATTTCTTTGGTAGTAAAAGCATTCATTTCGCCACCCACCACCTCCAGCCTATTAATTATCTGCATGGCTTTGAGTTTGGCTGTGCCTTTAAACAACATGTGTTCAAAACAATGGGCTGTACCAGCCAGTTTGCCATCGTCTCTTGCGCCCACATTTATAGTAAAACCAAGATGCGATGCAGCGGTATTAGGAGCTTGTTTATATACTATGCGTAAGCCATTTGGCAGGGTGTGTATTTGAAAATCGAGCATTGTGGAAATTAGTGGCAAAGATAGGTTTTAAGGGGGGAAGTGGTAAAATGGCAAATTTTAAAAACATAAACACCTATACCCCCAGCACTTGCGCAAAAATTTCTTGTGTTTTTAAAAAGCCATAATGCTTACCCTCATAGCTTTCTACCCATTGCATGCCCTGTGTGGCATTGGTTACAAATACCTCTTCGGCTGTTAAAAGGTCGTCTTCTGTTATTTCTGTTTCAATTATATTTTTTCCCAATGCTTTTAGCTTTTCTATAATATATTGTCGCATTACGCCATCTAAGCAATACTCGCTAAGGGCAGGGGTTAAAATATCATCTTCTATAACTATAAAAATATTGGCATTGTGTACCTCGCTTACTCTTAGGTTTTCGTTAAATAACACAACGCTATTCAAATTGTGTTCCACAGCATATATACCCGCCATTACATATTGTATGCAGGAAAGAGATTTAAAAAAACTGGTAAAATTACTGGGTTTTAGCAATTGTTGAAAGCTACCCAAAACCAAACCTTTATCGTTCAAATAAAAACGATTGGGTCCATCTGTCATTTCTATTAAAAACCCACAACGGTTGCTTTCTGGCGCATAATAACCTTCGCTATCTCTATAAAACGTCATTCTACATCTGCCATTTACAACACCAGTTTTTAGGCTCAATAATTCTATTTGTTCTTCAAAATATTGAATTGTCCAACGCTCTTTTAGCGGTAGTTTGAATAAAGCAGATGCTCTTTGAATTCTGTTATAATGGGCATCAAATAAAAATGCTTTACGGTTCAATATCTTAATACTTTCAAAAAAGCCATCGCCATACTTATAAATACGACTTTCTGAACTGAATAATTTATCGTCCGAACGGGTTAAAACGCCATTATAACTGATTAACACAGGGGCAATTTATACCTTTTTTTTTATTTTGCAAATTTTTATATACCAAACACCTCAAAATGATTGTAAAATATTTTATGTTATTTCCATCCATTCTCGCCAATTAAAGGCACAAAACTAAAATCTTCAAATATTTCTGTTCGTATTTCATTGTTTTCCAATTTTGTTATGCGCACCATTTTTTGTTTTGCATCATTGCCAACGGGTATTACCAATACTCCACCTATTACCAATTGGTTAACCAATGTTTTAGGCACACTTGGCGCACCTGCTGTAACAATTATTTTATTAAATGGCGCTTTTTCTGCCCAACCTTTTGTACCATCGCCTACGGCTAAAAAAATATTATTGCATTTTAATTGTTGTAATACAAGTGCGGCTTTTTTGCTCAATGGCTCATGCCGCTCTATGCTATACACTATGGCTTTACAAGCATTTAGTACTGCGGTTTGATAACCACTTCCTGTGCCTATTTCCAATACCTTATCATTGGGCTGCAAAGCCAATAGTTGCGTTTGAAAAGCTACTGTATAAGGTTGCGATATGGTTTGCCCCTCGCCTATTGGAAAAGCTTTATCCTCGTAAGCGTGCATTTCGAACTCGAGAGGCAAGAAAAAATGGCGTTCTATGGTATTAATTGCTTCTAATACTTGGGTATTGCTAATGCCTTTGCTTTTAAGCTTTGCAATAAGTGCATTGCGCAAACCTTTGTGTTTATGGGTATCTTGGTAGGTATTCAAAGTAAATATGTATGCTGTTTAGTACACGGTTAATAACAAAATTGTGTTGCAAATAACAAGGTACTGCATTTTTGTAGCAAATATAATTTGTAACATTTGTCTATAATAAACATCGGTATAGCAGGAAACACTAAAAGCATAGAAACCTATTTGCCTTATTTAAAATCTATGCCATTGCTATCTGTTATTGGCACTTTTGATACTACCGACAATGCTAATTTTAAAGATTTTTATGGCATTAAACCTTTTTCAGATTTTATAAAAAGAACAGATGCTATTATTTTTTGCGGTAGCAACCATCTTAATTTTTATACCCTTGTAGAAGAAAGTATAAAATACAGCAAACATATTTTAATAGAGAAATTTCCTAATTTTGATACCAATCAGCTATTAAATTTACAAAAACTAACACGAGAAGCCGATGTAAAACTATTTGTATCTAACATTCAAGGTACAGCAGCAGGCTATACGGCTGCAAGGCAATACATTGCCAAACCCACGCATATTACAGCCAATGTTTTTTTGCCTTTTAGCAAACCTTTGGCTAGCCATTTAATGCAGCAACATATTAGCGAAACCATAGATATGGCATTGCGCAATATGAATAGCCGTGTAAGCAAAGTAAAAGTAAACAGACAATTTATTTTTAACCAACAAGCAGATGTTTTAAAACTCAATATATTGTTTGATAACAGCTGCACAGCCGATATAAGCTACCATACTTATAGCCAAGAAAGTAGCCAAACCTATACCATTTATCAAAAAGGGAAAATTATTACCCTTAATTTAGACAATCAAAAAGTAGAGGAAACGCGTTTAGATATTCAACTCGAAAACCAATTAAATTTTAATATTCAAGCCAATTCGGCTATGGCATTAAGCCAAAAAGTAGAAGTTTTTGAAAAAAAAATACTTTATTTTGATGCAATACAAAAAGATTTGCTGAACTTTGTAGATTGTATAACACACCATATATCTCCGCTTGTAGGTATTGAAGAGCTTATAGAGGTGGCAAATGTTTTACAACAACTACAGTATAGCGAACATGAAGAATTTGTATAATTTAAGCTTTTTAAGTTTTGTATTATTTATATTAACCACAGGTTGCGATAAGGAAAAAGAAGAAATTCCTGCTTATTTGCACATTGCCAAATTTACCCTATCTACCAATAATTTAACAGAAGGGCTAAATACCCAAGATATTTCTGATGCCAAAATATTTGTAAACAGCAAAGAAATTGGCTCTTTTGAACTGCCTGTTACAATTCCTGTTTTATCAAAAGGAAATGTTACAGTTTCCATATTTCCAAATATTAAAGAAAATGGCAGCAGCAGCAAAAGGGTAAACTATAAGCCTTTTAAAATTTTTGAACAAAATATAACACTCGAGGCATTAAAAGTAGATACCATAAAACCAACTACAAGCTATCGTGCAAATTGTAATTTTTTATGGATAGAAGATTTTGATGACAATGCCAACTCACTTCAAAGATTAGCCAATAGAAATAACACAAGCGATTCATTAGTAATTATTCCAACATCTACATTGGGTGTGGAGCAACCTTTTTCTGGCTCTAATTTTTGCGGTTTTATAAATATTGCAGCAAGTAGCAACGATGTTTTTTTTGATAGAAATACCCTTAACCAATTTACAGTACCTAATTTGGGGGCAGATGTATTTTTAGAAATAGATGTAAAAAGCAATACCTACTTGCAAGTAGGTTTTATTTCAGACGATGGCACTACGGTAGAAGAACACAATGTTTTAGAAATATTTGAAACAGACGGTAAATGGAAAAAAATATACGTTAATTTAAAACCAGAAACCAGCGAATTGAAAGTAAACACAAAAATAAGTATTTTCTTTTCTGTATATAAGCCAGCATCAGATATTACCCTTTCACCAAAAGTATATTTAGATAATTTAAAACTATTATATCTTAACTAAAAATGAATAAAACCAAGCAAACCCTTAAATACATTTTTTCCGATTATTTAACGGCTGCCTTTGTATGGTTTTTGCTTTTTTGGTTTCGTAAAAATTATATCGATACCGCCCATAGCGATTATCAAATTCCATTAAGTAAAGATGTAAAATTATTTTTTGGAATGATTGTAATTCCTATATTTTGGCTTATACTTTATTATTTTACTGGCTATTATCAAAATATTTTCAGACGCTCTCGTTTGCGCGAATTAAAACAAACCATTTACACCTCATTTTTTGGCTGCTTTGTTATATTCTTTACCTTGTTGTTAGACGATTCCGTAAGCAGCTATAAAGGCTATTACCAAACATTTTTTTTATTGCTCATTCTCCAAATTATCGTAACCTATATCGGTCGCTTTTTTCTTTCAACAGGCACAAACAATAAAATACAAAATAGAACCTATGGTTTTAATACCATACTTGTAGGCAGCAATGAAAAAGCCATTAAACTTTTTTCAGATTTACAAAAAGCCAAAATTACCAATGGCTTTAAATTTAAAGGCTTTGTTACCGTAAATGGCGAAGACACCCAAGCCCTAAAACAACATTTACCGCTTTTGGGCAATTATAAAGAACTGCCCAATCTTATTAAACAAAATAATATAGAAGAACTTGTAATAGCCCTTGAAACCACAGAGCATAATAAACTAAACGAAGTATTTACAACGGTAGAAAACGAAGCCGTTTTTATTAAAATAATTCCTGATATGTACTCCATATTTACCCGAATGGTAAAAATGAACAACATATTAGGCGCTGTGCTTATTGAGGTAGATTTTGAAGTAATGCCCGAATGGCAAAAAAACGCTAAACGTGTGTTTGATATTCTTTTCTCAACCCTTGTATTGGTTTTATCATCGCCATTTTTACTTATTATAGCATTATTGATAAAACTTACAAGCAAAGGACCCATATTTTTTAAACAAGAGCGCATAGGCTTAAAAGGCAAACCATTTCAAATTATTAAATTTAGAAGCATGCGCACTGATGCCGAAAACCTTGGTCCTCAACTTTCCAAAGAAAACGACCCACGTATTACAGCTATTGGTAAGTTTATTCGCAAAACCAGAATAGACGAGTTTCCCCAGTTTTACAACGTACTTGTGGGCGAAATGAGCGTAGTAGGTCCTCGCCCCGAAAGACAATTTTTTATTACCCAAATAATGCAGCGAGCGCCCTATTATAGTCGCTTAAATAAAGTGCGACCAGGTATTACCAGCTGGGGACAAGTAAAATTTGGCTATGCCGAAAATATAGATGAAATGATACAACGCCTGTATTACGATATACTTTACATAGAAAACAATAGCCTTGCCCTCGATTTTAAAATAATGGCATATACTGTTTTAATTATGGTGCAAGGCAGGGGAAAGTAGAATTTTTGATTTTTTGATTTTAGATTTTAATTTAAATACGTTGTCATTTCGAGTAAAAAATTAGCTTTGAAATTTTTGTATCGAGAAATGAAAGTCAGCAATGCTAAATGAAGGTCAGCGAAGCTAAATACGTTGTCATTTCGAGTAAAAAATTAGCTTTGAAATTTTTGTATCGAGAAATGAAAGTCAGCAATGCTAAATGAAGGTCAGCGAAGCTAAATACGTTGTCATTTCGAGTAAAAAATTAGCTTTGAAATTTTTGTATCGAGAAATGAAAGTCAGCAATGCTAAATGAAGGTCAGCGAAGCTAAATACGTTGTCATTTCGAGTAAAAAATTAGCTTTGAAATTTTTGTATCGAGAAATGAAAGTCAGCAATGCTAAATGAAGGTCAGCGAAGCTAAATGAAAGTCAGCGAAGCTAAATGAAAGTCAGCGAAGCTAAATACGTTGTCATTTCGAGTAAAAAATTAGCTTTGAAATTTT
>CAZDGF010000012.1:15788-63038 GCA_964505065.1 uncultured Chitinophaga sp.
AGCTAAATACGTTGTCATTTCGAGTAAAAAATTAGCTTTGAAATTTTTGTATCGAAAACCAAAGGTCAGCGAAGCTAAATGAAAGTCAGCGAAGCTAAATACGTTGTCATTTCGAGTAAAAAATTAGCTTTGAAATTTTTGTATCGAGAAATGAAAGTCAGCAAAGCTAAATACCTAATATCATACCTCTATTATAAATGTCTTTGTATTTTATTTTTGGAAAATTGGGAATAATAGAGGTATTTCGCCCGTGTTGGTGTTATCATCAACACCCCAAGCTATCCGTAGAGTTCAGAATCAAGGGGCTATCTTGAGTTTTCAACTCAAGATTCTAAAGCTAATGCTCGCAACTTGCGAGTGTTTCCAAACTTTGCCTCTGGCATTTTTTAGATATAATCACAAAAACACCCACTCTCTGCCATTTCGGCATCCCTGCCCTCCATCTTTCCTGCCAACTTTTCCTTCTGTCAAGCACATTTTAGTATCCGTCCATCCAAATCTTGTATCTCTCCGCCCCACTTAAGCATCTGTCCGTCCCATTCTTGCATCTCGGTAGCATACTTTGGCATCCGTCAGCCCCAATCTTGTATTTAAACGCCTAAATCTTCCATTCTAAAAACCAATTTTAATATTGAAAAACCCAAATCTTCCTTTGAAACAACCCTATAAAGAATTGAAAAGATACTTACCTCTTCATTCGTCTTCTTTCCTTTTTAGAAAAAAGCGAGCCGCTGGTTTTCATTTTCTTTTTTTCGTTTACATTGGTATCAGTATCGCAGCTTTTGGCTTTGCATGCAGCTATTAATGTAATAATTAAAGATAAGGTCAATATTTTGGCAGCTGTTATTTTCATTGGGTTTACCCTGGTATTCTGGAAATATTTTTTTCCATAATTTGCAATTGTTTTACCACTTCTTCGCCTTTTGGTTTCAAGGCTTTGGCTTTTCTAAAATAATCTTTGCCTATTTTATTGTTTGCCCTTTGTATTTCCATGCTGCACAATTGTAAATACACACTTGCCAAGCTTTCCTTATCTGGAATGCCTGCACGCACAGCCTGTTTTAAGGTTTCTCTTGCCTCTTTCCCCTTGCCTTGTTGCAATTGTATAAAACCCAATTGCATTAAATTAGTGCCTTCCAAATTACCTGCCATAGTAGATTTTGTTTGCAAACTTTTACGAATATTGCTTTCGGCAGCGTTCAAATCTTTGTTAGCCATACTCAAATTGCTTTGTAGCATATAATAGCCGCTTCGCACAGGTTTAATTAACAAACGAGGAAACTTTATTTTATTGATATACACCATAGCTTTATCTACATCGCCATCGGATACAGCCTCTTGCACCAAGCGCATAGTGCCTATCATAAAATACAATAGCAACGATACAAAAGCCAATACATAAAGTATCCAAGCCAATATTGCATCGCCAAACAGATGTGAAAGCACACCTAAAACTATCAATGCAATGCTAATTGGCAAACGGTAAAGTATATAAATACGTAAAAATTTCATAATAAAAATAAGACTGCAAAGGTGATAAAAAAAAGCGATATTAATTATCGCTTTTTTTTATATTTTTTGCCTCATCCGCCCTTTAAGAGAAGGAAAATGGCAAATTAGATTATTCTCCTGAACCTGGTTTGGTTTTCTTCTCTTTTGGTTTCATGTATAAAACATTGCCTTTCAATACAGGATTTATTTTTTTAATTACCATATTCAAAGCTCCAATAGTAGGCACCTCTATTTTATTGCTAATAGTTGCTTTTACGTTTTCAAGCGTAACATCCCCTATTTGAACAGTTTTAAGTATAATTACATTGCTTGGCATTTTTTTACCACTTGCTGTTCTAAAGCTTTCGCCATCTTCAAAATCGGCTTTGCTTATAGCGCCACTTTCAAGCAATTGCTCTGCCATGGTTTCTGTAATTTCTATTTTTTTACCTGTGGCTTCGTATTTCCAATTTACATTGTCTTTATCGTTTACCATTGTAGGCACCATTAGGTTTCCACCTTCGTTTATTAAGGTAATACGTTTGTAATCGTCTAAACTTGCTGTATCTGCTTTAGGTGTTGGCGTAGTACCTGTTGTGCCAGTAGTTCCTGTAGTGCCAGTTGTACCTGTTTTAGTGCCAGTATTAGTTGTTGTGCCTTTTGTGCCATTGCTTTCTATTGGTCCGCCTTTAAGTGCATCAGTATTCACATTTTTGAAAACCAATTCGTCATCTTCTGTATTTACGTTAGCTCCTTTCGCTTTTAGGGCATCATAACCCAATGTATAGGGTGCAGTTGCAGCATTTATTTTCAATACTTGGTTTATTAAATTAAAGCCACGCTCTTTGCTTCCTACTCTCAATGTGCCAATATTTACAGTAGCATTTGGTTTTAAAGTACCTTTTGCAATATCGATGGCAGTTATACCAACCAAGTCTGTTGGTTTTATTGTGCCTTTATCTACTAATTTTTTAAGCTCCACCATAGATATGCTCATATCTGCACCTGGTTGAATAGCTATGCCTTTTGCATCTACATTGTTACCTGCACCCTCTGTGGTATAAGTAGTGCCAGTTTTTATTAGTTTTACAATAATGGCTTTAACATTGGTATTATTGGCATCATTGCTTTTTATTTCTTTCAAATTTGGGTCGAAATTAATATCCAATGTTTTAAACGTTGTTCTTCTGTTTTTTTGGTGTTCATCTTCGCTACAATTAGATTTAACTGCACCCTCGCAAGCACAATTGTTTACCAATTGACTTTCGCCATAGCCTTTGGCTACCAATCTGCGGGCATCTATGCCATTTTTTACCAACCATGCCACAGCACTATCGGCTCTGCGTTGCGAAAGGTCTATATTATAATCGTAAGATGAACGGCAATCTGTATGCGAACCCAGCTCCATACGCAATTTAGGATATTTATTCATTAAGGGTAATATTACCTCGCTCATTACTTTTGCTGCATCTGGGCGTATAAAGGCTTTATCCAAATCGTAATAAATTGGTAGTACAATATCTATGTATTGAGATTCTAAACAAAAATCTTGACGCAATACAGTTGAAATTTTAATGCCTTTGGTAGTTTTTTGTCTTGGCTCTGCTGCAAATTTATATTGTTCTGCATTGTCGCAGGTTATTTCATAATTTGTTTTTTCTTTTAAAGGAGGTGTTTTATAATAACCCGCAGCATCCGTTCTTATAATAATTTTGCTACTGTCTTTATCATTTGTAATAGTTATTAAAGAGTTTGCTAAAGGTTTAGCTTGGTTAAATTTTTTGCCAGAGTTTGGTAAACATTCATAAACATAACCTTCCAATTCTATAACCAAAGGTGTAACTTTAAACTCATAAATATCATCGTGTCCTTTGCCATCGCATCTGTTAGATGTAAAATAGCCATGCACAGGGCTTGTGATATCAAAAGTGATACTAAAATCATCGCCTCCACTATTTATAGGTGCTCTTAAGTTTTCAGGCAAAGTCCATTCGGTTCCGCTGCCTTCGCTTCTAAAAATATCATATCCACCCATACCCAAATGCCCAGCAGATGAGAAATAAAGTTGTTGGTCGTGGCTATTCCAGTAAGGAAAACCTTCGTTTTGCTCGGTATTAATGGTTTTGCCTAAATTAATGGGGTCGCCCCATTCTTTGGCTCTTTGGTTGTATATACTCATCCATATATCATAGCCACCTTCTCCGCCTTCTCTATCGCTGCTAAAATATAAGCGTTTGCCATCTTCGCTAAGCGAAGGCTGTGCATACGAAAAAGAATCGTTTAAACAAAAAGGTAATATTTGCTCTTGTCCCCATTGTGTACCATCGTAAGTTGCGGTCATTAGCACGCAACGTTGCGCCCCTTTACCATCTGCACCATTACATTGCGAGTAATACATGGTTGTAAATTTTCTATCGAAAGCGCAAGTGCCATCGTTAAATTTGGTATTTACAGTTCCCAATACCAATTCTGGTTTACCCCATCTTATAGGTTTTGGATTTTGTTTGCTTTTTTTGTCAACTGCACCTTTCATCATCCATAGGTCGTGGAAACCAGTTGTCCAGCCATATACTTTTTTCTTAGATGGTCCGCCTTCTCTGTCCGTAGTAAAATACAAAATATCGTCTTTTTTACTGCCTATCATTGGGCTGTATTCGTACGAGCCAGTATTGGTTGGCTTAAAATTAGAAACTTTAAAACGACTTTGAGCTGCTTGTTTTTTCCAACTTTCAGCACTGTCTATGGCTTCTACTTTTTTAAGTACTTTTGGGTCGTTTGGCACTTCTTCCAAATATCTTTTAAAATAATCTTTGGCTTCTCTTAAAGCATCAGGGTTGCAATCGCCAGCAGTAGCCATTTTATTTAAACCTATATAGTATAAAGCCTCTGTATTTTTAGGCTCTTTTTTCAATACTTTTTCGTAGGCTTTTATGGCTTTTTCATACTCCTCTGCCATACGGTAGCAAGCCGCAGCCTCTCTTCGGGCGCGCATTTGCGTATCTTTGTCTTTTACCTGGCTGGAAAGCTTTGAGTACAAATCGGCAGCGTATTTGTATTGAAATTTTGCCTTTGCGGTATCTGCCTTTTTAAGGCTTGGAGAACCGCAGCTACTGAGTAACAATCCGGCTACTATAATGCCGAAACTTAATAATTTAGTAGTTTTATTCATGTGTAGTGTATATTCTAAAACTTAATTCTGAACTTACAAACCTACACGAAATAATTAATTTACCAAAATTGTGAGGCATAAAGTTTAAAAAAAAGTACTTTTAGAACGAAAAAAGGGTTTATTTATTGTAATTGGGTGGTAAATATTTTAAAAAAAACGTAAGTTTTGGGCTGAAAAAACGCAGTTCATTCTGTATCCCGCACGTGCGGGAGGCTTCGCAAAATTATACAGAATCTGAAATTAATAGAGATTACTACACTTCGTTTCGTGAAATTGTTCTGAATCTTTTTTCAGAGCATCCCGAAGCTGCGCGACAGAATGACACTTTGGTCGAAGCTTTTAACAAATTTTGAACTCATCTAAACAGTTTTTATTTCAAAGCCATTTCTAATAGTTTTAAATATGCTTTTTGGGTAATTTCTTTAGCCCCAAATTGTTTTAAATGTTCGGTCATAAATTGGCAATCTAATAACTCTAAATAGTTTTCTTTTATCCACTCAATAAGATAAATAAGGGCTATTTTACTGGCATTGGTTACAGTATGAAACATACTTTCGCCAAAAAAAGCCTTGCCAATAGCCACACCATATAAGCCGCCTACCAATTCATTTTCCTGCCATACTTCAAAACTATAGCCATAGCCCATTTCTTTTAAACCGCAATATACCTCTATAATTTCTTCCGAAATCCAAGTTTCTTCTCTTAATGCACAGGCTCGCATAGTGGCTTCAAAATTTTTATTGATTGTCAATTCAAATTTATTTTTTTGGTATTCTCGTCTTAAATTTTTAGAAACCTTAAACTCATCGGGTAAAATTATGCCTCTATGCGTAGGCTCATACCAATAAATAGCATTTTCCTCATCGGGCTCTGCCATAGGAAAAATGCCTTGCATATAGCCTTGTATAACTTGATGGGCGGTAAGCATATTTTAAAAGTACAAAAATATTGTATAGCATTGTTTTAACACAATTTTATATTGGCTTCAATTGTAAAACACCATAGAAGAGCAAAGGGCGCAGAGAGGATATTATAAGTACGTTTTGATTATTATTTCTTTTTTTGATTAATATAATATTCTATCGTATTATCTAAAATTGTAAGATAAAGCGTTTTGCCTTCTGCTAATTTTTTGGTAATTTCTTTTGCTCCTTTGTCAATATCGCAAATGGTTTTTAAATCAATTATCTCTTTTGCCTCCAATTTACCTATCACTTCTTTTTTTCCTTCATCGTTCATATAATACACTTCAAATTTGGAGTTTGGAAAATCTAAAAAACCTTTTTTAATATACACATACATATATTCGGCATTTTTTACATTTACGGTTTCAGCAATTCCTTTTTTACTGCTGGTTTCTACGGCTGCTATGCTTAATTCTACAGGAAAAACATAATTGATTAAATCTTTAAATAAACCGCAAAAAGAACTTATAGACTTATTTGTGGCTTCTTCAATAGTTCTGTTTTTATAAAATTCTGAATGAAATAACCCATCATTAAAAATCATTTTATTGGTTTTTAAATCATATATTTTAATCTGCATAGCAGTAGTGGCAGTTGCACCCTTATCATAGCCACCAGAGGTATTGGGCATAGATTGGTTGATGGCTCTTAAACCATTTACATAGGTTACAATTAAAAAATCTATTTTATTTGGATTATTTACTGTAGCTTCTTTACCTTTTTCGGTAGCGCTTATGTAAGAATTTAAACTATCTGTATTTAGGCTTTTAGTTAGGCTATCGCCTTCATATAATGTAAATCTTATTTTATTTTCAAAAGCATTTTTTAATTTAGTTTTTATATAGCTTAATTGCTCCTCTTTTATTGTTGCTGTAGAAGTAATAGGAAAAATACCAATATTTAGTTTTTCTACCTCTGTAGTTTGTCCTTTGGCTATTGTATAATTTAAACATACAATGAATAATATAACTGGTTTAATTATTTTCATACTGCAAATATAGCTAAATCGTATGTTATATAAAATAAGATTGGGTGTTGTAATCTCAATATTTTTTCACACAAATTGCACTTACATAAATTCTTAACTTAAATAATATATATTTGCATTTATAAATAATGGATAATACAGCTCAAAATTTACAATTAGTAGAACTTAATGATTTACACATAGCTTTAGGCGCTAAAATGGTGCCTTTTGCAGGATTTAATATGCCAGTGCAATACACCAATTTGATACAAGAACACAATGCCGTAAGAAACAATGTTGGTGTATTTGATGTATCGCACATGGGCGAATTCGTATTAAAAGGCGAGCGAGCTTTAGATTTGATACAATTGATAACCAGCAACGATGCATCTAAATTAACAGATGGCAAAGTGCAATACAGCTGCTTACCCAACAATACAGGAGGTATTGTTGACGATTTATTGGTGTACCGCTATAATGAAAATGAGTACTATTTGGTTGTAAATGCCAGTAATATTGAAAAAGATTGGAACTGGATAGCCCAACACAATACCTTTGGGGTAAGTATGGAAAACATTAGCAATCAATTAAGTTTATTTGCTGTACAAGGACCAAATGCTGTAAAAGTTTTAGAAAAATTGACAGATGTAAACCTTGCTGCTATGGAATATTATACCTTTACAAGCGGCACAATTGCAGGTTGCGAAGATGTTATAATATCTGCCACAGGCTATACTGGTGCTGGAGGTTTTGAGCTTTATGTTTGGAATAAAGATGCTAAAAAACTATGGGAAGCCATATTTGAAGTAGGAAAAGAATTTGATATACAAGCCTGCGGCTTGGGTTGTAGAGATACCCTGCGCTTAGAAAAAGGATTTTGCTTGTATGGCAATGATATAAACGATACCACATCGCCCATAGAGGCTGGTTTGGGTTGGATTACTAAATTTACAAAAGACTTTGTAAACAGTGCTTTTCATAAAAGCCTTAAAGAAAATGGTGCGACAAAAAAATTAGTTGGTTTTGAAATGATAGATAGAGGCATTCCTCGTCAACACTATAATATACAAGATGCAGAAGGTAATGTTATAGGCGAGGTAACTTCTGGTACACAATCGCCAAGCTTAAGCAAAGCAATAGGTATGGGCTATGTAAGCATAGAAAACAGCAAACTAGATACAGAAATTTTTATTGAAATACGCGATAAAACCTTAAAAGCCAAAGTAAGCAAAGTACCTTTTTTGTAACAAAAAATTATAACCATGAAAAAATTAATTATCCTATCAATTTTATCTGCTTTTGCAGCAAACAGTAAAGCTCAAAATATACCAACTGCTTTAGTTAGAAATGCATATTTTAAGAAAATGATTCATGCCAATCCTATATCGCTAATAGCTGGCGGTATGGAATTGGCATACGAAAGTGCTGTAACAAATAAGCAAAGTTTTTATACCCAAGTAGGTTATTACACAAGCGCAGCTGCAGGTGCATTGGATATAGGTGGAGACGAGTATAAGGATATGGATGGAGTTAAAGTAGAGTTACAATACCGCTTTTATAGAAAAACAAATAATTATATTAAAAATGTCTTTATAACACCATTTTTAAATTTTAAAACTTTAACAGCCACTAAAACCACCTTGGTTTACAACTCAAGTCCTAACGTAAGTACAATGCTAAAAGAAAAACAAAATGCAACCACAATTTCCGTAGGTTATATGATGGGTATAAGAAAATCTATTTTTGAAAATATTTACATGGATTTATCTATAGGAGGAGGAGTGTTTATACCCATTATGGGCGATAACCATGAAGCATTTAATATTCCATTGGTAAATCCTTATCAAAGAGGCGTTCAGTTTAAAGCAAATTTAGGTTTGTGTATGGCTTTGTAATATTTATATCTAAACATTTATGAATTACAATAGTATTTTATTTGAAAAAACAAGTGGCGTAGCCACTATTACATTAAACCGCCCTGATGTTTTTAATGCCTTTAACGATGAGCAAAGCTATGAACTGCAAGATGCCTTAAAAGCGGCAAAAAAAGACGATGAAATTCGTGTGCTTATTCTTACCGGTGCGGGCAAAGCTTTTTGCAGCGGACAAGATTTAAAAGCCATAGCTGGGGCAGAAAAACGCTCGTTTATAGAATCGCTTACAAAAAGATACAACCCCATAATTAGAGAAATGCGAAATATGCCAAAGCCTATTATTTGTAAGTTGAATGGTGTGGCAGCAGGCGCGGGTTGCTCTATTGCTTTGGCTGCCGATTTTATAGTTGCAAGTGAAAACGCAAGTTTAATAGAAGTATTTATAAATGTTGGTTTAGTATTAGATAGCGGCTCATCATACTTTCTGCCCCGATTAGTAGGCAGTGCAAGAGCTTTTGAATTAAGCTCAATGGGAAGCAAAGTATCTGCCCAACAAGCTTACGATTGGGGCATGATAAACCGCTGCGTGTCTCCAGAGAATTTAGACGAAGAAACCCAAAAAATAGCCGATTATTATGCCAATGCGCCAACAAAAGCCATAGCTTTAATTAAAAAAATGTTAAACAAATCTTTTAATTCAGATTTAGAGACCATGCTGGAGTATGAAACCTATTACCAAGAAATAGCCGGAAGCAGCAGCGATAACAAAGAAGGCGTGGCAGCTTTTAACGAAAAGAGAAAACCTCAATTTACAGGAAAATAAACTCTGAACCAATAAACTATAAACCCAATATTATGAGTAAAAAATATATTATCATCAATTTAATCTTTGTTTTTTTAACGCAACTAAATTTGAATGCTCAAACACAGCCAACACCTATATGCGGCTACGAACAAGAACTTAAAAAACTAATAGCAAAAAACCCCAACTATATTGAATGGCAAAATGCTATGTACGAAAAAGCAACACAAGAAAGGTTATTGCAAAATAGCAGCAAACGTAGAATTGTGGCCGATACTGAATATTACGAAATACCTGTGGTTTTTCATATTGTTTACAAAACGGCAGCCCAAAATTTAAGCGATGCAGTTATACTTTCTCAATTAAACGCCCTAAATCTTGATTTTAGAAAATTAAATGCCGATACAAGTGGTATTCGCAGTATATTTAAAAGCCTTGCTGCCGATGCGCGCATTCAATTCAAACTGGCAACAACCGACCCCAATGGCAATGCTACAACAGGTATAACCAGAACATTTACCAACACTACAACTTTTGCAACTGGCAATGGTACAACTTATACAGAAAATATGAAACGCTCCAGCCAAGGTGGAATAGATGCTTGGAATCCACAAAAATATTTGAATATATGGATATGCAATATGGATATGGGACCGGGTAAATTAGGCATTGTTTACGGATTTGCCATACCGCCAACAGGAGCTGCCAATTGGAACGGCACAGGGGCAACAAGAGACAATGACGACCCTTTAGGAGGCGTTGTATTACACTTTGAAATAGTAGGTGTAAATAATCCTATTTCGCCTGCAAATGTTAGAAAAGGTAATACAGCCACACACGAGCTTGGACACTACTTAGGCTTGCGCCATATTTGGGGCGATGGCTTTGGCAATTGCCAACAATCTGATGGTATATTTGATACCCCTTTTGCAAGACAAAGTAATACATCTTGCAACCCGAATATAAACAGCTGTATTGAAGCTCAAAACGATATGCCCGATAATACTGAAAACTATATGGATTATACCATAGATGCTTGTGCTGCTATGTTTACCAAACAACAAGTTTTTACCATGCGCTATGTATTGGAAAACTTAAGAACTGAATTGCCTTTTAGAAAAATAATTTACGACACAATTCCAGATTATACCAATACCAATATGGCAATTTTTCCAAATCCGCAAAAAGTAAATAAAAATTTAAACATCAATATTACCTCCCCAAGCGATAACAATATATTTACCATAAGGCTAATAGATGCTTTAGGACAAATAATAGAAGAAACCAAAGTAAAAAGCAACCGTATTTCTACCATACAAACTGAAACCTATGCCCAAGGCTTATATTTTGTTATTCTTTTAGATAAAAATGGAGCAACCTTAATAAAGCAAAAAATAATTATTGGGGGATAAAAACCAATGCAATAAAATTAAAAGAGCCTATCCCGAAGTTTCGGGACAGGCTTTTTTATATAATGTTTTAGTTGAATATTAATTTTCTATAGGTTTGGCGTCTTCCTTTTTCTCTGCTGGCTTATCTACAGGTGGTACAGGTTTATCTTTGATAATGCCTTTTTCGTATAGTAAAGATTCTAAGAAAAATTCTAATTGGTGTTCATCTATTTTTTTGCCTATAATTTTGGCGTTTTTATCCAATACAAAAAGTGTAGGGTTAGATACAATGTTATAAGCTAATTTATTCATAACCCAATTATATTCTCTGTTGGTTTTGCATACATTTACCCAATCTTTTAATTCTGGTTTTTTGCGCATCATATCTCTCCATTCATCGTATTTATTTTCAGTAGATACGGCATATACTGTAATGCCATATTGTTTTAATTTTTGATGTACTTTTTGTACCACAGGAATTACCTCTTTGCAATGTCCGCAAGTGGGGTCGTAGTAAAATAAAATGGTGTATAAGCCAAGGTTTTCATACAGCGTTCTATATATACCTGCAGTATCCATTAGCTTTACATCGGGTGCTGTTCTACCACACATTGTGGGTACTGCTTTTTTGCTTTCTTCGCACATTTTGCGCAAGTTGGCTGTATCATCATACCACCAAGTGCGCCCTGTACAATAGTATTTATTTATTAAATGTATGGTTACATTATCTTGACACATTATTTTTCTATCTTGAAACTTATTGGTTATATATTGAATAAAAAACTTATTGGTTTCTGTGTAAGGGCGTGTTTTACCTATAATGTAATCTACAGAATTTACCAAACTATCAGGGTCTTGAAAAGAAATTTTATCAATATAATCATTTAATTTTATTACCATTAAACCTTGAGGGGCACGTATTAGTCCATCTTCGTTAAAATCGATATTATCCCAATAGTGGTTTTTATAATAATTGTATTCAAACATACTATCTTTGCTATCATGTTTTGGTATAGTAATTGGGCGAAAAGCAACAAATAGTTTTGACAATAAATGTGTAGGATTTGTTTTTACATAATTGTCTCTATATCTAATATCTCTTTCTTCTGTAGAATCTATTAAAATTCTAATTCTTTTAATTTCATCTTCATTATTTTCAGTTTTTGCTTTGCGGTATTCAGTTTCTAATTTGTAGCGCACTTCGCCATAAGCACGTCTGTTTTTTTGATAACCTGTAAATGCTTCATTTTCCGCAGAACCTGTAATTTTTACTTTGGTATCATCAATACTTGTGTCTGCTTCAAAAATAAAATCTTGGTCATCGGTTATAGGTAGTTCAATATAACCATTGGCTTCTGGATACACTATCATATACATACCTCGTTGCAATTTTGGATAGCCTGTAAATGCGCCCATACCTTTAGCATCTAAAAAGCAGGTATCTCTATAATATTGTTTATCGCCAAAATTATCGGCTAAATAAACTTTGGTATTCTTAAGCCCTTTAATTTTTACTTTAATGCTGTAATTTCCAGGAAAACGCCCAAGCATATTAGGGTCGGGTTTAAATACAGGGGGCTTTGGTTTTGTAATAGGCGAAGTACCTTTGGTTTCTGCTGTTGGTTTTTTTACGGCAGGTTTCTGTGGTGTAGGCTTTTTAATTGGGGTTTTTGTTGTTTGTGCATTTGCCAAATTTAGCCAAGCAAAAAAGCTGATAAACAGCACTAAATTTAAGATGTGTATTTTTTTCATAATAACTTTACGCAAAAATATAATTATTTTGTGAAATAATAAGACAAGAATTTTGCCAAAATAGTTTCCTAACAATTTTATGACAGATAAAAATTTTTTTGACAGTGTGTTTGAAGTTGTAAAACTGATACCCAAAGGCAGGGTAACCAGCTATGGTGCTATTGCAGAATATTTAGGCTCAAAAGGCAGCAGCCGCATGGTAGGCTGGGCTATGAATAGCTGCCATAAGCTTAAAGAAAAAATTCCTGCACATAGGGTGGTAAACAGAAACGGCTTATTGACAGGCAAAGCACATTTTGGAGGCGAACGAATGAAACAATTGCTTGAGAAAGAGGGCATAAAAGTAGAAAAAGATTGTATCGTAAACTTTAAGTCATATTTTTGGAATCCCTTAAAGGAATTGGAATTTTAGATTTTAAATTGATTGATAACTCACTACAGAAAATTTAATAATTGCCTAATAACACTTACTTTTGCAGCTATTAATATTTATGTTGCTTACTCATCAACTTTCAGAAACCTATATTCAATTAGAAGAAAAATACAATGCCCACAATTACCATCCTATTCCTGTGGTAATAAAAGAAGGTAAAGGTATACATTTATGGGATGTAGAAGATAAAAAATATATAGATTGCCTTTCGGCATATAGTGCAGTAAATCAAGGACATTGCCACCCTCGTATTATCAATGCTTTGGTAGAACAAGCGAATAAATTAACGCTTACCTCAAGAGCTTTTCACCATAATTTATTAGGTGAATATGCGCAGTTTATGTGTCAATATTTTGGCTACAATAAAGTACTGCCAATGAACACAGGTGTAGAAGGTGGCGAAACCGCCATAAAGCTTTGCCGCAAATGGGCGTATGAAGTAAAAGGCATAGAGGCAAACAAAGCAAAAATAATTTTTGTAGAAAACAATTTTTGGGGCAGAACAATAGCAGCCGTTAGCAGTAGCAACGACCCTAAGAGCTATACCAATTTTGGACCATTTACCCCTGGTTTTGAACTTGTAGCCTATAATAATATTGAGGCTTTAGAAATAGCCTTTCAAGATAAAAATGTAGCAGGCTTTATGTTAGAACCCATACAAGGCGAAGCAGGTGTAATAGTGCCAAGTGAGGGGTATTTAAAAGCAGTAAAACAACTTTGCGAAAAATACAATGTGCTAATGATAGCCGATGAGGTGCAAACAGGCATTGCCCGTACAGGTAAGCTACTGGCTTGCGATTATGAAGATGTAAAACCAGATATTTTAATACTTGGAAAAGCCTTAAGTGGCGGTGTATTACCTGTGTCTGCCGTATTGTGCAACAATGAAATAATGAACACCTTAAAACCAGGCGAACATGGCAGTACGTATGGCGGAAATCCTTTGGCTTGTGCTGTAGCTATGGAGGCTTTAAAAGTGGTAGAAGATGAAAATTTAGCAGAAAATGCCTTTAAAATGGGCGAATTATTTAGAGAAGGTTTGCGCAGTATTGATTCTGAATTAATAGAAACTGTAAGAGGTAAAGGCTTGTTAAATGCTGTGGTTATTAAGCCTTACGGCAATGGCAAAACAGCATATAATATTTGCTTGGCTTTAAAACAAAATGGCTTATTAGCAAAGCAAACCCACGACCATATTATCCGTTTTGCCCCGCCTTTGGTAATTAATAAAGAACAAGTAGAAGAATCTATACAAATTATTAAAGAAACTATATTACTGCAAGGAAATTAACCTTTTTTTATTTGAATGAATACATTTGAAGATATAAGCAAACACCCCAAAGTGCTTGAAATAATAACCCAAGCTTTGGCAGAAGATGTAGGCAATGGCGACCACTCATCGCTTGCCAGTATGAGCAAAGATAAACAAGCCGTAGCCAAACTTATTTTTAAAGACAGTGGCATAGCAGCAGGTTTAAATATTGCATATACTATTTTAAAATTGAATGATGAAAATTGTAAAATTATAGAAATAGTAAAAGATGGGGATATTGTAAGCTATGGCACTATTGGTTTTGAGGCAGAAGGCAATGCACAAGCTTTGCTAAAAAGCGAACGCTTGCTGCTCAATATTATGCAGCGTTTAAGCGGCATTGCTACCACTACCAACAATGCTGTAAAGCTTATAGCTAATTACGAAACAAAAATTTTAGATACCCGCAAAACAACACCCAATTTAAGAATTTTAGAAAAATGGGCAGTTACAGTTGGTGGTGGGTATAACCATAGAATAGGGCTTTACGATATGATTATGCTAAAAGATAACCATGTAGATGTGGCAGGAGGCATAATTCCTGCATTACATAAAGCAAAAGCCTATTTAAAAGAAAATAACCTAAATTTGGGTATTGAAATAGAAACAAGAACGATAGAAGAAGTAAAACAAGCACTTACGCAATTGCCATTTCAACGCATAATGCTGGATAATTTTACCCCTGAAAAAACCAAAGAAGCTATTACATTAATTAATAACCAATGCGAAACAGAATCTTCGGGCGGTATAACATTGCAAAATATTAAGGAATATGCTGCCACAGGTGTGCAGTATATTTCTCTTGGAATGCTTACCCACTCTGTAAAAAGCATGGATATTAGTTTTAAAATAAAACTTTAAAAATTGTACTTTTAGGAAATTTAAAAATAATAAAATAACTTTGCCTATATGTTTAAACAATTTATACTTTTTATATGTGTTTTAGTTTTAGCCCAATTTAATGCTAAAGCTCAATTTTCAATTACAGTAGATACGCTTCATAAAGAAGGGTTTCCTGCTACAGATCCTATTGATTATTTGGCACTTATTTCTTACACAAAAATAATAAACAATAGAAATTTAGATGACACAATTGTTTGGGTTCGCTCAGAAAATACATTTTCATCTACCGAATGGACATCTGCAGTTTGTGATATTAATTTGTGTTGGGGAACTAATGTTAATACAGAAAAATTTATATTAGGTGCAAATGATACAGGTAGCTTATCTTTTTATTTTTATCCAAAAAATATTTGTGGAACAGGCAAAATGGTGGTAAGATTTTCACGCTTTTCAAACCCTTCTCAATATGTAGATATTGTAGCTACTGCTAAAGCATGGTGTACTGTTGGAGTTCAAAATGTTGTAAAATCGAAACCATTGGTTTTTCCAAATCCATCGAATGGAACATTTACGCTTACTTCAGATATTGTACAAAAAGGCAATTTGAATATTTTAAATACTGAAGGAAAAATAGTTTCAAGCATAAATTATACTTCTGGAGAAATTGTAAATACTAATGCATTAGCAAAAGGTTTGTATATGCTCAATTTTTCAGATGGTAAAAATGCAGTAAATTCAACACTTGTGGTTGAATAATTGCTACATCATTTTAGCATCAATAATTTTTTTTAATTCCTCAAAATCATCAGCATTTTTGAGGTAGCCAATGGGTATGCAAACCACCTGTCCACTATCTTTTAGTTTAATATTTATTTCGTATAATTGATAATTTACTTTATCTATTAAATGCCAAGCTACAAATACTGGCTTTTGATATAAATGAAAACTATAGCGAATACCCTCATTATTTAAAAACAAAAAACACTGACGGCTAAAAAAGCCTAATCTATTTTTGCTCAATAATATATAAATGCCAGCCATTATAGGAAAAATTAACAATGTCCACCACATAATAAAGGGAAAAATTAGCAAACTTAAAAATATGCTAAAAAGGGCAAAAGTAGCCATTACAGGCGCTTCGGCTTTGGTTCTATCTATGCTAAAAATATATTCCATTAGGGTTGCAAAGGTATTTGAATTAAAACAATGTTGTACTATCTTTTTTATGCGTCATTTCCCATTTTAACAAAGCTTTTTTAGTTTCCGTACCCCATCTAAAATTGCCAATTTTACCATTTTTATTTACCACTCTATGGCAAGGAATAAGAAAAGCAATGGTATTGCTGCCAATAGCTATGCCAACTGCCCTGCTAGCCAAAGCGGTTTTTCCTATTGCAATAGCTATTTTTTCGTAAGTAGAAGTTTCGCCAAAAGGAATATTTAAAAGTGCATGCCACACTTGTTTTTGAAACGCTGTACCATATATAAAAACCGAATAATTTAGAATTATATTTGGCTCAAAAATAGGCTCATTTATCGTTGTATTCAGTTTTATCTCTGTATTCGGAAAACTTAATTTTAGTTCAGCTATTTCATTTTCAATTTCATTATGATGTTGCAAAATACTTAGTTTTAAAATTGTGGTATTTAGTTTAGCTATAAAACATTTGCCAAATGCACATTCAAATATATTGTATTCTATTGCATCAGTTGAATTTACATTCAAAGTATCTAATAATTTTACAGCCATTTATTTAAAATTATTGAGCAATAGCAAGCGTTTGGCAATAGCTGTTTTCCATTCTTGTTGTTTTTTTTCGTTTATAGAGTGGTTGGTTTCTTTATCATAAAGCATTTGTTCTTCTGCAAGTTTTTTTACCAATATTTTATACGCATAAGTTATCTGAATTTTTTGGGTACTTTTATCAAAAGTAGTTGCTTTTATTTCTACTATTCTTTTTCTAATTTCTCTGGCATATAGCTCTGTGATATCAAAATGCAAACGTTCATGTTCTATTACCTTTTCTGGTGTTTGTGGTTTCAGCCACGACTTTTGCTTATCGAAATAGGCTGTAACACTGGCTTTAATCGTATCTTCTTCGCTCATTTTAAATTTTATAGTGGTACTTGTATTTGCATTAAATTTGGAGTTTTTATCTATTTTTCCTTTAAAATCTTTAGCAGAAATAATATAATCTGTTTGCCAAGCTATAAGCGAAGCGTTTGTAGTAGCAACATATAGTACTATAATTAAAAAAATTAAAGCACACCTTATCGAGTGCCTTTTTGGTTCAAAAAAGTGTAACATAGTTTTGTGTCAAAAATAAAGTATTTGCACTAATTTTATAACGTAAAAATAAAGATTATATTGCAGAAGGTTTTAATCTTTTTGTAATGGTAAATTTTGGCTTTATCTTCGCCCGCAAATGAAAATTTCGTTCAATTGGTTGAAAGATTATGTAGAAATTACACAATCGGCATCGGAAATAGAAAAAATATTAACTGCTACTGGGCTTGAGGTGGAGGGTTTTGAAGAAGTAGAATCTATAAAAGGAGGTTTAAAAAATTTAATTGTTGGTCAGGTTATGGCTTGCCAAAAACACCCAAATGCAGATAAATTAAACCTTACAAAAGTAAATATTGGCACTGGCGAATGGTTGAATATTGTATGCGGTGCGCCCAATGTGACAGAGGGGCAAAAAGTAGTGGTAGCCACAGTTGGTGCTACAATTTATCCTTTAAAAGGCGAGCCATTTACCATTCAAAAAGCAAAAATTAGAGGAGAAGTAAGCGAGGGTATGCTATGTGCCGAAGATGAAATAGGCATAGGCGAAAGCCAAGCTGGCATTATTGTTTTGCCAAATAATGTTGAAATAGGTACAGAAGTTAGAAAATATTACAATGTAAGTTCGGATACTTTATTTGAAATAGGACTTACAGCCAATAGAGGCGATGCTGCCTCGCATTATGGCGTGGCAAGAGAATTGGCTACGGTATTAAATTTACCTTTAAAAAATGTAGAAATTAAAATTGAACATTCTGCAAATTTAAAAAAAATACAAATAAAGGTAGAAAACTATACAGATTGCCCACGATACAGCGGTGTTATTTTAGATAATATTACCATTGCTGAAAGCCCCGATTGGTTAAAAAGCAGATTAAAAATCATTGGTTTGAATCCAATAAACAATATTGTAGATACTACCAATTATGTATTGCATAGCATAGGGCAGCCTTTGCATGCTTTTGATTATGATAAAATTACCAACCAAGAAATACGAATCAGAAAAGCCCAAAAAGCAGAAAAATTTATTGCTTTAGATGGCAAAGAATTTGAACTTACGGGCAATGAACTAATGATAACCGATAGTTCGCAAACGCTTTGTATGGCTGGTGTCTATGGAGGTAAAAATAGTGGAGTTACAAACACTACTAAAACAATATTTTTAGAAAGTGCTTTTTTTAGTGCAGATATTGTAAGAAAAGGCTCAAAAACACATGGTTTGAATACAGATTCGAGCTTTAGATTTGAGCGTGGGGTAAATCCAGAAAATACAATTTTAGCCTTGCAAATGGCTGTTCAATTGCTGCAAGAAAATGCAGGAGCGCAAGTAGTTTCAGAAATATATGATTTGTATCCAGAAAAACTATTGCCTTTCAATGTTACGTTAAGAAAAAAGAGTATTCAAAGGGTGTGTGGCATTGAAATTCCCAATGAAAAAGTAGAACAAATTTTAAAAGGATTACAAATAGAAATTTCATCATCAAACAATGTTGAATGGCAGCTAAAAGTACCTTATTTTAAAAGCGATGTTACAAGAGAGATAGATGTTATAGAAGAATTGATACGCATTTATGGATTTGAGAATATCCCTTTAAATAAACATTTAAAAACGGCTTTAAATTACCAAAATACACCAAGCAAAAGAAAAATAGAAGCATCTGTTTCTAAATTATTACAAGGCATGGGTATTTCAGAAATAATGACAAACTCTTTAGATGCTGATAAATATTATGAAGACAAGAAAAATTTGGTGTATTTAGCTAATCCTTTGAGTGCAGAAATGGGTGTTATGCGCCAAACAATGTTGTATAGCGGCTTACAAGCCATAGCCTACAATAAAAACAGAAGAATAGAAAATACCCATTTTTATGAATTTGGCAAGGTATATCAAACCAAAGAAAATGGCTTTAAAGAGCAAGAGCAATTGGTAATTTATTTATCGGGTAGCCAACAGGCAGATAGTTGGGAAAACAAGCAAAAAACAGTAGATTATCATTATTTAAAAAGCATTGTTGTTAGATTGTGTTCAGCTTTTAATGTAGATATAAAATATGCAGAAATAAAGCAAGTAGAACCCTATGAATTAAAGAGATTTGATATAAAAGATGCGGTATATTTTGCAGTTATAGATTGGCAAAAGTTTGTAAAACAAGCCCATAGTTTTACATTTAAGTTAAAACCCTTGCCACAATTTCCTGTTGTTCGCAGAGATTTGAGTTTGGTTATAGATAAGCAAATAGAATTTGCCGCAATAGAGAAAATAGCCAAACAAAATGGCGGTTCGAAACTTGTTGGTATTAATGTTTTTGATGTTTACGAAGGCAAGCCATTGCAAGAAAATCAAAAATCTGTAAGCTTAAGTTTTAGTTTGTACGACAACGAAAAAACAATGAACGACAAAGAGATAGATACTATTATGCAAAAATTAATAACGCAATTTGAAACCCAATTACAAGCCATAATTAGAAAATAATGGAAGCCATTGTAGCCCGATTAGAAAAAATTAAAAAGGCTGTTTTTACCTTAAAAAAACAAAACAATACATTGGTATTGCATACCCAAAAAGCAGATAAAGAAATAGAACGACTAAAACAATTGATTGCAATTCAAAATAATTCTATAAAAACCTTAGAACAACAATTAAAAATTAAAGAATTGGCAGATGGGGTGGCTTTGGAAAACCAATTGGAGGTAAACAAACGCAGAGCCTTGAAACAAAAAATTAACGATATGATAAAAGAGGTAGATAAAACAATTGCATCTATAAAAGCATGAATAGATTTCAAAAATTTTCGCCAAATGCTAAAGTTTGGATTTATCCTGCTTCTCGCCAATTAAATACTACTGAATTACAAGATTTAAGCAATGCTTTAACTATTTTTTGCCAACAATGGACAGCCCATAACCAGCAATTAAAAGCTAATTTTTCAATAGATTTTAATCAAATAGTTGTATTAAGCGTAGATGAAACATTATCTACCGCCAGTGGTTGCAGTATTGATAAAAGCGTACATTTTTTAAAAGAATTTGGCACAGAAAACAATATTAATTTTTTTGATAGAATGCATTTAGGATTTGTATTAAACAATCAGCTTCAAGCTATCCATATTAATCAAATTAAAGAAAAAATAAATGAAAAATTAATTGATCAGTATAGCATTTGCTTAAACTATAATTGTTCAACATTAGCAGAATTTGAACAATGGCAATTGCCATTGTCGCAACATTGGATTTATAGTAGAATAAGCTAATAAACCCTTTCCACGTTTACTTCTTCATCAATTGGTAAATTAGCGTAAATTGAATTTATAAGCATTTTAGCATAATATGGTGCAAGGGCTATGCCTTTAGAGCCCATGCCATTCAAGATATAAGCATTTTCAGTGTGGGGTATTTTGCCCACCAATGGTCTTCTATCGTGGCTGCTTGGTCTTATGCCTGCTGTATGTTCTACAATTTCAAACTGCCCATTATGCCAAGTTTTAAGTTTTTCTAATATTTCAAATTTGCCTTTTTCAGTAGGTAAATTATCTAAATTTTGCCATTCAAAAGTAGAGCCTGTTTTGTATGTTTTATCCATACTTTGAGCTAAAAAAACCCCTTGTTGAGGTATGAAAGCGTAGTCATAATTTTCGTGCTTAAATTTTAGGGTTAAAATTTCGCCTTTAGCAGGTTTTAATTTTAAAACATGGTGCGAAAAATTACCTTGACAAAACAATATGTTTTTAGCTTTTATATTGTTGTAAACAACATAGTCTTTATGGTATTCAATTTTTTCATTGTCAAAATGTTCATCTATTAGCATATTTTCTAGATGTAGCTTAATGTGTACACTATTGAGCATTGTTTGTGTATCTACCCTGCCCGAAAAATGTATTTTTAAATAGCCAAATGGGCAATTTATATCTTTTAAACTATGGTTTTCTATTTGTCCAAATGGTTTGAATTTCTCTTGTTGCAAAGCAATAGCCCAATTATTTTGCTCCGCCATTGTTTTAAAAATGTAATGAATTGGGGTATTGAAATGAAATTTTGCAATTGCAAATTCTTCCAATTCAGAGTAAAATTGAGCAACATAAGGATAAATAGCAAGTGCATTATAAGCCAATTTTAAATGTTTGGGTAAAAGTGGATTGTAAATTCCTGCTGCTATTTTGGTAGAATTATTAAGATTAGGACAGTCTATTACTAAAAAAGTTTTTCCTTTTTTATGCATTTCAAAAGCAGCACAAATACCTGAAATTCCGCCTCCAACTATAATAAAATCTAACATTTTACCCCTTACAAAAATAAGGTATATTAAAACAAATTTGGTTATGTTAATAAATTATGTTTGTTTTGTAAAAATTAAGTCATAAAAGTGCACAGGAGGAGTTTTATAAAAAATATCGCAATTGCTTTGCCAGCCATATCTTTGGCGGATATCTTATTGTCTTCTTGTTGCAAAAAACCAATAGAGCCTGATAAAAAAACAACCCGTATTGGTATTATAGGTGCAGGTGTTTCAGGTTTAAATGCGGCTTTATTGTTACATAATTTAGATAAATACGAAATTGAAATTTTAGAAGCGGCAGACGATATTGGCGGAAGAGTGCTTTCTAAAGAAGATAAAGATTTCTCATTGAAAAGTATAGAATTAGGTGCTGATACAGTTTTTGGAAATGACAATGCTTGGTACAATATTGTAAAAGGCTTTAGACCTGCGGAAATTAATCAAAATGCTGTAAATGCTTACATCTTTGACAATAAAGTGCAATTAGAATCTCAAATGCAAACCAATTCAGATTTTGTAATTGCGAAAAATACAATTTCAGATGCCATAAATTATATGCAATCTGCAGATGTAACTTTAGAACAATTTATGTTTTCTAAAGGTGTGCCTGAAGCTGTTAAATTTGTATTTAAAAATGCGATAGAATACCATGCGGGCAGCAGTATTAACGAGGTTGCAATCAAAGGTTTTGTTGAAGATAATGCTCTAAAAATTACTTCCAAACAATATGTAGTTGTTGGACAAAGTTTAACAGATATACTAAAATTAAATTTTGCGCCTGTTTTGCCTAAAGTTAGTACAAATTGTGTTGTTAATGAAATTAATTATATTGGGGATGAAATACAAGTTTCAACTTCTAAAGGCGAAAAAAAGTATGATAAATTAATTATTACTGTGCCACTGGCAATTCTTAAAGCTGGCGATATTAAATTTGAACCTGCCTTGCCCGAGGGTAAGAAAGCTTCAATGGATTTAATGGATACTGGTGCAGGTATTAAAGTTATTCTGAAAATAGGACAAGATAAATTTTGGCCAGATGGCGGAACAAATTTGTATAGCAATATTGTAATGAATAATAATGCAGATTTGGGTATGTTCAGAATATCGAATGAAAATACGGTTTCAAAAACATATTTGCTAACAACATTAATTAAAGGCAAAGATGCAGAGTTAATGGAAAATATGTCTGATGACGAAATTATTCAAAATATAAAATCTAATTTGGATAGAGGTTTACCTGGGCTTAATGCAAGCGCACAAGTTTTAACCTGGAAAATTCAAAGATGGACTAAATTACCTTTTTCAAAAGGCACTGTTTCTTATCTAAAAAAAGGTGGTTCGCAAAATAATAGAAGAGAATTAGCTAAAAACATTGACAATAAACTATTTTTTGCTGGCGAAGCCACAAATTTTGAAGGAAAAAGTGGAACTGTTCATGGTGCTATGGAAACAGCCATTACTGCCGTAAACGAGTTAGTAGCAAGTTTACATTAATGCTTTTTGAGTATGAAATTTGGCTTTTACTTTAAATATCTTATTATTTCTATCTTTATTTTGTCTTGCAGTGTTAAAGTTCAATACAATGATTTAACTTTTGAAGAAGCAAGCAAACAAATTGAAACTATTTTAAAAAATCAAACCCAAATGTGGAATAATGGCAGCATAGATGGTTTTATGCAGGGCTATTGGCATTCCGATTCTTTAAAATTTATTACAAAGCGTGGTGTAAAATTTGGTTTTGATAGTGTGGCTTTAGGTTATAAAAAAAGCTATAATACGCCCGAAAAAATGGGTAAACTTACCTTTAAACATTTAAAATATTATGCGCTTAATACCAATAATACGCTTATGCAAACAACTGGTACTTGGCATGTAGTTCAAAAAAATGAAACCGATTCTGGTATGTTTTCTCTTTTCTTAAAACCTATAAATGGGCAATGGAAAATTATTATCGACCATACTTGGTAATAAAATAACCCTATTTTTGCCATTCATTTTTAAACTAAATTTTTTTGAAAAAATTTATTCTATTATTTTTTGTTAATCTCATTATTCATTTGCCATTTATAAGCAAACCGCCTTGTGGTGTGCATGTATGGCGGCAGTGTAATACTTTGGCAATGGCTAAAAATTTTGCCACAGAAAGTATGAATATTTTTGAGCCAAAAATTGATAGACGAGATGGCACAAATGGTATTACAGGCTCTCATTTTCCTTTGTATGAATGGCTATTGGCTGTTTTTTATAAAGTGTTTGGCTTTTATGATATTGTTCCCCGTATGTTTAGTTTATTGCTATTTACATTAGCACTTTTAGCCTTTCAAAAGGTATTAGAAATTTTGATGTTTTCACCTTTTTTGAGTACTATTGGAGCATTATTACTGCTTTCCATACCTGAGTTTTATTACCATGCTATAAATGCAATGCCAGATATTTTAGCTTTAGCTATGGCTCTATGGGGCTTGTATTTTTGGCTAAAATTAAAAAATAAACACAATAATTTAAACTATCTGATTGCTTTTATTCTTACTATAATTTGCGGTTTAATAAAAATACAATTTCTAATTATACCATTTGCGGCTTTAGCATTTTTAATACAAAATAAAAAGCAATGGCTAAAAATTATAATTCTTTGGTTTTTAATTGTATTAATAACCTTTTTATGGTATCGCTATGCCATAAAACTTACGCAATTACAAAATTTAAAAGAATATGGTTTATGGATACAGCCTATTTCAATTAAAGAAAAATTAAACACATTTTGGCTCAATATTTCAATGGATTTACCAGAAATACTTTTGGGTTGGCCCTTGTTTATCGCTTTTGTTTGTTCTATTTTTTATAATATTTATAATAGAAAAAATACACCACTTTTTTGGTTTAGTTTTTTATGGTTTTTAGGTTTTTTAGCATTTTATATTGTGGCTATAGAGCGCATGAAAAACCATAGTTATTATTTTATGGCTTTGTTGCCATTATTGGTAATTTTTATTTTACTATTTCTGCAACAAAAAAGCATTAAAAAATGGATAATTTATAGCTTATTGATTTTAAATTTTACTTGGGCTTTTGTGCGTATTATTCCAAGTAGATGGGTAGAAAACAAAGCCCAAATTCCTAAAGAATTTTACCATAATGAACTTAGAAAACAATTTGAAAATACAATACCAAAAGGCGAGCAAGTTCTAATAGGTCCCGATATTTCAGGCTGCATTTATTTTTATTTTACCAATACCAAAGGTTTTGCATTTACAGAACCTTCAGAATTGTTTTTGTACCACAATGGTGAACAAAAATTAGCATCTATTAAAAAATTAAATGTTAAATATATTATCTTTAAAAACGAACCGTTAATGCAACCATATCTTGATAAATTGGGCTTAAAACATAAACTTAAACAAGTAGGCGATTTTCAAATATGGACGTTTTAATTTAGCAACTTATTCCCACAAATTATTTTCATGCAATTGTAAAATACCGCCAAAAAAAAGTTTGGCTGTTTGCTCAAAAGAGCTGGTATAATCCGAAACATAAAATACATTTTCATTTATTCGCTCTGTACTTATTAGGTTTTCTTTTTCTAAAATTAATTGAAGTTTAGCAGCCACTACTTGTGCTGAGTCAAAAATTTTAACTTTGTGCTTAAAGTATGCCGCTATTTCATCTTTTATTAAAGGATAATGTGTGCAAGCCAATACAAGGGCATCTATATCTTCCAATTCCTTGTTTGATAGATAATTGCTAATTACAGCCGAGCTTATGGTATTGTTGTAAAATCTTTCCTCTATCATGGAGGCTAAAAGGGGTGTAGCCACTGCGGCATAAGCTAATTCAGGTTTTCGCCTTGTAAATTTTTCTTGATATACGCCTGAAGCTACAGTAGCTTTAGTGGCTATAATACCTACTTTTTTTATGCTATTATCATTTATGACAGCTTCTATCATGGGGTCTATAACATTTATAACAGGTATTATGCCTTTGTGTTTATCTCTTAAATACTCATAAGCAGCGGCAGAAGCTGTATTACAGGCTATTACCAAGGCTTTGCAGGGTTGAGACAATAAAAAATCGGTAATTACTTGCGCATAGTTTTGTATAGCGTGAGCAGATTTTTCGCCATAGGGCATATGGGCAGTATCGCCAAAGTATATCAATTGCTCATTGGGCAATAGTTCGGCAATGGCTTTAGCAACAGTAAGCCCACCCACACCAGAATCAAAAATACCTATTGGTGCATTTGAATGCGGATTGATAATTTGCTTACTCAAAAAAATAAAAACAATTAACGAGGGGAAACTGGGCTGCTTGGTCTTCCTGCACCAGGATTGGCTGCTGGTTTTGGTTTAATATTCAATTTCTTTTTTACCAATTCCGAAATATCATATTGTGCATCGGCATATATTAGTGTACCATAAGAATTATCGATTATATGGCTATAACCTTGTTCTTTAGCAATTTCTTTTACAACTAAAGTTATTTTATTTTTTAAAGGCTCTGTTAGTTCTAAAACTTTTGCTTTTAAACTATCTTGCACAGTTTGCTGCATAAATTCATATTCTTGTTGAAGGTTTTGCATATCTTTTTGATAGGCAGAAATTCGCAATTTGCTAGGTGCAGGTTTTTTACTTTCTGTTTCCAATAATTTCTGTTTGGCTTCATACTCATTGCCTATACCTTTTAATTGGTCTTCTAAATCTGCTTGATATAATTGGTATTCTGTTTGAAAATTTTCATATTCAGGCATTAGCATAATTAATTCTTGAAAATTAAGGTGTCCTACTTTTTGGGCTTTTGCAGCCTGCGGAACAAATGATAATAGGCATAAAGCAGCTATTATAATGGTTTTTTTAATTGATGAATAATTCATTTATCTTTATTTGTTGTTTTATTTTTCTTTTATTTCTGTTGGGGTTACGCCTAATACATCAAGCACGTCATCGCTTTTATCGTATTTTGGATTGCTAAAAAGGATATTCAAATTTGCTGATTTATCGAATATAAAATCTAAAGCATTGTCTTTAGCCACTTTTTGAACTGCGCTAAATACTTTATCTTGTATTGGTTTAATTAATTCACTTCGTTTTTTAAACAATTCCCCATTTACGCCAAATTTTTCTTGTTCAAATTTTTTCAAAGCATCTTCTTTGGCTACTATGGCATCTTCTCTTTCTTTTTTTTGTGTAGCTGTAAGCAGCACTTCTTCTACTTTATAGTCTTTGTAAAGTTTATCCACCTCATCTTTCATTATTTTAAGGTCGGCCTCCCATTTGTTAGAAAGTTCGTCCAATTGTTTTTGAGCGGCTTTGTATTCTGTTAAATTGCTCAATATATAATCGGTATCTACATAGCCAAATTTTTGGGCATTGGCATTGGGTGCTATTAAAGCAACCAATACTACAAATAATAAGTTTTTAATTTTCATGGGTTAATTTTTTATAATGTTATAAATAATTTGATGTGTTTGTTATAAACCTTAAACGAAATGTGTGCCAAAATGTTATAAAGCATGCAAAAATAATTTTTTTATTCGATAGAAACAATAATGTTAAAGATTAAAGATTTTTTTGATTGGAGAGTTATTGATAATTCGATGAAAGTATTGAAATAAATGGTACACTAATTTAGCTAATAAAAAATTATTAACAACTTATATTATTAAAAATTTACTTATTTTATTTAATTATCTTTGAAAAATATATGTGTAATTATAATATCACTTTAAAAAATGGAAATTAATGACTTAAATATTGTTAACTGGAAGCTGCTTGATATAGATGTTAATTCTTTATGGCTAATAAATGAGCGGGATAAATCAGGAAAACATAAAAATATATATCACGGAAATTTTATTCCACAAATTCCAAACCAACTTATACGTAGATTTACAAAAGAAAATGAACTTGTTTTAGATGTTTTTTTAGGAAGCGGAACGACCCTTTATGAGTGTGAAAATTTAAATAGAAAATTCATTGGTTTAGACATAAATCAAAATATGATTGATTATGTCTTTTTTCAAATGACTAATTCAGAGTTCAAGAATTTTTCTATTCATAACTGTGATGTAACAAATGAAATACAGACGAAAATAGAGATAGAAAAAGGCTTATCAGCTTTGAAAGAAAAACAGGCGAAATTAATACTATTTCATCCTCCGTATATGGACATTGTAAAATTTACAGAACACGAAAACGACCTTTCAAAAATTAGCAACTTAAAAATATTTGTAGATACTTTTCTAAATGTGTGTAGTAACACATTACAACATCTTGCAAAAAATAGATATTTTGCTTTAGTTATAGGTGATGTTTATAAAAATGGCGAAGTAATTCCTCTTTCTTTTTATCTAATGGATGCTATAAAGCGTAACTTCAAAACGAAATTAAAAGGAATTATTGTCAAAAATATCGAAGGAAATAAAGGGAAATTAGGTAAAAATGGCATTTGGACTTATCGTGCAATGAATAGTGATTATTACATTTTCAAACACGAATATATTTTTGTCTTTAAAAAGGAATTTTAACTATGGCTACAACACATGTTTTAATAGTTGATGAAACTACATTTAAAGTACACTTAGAGTATATGTTTGCGGGAACTGGCTCGAAAAAAGATGCCGTTGATTTCAACAATAAGTCTGCAACAAGGTTATATGCTGGCAGAAAGTTTGCTGGCGAAAACAAATTATGTGGAATGATTGCCGACTTTGGAAGGGTACGACTAGGTGACAATATTATTTTTTATTTACAAGCAAAAGTTGGAAAAGAGGGGAAATTTTTTGGAGTTTTTAAGGTGAAATCAACGGAAGTATTTCTTGAAAATTATTCTCACTTACAATATTTGCTGTCAAATTTAGGAAAAAACCTAACATTTAGAGTTGAAATAGAACCCGACACAGTTTACGCAAAAGGAGTTACAGAATGGGAAGCATTGGATAGTATAAAAGGTTTGACCTCGCCAAATCAAATGCTTTGGAGTTTGATTTATAGAAAATTAAAAGGTAACAGAGGTAACACAATGATTACCTTATATGAATCAGAGAGGTTAATACAGATACTTCGAACAGCAAATTCAAGAGTTACATTAAGGGGATTAAAATTCACTTTCAACAATGCAACACAACAAATAGAATCAAGTACACATACTCATTCTTATTTTGGCAATACAAAAACTAATATCAATATTTTGCCAAGACTTATTAATAAATTGAATAGTGGTAAAGCATTTGAATCACATTTGCAAGCATATATTACCCAAAATATTGGAAAATCAACAAATATCAGTTTAAATAATTCTGTTATTCTACCTAATAATTCCATAGAATGGATTGGAAATGAGGTGTCTTGTGGAGTAGGAATGCAACGGATAGACGTTTGTTTGTCTATAATTGAAAACACTCTGAAAACAATAATTCCAATTGAATTAAAAGCAGTAGAAGCAAGTAAAGACAATATTCGTCAGATACAGAGATATGTTGATTGGTTAGAGCAGTATTATTTGCCCAATCGTCCGTGCGATATTCAGCCTATGCTCATAACAAAAAAAGGAACTACACTTTTATCGAGCGAATCATCTATTTGGAGTGATTTTCTTGCATTTGATGCAAAAAATTTAACTTTATGCAAATCACTTGCTGTAATTGAATACGAATTAGTTGGAGGTAATTTAATTTTTAATAAAGTAAAATAATGACGAAAACAGAATTATTTTTAGAATTAGCAAAGCCAAATAAAGAAGGTGTAAGCCGTTGGGTTCAAACTTTCGAATTTGTTGGGATATATAGTAATTTGCAACTTGGAAATGGGGGAAGTTGGTGTAGAGGAAGCTCAAGTTTAGCAAAAAAGTATAATATAGAATTTGACAAATCAAAAACAAGTGGAAATTCTATTGATGCGGTGAGACTTATAGGCTTCAACACTTCAAAAAAATTTAATCAAAACATTCGTCAAGACATAAAGGATTTTTACAAAAATCAAAATTGTGTTATGCTTGGTATAAAAGGAAATTCGGAAAATACTAAAATTGAAATTGACCACAAAGACGGAAGAAAAGAAGACCAAAGAATTTCAGAGACTAAATCTCAAATATTAGAAGACTTTCAACCATTGACAAAAGCCGCAAATGATGCAAAAAGACAAATTTGCAAACGCTGTAAAGAAACAGCTAAACGTTGGAATGCTAAAAATCTAAAAGGAAACCCCTACCCATTTTACGAGGGTGATGAAAATTACAATATAGAATTGGGCTGTGTAGGTTGTTACCAATACGACCCTGTAGCATATAGAAAAACAAGTGTTATAAAAATAAGTAAAGAAGTAACTGAAAATATAATGAAAAAACTTTATCCGGACGAATAAAATGAATTACATTGGCTCAAAACATAAACTATCAGATTTCATCAAGCAATCAGTGTATTCGGTTGTTGGGGAAAATTTATCTGAAAAAGTTTTCTGTGATTTATTCGCAGGAACTGGAATTGTGGGAAGAAATTTCAAATCAAAAGTTAAACAAGTAATTAGTAACGATATTGAATATTACAGTTTCGTTTTAAATCGAAATTACATCGAAAATCACACACCTTTTGAATACGAGTATTTGATTTATGAACTCAATAAAATCAACGGGGTTAAAGGTTTTGTTTTTGAAGAATATTCTGAAAAAGGTAAAGCTGAACGACAATATTTTTCCGAAAATAACGGAAAAAAGATTGATGCTGTTCGGCAAAAAATTGAAAGTTGGAAAAAAGAAAAACAAATTACCGACAATCAATATTATTTTCTTTTAGCATCATTACTTGAAAGTGCTGACAAGATTGCCAATACAGCTTCTGTTTATGGAGCATTTCTGAAGCAAATAAAGAAATCTGCACAAAAGGAAATGACAATTGAACCTGCGATTTTTGCGATAAACGACAATGAACATAAAGTTTTTAATACGGACAGCAACGAACTTATAAAAAGAATAAGTGGTGACATTTTATATCTTGACCCTCCTTACAATTCAAGACAGTATGGTGCAAATTATCACATATTGAATACGATAGCAAAATATGATAGTTTCATGCCAAAAGGAAAAACAGGTCTTCGTTCGTATGAAAAATCAAAATTTTGCAGTAAAAATTCAGTAGCGAAATCTTTTGAAGAATTGATTAAAAATGCTCAATTCAACTTTACATTTTTAAGTTATAATAATGAAGGATTAATGAATGAAACAGAAATAAAATCAATAATGTCAAAATATGGAAAATATGATTTAGTTACTACAAAATATCAGCGCTTCAAGGCCGATAAAGAAGAAAATAGAAATCATAAATCAAATTCAACAACAGAATATTTACACGTATTGGAAAAAAAATAAAACTAAAATAATAATTCTACCCCAAATGCCCCACATCATTTGCTCTTAAAATATCAAAAGTTTTACCATTAAAGTTTAATTCGTACAAACATAAATTATGGTGCTCCCACTTTTCCATTTCGCTTAATGGTGTACCTGTTAGCAAACATAAAAAACTGCGCATTGCCCTGCCGTGCATACAAATTAAAATCAATTCTTCATTGGGTTGCTGCATTATGTATTTTAAGGCTATTGTTTGTCTTTGGTACAATTCATTAGGGGTTTCGCCTCCACCTATGGCTATATCTAAATTGCCGCTGCTCCATTGGTCTATTATTTTTTGGTATTCAATATGCCTTTCGGGTGTACTTTCTTGCCCCTCCATAATGCCCCAGTTAATTTCATTTAGCCCAGCAAGTTTTGTATGTGGTAGCGGTTTATCTATCAATAATTGCACACTTTGAATGGCTCTTTTTAATTCGGAAGTATAAATATGTTGGTAAGGCGTATGTTGGTAATGTTCAAAAAATTGTTGCGCTTGTTTTCTGCCTGTTTCATTTAGGCTGCTATCTACACCACTGCCTTGTATAATATTGCTCAAATTAAAATCGGTTTGCCCATGCCTAATTAAGTGTATGGTTTTGCTTATTTTTGACGATTGATTATTAACAATGGAATCCATATTTTTTGAGCCAGCAAATATAAAGCTTGAATGGCTAAATACCTTTTGTAAAAATACCATGAGCGAACATTTGGGTATAGAATACATAGAAATAGGCACAGATTTTTTAAAAGCCCGTATGCCCGTAAACGATAAAACGGTACAACCCCTGCGTATGCTAAATGGCGGAGCAAGCCTTGCTTTGGCAGAGTGTGTTGGTAGCTTGGCTGCCAATATGGTATTTGATAGAACGAAATGGGTAGCTCTTGGATTAGATTTGAACGGCAACCACCTGCGCCCTGTAATGGAGGGGCAATGGGTGTATGGCATAGCTAAGCCTCTGCATATAGGTACTACCACCCAAGTATGGGAAATAAGAATAGAAACAGAAGATGGCAAACTAGCCAATATTAGCCGCTTAACAATGGCTATAAAACCACGCTAAATGAATTTTAATAACATTAAAGAAAAAGCCTTATGGCGAATGCCCTATAGCCATGAAATATTGGGAATAGATAACCAAGATAGGGGAGAGGATAGGTTTATGATTGCTCCTTTTTTAAGAGAAGATAAATTTTATTTTGTAAAAGGAAAATGCAAAGTAGTAGCTAAACACGATATTGAGAATTTTATAGAAAAAAACAATTCAATATTTAATAACGATGCGCAAATAAATCAATTAGACTATATAAAATTAGTAGAAAAAGCTATAAGTAAAATTAATGAAAATCAATTAGAAAAAGTAGTTTTAGCCCGTTCTGTTTTTATAGAAAAAGAAATAAATGCAGCTGCATTGTTTTTAACATTAGAAGAAAAATATCCACATGCTTTTGTGTATTGGTTTAAGCTAAACAATGGCTTGAGTATGATAGGTGCTACACCAGAAACTTTGATGAGTAAAACCAACGAAACGCTTTTTATAGAAGCTCTTGGAGGTACAAAACAAAGCTATGGCTACAGCCAAAAAGAAGAAGAAGAACACCTGCAAATAGTAAATTATATTAAAACTATTTTGATAGACAATAGCACACAATTTTCAGTAGGGGAAAAACATTCTAAAATAGCAGGCAATGTTGAGCATTTATGCACGCCTTTTTCTGTAGTAAGTAAAGGTATGGCTTTGGATAACGAATTACTTTTAAAGCTTCATCCAACCTCGGCAGTATGTGGTTTGCCTTATGCAGAAAGTTTAAAATTTATAGTAGAAAATGAACCTTTCAAAAGAGAATTTTATGCAGGTTATATCGGTCCAAAATTAGCCAATCAAGATTTTCATTATTTTGTAAATTTACGTAGTGGAAATTTATACCAAAATGGCATAAATTTATATGCTGGAGCAGGTATAAATAAAAAGTCTATTCCATTAGATGAATGGCAAGAAACAGAAAATAAACTACAAACTATTTCAATCTTTCTTTAATATCTAAACGGTGTTTGCGTGCTGTATCTTTGGCTATATCGTAGCCTGCATCTGCATGGCGAATTACACCCATTGCTGGGTCGTTGTGCAATACACGTTTTAGGCGCACTGCTGCATCTTGTGTGCCATCGGCAACAATTACCATACCTGCATGTATGCTATAGCCTATGCCTACACCACCGCCATGGTGCAAACTTACCCAACTGGCACCGCCAGCTGTATTAATCAAAGCATTCAATACAGGCCAATCGGCTATGGCATCGCTACCGTCAAGCATTGCCTCTGTTTCTCTATTTGGACTGGCTACCGAGCCAGTATCTAAATGGTCTCTGCCAATAACAATGGGTGCACTTACTTCGCCATTTTTTACCATTTCGTTAAATGCCAAGCCTGCTTTTTCTCTTTCGCCTTGCCCAAGCCAACAAATGCGGGCTGGCAAGCCTTGAAATTCTATGCGTTCTTGAGCCATTGTTATCCAGCGTTTTAAGCCTTCATCTTCAGGAAAAAGTTCTAATATTTTTCTATCTGTAGCATATATATCTTCAGCATTTCCGCTTAATGCCACCCAACGAAATGGTCCTCGCCCCAAGCAAAATTGCGGACGAATATAAGCTGGTACAAAACCAGGAAAATCAAAGGCATTGGTTAAACCTTTTTCTAAAGCTCTGCCTCTTAAATTATTGCCATAATCAAATACTTTACTGCCTTTTTGCTGAAATTCTATCATCAATTCAACATGCTCTACCATTGTGTCATAGCTTTCTTTTACATATTTTTCAGGATTTACTTTGCGCAATTTATCTGCACTTTCCACATCGTAGCCTTTTGGAAAATAGCCTACCAATGGGTCGTGGGCACTTGTTTGGTCGGTAAGTGTATCAGGTAAAATATTGCGTTCTTTCAGCCTATTCAATAAATCCACAGCATTGCAACATACACCAATAGAAACTGCATCGCCATTTTCTTTTGCTTTCAATGCCATATCTATGCCTTGGTCTATATTTTTTGTCATAAAATCAAGATAGCGTGTTTCTAATCTTTTTTTCATGCGCCATTCTTCCATTTCGGCTGCAAGGCATACGCCTTCGTTCATAGTTATAGCCAATGGTTGCGCACCGCCCATGCCTCCTAAACCTGCGGTAACATTCAATGTGCCTTTTAGCGAGCCGCCAAAATGCTGACGTGCACATTCGGCATAGGTTTCGTAAGTGCCTTGAACTATACCTTGCGAGCCAATATATATCCAGCTACCTGCTGTCATTTGTCCATACATGGTAAGCCCTTTAGCTTCCAATGCTCTAAAATTATCCCAATTTGCCCAATGGGGTACCAATTGCGAGTTGGAAATAATAACTCTTGGCGCATCTTTATGCGTTGGTAAAATACCAACTGGCTTTCCAGATTGAACAAGTAAGGTTTCGTCTTCATTCAAATCTTCTAAAGCTTTTACAATTAAATGGTAGCTTTCCCAATTGCGAGCCGCTTTGCCTGTGCCGCCATATACTACAAGGTTTTCGGGTTTTTCTGCAACATCTGGGTCAAGGTTATTCATTAGCATACGGTAAGCGCCTTCTGTTACCCAATTTTTACAATGTAAAGTATTGCCAGTTGGGGCTTTTATAATTCTTGTTGAATCTGTATTTGACATATATAATTAAGCAACAAAAATAAGTTTAAAATTGTTGTTGGAAATAAATATTTATTTTAAATTTTATTAAACGGTTTTTAACACTTTATTTTGAATACATTTTGAAAAATAAGCAATACTATATTTTACTTGCCATTTTAATTGCATTAATAGGGCTAAATATGTATTGTGTACCTACGTTTATTGGGGCATTTGGCTTAAATGAAAACAATTCAATTATTTTAAATAGTATCAGAATACCTAAAACTATAACAGCTACTTGTATTGGCATTGCATTATCGGCTTGCGGCTTTATGTTGCAGCAGTTGTTTAAAAATCCATTGGCTGGACCCTATGCTTTGGGCATTAGTTCAGGAGCTTCTTTGGCGGTAGGTTTGTTAATTATAGGTTTGCCTGCTTTTTCATTTTTAAATATTGGTATTTTAAAAAGTTTAAGTATTGCTTTTGTAGGCACAATTGGGGCAATGTGTGTTTTATTTATTGTATTATTGGTATCGCTAAAGTATGGTTACAGTTATATTTTATTGCTATTAGGTGTTGTTATAGGGCAAATTACAGGGGCTTTGCAAAGCCTTTTAGATGTATTAGCAAATCCTACAGATTTGAAATTATTTTCGCTATGGAGTATGGGTAGCTTTGGTAAAACAACAGATATAAATTTATACGTTTTAATAGGTATTACTGGCTTGTGTTTTATATGGGCTATGCGGCTAATGCCAGCTTTAGGTACAATGTTATTAGGCGATGAAACAGCTAAGAGTTTGGGCGTAAATACTGGTTTAGTTTCTATACAAATTTTACTTTGTACAGGTCTTTTAGCAGGCGTATCTACTGCTTTTTGCGGTCCTATTGCATTTATTGGTATGGCTGTACCCAATGTGGCTAAAATTGTTTTTAAATCTGCAAATTATCAACGCTTATTGGTAGGCACTTGCTTATTGGGTGCTATTATGGCTTTGCTTTGCGATACTATTTCGCACCTGCCTATTTTTACAGTTTATTTACCTATAAATGTAACAACAGCACTTATTGGAGGACCTATAATTATTTATATTTTATTAAAAAGATAAATTGATGAATTGTATTGAATTTAAAAATATAAGCATAGGTAGAAATAACGCATTGATAGATGCAATCAATTTTAAAGTAAAAGCTGGTACTTTGCTTATTTTTACAGGAAAAAATGGCACGGGTAAATCTACTTTTTTAAAAACAATTGCTGGTTTAATTAAACCTTTGAGTGGCTCTGTTGTGTTCAATAATCAAAATATACACTTGCTAACCTACAACCAAAGGGCGCAAATAATAGCCTATGTAAATGCACAAAAACATACAGCAGATTATATCAAAATTATAGAATTAGTTTCTTTAGGCAGATTTCCTTTTAAAGATAAATTAAACAATGAAACAATAGCTTTACAATGTTTAACAGAAATGGGCATTGCGCATTTAGCCCAAAAATACATTAACGAAATAAGCGATGGCGAGTTTCAAAAAGCCAATATTGCCAGAGCTTTGGCGCAGCAGACGCCTGTTATTTTATTAGATGAGCCAAGTGCATTTTTAGATTATCCCTCAAAAAAAGAATTGTTTATTTATTTAAATAAAATAGCCATTGAGCAGCAAAAAATTATTATTTGCCCTACCCACGATATAGAACTAAGCCAATATGCAGGCAATTTATTTTGGCATTTAGAAGACAATAAATTAACTGAAAGTGCAAAGCAAGAGGCTTGGTTGTAATATTTTTTTTTTACAGCTTACTAATGTTCAACTCCTACGGAGTTGTAGCGGTACAATATAGTTTTTATTATTATTGTTAAACTCCTACGGAGTTTAATCTTTTGAATACTTTTGTTATCTATTATATCTTAATCTGCATCGCCTGTATAATTTAAGGAATTGTTCTGCAAGTAGTTTATAAAATAACCCTGTAAGGGTTCTACATTAATAAAAAAAAGTATAGTAAAAAAAACAACTCCGTAGGAGTTGAATATTAGAGTGTAAGCTATTATTCCAATAAACCCAAATTCCGCAATAGAATTGCTGAATCGAATAACAAATTGCAAATCATGTTTTTACAAAACATAATTGCAATTTTTAAATCGGGGTTAACCCAACTAAATCAAATAGTTCAATTTTTCAAATCTCCTATTGATTAATTTGGGATTAATGTTAAACTCCTACGGAGTTTAATCTTTTGAATACTTTTGTTATCTATTATATCTTAATCTGCATCGCCTGTATAATTTAAGGAATTGTTCTGCAAGTAGTTTATAAAATAACCCTGTAAGGGTTCTACATTAATAAAAAAAACAACTCCGTAGGAGTTGAATATTAGAGTGTAAGCTATTATTCCAATACATTATTAGCTGCAAAAAAGGCATTTATATTTTCTCGTTAAATTTTAATCTTAAAACAATACATATAACACTAAAATAAAAATTTTCAAACTACTTTAAATTTTATATAACTTTGCAGTTGTTAAAGTTCGGGGTGTAGCGTAGCCCGGTATCGCGTCAGCATGGGGTGCTGAAGGTCGTAGGTTCAAATCCTGCCACTCCGACTTTTTTTTACAAAACAGCTAATGCGCAGTGCATACCATCTATAGCTGCACTTACAATTCCCCCTGCATAGCCTGCCCCTTCGCCACAAGGAATTAAATTTTTTATTTGAGTATGCCTATAAGTTTCTTTATCTCTTGGAATCCTTACAGGGCTCGATGTTCTACTTTCTACACCCACCAAAATAGCCTCATTTGTTCTATAGCCTTTTAATTGTTTGCCAAATTGTATTAAGCCTTCAGCCAAGGCATTGCTAATAAAAGTAGGCAAAATTCCCCTTAACTCTACCGCTTGAATACCTGGTAAATAAGAGCATTTGGGCAAAGTATTTGAAAATTTATTTTGAATAAAATCTTCTACCCTTTGAGCAGGAGCTATTATGCTATTGGTTGTATTAAAAGCTTTTTGCTCTATTTTTTGTTGAAATTGCAAGGCTGCCAAAGCATGGTTGCCAAATTCTGCTTGCCAATGCTTGGGTTCTACCGTAACTACCATGCCACTGTTGGCAAATTCGCCATTGCGCTTGCTTGGACTCCAGCCGTTTACAACAGTTTCGCCTTGCCTAGTACTAGCAGGAGCAATAATGCCGCCAGGGCACATACAAAAACTAAATACACCGCAGCCTTGCGCTTGGGTAACTATGCTATAAGCCGCAGGGGGCAGGTGTTCGCCTCGTATTGGCTGTTTGTATTGAATATTATCTATCAATGCTTGAGGATGTTCTATCCGAACGCCCAAGGCAAATGGTTTGGCTTCTATTTTAATGTTTTGCTTTGCTAAAAGTTCAAAAATATCTCTGGCAGAATGCCCAGTAGCAAGTATTACCTCATCTATAGGTATTTTTTCATCATTATTTATTTGTATTGCTGTAATTTTATTTTCTTGAAGTTCAAAATTAGTGAGTTTACTTTCAAAATGTATTTCGCCACCATTTTCAATAATGCTATTGCGCATGTTTTCTATAATTTGAGGTAGCTTATTGGTGCCAATATGTGGGTGTGCATTTACCAGTATATCTTCATTAGCACCATATTTTACAAATGTTTGCAATACTTTTTCTACTCTGCCTCTTTTTTTACTTCGGGTATATAATTTGCCATCACTATATGTGCCTGCACCGCCTTCGCCAAAGCAATAGTTACTTTCATTATTTACAATTAAAGATTTATTCAATTGTGCTAAATCTCTTCTTCTATCTTTTACCATTTTGCCCCTTTCTATTACAATTGGTTTTATACCCCTTTCTAATAATTGGAAAGCAGCAAAAATACCTGCTGGCCCAAAGCCAATAATGGCAACTTTTTTATTGTTGTTTAAAGGTTTAAAATTAAAATTAAGGATTTCTATTTCAATGATTTCTTTTTGTAAGAAAATAATTACTTTTATTACATATACAATGGGCTTTTTTCTGGCATCTATAGAGCGTTTTACAAGCTTTATTTCTTTTATTTCTGAAAAATATATATTGGCTTTTTGCATAGCCATTTCATGTATAAATTTTTCATTGTATGCATACTCCGGCAATACATTTATTTCTATTTCTATTGGCATACTATGGGTTAGGTTTTTATCCTAAAAATTAGGACAAAAATAATAATATTTAAGCAATATTTAAGTTTTATTAACCCAAATTCAGCAATAGAATTGCTGAATCGAATAACAAATTGTAAATCATGTTTTTACAAAACATAATTGCAATTTTTAAATCGGGGTTAATCCCAACTAAATCAAATAGTTCAATTTTTCAAATCTACTATTGATTAATTTGGGATTAAAGAAATATTTGCTGATTGGTATCATCAAAAAAAACAGTTATGAATGCCAGATAGAGAATAAATTGATGATACTAAGGTCTATACAAAATCAAAGTTTGCTTATATCAAAAACCAAAAAATTTATAGTATTCAGAAGGTGTCAAGGGAAAGCCGACACTAAAATTTTCCTCAAAAACTGCCCCTTAATTTAAAGGAAATAAAATTTAATCTTCACAAAAAGCAATTTTATCATATAAAACTTTATTTGTATAACAATTGTTTACTATTTTTGCATTATGAACAATCAACAAGAATTCCAAAAATATGCCACCAAACATTTAGGTATCAATAGCCTAACATTGGATAGATACATTAAAAGTACAACACCTTCAAATATTGTAAGTTTAACCCCTAATATTATAGAAGAACGCCCATTGAATATAGCAGCAATGGATATTTTTTCAAGGTTAATGATGGATAGAATTATTTTTTTAGGCGTAGGTATTAACGATGAGGTAGCCAATATTGTAATGGGGCAATTACTTTTTTTAGAAAGTACCAACCCAAACAGAGATATTCAAATTTACATTAATAGCCCTGGTGGCAGTGTATATGCTGGTTTAGGTATATACGATACGATGCAATACATAAGTAGCGATGTGGCTACTATTTGTACAGGTATGGCAGCCAGTATGGGTGCTGTGCTAATGTGTGCAGGTGCGCATGGCAAACGTACGGCATTAAAACATAGCAGAGTAATGATACACCAACCTTTGGGCGGTGCTCAAGGGCAGGCTACAGAAATAGAAATAACATATAGAGAAATTAGCAAACTGAAAAAAGAATTGTATGACATAATTTCACACCATAGCGGACAAACCTACGAAAAGGTAGAAAAAGACAGCGACCGTGATTATTGGATGACCAGCGAAGAAGCCAAAGCTTATGGTATGGTAGATGAAATTTTGGTGCGTTTAAAAGATAAAAAATAACCAATGGCAAGTAAAAAATCGGGTGCTTTTTGTTCCTTTTGTGGCAAGCCAAAAGAGGAAGCTACAATGCTTATTTCAGGCATAGAGGCAAATATTTGCGATGCCTGTGTGGAGCAAGCCTCAAAAATTGTAGATGTAGAAATGGGCGGTGTAGCCAAGCAAAAATTTTCTGACAGTAAATTTGACATTACACTACCAAAACCCCATGATATTAAAAAGCATTTAGATGAATACGTAATAGGACAAGACCAGGCAAAAAAAGTATTGGCTGTATCGGTTTACAACCACTATAAACGCTTAATGAATAATTCCGACACCAACGGTGTAGAAATAGAAAAAAGCAATGTGCTTATGGTAGGCGAAACAGGAACAGGCAAAACCTTATTGGTACGCACTTTAGCAAAAATTTTAAAAGTACCCTTTTGTATTGCCGATGCCACAGTATTAACAGAGGCAGGCTATGTAGGCGAAGATGTAGAAAGCGTTATCTCTCGCCTTTACCAAGCAAGTGATTACGATTTAGATGCTACCCAAAGAGGCATTGTGTATATAGATGAGATAGACAAAATTGCCCGTAAAGGCGATAATCCATCAATAAGCAGAGATGTAAGTGGAGAAGGTGTGCAACAAGGCTTATTGAAATTATTGGAAGGCACTATTGCCAACATTGCCCCTGAAGGTGGTAGAAAACACCCCGACCAAAAATTTGTAAAAATAGATACACGCAATATATTGTTTATTTGTGGCGGTGCTTTTAATGGTATAGATAGGCTAATAGCCAGAAGATTGAACAATTCAGCGGTAGGATTTGTAACGCAAGGCAAAGATAGAATTACAGAAACTGATTTGATAGAGCAAATTGCTCCTTCGGATTTGCGGAGTTTTGGTTTAATCCCCGAAATTATTGGTAGAATGCCCATGATAACTTACTTACAGCCATTGGATAGAGAGGCTTTGAAAAATATTTTGAGCAAACCCAAAAATGCCATTTTAAAACAATACATCAAGTTGATGTCTTTAGAGGGTATTACATTAGATTTTGATAAAAAAGCCATAGATGTAATTATAAGTAAAGCGGTAGAATTCAAATTGGGTGCAAGAGGATTGCGCACTATTTGCGAAAAATTAATGCTTGATGTTATGTTTGAAGCCCCTGCTAAAAATGAAAAAGCCATAACCATAACAGCAGATATGGTTGTAGAAAAATTAGCTGATTTGAATAGTAAAGCGGCTTAGTAGCAATAACTAAAATAATTTGAAAGTCTGCCTTATACAAGTGCAGACTTTTTTTATGAAACAAAAATTAGATTTTTTTAAATCTTAATATATTTACATTATTATTGCAAGTATGAGTATTTGGAGAGTAAAACCTGTATCGGCATTTGAGGCTGATATGAAAAAAAGTGATTTAAAACGTGTATTAACTAAATGGGGATTAACCTCTTTAGGAATAGGTGCTATAATAGGTGGGGGTATTTTTACCCTTACAGGTATCGCAGCACATGATTATGCAGGTCCTGCTTTAGCTTTAGCTTTTGTTATCGCAGGTATAGGTTGTTTGTTTGCTTCCTTATGTTATGCAGAATTTGCCTCTGTTTTACCTGTAGAAGGCAGTGCTTATGCTTATGCTTACGGCACTGTAGGCGAGCTTTTTGCTTGGTTTATAGGGTGGAATTTAATTTTAGAATACATGATGGGTGCTACAACTGTAGCCGTGGCTTGGAGCGGATATTTTACTAAACTTTTACATCTTTTTAATATTAATATTCCTATTTGGTTGTGTAATGATTTAACAACCGCAACAGAAAAATATGCAGAAATAGGACAACAAGCTCCCGCTTTTGCTTTTAATTTACCTGCGTTATTAATTACTTGGCTAGTTACAGTCGTATTAGTTAAAGGTATAAAAGAAGCTGCAAAAACCAATAATATTATTGTTATAGTTAAAATAGCTGTTGTGTTATTTGTAATTATAGTTGGAGCATTTTATATAGATACAGCCAATTGGACACCATTTATACCCGATGCTGTTACCTCAATTGGAGAAGACGGCAAATCAGTTGTAAACTTTGGCTTTGGCGGTGTTTTAACTGCTGCCACTATTGTGTTTTTTGCTTATATTGGTTTTGATGCAGTATCTACCCAAGCAGGCGAAGCCATTAATCCAAAAAAAGATGTGCCTTTTGCAATTGTTGCCTCTTTAATTATTTGCACGGTTTTGTATATTTTAGTATCATTGGTACTTACTGGTATGGTAAAATACGACCAATTAGACAAAGCTGCTCCTGTAGCTTCGGCTTTCTCTGGAATAGGGCTCAATTGGGCAGTATTTATCATAACACTTGCTGCTACGGCAGGGCTTACATCTGTAATGCTTGTAATGATGCTGGGGCAAACACGCATTTTTCTTGGTATGGCTAAAGATGGTCTGTTGCCAAGAGGATTATTTGGCACATTACATACTAAATTTAAAACACCTTATAAAAGTACGGTTTTAGTGGGCTTAATTGTATCAGTTGTAGCTGCTTTAACACCTATAAATAAAGTAAGCGAAATGTGCAGTATGGGTACACTTTTGGCTTTTGCTATGGTATGTGTTGCTGTAATGATATTAAGATATAAAAAACCAGAATTAGAAAGACCATATAGAACACCTGCTGTTTATTTAGTAGGTTCTTTGGGTGTTGGTTTTAATATATTTTTAATGTATTTTGTAAGAAAAGAAACTTGGATAGCCTTTATGATATGGGGCATTGTAGGTATTCTTGTTTATTTTTTATACAGCAAACGAAATAGTAACTTGGAAAAAAGCAATCTTACTGAATAAAAAAAGAAATCACTTTATAAACTTGCTTTTTTAATAAAGCTCCAAAACCAATATTCTCTTCAAATTTTTTAGAACCTTTTGAATTCATAGCAAAAAATATTTTGAAGGGCAAATCTTTAAAAAATTTAAGCGAAGCTAAAAAAAAGAAATTGTAAAAAACACAATTTAATGCAGATATTTGCTATTTAATTCATTGTGTTTTTAGCTATTGTTTTATGTATCAAATTATTTATTCATTTGCCTATATTAAGTGGTTTAGCAACGTGGGCTTACGATAAAAAATGGCTAACAATAAGTGGTGCAATTTCTGCAGTTTGCTTGGGCTTATGTTATAATTTTTTAATTGAAATATATTTTCCATTGCTCCTTTTAGTTGGCGGTACTTTACTTTCTAAACTTAATAAAAACAAAGAAGACAGCAATGGCAGAAATGCCTATCAAGTATTAGCCAACGGACTTATAGGTACTATTTGTTTGGTTTTATTTTATGTATATGATTATGAGTATTTTTACAATTCTAATAGTATTTTTTATATCGCTTTTCTTTCCTCTTTTTGTATCAGTATTACCGATACATTTAGCAGCGAAATAGGCAAATACTATAAAGGGAAAACAATTGATATAGTTACATTTAAACCTATACAAATAGGGCTTTCAGGAGGCATATCTCTTTTAGGCACTATAGCCGGTATATTAGGCGCTTGTATTTGTGGTATTATTACATTTTTTATTTGTAATTACAATTTTAATTCAGCTTTTACAGTATGTGCATTAGGTATTGTAGGCATGCTATTGGATAGTGTTTTAGGCAGTTTATTTCAAGCAAAATACCAAAAGCCTAATGGCGAAATTACTGAACAAAAACTTGCTGAAAATAAGTTAATAAAAGGCTATATTTGGTGCACTAACAATGCAGTTAATTTATTAAGTAACGGCATAGTGGTTTTACTTTTTGCCATTGTTGGGCTTATGACCAACAATTTTTGAACATCTATAAGAGATGTTGGAGATAACTCCAACATCGACAGTGAAAATCAAAAAATATCTACTTTCTCCCCATTTTGCCATTGTTGGTCTTATGACCAACAATTTTTGAATATCTATAAGAAATGTTGGAGATAACTCCAACATCGACAGTGAAAATCAAAAAATATCTACTTTCTCCCCATCACTCTTTCCACCGCATTTACAACATCTATAACATCAAGCCCGTATTTAGCCATTAGTTGGTCAGGTGTTCCGCTTTCGCCAAAGGTATCATTTACACCTACCATTTCCACAGGTGTGGGCAGGTTTCTTGCAAGCAATTGGCAAATACTATCGCCTAAACCGCCATTCAGCATGTGCTCTTCGGCTGTTACCACACATTTGGTTTTACGTACGCTATTTAATACAGCTTCATTATCCAATGGCTTAATAGTATGTATATTTATAACCTCTGCGCTTATACCTTTTTCTGCCAAAGCTTGTGCAGCTTGTATGCTTTTCCATACCAAATGCCCTGTGCAAAAAATAGAAACATCTGTACCTTCATATATTGTAACGGCTTTGCCAATTTCAAATACTTGGTTAGGTTCAGTAAAAATAGGCACTTTTGGTCGCCCAAAACGCAAATAACAAGGACCATGATAATTGGCTATGGCTATAGTTGCAGCTTTAGTTTGGTTATAATCGCAAGGATTTATTACCACCATACCTGGCAACATTTTCATTAAGCCAAGGTCTTCTAATATTTGGTGTGTTGCGCCATCTTCGCCCAAGGTAACACCTGCATGCGAGGCACAAATTTTTACATTTTTATCACTATAGGCTATACTTTGACGTATTTGGTCGTACACCCTTCCTGTACTAAAATTAGCAAAAGTACCTGTAAAAGGTATTTTACCTGCGGTGGCAAGTCCAGCAGCTACTCCCATCATATTGGCTTCTGCTATGCCCATTTGGTAAAAGCGAGTAGGAAATTCTTTTTTAAAAGCATCCATTTTTAGCGAGCCTGTAAGGTCGGCACAAAGGGCAACAATATTGCTATTGTTTTTTCCTGCTTCCAATAATCCTGCGCCAAAACCAGAGCGGGTATCATTGTTTCCTATTATTTCTATTTGTTGCATTATAAATTTATTTCTGTTGTTGTGGCTGATGTAATGGTAAATTTCTTTTCAAAACTATAAATTGTTCTGGTTTCTGCTTTGCTACGGGCTATAAAAAAGTATTCGCCTGGCTGCATTAAAATGGTTTGAAATATTTGGTCGTTAATATCGCATACCCATTCTACTTTACCTCTATAAGTGCGGTATATGGCTACTACCAAATCTCTGCTTTTATTTATTTGCAATTTGCCTGGTTGGTCTATATTTACAAAAGTGGTTTTATTTTGGTCTATTATTACGCTATCCAAATAAATGCGTGGTGTTGTTAAAATCTCCAAATCGTAAGTGCCAGTAAGGTATCTTTTTGAGGTGTTATATGTTTGATGATTAACCGTAGTATGCTTTTTATGTTGTGTTACAATGGCTTTTAAATCTATATAATTTGTAATGCCTTTGCATACTATTTCTAAATTTCCCTGCGGCACATCTATAGGAATGGTATTGTGCTTTCCAGCTATTAATTCTACATTGTTTTTAACCACAGGAGGCAGCGTATGGGCTACAATATCATATCTTCTCATTGGGTCTAAAAACAGGGTATCAGGCACACCTCTTCCATTCATAGTATGGACCCAATTATGTAATAATTTTTTAGTATTAGCATCGTAAATACTCATGGCTACGTTTGTTTCCACAGTGCGAATTTGTTTATCCAATAAATTTACTTGACAAGTGGTTAAATTCATTGCTTGAGAGATAACAACGCCTACCACATTGTTATAATCGTTTTGATTGTTAGCATCGTAATACGTTCCTGCACAATTAAATTTTAAATTAAACTGCTCCGTACTGCCAATACCAATAATAAATGGTTTTAAAAAAATGCCTTTTTTTTGCAATGCTTGAGAAATTGCGCATGGGTCGCCAGTACATTCTTCAAGTCCATCGGTAATAATAATTACTAAATTACGAACACCTGCCTCAGCAGGAAAATCTTTTTCGCATTCTTGCAACGAATAGGCTATTGGAGTCCAACCTTTAGGCACAAGGCTATTCACTCTTTTTTTCATTACCACAATATTATTTGGCGAAAAAGGCACTTCCAATTTAGAATCTTTGCAATCTTTTAAATCCACTGTTTTTTGATGCCCATACACACGCAAAGCCAATTCTACATTTTTGAAAGATGATAGGCTATCTATCATTTTAAGTGCCATTTTTTTAGCAACCACAATTCGTGTTGTTTTTTCAATGGGCGTTGTCATACTACCCGATGCGTCAAAAATTAGCAGTATGCGTGTTTTTTGATTGGTTTGAGCTGCTAAACCAATACTTGCAAAAAAACAATATAAAATTAAAAATTTCTTCATTACTTTGTTACTTAACGTTTCATTAAGTTCAAATATTGTGCTAATAATCTTGTAGGGTGCTATTTAATTGATTTAAAGCGTTTTCAAGCTGTGTATCGTTTGGTGGAATACCATGCCATTCGTGGCTACCCATCATAAAATCTACCCCTGCGCCCATTTCTGTTTTCATAATGATAACAATGGGTTTGCCTTTGCCTAAAAAGGCTTTTGCGTTGGCATTTGTATCTAAAATATCTTGCATATTGTTGCCATCCATTTCTAATACTTGCCAATTAAAGGCTTCAAACTTGCTACGCAAATCGCTAAATCCCATAATATCTATTACATTACCATCTATTTGTTGTTTGTTGTAATCTATTGTGGCTATTATATTGTCTAATGGCGAATGTCCTGCATACATTATAGCCTCCCAATTTTGCCCTTCTTGCAACTCGCCATCGCCCATATTTACATACACTATGCTGCTATCATTGTTAGCCTTTTTTGCCAATGCAATACCACTGGCTACAGATAAGCCTTGCCCTAAAGAGCCTGTGGCTATTCTAATACCTGGCAATCCTTCATGCGTGGTGGGGTGTCCTTGTAAGCGGCTGTTTAATTTTCTAAATGTAGCCAATTCTGCAGTAGGAAAATAACCACTGCGAGCCAAAACACTGTACAATACAGGGCTAATATGTCCGTTAGATAAAATAAAAACATCTTCATTGGCTGCCTCTTGGGTAAATTTTTCTGGCTTGTGGTTCATTAGCTGAAAATAAAGTGCAGTAAAATAATCTGCACAACCCAATGAGCCACCGGGGTGTCCGCTTTGTACGGCATGTACCATTCTTACAATATCTCTTCTTACTTGGGTAGCTATGTTTTGCAATTCTTGAACTGTAGGCATTTTTAAATAAAAATTAAAGTGCAAAAATTAACAATATTCTTCACTTTTAAACTATGCAATTACAATTGTTATAAACTTTTAATAAACGAAAGTTGGAAAATTTAACCCAAATTAATCAATAGGAGATTTGAAAAATTGAACTATTTGATTTA
>CAZDGF010000013.1:0-59637 GCA_964505065.1 uncultured Chitinophaga sp.
GCTTGTTATTGCTAATATTACTGGAATATGATTAATTACGGATATACAGAAATAATATAATTGTTTTTTGGGTTATCATAGAAAAAAAGAAAATAAAAATTTACCCTAAATTAATTTAATTTTGTTGCACTTAAAATATTTGAAATGTCAAGCATAGAGTCTTTAAAAGAAATAGTTAACCAATCGTTCAATTTTACAGGCAATAGCATTGTATTGGGTGCTGCCAAATTAGGCGATGAAATATTGCCAAACACTTTGGTAAAAATACCGCTTAAAACCTTTAACCGACATGGCTTAATAGCAGGTGCTACTGGCACAGGTAAAACCAAAACGCTGCAAAATATAGCTGAAAAACTTTCTGCAAATGGTGTACCTACTTTATTGATGGATATAAAAGGCGATTTGAGTGGTATAACACAAGCTGGTGTAGCAAATGCAAAAATAGATGAACGCCATAAAAATATTGGGATTGAATGGAAAGCGCAAGGTTTTCCTGCGGAGTTGCTTTCCATATCGGGCGAAAAAGGCGTAAGATTAAGAGCCACGGTATCGGAATTTGGACCTGTATTGCTCAGTAAAATTTTAGAACTAAACGATACACAGAGTGGAGTATTAAGCATTATTTTTAAATATTGCGATGACAATAAATTGCCGCTTTTAGACATTAAAGATTTACAAAAAGTATGTCAATATTTTCAAACGGATGAAGGGAAAAATGAAATAGAAAAAACGTATGGTTTGGTAAGTACAGCTTCATTGGGGGCTATTTTGCGTAGTTTATTAGAAATAGAACAACAAGGCGCAGATAAATTTTTTGGCGAACGCAGTTTTGATGTGAATGATTTATTGCGCAAGGATAGCAATGGCAATGGCTATTGCAATATTTTACGCTTAGCAGATTTGCAAAGCAAACCCAAACTTTTTAGCACCTTTATGTTGTGTTTATTGGCAGAAATATATGCCACTTTTCCTGAAAGAGGCGATATGGATAAACCGCAATTGTGTATTTTTATAGATGAGGCGCATTTAATTTTTAGCGAAGCAAGTAAAGCCTTATTAGAACAAATAACAACCATTGTAAAACTAATACGCAGCAAGGGTGTAGGCTTATTTTTTATTACGCAAGACCCTACAGATGTTCCTGAAGATGTATTGGGACAATTGGGCATGAAAATGCAACATGCCTTGCGAGCTTTTACTGAAAAAGACAGAAAAGCGATAAAAACAGTAGCAGAAAATTTTCCTTCTTCGGAGTTTTACAAAACAGCCGATTTGCTTACTGCACTTGGCATTGGCGAAGCCTTGGTAACTGTTCTAAACGAAAAAGGAATTCCTACGCCATTGGTACATACATACCTTACAGCACCGCAAAGCAGAATGGATATTATTTCGGAAACAGAAATGGATACATTGGTGCAAAACTCTGCATTGGCAAGAGTATACAATGAAGAATTAGACAGAGAGAGTGCTTTTGAAATATTGAGTAAAAAAATAGAAGCCCACGAAAAAGAAATAGCAGAACAAGAACAAGCCAAAAAAGAAGCAAAAGCAGAAAAAACAGCAAGCAAAGAAAAAAGTGTGGTGGAAAGTGTTGTAGAAAGTAGTGTTGGTAAAATAATATTAAGAGAAGTAACACGAGGATTACTTGGTGTGTTGGGTATAAAAAGCAGCAGCAGAAGTAAAAAAAGTAGTTGGTTTTAAAAAAAAATATGCCGTTGTCCTTCTCCAAATGTAGAAGGTGTAAGCCTTTGGCGGGCGGATGAGGCAAATAAAAAATATACAACATGAATCAAGCATTTTTGAATGAAATAAATAACGAATTGATAAAAGACATTAAAGCAAAATACAATTTTGACGATGCCAAAGTATTAACCGTTAGCGAAGCAGGAAAAGCAAGTATTATTGGCAGTTTAAAACAATTTGTATTAAAAAATGGCACAAAAGAAATAGAAGAAATTTTATTGGATAAAATACCATTTGAAGGCAGCAAACTGCAAAGCTTTAGTTTTCAAAACTTTCAAAAAGATATTGCCGAAAAAAATATTTTAGATAAAACACAAACAGATGAAGTGGCTAAATATTCTATCAACCATTTAATCAATCAATTTAAAACAGGATTTAACAATAGCGGCAACACCAAAGATTTAGATGGTATCTGTAAATTTTTGGGCATAGATAAATCATTGTTGGGCTTGGTAAATTCGCCAGTCACAAAGTTTTTAGGCAAATTTTTTTAGCATAAAAAACGCCAATAAAATTGGCGTTTAAAATGGTTGTTAAGATTCTGAACAAATTCATGGAGCGTAGCGGAATAATCTTTTTTCAGAGCAAAAAAGTTCAGAATGACTGTAAGTCATTTCTCCTATGGTTGTTCTCCAAACCAACCGTCAGAAGAAATCTTACTTGTCTATTCTAAAAGAAATATTGCAAATAACACCGTAAGATACAATTTTGCCATCTTTTACATGTGCTTTAATATCTTTTACATATACAGAATCTACGTTTCTGATGGTTTTGCTTACTTCGGCAACGGCTATTTCCATTGCATTTTCAATGCTTTTTTCTGATGAAGCAATAACTTCAATTACTTTTACTACTGACATATTTTTTTAATGAATTAGCTTAATAATTCACAATTATTGTACCAAAAAATAATTGTACTTTTGCCTTGTTAAAATATGGATACAATTAAACAAAATAATATTTCTGTAAGTAGTTTCAATACTTCATTAATAGCTTCTGAAATTATCATTACAGCAATTGCATTAATTGGTTTCTACTTTATTTTCAATCATTTTAACAATAAAAACAAGGCTTTTAAAGCTAAAAATAAGTAAGCAATTATGACTGATTTGCCTTTGCAGGTGGTGCAATGGGTACAGTAATTTCATCTGCCTTTTTCTTCTTCTTTTTTCTAAACAATCTAAAAAAAGTATTGAATTCTTTGGTATATACAATACCTACACCTGTTGTATTTATTGGGGTATTAAGCGTTGTTGTATTTACTTGGTTAATATTAGAGCGGGTATATGCCTTTACCCTTAAATTTCCTTTTTTGGTTACTTTGTATTCAAGGTTAATATTGGGGCGGTTGCTAAAGTTGCTATAACTACCGTCAAAACTTAATTTTTCATTGAAAAATTTTCTACTTAAACCAAAACCATACTCTGGAGGTAATGCAAAATTTCCATTTCTATAAATAACATTTACTTTCCAATAAGGGTCTATTTTATTGAGCCAATTGCTAAGTTGAGAGGATAGCAAATCGCTACCTGCGGAATTTAGAACCGTACCGCCCACATTGGTAAGCCCTTGCGATGATTGAGCAAAAGAAGGTGGTAGAAATTGTTTCATAATCAATAAGCCAAATATTTGCCTGCTTACTTCTTCTTTATCTGCCTTAATACGTGTAATTACAGAACTTAAAGAGCCACTAACTTTACCAGCTTCTGTTTGTAATTTTGGAAAATTGAGTCCAAAAGTGATTTCAGGTGTAAATAAATTACCTTTAATTAATAGCTCGCTTTCTGCCGTAATAATTGGAATATCTTGGCTTGCTGTTGCCGAAGATGTACCTGTATTTACAACGCTCAATAAAGGTTCTGAACTTGCTTTTTCAGTAGTATAGGCAGTAATATTCAATTTGGCATCTAATGGGTCGCCATACCATTGTATAGTACCGCCTGGTTTTACAGCAAAGGGTTTGTTGTACAAATCGAAAGCAGTAAATAAGTATTTTCCTTGCGAAATGGTGTATGTGCCAAACATATAAAAATCGCCACTTTTGGTCATTTCCATCCTTATATTTCCTCTGCCATTGCCCGATATAATATCGCCTAATGTTTCATCAAATATTATTTGAACATTGGCATCTGGTGTGGCTTCAATATCCATTTTAAGAGAGTTTATAGGAAAATCATTTTTCTTTCTTATGCTTTTTTTACCCGTTTTAAAATGCACATAACTGGGAAATCCGCTTGCATCGCCATTGCTAATGGGTAGGTAAAAATAAGTGCCATTTTGGGTTTGAGCATTGATATCTATATCCAAATTATCTAAAGGACCTTTAAAACTTGCATTGCCATTTACATAGGCTTGCCCATAGTAAAGTTCATTATCGCTTGCATCTGTATTTAGCGCATGAAAATTTTTAAGGTTATCTATTTGAATATCTATATTAAAATTTGAAAAATCTTTATGGTTGATATAACCGCTCACTTTACCAGTTTTGCCTTTATCGTCTTTTAAATCAAACTCGCCTATGTTCAATCTGTTTTTTTCGGCTGTAATTATAGTGCTAAAATTAAGAGGTATTTTTAAATAATCTATGGTTACATTTACATTGTTCAATACAATAGCACCAGTTAAGTTTGGCGCATCAAAACTACCTTTTAATATCAAATTATTACTACTCATAAGCCCACTCATATTGCTTACTACGCCTTTTAAAAAAGGTTGCAAAATGCCAATATCAGATGGGGGCAATGTACCTGTTAAATTAAAATTGTCTTTTTTACTTTTAAAATCAATAGTGCCTGCCACATCTAAAGCATCTAATACTCCGCCAATAACTTTTATTTTCAAGTTATCTAAATTATCTGCCACACGCTCATTTTCATTCATTTTAACCTCTAAATTTCCAATGGTATCATTTTCTACTGCCAAATTATCAATCAACAAATCAGCTTTAAAAAATGGTTTGTTATTTAGCAACGTATAACTTATTTCGCCATTAGAAAGCCCGTTTAACAAAGGCAAATTGCTATGTTGTATAATTTTATTAATAGTATTTAATGAAAATGCTTTAACCTTTAGGCTAAAAGTACTGTTCGATTTTTTGCCATATTGACCATTAAAATTAATGGCTTGGGTAGTATTTAATAAATTAATATTTTTAAACTCGTATTTATTATCTGTTATAAGCAATGTGGCTGTTGTATCTAATTGCCAAGGCTCATTGTCTAAATTTAATTCTGTTTGGCGAAGGTTTATGTTGATACTATCTTTTCCAAATATCATTTTCCCTATACTATTTATACCTACATGATAGCCTGTATCTGCTGCTTGAATATTAAAATCGATAATATTTTTATATACCTCTGCATTAATAGCAATAGATTCTGTATAAATATCTTTTTTATCTGTTAAATTATCAGCTGTAATATCAATATTCAAAAGACTTTCTGGTTTTTTATTGGCATTTATTTTTAAGTTATTTATTTCAATATCGCCATAAGCAATACTCTCATTTTGTGTTATAAGATTTAAGGATTGATTACCGCTTTTATAATTGCCATTGGCTGCAAATGGAGCAAGCGAAAGCTTGGGTGCGTATAAGCTTGTAATTGCATTTGGATTTTTTACATCAAGGTAAAAATCAAAATCTTCAAAAGGCAGTTCCTCTTTTGGTTGGCTAAAATACACAGGAATTAATTGGTGCATTAAATGCAACATGCAAATATCTAATTTGCTTAAAGTAAAATTGCCAATAATACTTGCATTGGCTATATCGCTTTGCAATGCCAAAGTTTTTTTACCATCAGCTTGTTTACTTGCCGAAACTAAAATATCTTGAATATTAACAATGTTATTATTTCTATATATTTCAATATTTGTGCCGCTAATTGTACCCAAAGCATCATCTAAATTTTTGCCTTTAAAATTAATATTAAATCTGCCTTTTATATTTTGTTCGGAAGTATCAAAACCCAATTTACCCAAATTGGCACTTGCCACAGTAGCATTAAAGTTTGCTTCAGGAATTTTGCCTCTCATATTCAATTCGCCATCAAAATCGAGGTTTAAGTTTGGGTCTCTAATTTTAGCAATACCAGAAAAAAATGTAGGTTCAATATTGCCTTTTAAAGCTATATTTTTATATAAATAATTGTTAAATTCTACTTGTTTTACATCGCCTTCTAAATCCAATTGATAAGCCTTAGAATTCAAGCCTTTGCCTTTCATTTTTACATCAAAAGCTAAATTATTGATATTGGCTTCGGGCATAAATTCTTTTATTTTAAATAAATCTGTTTTTAACTTTCCGCTGTAGGTGGCGTTGTTCAATCCATTTTTAAATTTTAAATTCACATCTGCATCAAAATTGCCTAATGCTGTTTGCAGTTTGCCATAAGTAATAAAATCGTTGTAAAAGCCATCAAACTCGCCAGTATAACTAATAGTGCCCAATTTTGTAAAATTTGAAGGTATATTGTTCATACTTATAGCATTTAAATCTTTATAGTTGGTAGTTAATTTTTTTACATCAAATACCATTAGGGCATTTTCTACATTTGGCAAACCTGCTATGGAAAAATTGCCTTCGTAGGTTGTATTGTCAAATAATTTAATATTGGTATTTTTAGCTTTTATTTTGCTTATAAAGCCTTCGGCATTGCCGCTCATTGTTATAGGTGTTTTATATTGCTTTAGGAAATGGCTAAAAAAAGCTAAATCTTTGCTATCTATTTTTGCATTGTCCAGCTTTGTTTTTAAATACACTTTGTTATTAAAATCGTTATAATCTTTCCAATCTTTGGTAATCATTTCAAAATGATTTTTAAGCTCACTTTGTGGTGTTTTTAATACCATTTTTTCAAAAGAAATACCGCCCTCGTGTATTTTAGTATCTGCTATAAAATCTAATACTTGCAAGCCGCTTTTTTCAATAGTATGCAAATGCAATAAATTAAAGTGCATAGAATCGTCTATCAAATAAAAATTTTCAAAATTGCCAGTAATTTCTCTATAACTCATATCGTTATAGTTAAAATCCATAAAATCTGGTTTTTCTGCATTTCTATCAAAATAATCAAAACGTGTATTGTAAATATTTACTACTTTGCTGTGCACTGTCCATACCACTTTAGGTTTATTTGGGTCTCGAGGACCACCATCAAAAAAATCTAAAAAAAACTCATAGTTTGCGGAAGTATCGCCTTTATGGGTGCCAAATAAAATTTTGCCACCATTTATAGTTAGGTTATTGATATTTATTTTCTTTTTTTCTTTATCGTAGCTGTTGTAGTCTAATTTTATGTTTCTAAAATAAAAAAGTGTATCTTGGTGTTGGTCTTCAATCAATACATTTTCCAAAACAGCAGTTTCAAAAAAATCAATATCTACTGCGCCCACTTTTACCTTTGTGCCCAACTCTTGGCTTAAATAATTGGCGGCTTTTTGCACCAGCCATGTTTGCACAGGTTTGCTTTTAAATACCACATATAGCAAACCAATACTAAAAAAAATTAATAGTAGTATAAATCGGGCTATTTTAGATATTTTTGTAAGCACTCTATTTTCGGCTAATTTTGCAAATTTAAGCAGTAAAGTATTAGCGATATTCACAGTATGACACAAAAACAAGACAACCCTTTGATATTGGCTATCGAATCATCGTGCGATGATACTGCTGCTGCTGTATTACACAACGGCAAAATGCTTGCCAATATTGTAGCTGGGCAAAAAATACACGAACAATATGGCGGTGTAGTTCCAGAATTGGCAAGCCGAGCGCATCAGCAAAATATTTTACCTGTTGTACACCAAGCATTAAAAAATGCGCAAAAAACCCTATCAGATATTGATGCCATAGCCTATACCCAAGGTCCTGGATTAATGGGTTCATTGCTTGTTGGCAGCCAATTTGCCAAAGGCTTATCTTTGGCTTTAAATATACCAACTATTGGTATTAATCATTTGCAAGCCCATGTGGCAGCATTGTATTTAGCCCAGCAGAAACCAGCGTTTCCTTTTTTATGCCTTTTAGTATCTGGGGGTCATACTCAAATAATAAAAGTAAAAAATTATTTAGATATGGAAATTATAGGCACAACCATAGACGATGCCGCAGGCGAAGCTTATGATAAGGCTGCCAAAATGCTTAATTTACCATACCCTGGCGGACCATTGATAGATAAATATGCGCAATTGGGCAATGCCAATCCTTTTAAATTTCCTAAAGCTAAAATACAGAATTATGATTATAGTTTTAGCGGTTTAAAAACAGCCTTACTTTATTTTTTACAAAAAAATGTAAAAGAAAATGCTTTGTTTATTGCAGAAAACTTAAACAATATATGCGCCAGTTTACAACAAAATATTGTGGCTACACTTTTGCAAAAATTAGAAAAAGCAGCTATAGAAAATAATATAAAACATATAGGTTTGGCAGGTGGCGTAAGTGCCAATAGTTTATTAAGAAAAGAGTTTGAAGACTTAGGATTAAAACACCAATGGAAAACCCATATTCCAGCATTTGAATATTGTACAGATAATGCTGCAATGATAGCTATTGCAGGGTATTACCAATATTTAGAGGGGAATTTTACGGCTTTGAATGCGATAAATTATAGTAGATAGCTAATTTACTAAAAACTTACCATTAACAACTGGAGGTGTTCCAAAATAATTAAATTTAAAATCGCAAAAAGAGACTGTCCACTCTTCAAGTACATCATTATAAAAAACATGGAGAATACCAGTACCTGATTCTAAAAATGTTTTGTTTGTTAAACTTAAAGCATTTGCTTCCATTTCAATATATGCTTCGTTTTTCCCTATATTTATTTGGGGAACAATATTATAATTTGCGCTTATATTTTTAAAATTATTAATTAAAATTATTAGTACATCATTGTTAGCATTTGTTGCATATATCTGGGTTATACTGGCACTTTTTTGTGTTTTTATTACAGAACTATAAGTGATATTAAAATTTACATAATTACCTCTAGTTGAGTTTTGATTTACTTGACAGCTAGGTTCTGTAAAAGGCAAATTATCATTTACAGGAGTGTTAGATTTACTAATAATAGTTGGCTGCCTTGGCTCTGGCTCTTTTACCAAACAAGCATTTAAAGTAGCAACAATAAATGCTAAAAATATAATGTTAAAATTTTTCATAATAGATTGTAAATTAAAAAGCATAGCCAATGCTAAAGTTTAAATTAAACGCCTGCATTCTAGTAAAGTAATATTTTACAAATTGTTCATTATAATCCGATTCATTTTGATAAAAATTTTCTTGAGAGGTTGTGTAAAAATTAACAGGAAAATTTAAACCTATAGATTTATTAAAAAAAATATTCTTAGAAAGAAAAGTTCTGTTACCGAATTCAAAATTAGCAACATATAACTGCCCAGCATTCCAAGTTGTATTGGTGTTTTTATATTCTTCTTGCTTTTCTGTATTTGGGTCTCGGTAGGTGTAAATATTATTGTCTTCTTTAATTTTAAAAAAATTAGCTGTTAAACCTAATTTAAAATACTTGCCCATTGGTGCAATAGCACCTCTTTTTTTCATAAAATAGGTTTTATAAAATGTAAAATAATTGTTTGTAAATTTAGTATTCCCTTTGTTAGTAGTGTAAACATTTACTAGTTCATTGTCTACTTCAAATTTTAGTGTAGACCGAAATTCAAATTTAGCCATTGCACTATTACCTTTAATTATAAAATTATGATTGCCATAGGTAAAACCAATTGTGCTTCGTCTGTTAAGCGTTCTATCATAGGAAAATTCAATACTTGGCTGAAAAACCAAATTTTGTATAAAATTTTCATCATTAAAAATTACATGGTGTTTTGTGCCAATAGAAACACAATTTTTAACACCCATATAGCCTGGCACGCTTTTATACTGAGAAAAACAATAATTAAAAGCTACTATATTGATTGTAAATAATATTATTTTTTTCATTTTCTTATTTTGCTTTTATTTGATGAAACATACTATATATTTGAGCTTTCAAACTATTTTTTTTAATTTTAAATTTCATTTCATCTCTATTTACATATTCTGCCTCTCCGGTTTTTAAATTATAGATAACTGTACTTAAAGTAACTTCTTTTGGTTTTTGCAGAGCCATACCAATATAAAGCGGAAATGCAACAACTGAAAATGCTGCTAATGCAAGTTCGCCACCTTTTATACGCCTGTGCCAAATACTATAATTTAAAGATGAAAGCATCATATATTTTGTACCTCTATTTTCAGCTACTTTATTAATATATCCCGAATTAAATAAATATGAGCCATCGTATTGATTGTATATTCTTTCTGTAAGCCATTCTATAACTGTCATATATTCATTTAGTTTTTCGGTAGTTAAATTGGCTCTGTTAAACATATCTATTGTGCTTATAGATACATTGTTTTTATTTGCCATTTCTTCGTACACTTTCAATAATTGCAATTCATTTTTTTCGTTTACAAAATTATTTTGGTAGTATTTATTTTGTCTTATATGGTAGGTATTGTAATTTGGATTTATGAGTATTACACTGTCTATACCAGCTGTTTTGCCATATTTGGTTATGTATTGGTTGTATTTTTTTTCGTTTATACCATCGTCATCTACCTCTTCTTCTTTTTTCTTTTTTTCTATTTGCACTTCTTTGTTTATTGAGTCCATTAAAAAAGAAAAATTACTATCGTTAAAATAATAAACAAAGGCATTTTTATAATAGCTATATTTTTTTGCCAAATCTTCAATTTCATTATCGCCTTTTATAACTTGTAGTTTTTGTTTTAATTTTAATTTTTCGCTTTTTGTTAGCTTACCGTTGTTTAATTTTCCTTCGGTTTGTTTTACAATAGCTGCTGTATCATTGTTTCTAAAATAATTGGCAGTAAATTCATGTTCAGTAAATAAAAATTTTATACTTTTTAAAAATAGTTCTCTGCTAAATGGGTTTTGATTATTTTTGTAAGCTACCCAAGCCGTTCTTGAGCTTAATACAGCTGCATCTTTTGCTTTTAAATTATCTAAAAAAGTATTTACTTTGTTAAATTCTCCTTCGTATTTATCTTCGTCATTATTGTTTATATAATCGTATTTTTTATAACTATAGCTTGATTCGTCTCTTTCATATTTTGATTTTTTTAAAGCCAAACCATAAAAACTAAATGCAGATAATAATTGCGTATAAAGTGTATCTTTTTCATAATTTTTTTGATACAAATAAGTATAATAATACAAATGTTTATAGCTTGCTGTATTTAGCATTAAATAAAAAAGTTCTGTACGTGCTTGTTGTTGTATATAACTATATTCTTTTTCGCCAACTAAATATAAGGCTGTATCATTGCGTTTAGAAAATTTAAGTAAATCATTCATACTTTCCTTTCTTTTGCGAACATTGGGGTGTGTAGATTCCTCGTCATCCTCATCTTCATCTGCTTTAATGGTGCCACTTTTAAATTCGTATAAAGATTTTGGAAACTTGTATGAAGAATCTTCCAAAACATTAGGCAACCATTCAATTTCATCATAAGCTAAATAGGAATACAATAACATATCAAAGCTTGTTTCTGCTGCATTATTAGCATATTTCGTATTTTTATAAATTTCATAACCTTCTTTATCTGCCTCTAATTCGTTTTCTTTACTGTAGTTAAAAATTTCCTTAATTTTATCATCAAAATCCAATTGCTTAAACTTTCCTTTGCCTTTGATAGCTTCTTGTTTTAACTGATAACTTTTTAATGTATGGTTAAGTTTATAATGCGCTATTTCATGGCTAAGAATAAAAGCCAATTGGGCCTCGTTTTCTATTTGAGAAAGCATACCTACAGTTACAAATATGATGCCTTTGTAAGTAGAAAAAGCATTTACACTACTGGACTTTAATACATAAAAACGCAATTTATTTCTTAAAGGTTTGTCATTTTCTAATACAATATCAGCAACTTTATTTACATAATTTGTAAGCACATCGCCATACAATACTTTGCCGCTAAATAGTATTTCATCTATACCAAAATTAACATCAGTAGAAAATTTTTTCTCTAAATTTTTGTTTTTATTAGATATTTCTTTTTCGTTAATATTATTTTTATCTGTTGCAATTTTTTCCGAACTAAGTTCTAAAAAATCTTGAGGAATTGAGCCTTTACATCTTAAAGGATTGTATTCTATTTTTTGCGAGGCTACGTTTTTTATATGAATTAGAATAGAAAAGAAAAGGAGGAATATCCGTGTTGTCATAAGCAATAGTATAAATTTGCAATGCAATAATATGGAAACATTTTTAATAATTTAATAAAAAATAACTCCAGTTGCTTTGTGGGCAAGATTTACACTTACAATTTGCCAAATAATTCTTCCATTTTTTGGTATCTAAACTCAAAAATATTTTTTAATTTATTTTTTACAAAAAGCCAATGTGCAATAGAGCCTAATATGCCTAAAGGCAATTTATAATGTACTATATCCTCCATTAATACACCGCCATCTATTTCGGTTAAAATATGTTGATGGTGCCAAAAAGCGTAAGGTCCAAAGCGTTGTTCATCTACAAAATAATGAAGATTTTCTACATGGGTAATTTCTGTAACCCATTCCATTTTTATATTCAACAATGGCGTAAGTTTATAGCAAATAACTTGCCCTGCATACATTTTATCTGTTTTCAAAATACCATTGGTTATTTCAAATTTCATATCCTCTGGCGTTATTGTTTCTAAATTATAAGGCGATGATATAAATTCCCAAGCTTGTTGAATACTCATTGGTAATTTTTGGATAGCTTTTTTTTGATAAGTAGGCATATTTTATAAACAAAAAGAAGATAGATTTGGTTTTAAAATTAGATAATTTCTATTTAAGCCAATGGTTTCTAAAAGCCTTATTTTTATCGTAATCGTTGGCTTGTTTCTCTATGTTAAATATTCTTTTCTCACGGGGGTCGTTGCCTACGCCAGCTAAATAAGCCCAATTGCCCCAATTGCTGCATACATCATAATCTACCAATTGTTGTTCAAAATAGGCTGCGCCATAGCGCCAGTCTAAATTCAAATTATGGCATAAATAACTTGCCACATTTTGCCTGCCTCTATTGCTCATAAAGCCTGTTTGGTTAAGTTCTATCATGTTGGCATCTATAAAATCTAAACCTGTACAGCCATTTGCCCATTTGCTAAATGCTTTCTGGTTGTGTTTTTGGGTTAATTTTATTTTACTGTTAATGCCATTTTTTAAGAAAAAAGAAAGTTTGTGCTTTTTCATCATAAACCTAAAATACTCGCGCCATAGCAGTTCAAAATATAGCCAATATGTGGAGTCGTTGGCATAATTTTGTTGTTCAAATTGTTTTAATTTGTAATATATTTTTTTTGGCGAAATGCAGCCCATTGCCAGCCAAGCAGAAAATTTTGAGGAATAATTTTCGCCCAAAAGTTGGTTGCGCGTTTCTTTGTATTTTAGAATAGCTTTGGTTTCATAAAAATAAGTATTTAAACGCTGTAAAGCAGCTGTTTCTCCTCCTTTAAATTGAATAGCTGCTCGTGGCTCTATTTGTGGTTCTTGTAACCCCAATTCTTCGTAAGTTGGGAGCTTTATTGTTTCTATTTTAGGCGAATGAATTGTATTTGGTGTTTCAAACAAAGAACGAATTGAGGAATCTATTTCTACTTTTTTTCTAAAATTGGTAAATATTTCTGGTATATCTTTAAGTGGAAAAGGTAAATCTTGCGCATGGTATAATGTGCTTGTGCTACATTGAATAATTTCGCAATTGGCTTTCCAAAGCTCTTTTTCTACATTTTCAATAGTTTTTTGCTCTTCAAATGCCACCTCTTTTTTAGTATATATTTTTTGGGCTTTGTATTGGGCTACTATTTTAGGTATTTCTATTTCAGGCTTTCCTTTTAAAATAATTAAGCCCGAGCCTATTTGTCTTAAATTATTATCTAAATCTAATAAAGATTCAAATAAGAATTTTAATCTAAAAGCACCTGTTTTTTTTAACCCAAATTTTGTTTCTATAAAATGTGAATCATCAAAACAATAAATTGGAATTATTTCATCATTTTGTTCAATAGCTTTTACAAGGGTTTCGTTATCGTGCAAGCGTAAATCTGTTTTAAACCAAACAATTGCTGTTTTCATATTATAAATTTTCAATATTTTTTAAGTAAAAATCTGCTTGTTCTAAAAGTTCGGCTTTTGCATTTGGCTGCATTTTGTGCCACACATTGTACATCATACCTATTCTTGGATTTTTACTCAATTTATCTTCATGTTTGCTGTAAAAATTCCAATACAAACTATTGAAAGGGCAAGCATTTTTACCTGTTTTTTCTTTATAATTGTATTGGCAGCCTGAACAATAGCTGCTCATTTTTTGCATATAAGCAGCAGAGCTAATATAAGGTTTTGTGCCTACAATGCCGCCATCAGCAAATTGGCTCATACCTCTTGTGTTGGTTATTTCTACCCAATCTAAAGCATCTATATATATACCCAAATACCATGCATCTACCTCATCAGGATGCACACCTGCCAATAATGCAAAATTTCCTGTAACCATAAGCCTTTGAATATGGTGGGCGTATGCATAATCTAAAGATTGTGTAATGGCGTTTTTAAGGCAATTCATATTTGTTTTTCCTGTCCAGTACCAGCTGGGCAATTTTTCTGTATGGTTAAAATAATTGAGTGTAGCATATTCGGGCATTTTAAGCCAATAAATGCCCCGCATATACTCTCGCCAGCCAATTATTTGCCTAACAAATCCTTCTAATTGATTGTAATTAATTTTTTCTGGATAACTGTTGTAGGCTTTTATAGCAGCATCCACAACCTCATTAGGCGAAATTAATTTTACATTCATTGAAAATGAAAGCCTTGAGTGGTATAGCGACCATTCGTTTGGCGCCATTGCATCTTGAAATGTACCAAAAAAAGTCAAACAATTATTGACAAAAAAATCTAACAAGGCAATGGATTGGGCTCTATCAATAGGCCAAACAAAATTTTCTGCGTTTATATTGCCAATGGTTTTAATGTTTGTTTTTTTTATTTCGTTGTAAATATTTGTTACATTATTTTTAAACAAATAAGGGCGAATTATTACATGGTTTTTTGGCAATTTTTGTCGATTGTCTTCATCAAAATTCCATTTGCCATGAAGCGGTTTGCCATCGCTTTCAACCAATACATTGTGCTTTTTACGCATATAGCGGTAAAAAGTTTCCATTAAATACATTTTTTTGCCTTCAAATAGTTCTCCTAATTCTGTGCGTGTACTATAAAAATGTTCGGTATCAAATACTTCAAAAGGAATATTTAATTTTTGAGTAAATGTTTTTAAAACTTCATCTAATCTGTATTCATCTGGCTTTTGGTATTCAATTTTTGAAAATTTATATTTTATTATCAAATCTTGACAATTGGCTTCAAAAGATTGTAAGTTTTCTTTATCGTTTAAAGTAATATATTTTACATTGTGTCCTTTATTTTTCAAAGTATTTGCAAAGCTTTGCATTGCAGCAAAAAATCCAACTATTTTCTGAATATGGTGTGTAGCATAATCTGTTTCTGTTCTTATCTCCATAAGTAAATAAGTTATATTTGGGTTTACAGCATTATACCAAGAGTGGTTTATATTCAATTGGTCGCCAAGTATAAGGCGCAGTATTTTATTGTTTTCTTGTTGCATTTATTATTTGTTTTTACACCTTTCGCTACAATATTTAACTTCGTCCCAATTTTTCTCCCATTTTTTGCGCCATGTAAAAGGCTTATGGCATACTATACAAGTTTTTGAAGGTAAATGTTGCTTCTTAATGCCTTTCATTATTTTTATATTAAACAATTTTTAGGGCTATTAAGTTTTATATTTTGATATATCAAAATGTTTATCTAATCGCAGTATAGGTATTATTGCTAAATTTAGTTACACAAAAATTTTATTGGAGCAGTGAGCGATAAAATTTTATTTGTATAAATTAAATGGTTTGATACACCAAATTACCAATAAGAATAATGAATCAACAAAAGCAAAAAGGTTAAATGAATAAAGTAGTTAAAAGTATTTTCCTACTTTATTCTAATATACTCAAACTTGGGGTAGCCTCTTTCTCTTAAATTATTGTAATAATCTAAAAACCGAAGTTTGTAATAATACCCATCAGTATCTTTTATAATATAGGTTATTTTAGCGTTTACAGAATATGTGCTTGAGCCATTTCTATCAAAGTCTTTCCAGTCAAATCCTATGGCATCTCTATTTGAAGAAAACGGTAAATTTTTGATATAAGTACCGTCTATTTTATCAAAATCTGTAATAGCAGAATCTCTATAAACTTCTATTTTATTAGGATTATTAAGCACTCCTCTTACAGGATAGTTAGGCACTTCGGCTGGGGTTCCTTTATAAAAAGTGTAGGCATATTGTGTAAATTGAATATCCCAAGTATTTTTATTGGGTTCTGCATTGTCTATAATAATACCATTGTTTTTAAAGGAGTAATAGGTAAAATTTTGGTTTGTATTCTTTTTTATTTCTGTAATGGGTGCAGTATTTTGATTAAGTTTTGTAATTCTGCAAGCATAAGTACTGTCGGTAGAATTTATAATTTGCAATCTTCTAAACCTATCTATGCCTGTTAGATAATTTAATTCAATAACATAAATGCCATTTTTAATTACACCAGAGGATTGGTCTTTTATATAGTATTTTCGCCAATCGCCAAAGGCAGAGGTTTCCGCTTTACCATTGGGTTCGTCTGATACAATTTTTTGTTGTAATATATAACTTTCGCTGTTGGCATTTGGTTCATCTAAATTGTAAATATCTATTTTTCTAACTGTAATGCCATAGCCACTGTTTCTGTACACCCCAAAGCCGTTAGCATTGGCATCAAAGCAAATGTCCCAATTTTCTAACTGGTGTTCTTGAAAAGTATTACTACTTAAATCAAAGTATATTTGTTTTTCGTATTTATCTCCTAAATAAAATGATGTTATTATAGTGCTTCCTTCTTTTAATGTAATGGCATCTTCTTTTTTAAAGCAAGATGTTAAACAAACGGATATTAAAATAAAGATTATATTTTTTGTCATTTTTTTATATTGAAATATTTAACTGTATAAAACCTGAACGACCTACAGAAATAGGCATTGTTCCACTACCTCCGCTATGTATAGCATTTGATGAGCCTATGGCTCTAATGGTTTGAACATTCATTAAATTTTTACACCCTATGGTAAGGTTTATTTTTTTATTAAAAAAGCCATGATTTAAAGTTAAGTCTAACATGGTGTATGCCTCTGTAAGTGTTGGCACTACGCTGCGTGTATTATCTAAAATATAGCCAACAAGTTTTCCATTGTGTTTATAAAACATAGAAACAGTGGTAGTGCTGCCGTCTTTATGTTTTATACCTTTACCTATTTGCGCTCTATACTCGGGGCTCCATGTATATTTGCTTACACCTATTTGTTCAAAAGCATTGTTATATACGCCAATATATGAGCCGCCAATGGCTATATTCCATAATTTATAATTGGTAGATAGGTTTAAATTATTGCCAATAGATTTAAAATTATCAATGTTTCTATAGGTATATTGTAAGCTATCTGCATTTACGGCAACAAGAGCTATTTGGTTAAAAATAGTATTTTTAAATGCATTGTAATCTATAATAATAAAGCGTTTTTTATTTATTTTTAATTTATATTTGATAGCTGCATTATGGTTGTGCGACATTTCTGCCAATAAATTGGGATTGCCTTGTATATTGTGGTTGTAATCTACAAAATTAAGATACAATTCTTTTAAGCCAGGTGCTCTAAAACCTTTGCCATAGGCATAGCGCAAAGTTAGGTTTCTAATAGGATTTAGTTGTATTTGCAAAGAAGGAATAAAAGGCGCTGAATAGCGTGAATTATAGGCTGCCCTAAAACCAGGTTTTATATTTAGCCAATATACTGGTTTGTATTCTGCACAGGCAAATATGGCATAATCGTTTATACTGCCTTTATCGCTTTCTATTCTGGTGCCAAAAGCACTGTTTATGTTTATATCAATACCCAATTGTGTGCTTAATTTTGGCGATACTACTTTACTGTAAAATCCCCTTGTCATAAACGTAAGAAATGAGTTGCTGCTGTTGGCTTCTCTACTTTCTATGGGAAGTAGTTCAGTAGATACTAAATCTTTTCTATAAGTAATTTTATCTCTTTGGTAAAAGCTAAAGGAGGTAAGCATATTCCAATAAGATTTTTTATCTATTTTATAATCTAAATTCAATGAGTTTATAACACGGTTGGTTATGTAGTATTCATCAAAGGCATAAGCCTCTATATGGTTAATTACAGGTGTGCCTCTGTTTTCTATTTTTTCGTTAAAAATATCGGTTTTAAATCTTAAACGCAATTTGCCTATTTCATTTAAAATACCAAAACTGCCAAATACTTGTTGTTTGGGTTTCCATAACATTGTTCTACCAGCATTTGCAGGATTATAGCCTTCAAAAAAATTGCGGTTGAGCGAGCCCATAAAATCCATATCGGCAATTTTTACAATGCCTCCAGCGCCTACATTGTATTGCCCTAAGCTCTCATAATAGGCATTTGCAAATGCACTGGCTGGCTTATCGGATAATATTTTTTTAGACACTAAATTAATAACACCGCCCAAAGCATCTGTTCCATAAATAACAGAAAGAGGACCTTCTATAATTTCTATTCTGCTAATGTTATTGAGGTTCAGCTGGCTTAAATCTATATTACCATTTTCTCTGCCAATAATGGGAACACCATCTAATAATATTTTCACATTTTGCCCACTAATACCTTGCAGGCTAAGTGAGCTGCCTAAAATATTATCATTACCTATCCTTACATTTAGTTCTTTAGATAGAATATCTTTTAAATTGATAGCTCCTTGAAGTTCTATCATTTTAGCTGTAATAATACGCACATTTTGCACAGATTTAGAGGCATTTGTAGGCATTATTTCGCCAATTGAAACCACAGCACTCCCTATCAGTGTATCATCATTTTGAGCAGTAGCCATATTTAAACAGAATATAGCTATTACAAAAAAAAGATATTTTATAAAGAAAGTACGCAATTAAGTTTATTGTTTTACAACTTTTTGCATATAAATACCATTGTTAGTATTTATTTGAAGATGGTAGATACCATTCGCAAAGCTTGATAAATCGAGCATATTATTTACAACATTTACAGAAACGAGGCTACCTTTAATATCTGTAACCAATACATTGGTTACTATTTTGGTTGGGTCGAATTGCAAAGTACCTGTTGTAGGATTTGGATATAATTGAATAGCGTTTTTGGTTATACTATTTAAGCCTAAAGTTGCCTCGTATTGGTTAAAAACAGATTTTCCTGTTGTAGAACCCCCAAATGATTTGAACGATAATTTATATTTAGCACCATCTTTACCAACAACAAAATATACCAAAGTATCCACAATTGTAAATTTCATGCCATCAAAAAACTTCCAGTCCCAACCTATAAGACCAATGTTTGTTTCAAAAGGTGCAGATTTTGTTGAAAGCCATACTTCATTGCATTTTTTGCCTGTGTTTCTGGCAATTGTAACACTTTTATTGGCTAATATACCCGTTAAATTTTGATATTGGGTAATATTGTTTTGCGTAATTAAATCTCTATAGCGTGTAAAAACAACATCCCACGCAGTATTTGTAGGCTCTCTATCAATAGTAGTATTGGATAATACATTTCTATAGGCGAATAATTTGTTAGGAAATTGTTTTTTATTGATAGTAAATGTTACAGAATCTGAATTATCAATATTCGACATTGTAACTGTCCATAAAGTATCGTAAACCAATCCATTAATAAATACTTTTTTATACCAATTAGCAGTTTTGTTATAGAGCACAAATACTCTATTGCCTGTTAAATTATTTGTTTGAGTATTGTATGTGCCCCATTTAAAATCGAATGTATTTCCAGCAAAATTATACCCTTTTGTAAAAGCGCTTGAGTCCCAATTTGTAAATTTATCGTATTGCAAAGGCAATGCATACAGTCCCGCAGTATCTATTTTACGCCAATTGGCAGCCATTTGGCTTGGGTTTAATTTTACTAAATTTGCTCCGCCAACGCTGTTTACTCTAATAGTAACAGCCGCTACAGGATTGCTTTGAAATTGCCCTCTTTGAACAGAAAATGCCAAATGCCAATTGGTGTTTGGTTCTGTTTTTACAACTTTATTTTTAAAGCTATAAAAAACATCATTGGCATAGCCTGCCCCCATAATTGTAGAATCGGAAGGACCGCATTGGGCAAAAATTTTAGTTGATAATAAACTAATAGTGATAAGTGTGTAGATTTTTTTCATTTTTATATTGGTGCAAATTTAACCAACATACGCTATTTATTGAGTTGAAGAAATTTTAATGACAATAATATTACAATTTAATTGTTTTATAAAAATAACTAACAATAAAATTGTTCACTATAATTGCATTTATATAATTGTATATCAGTTATATATATTCTATTTTTAAGCTATAAATTAAAAGTCGTAAAATATTAGTTTATTGATTGAAAAAAATAAACGTACTTTGCAAACAGTATGAAAAATGCGCAAGCCAACGATTTAATTGCTAAAATTATAAAAGAAATAGAAACCAATAGCGTAAATGCTGATGTACTTGTTCCCCATTTAAAAGCTTTAAGAGATATGGCAAAATTGGAGGAAGACCCATTAATTACCCGCTCTATAAGATTGGTGTACGAACACTTGGAAGCCAACGGTGGTTGGGAGTTTCAAACATTGGAGGATAGCGAAGAAGTGGAAGAAAACTTAACTTATCTTATTTCTTTGTATGCTAAAAGCGATAACAAATACAATAGAGATGAAATTCGTGAATTAGCGAATAAAATGACAACTGAAGCTTAAGCTTTTAAAAAAGTAAAATTGGCTCAATATAAAAAACATAGCATTAGCCAATACACATATTGAAATAATTGGCACTTTAACAATTGCATTAAAACATCTGCCTTGTATAAAAATAGGAGATGTAAATATAGGCGAAACAGATGTAGAAGTAGTTTTTCCTTGTATAGTAAAATAATATTTTACTGTTTTGAAAAAGAAAATATATTTTCAAAGCAACCTATTTTGTACTATATTTGTCTTAACCTTATAAAAAGAATTAAATTTATGTTAAAATTTTACAAATTCGTTTTGGTGTTTTTAGTATTAAGTTTTCAAATAAATACTTTCGCGCAAACAAATAATGGTTTATTTAATGCGCAGTACCATACCAATAATAAAATGCCTTGGTATGCCGAATTTAAAAGTCAGATGTATAATTTGGAGGAATTTTGGCAATGGTTTAATTCTAATTATCCAAGTTATCAAAAATTTACTTTTCAGATAGAAACAGATAAAACAGATGAATTAGGGTATAGACATATACGCTATCATCAACATTTAGGCGGCTATAAAGTAAACCATTCGGCTATTATTATTCATTTAATGAATAACAAAGTAGAATCTTTTAATACTGATATATTTGATTTTACTGCACCTATTTATGATAAATCAATACCTAAAAACACGCTTCAAATAGCTGTAAATTATTATAAAACAGCTAAAGAAAATGTAGAAAATGAAACCCCTGAAATACTATGGGCAAAAAGTAATATTGGTACCCAACAAGAACAGTTTTACTTATGCGATGCTTACAGAATAAATGTAGAAGAAGGCATTACACATGATAAAATTTACATTGATAGACATAATGGAAAAATAATTTTAAAAGAAAACCTAATTACCCATGTAGACACTATTAATAGAGCAAAAACATTTTACAGAGGTGTGCGCTATTTTACTGCAGATTATACCCGAAATGATAGCTTTAGATTAAGAGAAACGGGCAAGCGTTTAATTAGTACTTTTAGACAATCAAACAACAACGATTTTTGGAATGTAGGCAATAATTGGAGAGATAGTAGCTTGGCTACAAACGATATTCATTGGGGAACTGAAGTGGTAATGGATATGTTAAAAAAACGATTTAATGTGAATAGTTTTGATAACAAAGGAACATTGTTGTATAATTTATCTCAACCGGGTTCTTCGGGCAATGCTTATTGGACACTGGGCGGTAATGTTGTAAACTATTTTACTGGCACATCAGGCTCCGTTACCCCTTGTGCAGCTTTAGATATTGTGGGGCACGAACTTGGACATGGCGTAGCCGATGGTGTTGCAGGTTTAGTATATAGTGGCGAGTCTGGAGCTCTGCACGAAAGTTTTGGCGATATACAAGGCTATGTTGCCGAACGTACAGGCGATAGCACCAAATACGATTGGATAGTGGGCGACCAAGTATGGGTTGGTGGTATTAGAAATATGCGAAGACCAAAGGCATTTAACAACCCAAATACATATAATGGACAATACTGGGGCGGTGGGTTTCATTCCAATGGCGGAGTGCAAAACCACTTTTTTTATACCCTTGCAGTAGGCGATACAGCTACCAATGACAACAACTATAGCTACGCCATAAAAGGCATAGGTTACGACAATGCTGTTAAAGTAAAATTTAGAAGTTATTTGAATTATGTAACCCCAAATACAACTTTTGCCATGATGGCATCTTTTGATGTAAAAAGTGCAAGAGATTTATTTGGCAGCTGTGGTCAAGAAGTTTTAATAACAAAAGAATGTTGGAAAGCGGCAGGAATTATAGATACTACAAACGTTGTAGATTTATCTCATGCCATAGTGGCTACAAAATTGCATTGTGGCACAAATAACAAAACTGTTACACTTGCCAGTATTGGCGATATTTCAAGAAAATGTACTTGGTTTTATAGCCAAACAGATTCTACAATTGCAAAAACTACAAGTAAAAATTTTACAAGTTCAGGCACTTATACTGTTAGGCTAAAAACAGAAGTTTGTGGCAAAAAATTTTGGGATACTACGCAGATTACATTAAGTCTTAATCCTATTGCAAAATTAAAATCTATGAATCCTCTTTATTGTCAATCAAACGATTCATTAACCATTGTAAATAATTCTACAAATACAGAGCCTACTTTAACCTTAAAATACCAATGGATAGTTGGTCCATTTAACAATTACAGCATAGATAGTAAAAACATAAAAATTCCAAAAGATATAGCTGCCGATTATTATGTGGAACTAAAAGCCTATTACGATAATGGTTGCCAAGATACTACAGCCCTTAAATACACAATAATAGAAAATACAAAACCATCATTTACAGTAAAAAATGTATGCCCATGCCAAAATATGCAACTTAAAAATACCACCATTACCAATGGTGGTACTTACACCTATTTGTGGCAATTTGATGATACAACATCAAAAGCAGGTTTTCAGCCTGTAAAATCTTATTGCAGAGCAGGTAAACACAGCGTTATTTTAAATTCTACAAATACTTTAACAGGCTGCAAAGATAGTGCAATGCGCTATGTTACCATTTTTGAACGACCAAAAGTAGCAATAGGTATCACATCTTTTTGCTATGGCGACTCGGCAAGAATATTTGACAACACAACCCACGATAAAAAAATACAATACAACCAATGGTATTTGAATGGTTATAATCCTCAAAATGCTACCAATGTTGTATATCCACTTACCGACTCGGGCGAGCAAACCCTTACACTTGAGGTGTACGATGAAATTGGTTGCGAAAACTCTACCTCTATTAAACTAAAACCAGAAGTATTAAACGTAAATTTTACAGCCAATAGTTTTTGCGAAAATTCATTTACCAATTTTAATGCTAAAATTAACAATCAAAAGCCTTTAACAGAATATTATTGGGTAATTAACAATGTAAAAAAATATATAAACGAACTGAATCCAAAAGAAAAATTTACAGCCCAAACTGTAGATGTTAGTTTTTGGGCAAAAAGCGCACAATGCAAAGCCCAAGCAGACAAAAAAATAGAAATATATGAAGTGCCAAAGGCAGCCTTTGCCGTAGAAGATGAAAAATGCTCGGGCGATAGTTTTACATTTAAAAATAATAGTATTTATACTCTGCCTGTGGCACACGAGTGGCAGTTTTCTAACAATGAAACGAGCAGCCAAAAAGAGTTTAAAAAAGCGTGGGTAAATGCCAATACAAATTCATACACAGTATGCCTTAAAGAAAAAAATAACTTTGGTTGTGCAGATAGTATTTGTAAAATAATTACTGTAAACGAAAACCCAAATTGTAATTTTAATATAGAAAATTATTGGATAAATTATAACGGCAGGGGCTATAAATTTGTTGTTCCCCAAAATAACACTTCGTATGAATGGGATTTTGGCGATGGAAATAAAGCTAGTTCTAATAATATTTCTCATCAATACACAAACGATGGACAATACAAGATTAAATTAAAATTAAAAAATAATGCAGGTTGTATTTGCGAAACTACTAAAACATTGAGCGTTTTAAAATCTAATATTTCAAATATACTTGCTTCTCAAATAAAAATATTTCCAAATCCTTCGTTAGGCATATTGAATATAAAAGGCTTGAACAGCCAAATTTATACTTATCAATTGCTAACATTAGACGGAAAAATTGTAAAGCAAAATAGCTTTACAGGCGCTATTTCAGAAAACATTGAAGGGTTAAGCAAAGGTATTTATTTATTAAAAATAAAGGACGACACTAATGAATTTATAACTAAAATAGAGGTTTTGTAGATGCTTGTTTTAACTTTAGTTCAGGATAAGAAAAAACGCTGTCATTCTTTATTCCGAAAGTGCGGGAGGCTACGCAAAATATACAGAACTATTTTCATGTGGCGTAGCGGAATAAGCTGAAATAAGTAGAGATTACTTCACTTCAATATGATTTTAACTTTATCCTAACTCACATTAAGCCTACATTATATTTATATTACCTAATTAAGAATACCAAAATATAAAAACCACCACAAACAACAAAGCCACCCTTTGTAGAATGGCTATTATTGCTCTTTAAAACAAACTTTCATTTGTTGCAACAAATATCGTAAAAATTTGCGTATTAAAAAATATAACACAAAAAATTTGTTTATATGAATATTCAATAGCGTCCTAAATATATAATTTAAAAATCCAAAAGTATAGATTTTAAAAACCAAAAGTATAAATTATTTTTTATTTTATCACTTTTTGCTTGCATCTATCAAATTAAGTGTCGTGTGTTGTGGCATGAATAACAGTGAAAATAAATTAACATTAGCCGATATATTTTTAAACAAATACCCATCTGCATTAGTAGAGGAAAAAGGCACGAAAGGCAATACAGTAGTATATGTAAACGGACAGACAGCCTTTAGCAAAGCAGATGTAAACAACGCCAGCAATTGGCTAACAATGATGGAAGTTGCTTATAATAGAAGCCTATAAATCTAAACTTATCCACAGCAAAAGCCAATACTATATTGTATTGGCTTTTGTGCTTTAATAGGCAGCAAAGCTATAATTTAGCCAACCTGTGCCAATATATAGGCTTCAATTCAAACACCGCTTTAAATATCAACACAATAGCGTTTAAATATCATTTAAACGCTATTTTTGTTTCATATAATTGCAGATAGCAAAGGGAAAAGGTTTGCCTAATAATTACAAACCATCCACTCCTCTTGCTTACGTCTGTTCTCAGCTTTACAAGCAGTTAGCTGTCGGCTCACTCGGTGTATTGTCCATTTGTGCTGCTTGGCTGCACGCTCTATGGCTTCGTTTGGATACATCGTGAGCATAAACTTGCCCTTTAGCGTAGCGCATAGCTCCAGCAGCAGGTCGAGGCTCTGCTCGTTGAACATATTAACGTAATGCCCCATATTGCTGCCTACATAAGGCGGGTCTATAAAATGGAAAGCATCAGGCGTATCATAGCGCAACAGCACTTTAAAGGCATCGTCTTGTTCAATAGTGGCGGTTTCCAATCGCTCACGCAGGGTAAGGTTGAAAGCTTCTTTTGCGTAAAAAACCTTTTTTGGGTGACGACACTCTGCTTTATCAAACCCAAAGCTGGCAGACAGCTGCCCTGCAAAACCCATTTTGGAAAGGGTAAACAATGCCCACGCTCTTTCTACTTCAGTAAAAAACTGTGGGAACTGATACACATACCACGCATGAGCATGAGCAGCTCTGCTATGCAGCAGCAGTTCTACTTTGGTTTTTAGCTCCTTAAATTTGTTAACTACCACTTTGTAAAAGTTTATCAGCTCGCCATTAAGGTCATTGATAACCTCCACTTGGCTGCGCTCTTTGGCAAAGAACAGTGCAGCACCGCCCGCAAATACCTCTGTGTACAGCGTGTGTTTGGGTACTAATGGAATAATGTGTTTAAGCATTGTTTGTTTACCACCATAATAGGTAATAGGAGTTTTAAAATTGATTTTTAATTTTGGTTTTGTTTTCATAGTTTTAGTTTTTTTATTGTGTTTTTTGTTTCTTTGTGGTCTCTCAAATCGTTCTTAATAAAAAAAGGTGCATACACACCGTCCGAAGAGCTTGCCTCTGTCGTGAGTGTGTATGCACCTTTATGTTTACAGGGTTGAGAGCCTGTAAGCGAGACAGAGGCTTTCTTTTAACCTCCGCTCTGTTTTTCTTATACCAAATTCCAAGTAATAGGCGCAGCCAGCTGTATGCCAATGCTACCAGCAGGGTTGCCATTTACACCGCTGCCTACCTCAATGTCGCCATTTGTTTTTATAACTATTCTTTTAAATTGGGCAAATGCACTTGGTATTTCTGCATCTGTTAGCTCAAAAGCTGTAGTCTCTATTTGCCTTTTAGGCGCAAGTCCGTTGCCTATTGTGCCTATTTTTACCATACCTGTAGGGCTGCCTAATAGATTATAAAATGCTTTGCCCTCTAATACCACTACATCGCCAATTCTGCTTACTCTAAAAGGCTGCGTTGCGCTGCTTGCCCATGGCGATGTAAATGTTATAGGATAAACTTCTCTGTAGTTGCGCAAAAATGTAAACCTCCACCAGCTTATATTTTCCGCAGCTGGGCTTTGGCTTGTACCTTGCACCCATTCTACCACACGCACTTGCTGCACTACTTTACTCTCTCCGTTTTTATAAATAACTGGCGTAGTATTGGTATTTTTTACCCTTGCTGCCAAATAGCCTAAATCTGTATCAATAGCCAAGCCTGTTTGCGCAGGGCTATATACCAACTCGCCACCAATGTATAGGAAACCTTCTGATACAGCCGTGCAGGTGGTTACAAAATATGTAGGCACGCAGCCACTCATTACAAAATTGCTACTCGTAGGCATTAACGTGCGCAATATGCCAGCGTATGCCTGTTCGGCACTGGCTTGCATAAAGTTTATATCATCGTTGCTGTAGGGGTTTCCTCCCACAAATATTTCTAATTTATTCATTTTAGTAGTTAATTATCTTGTATCTTTTTGTAATTAATTTGCAGTTGTTTATCAGCTTGTTTAATGCTACAGCATCGTAAACCAAGCCTGTAGGTATATTTATATAAAAATCTGTAGCGGTTTGTGCCTCGCTTCTGTAATAGCTATATACAGGGCTATTTTCAGATATGTAAGATGTGTAGGTTATTTCGCCATTTTCTGCTACATAATAAAGGTATCTTATAGCATCAGTTTCGCTCGCTGTTACTATGTATATTCTACGGCTGCCAGCATCAAACAAATCGTTTAGCAAAGCCTCCATTACAATGGTTTGGCTGCTGTAGTTTAGCTTTAGTTTTACATCATAATAATAGCTGCTAAATGCAGAATATATAGAACGCACAGGCGCAAGCAATACACCAAGCCAAGCCAGCAGTATTGGCTGCTGCCTTTTTATGGGCGTATTGTCTAATACTGATTGCTCTATATTTCTATTGTAAAACTGCATTATACAGGCGTGTAAGCAATATTGGTTAAATTGTTTAAATCGTAAGCAGGGTCTATTTTAATATAGCCACTCAAGGGGTCGTAAACTCTATTAATGGCTGTATATACACCAGCCAATACGCTCTTAAATTCAAGTAAAGTAATATCCAAATCTTTTACGCCCTGCACCACCTGTAGGGCATCTATAAATTTATTACGCACAAATTGCCCATTAAAATTTTCATTATTGTAATTTTTTAGAAAATTATTGATAGCCAAATTAACAGCAGCTTGCATAGTAGCTACGCTATATTGGGCATCGTAAAATATGGTAAGTTTTGGTTTGAATAAATCGGCATCATAGCTCACTATCTGCGTCTGAACGCCTGCATCTTTTACCTTTACAAGATAGGCATTAGCAGCCAGCTGCTCATCGCTTGTTAATTTTACCAAAGCTCCTGCGGTTTCCTTTGCCAGCTTAAAAGTAACCGCTCCGTTGCTATCTACCACAGCCACACGCTTAATAATGCGCTTGGTTTCATCAATAACAAGGTATTGAGGTACATAGTTTACCACCTCTATGGTATCGCCATATTGAAACAAAAGCATTTGATTGGCATACCAAGCAGCGTTGTGGCTAATCTTGGCATCTAATAAAGCGTTGGTATCAGTTGTATGCTTTTCAAAACTTTTATCCAGGCTCCATATTACTGTAGCAATTACCCAAGCCCACAGCTTCCATATAGCAGTTGCGCTGCCTGTGGTTAAGCCTGCAAGCTCCGCCTTGGCTGCTTTAGCTGCCAATATCTCGTCATATACTTGTTGAATATTTGCGTACATATTTTAAAATCTTTGCGCCTTTGCGTGCTATTTTTTGTCTTCGGTTGTTGAGCCTGTCGAAACATCTTCAGCCACATTCTCAGGGTTTGAAAATTGCACAGTTTCATTGGCTCTGCTATCGCTCAAAACATTAACCAATTCTGCATTATTGGCAAACTTTTCTATCAAGTCAAAGTATTTGCCCAGCTTGTGCGCTTCGGCTATTTCGCTGCCATCTTCAATTACTATCTGTTTAAAATCACCAGCTTCAGTATTGTATTGAATAACTAATCGTGGGGTAATCGGTCCATCATCGGTAGAGAACGTCATTATTGCCTGTCTTAATTGTATTTTCATTTTTTATATTATTGGTATTTGTATTGTAGAATCTATTATTGCAGCACTTACTGTAAGAGCCACACCTGTAATGGTAGTATTGGTATCCACAACCTTGTTTGCGCCATTGGTATTTATGCCAATTATAGCCCCTGCGCTGGCATTGCTTGCGCTCATGGTGTTTGTGCCAAATGTGCTTACAAAAGTGCTATTGGCTAAAAGCGTTTGTCCATTATTTCCGTTGGCATTCTCATAGCGAATACACACCGCAGTAGCATTATTCCAATCGCACACGAAAGATGCGCCCAATATCTTAACGCTCGCCATTCTGCCTGTGCTAAAGCCTTGACGCATAACATTGGCAAGTTTGCCAACGTGCATCCCTCCTACAATGTGAAGCAGCATGTTTAGATTGGTGCTATCATTTCTGCTATTAGTGTTAAAAACAAGCCCATTGTTGGCTATGTTATAATTCACTTCCACCAATGTAATTAATTGCCCAAGTGTGCCTGTAGCCCCTGCATGGCTTATGGCGAAGTTTGCACCATTGGCACTTGATACTACCCTTGCTTTTATATGCTGAAAACTGCGACAGCTTGCATCAGAATTGGCGAAATTGCAGAACATATTCGTACTGCTTGCTGTGGCTCGTATATTTTCTGCAACAATTCTGCAATATGTACCATTGCCAGTGCTGGCATATTGCTGCACAATAGTATATGTTGCGCCTGTGTGGGTAATATTATCTTCAGCTTCAAAGTTTAGCTGTCCGCCATTGCCAACATAAAAACCTATGGCTGTGCCACTGCACGCCAAACTACGGCAGCGCATCACTAATTTACTACCACTGCCATCTACATATATGGCAGCGTTGGTCTCATCGGGCGTACCAAGATTGCTTACTACCTCTGCCCAACCCTCTATGCTTGCCACAGCACCAGCAGTGCAGTTTATACCTCTAATTTTTGCGCCCTGGTAAAAAAGAAGATTAACACCATTTTTCATGGCTATTTTTCCAGCTGCGGTGTAATCGCCAGCATATACCATTACCAAATCGCCAGCACTTGCAGCCGTTATAGCTGCGCTTATGGTTTGGTAAGGCTTGTTAATTACACCTTTTACGGCTGTAGCATTATCGCCAGTAGTACTTACATAAAGGGTGCTGCTTTTGGTGTCCACATTGCCACCAATCATACTGGTAGCTGCGCCCCACACTCCGCTTATTTTAGGTCCATAAATTTCAAACGTGGTGGTTCTAATATAGTAATCGCCATTTTGCCCAAGCCCTACAGCTGGAACAGTAGTGCCACTCAATATGGTATTTTTTGCAGTAATTGAATTTATCAATCCTTGCAAAAAAGTAAAATTGCCGTCAAACTCTTCTGCGGTCAATTTGCTATTCTTTACTAATCTTAATACTAAGCTCATAATTTTATTTTTATTCTACTACGTCTAATTCTACAATGTCGTCTTCTAATGTTATACTCTCTTGGGTTGCACCTGTGCCAGTGTTTATTTTTCTGCTGCTGGCTTTTAGCTCTGTTGCTATTGCTTTGTTATTGATGGTTAGCTCAGGTATAGCTTCTCTAATCTGCACCGCTTGCCCAGTTATCAGCTTGCCGTCCATATTTAGCATGGGGTTATCTTCCATTAATATAAAGATACCCTCAACGCAGCCATACTCTTGCAGGGCAATGTCGGTTAGGGTTTGCCCCTCTGTAGTGTTAATCGTTGCCATATTTTGCCAATACCTCCATTTTATCTATGCTGGCTATATTTAATTTTTCAATTGTTAAGCCGTCCGTTTCAAATTCGTCCATTACAGCACGCTTTAGCTCATCGCTGTAAATTATCTCATCGTTTAAAAAATCTGAAATAGCCACACCTACCAATGGCGATGCCTTGTATTCGCCTTTATTGGCTATTATCAAATCTTCCATGTGCTGTTCTGTGCTTTCGGCTATGGCAAAGTCGCCATCTACTATAAGCAAATCGCCAGTGCTATCCAATGCTATGTCGTACACTTTAGCCATGTTTTACTTTTTCATTTTTAATAGCTGTATATTGAGCAGTAGGCAATGGGGTTAGTGCGGTTTTTAATGCAGTGAATAAAGCATTAGCATAAACACCAGCATCTGCGCCAGTTGGTGGTGTTCCATTTTTAAACGCTGTATAAATAGCGTTTAAAATTGCATTGCTTTTATCCAATTCCTGTTGCAATGTCTCAGCTTTTACCATCGAAAACTTATTGCCGTTCAATTCTATAACTCCACCATCGCTACATTTTATAATATATTTGGTTACCTCGCCTGTCAATACCACATATACATCGTTTTCGTTTTCCAATCGCCCACACACCACATAACTGCCCACTTTTGGAATAGGCACTACACCATCTACCACATTATCAACAGATGGAACTAATCGAACATCAAAATACTCTGGGCTTCCATCTACAGGCTGCACATCGCATAAGCCTTTTGCAGCATCTACAGCACTTACTTTTGCTATAAAAGTGGTTAGCTTTTTATTGCGCTTATCCATCATATTGCCCAATGCTTTGCGTGCTTGCTCTTCTGTCATATTGCTTTCCTCCCAAGTTCTATATTACGTTTAAAACCACCACTACCATCGTAAGTAGTTTCTACTGAATCTACAAAATATCTGCCCGCTCTTTCTGTATATTTATCGTCTGCCAAGTCTTCAATCATACCATGCTTAACTACTGGCTGCCCAAAGGCTTTAAACTTACCTCTGTAGCCATCGTATTTCATTAGTTCTAATTTTTCTTTGGCAAGCTGCTCCAGCTCTGTTTTTGTTTTATTGTAAAAATGTAGGGTATGGGTTTCGCCATTTTTATCGCCTACTTCTATTTCCGTTTTTTCATTTTTTTGATTAATGGAAATAGCTTTAATTAATATTTTTAAATCTTCTTTGCGCTTGTATATTAGGCTGTCCATTATGGCATTTTTTTGAAAATGATGGTAAACAATTCCCATATCTTCCTTATATGCCAAGCCCACATATAGCTGCTTATCTCTGTAATATACATCAAGTCCAAATTCGTCCTTCAGCTTTTGCATAGCTTCGGCTTTGTTTACAATAGTTTTTTCAATTCTAAAGGGCGAAAGGGTAATATCGTAGGTATCAATATTCGCTCCTGGTACTATGTAATTAATTAAGTCTTTCAGCTTCACGCTGCGCCAGCTTTTTGGCTCTACACTTTGGCGTTTTAATTGATACATCTCGTCCTCGCATTCTATTATTAAAGGTATTTTTGGGCTTACAGAACTTACATAGCCTGTAAACTCTGTGTATAATTCCTCGTCATAACCAAGCCTAATTGTAACAGGCGAGCCGTATTTAATTTCACTCTCCAGTCTTGCTTCCAAGTTGGCAATTTCAATAGTGGCTTTATCGCCCATACTTTTACGAGAAGATTGTATCTTTACGCTATGTACTTGGTTTTCCAATACAAAATTGCCAATGGTTATATGAGAATACATCCAATACATTATTTCAGCTTCAGTTTTCTTGTTTTATCACTTTTGCAGGTTAAAGTGTAGCCTTGCATACCTATTTGCCCTGCTATTTGCACCCACTCACACTCAAATACTACTATTTTGTATATACCAAATATGTTTAATATCTTATGCGTAACATCTATATTGCCCAAGCCCGATAGTGCTTTGCTGTTGGCATCTTTAGTTACAGTATCTGTTACCAATTTTCTAAACTCACGCACCTTTTTTTCGGGGTACTCCTCTTGCTCAAAGTCGTTATCATCTATAATTACACCTTGTATGGTAATATCGTAGTCGCCATTGCTAAAGCCCTCTTTAAAGCTGCCATCTACATCGTCAAGCTCGGTTTCAATTATGCGCTTTTTCAAATTGATGGTAACTATTGGCTCTACAGGCAAATACACACTATTCAGCTTCATAGGCATAAGTAGCGGTGTGCCAAGCATACTTGTACGCTCTGCTATATCTAAGCCATCGCCAATTTTGTTGCTGTATTCGCTGCTGCTATCTACCACCACATCTTGTACAGATGTGCTGTATTTACCAGCCACAAATCTGTAGCCAAAAGTATTGTTGTATATGCTATATAAATCAAATGTTGCCATTAGTTATTAGCCAATGTTAGCTCTGCGCCCTGTGCCACTCGCACAAGCGTTTCTAACATTTTGCTTTCCATTTCTTTTAAGTTTTCTTTTATAGTAGTAGCTTTTAGGCTTATATTGTTATTCATAGTTATAAGCACATTGCGGGTTTGCGCTCCGCCACCACTTACACTTGAAATGCCTTTGTTTGTGGCATTATCATTGCCTCCTTTACCTCCTGCACCCATAGCTGCCACTTGCTTATTAGTAAGCGGTTTTACACCCATTTGTTCAGGTGTTGTAGGCATTTCTACCTTGCCTTGTGTATCTACAGAAGCTTTTATTTTTACCTCTTCTTTGCCAAAGCCAAGTATGTCTTTTATTTTATCGTAAATCCAGTTTACAGCATCCCATATTGGCTTAATGGTGTGTTCGTACACCCAAAGAAACATATCGCCTATTTTACCAACCAATGTCCATACAAAGCCTAAAACTTTACCAATTAACCAAAATATATCTTGTATAAGTGTAGATTTATTCCACCAATCTTTAACCCATGCTACAATGCCTCCCACCACATCTTTTATCCAATAAAATGCTTGACTTACATAAGGCAATATCACATAGCCAATCTCGAGCATAAACGATTTTATCTGATTGCCAATCTCATCTACAGTGCGCATAGGATTAGCTGTATAGCCTAATTGCTTATTGGTTTCGCCAGCACTATTTTTTACACCATCTATCGTGGTTTTTAATTTTGCAGCATCATTTATCATTACACTAAATGCGCTTTTAGCCTGCGTATCGTGTATGCCTAATTTTTCTAATAAATTGCTTTTGCTTTGGTCGCTCAAGCCATCCATTTTTGCAGAAAGCGTGCCAAATATTTCGTCCATTGCTTTCATGCTGCCGTCTTTGTTAAATATATCTACACCAATTTTAGCCATGTTTTTTTGAACATCGCCTTTGCCGAGTTGTGTATATAAGTTTTGCATCAACATTGCGCTATCAGCTGCGCTTTGCCCCATACCTGTCATGTATGCAAATGTCCCAGCTGTATTATCGAAAGATACACCGAGAGCCTGCCCAGCTGCTGTTAAGCTTGGCATATATTGGGCAAAGTCTTTCATCTCGCCCGAGCCTAATTTTTTAGATTTAAACAGCTTATCCATTACCTGCTCTGCTGTTAAGCCCTCTTTGCTCAATAGGCTCATACTTCTTGCCAATGTATCGCCTATAGTGTTTATATCTGCAAAGCCAGCATCTGCACCTTTGGTAGCTACTTTCAAAATATCTAAAGAGGCTGTAACATCATTGGTTTGGCTCAATATTTTTTCAAAAGCATCGGGCATTGCCATCAAGTCTTGCGCACTATCAGTGCCTATGGCTCTTATTTTTTCGCCAAGTTTGTTCAGCTCTGCCCTTGGTAGTTGGGCGGTGGCATTTATTTTTGCCATACCCTCTTCAAAGGTCATAGCCATACTGGTGGCTTTTGCAGCCACACCTATGGTGGCAGCTGCTATCAATACATAAGGGTTGGTAAGTGCTGCGCCCATGCCATTACCCATACCAGCCACAGAGCTAAGGGTACTGCTTACTTGGCTTTTTACATTGCTGCCAAGTGCTTTTAAATCTTTGCCTAAATTTTTGCTTTTAACATTCAACTTGTCTTGAAGATTACTTACCTTCATAGAGGCTTTATCGCTAATGGCAGCTATCTTGCTTAACCCTGCGCTAACGCCATCTTTCAGTTGTAATCTCCACTCGCTAAGTTTCATTGTTCTTTTTTTTCAGATTGTCGTTTCTCTTCTGCTCTTATCCAAGCCAAATCTTGCCACAAGCCCAGCACCGCATCATCGGTTAGTGTTTCCAAATCCACACTTCTAAAGTAGTAGCGCAGTTGGGCATACATTTGCCTAATGAGTGGAGCTGGGCTTGTTAATACAGCTTCTTCTGCTCGGTCTAAAGCTCCTTTACTTCCACCTCCGCTATCGCTACAATTTTATCCAATTGGTTAAAAATGCCCATCATCAATGGCGACTCTTCCTCTTCATTCACACCATCTTTAAGCCAAAGCTTGCAGTTGTTAATTAAGCTGCGATTAAAATTGAATGGCGACTTGCCTTTGGGGTCGCTTGTTTGCGCTCGCTCTATGTCTTTTACCTTTGGCGAGCGCATAATCAATACAGGCTTACCCTCGTAGGTAAACTCGTGTACTTTGCCATGCGTTGCTTTCCATTCGGCTATTTTTTCTTTACTTGGATAGCCTCCAATTTGTAAGTCGTGTTCTTGGTTTTCCATTTATATTTATTTGGGTTAAATGCCGTATTTTATTTCGCCAATTACCAAGGGAAGTTCTACCTCCATATTGGTATCGCCTTGTTTCATGCCTTTTTTAAATTCGCTTATTCTACAGCTCATTAGTTGGTCTACAGTTTCTTCGCCACCAGCTGGAGCATAAGCCACTGTAACATTAAAAACTTTGCGGGTAATATCGCCTCCCCAACTTTTTTGCATAGCTTCCACTTCGCTTTGCAATAGAGTTATGCTTCCCTCGTATTCTACAGCACCACGCCCTACAGCTACAGGTTTATTTCCTGCGCCATATATGTTTTCGTGCTTTCTTTTGGTGGTATATTCCACCGCTCTAAAGCCTAATATTGGGCTGCTTTTACCTTCAATTACTAATTGAATGTCTTCCCAAGCATATTCATTTCCGTTTATCATTTTATTTTAAAATTAAAGGGTTGTTTTTAAATTGTTGGAGCATAACCAAGATAAGCATCTATAAAGCGAGCTGTGCCTTTTTTTCTTACAGCCACTCGTATAATTATTTTATCTGTAGATGTTACGTTTTGCAATGGGTCCACAAAAGCAGCTACACCACTTATCTCTTGATTTGCTGTCATTTGGTTGTTTATAGCAGTTTCCACCAAGCCTTGATATTGCTTTGCAGTAGCTACAGCCAATCTGCCTGTTGCGCTATCCACTTCCACCTCGTCCAGTAATTCTGTAACATACACAGAGCGTGTAATACGGCTTGCTTTGTCCATTATTCTGCCTGTGGTTACAAAGGCATAATCGTCTGTTATCAATGTGCAGGTGTGGTCATCGTTAAAGAATAAGCCATCTGCACCAACATGGCGTTTTATAAATATCATGCCCTTGGCATTTAATGTCTCTTGGTCGGTGTCGCTTATGGTGCTTAATAGCGCACCGCTACTTAATGCAGGTTTGCCTAATACCAACGTGCCATTTTTTACACGCCCTATATTGCGCTGCACAGGTTGAGCAGCCAATATACCAAGCGCATAGCCAACGCAAGCATATTTAGCATAAGCTGCATTTTTAGCAGCTATATCTGCATCTTGCGCTATTACAATACTTACCCTGTTTGCAGCCATTGTTCTAAAATCTTTAGCTGTAGATGCAGAGCCTTGAAAGTTTCTACCCTCCAATAAAATTTGCACTGGGCGATAGCGTGGTTCTGCAAACTCTGAAACATAAAGGTCTTGCGCTTTGGTTACAGCGGCTATCAAATCAGCCTCAAACTGGTCGGTAATAGTACCCACAGTATTGGGTATTCTGCATATAGCCAAAAGCCTAACTCTACCAGCTGCTGTTTGCAATATTTTTGCAGCATAGTTCATGGTTTTATCGCACAGGTCTGTCATAGTAACTGTAGCAGCTACCACCATAATGTATAGTTCCGAACCCTCACCAGCACCTTTAAAAAAGTCGCTTATTTGCTGATACGCCAATACATTATTAGCCGTATCGTAAGCAGGGTTTATGCCTTTAGCTTTCACTTCATCAAGGCTTTTAACAGGACCTATTACATCGCCAAGCGCAAATTGCCCAGCCACAGCTATGCCTGTTACTATAATTGCTGCTATGCTATCGTCAGCAGCAGCTACACGCCCAAGGTTGCCATTGGTTTGTGTAACTTTAATATTCGGTAGAGTACCCATTTTTATATTTTTTTTTGTTTTAAACTTCTATTTTAACTGCTCTTAATATCCAAACCAATAAGCCTATGGCTACAAGTACAATGCCGCCAAGTATGCTTGCTAAAATTATAATCCAAGTAGGGATATATTTTTCTTTCACTACAGTGGTTTTGTTTTCCACCTTTTCAAACAGCTCGGTTATATCTCTAATAGTAGCTTGGTAGCTGCTATCCTTGCTGCTGCAATCTGCTTGCAGCTTGCCCATTTTATCTAACCAAAAAGTAAGAGCCACTTTATTATCTGCACTTTTATAAACCACTTTATTTTCAACACCATTTAAACCCTGTTTAAACATTGTTTGAAGATAGCTGGTAATGCTATCAATATCATTTGCATTTTGAACGCTTCCGCCCTGGTAAAAAAAGGTGGTGTCTCTTTCTTTTATGGTAATGGTTTTAGTTTCGCTTGTATGGTTGGTAATAGTGCGAGTTTTGCAACCTGCAAAAACTATCATGCAAGCTATAAACATAGTAAGTAGGGTTAATATAATGGCTGCTTTTTTCATAAGTTTTTGTATTCCTCCATTGCATCAAAGCATGGGCAAAACTTTAGCCATTCAAATTTATCTACCTTGCCATTTTTGTTGGTATCGGGGCTAAAATCTCTATGACCTAAAATTTTTGCTGATGGGAATTTTTGTTTTAACTCTGTTAGAATAGAAACCAATGCAGCTTTTTGCGCTTCGGTTCTATTATCTACAGCTTTAAGTTTGCCATCTACTTTTTCAACACCACCTTTATAAGAGATATGAATAGCAAAGAGATTATTTTTAGCAACGCCATTGGCTATATATTCAACTGGTGTAATGTTTTCTATACTACCATCTGCATTGATTATAAAATGATAACCATAGTTTTTCCAACCTCTACCTTTTGGCTTTGGTGCAGTAAAACCTCTTTTTAATGCTTCGGTGCTTTCGTTTTGATTACCTGCTGTACAATGTACAACTAAATATTTAATTTGTCTCATCTACTCCTCCTTTCAATTTGGTTAAATAACCACCTATTGCAATAATTGCTGGTAAAATTAATTTTACCCCATCTTTAGAAAAGTCAAAAACAGAAAAATCAATCGTACTCCACGCTGTAGCTACTGCTACAACTAAACCCATTAAAGTGCTAAAGTAAGACCTCCAGTTTCTTTTTATTTTTGTCATTTCTTTTTTAAATTTCTGCGAGGCTGCTACTTGTGCACTTTCACAGCCTCTTCTTTTTATAGTGTTGTTGCGTAGGCAGGACTTGAACCTGCGACCTCATGGGTATGAACCATGCGAGCTAACCATCTGCTCTACCACGCATATCTTACACCATTTTGCCGATGTCGGCAAAATGGTTATTTAGTTTCTTTAGTAGTAGCTGCGTTTAATTCAGCTATTTTGTTTTCAGCTGCTTTTACAACTGTCGCTCTTTTGTCTTCGCCAAGCAATTCGTTTACCACTTCAACAGTAGTAGCTTCATTTATTGATTTAATCAAATCTTCTGCTTTAGTAGCTGTTGGTTTGCTTTCTAAAATATCACGAGTATATTTTTTAGGCATATCGTCATCATTAAGACTGCGTTTGCCTGTTATTTCTTTTTGATGATTGATAGCTGAGTGTTCATTATCGAACCCTTGATTATCTTCTGTAATCCACACAGCTTCCATTGTAGGCACTGTGTTAAAAATTTCGGTTGCTACTTTTTTGCTCATAATATTATTAAAAATGTTATTGTCTTTTGCTGCCACAAGCCCGCAGCATTTACGCTACGAGCTGTGGCAGTTCCAAATAAATAGTAACCAATATTAAGCAGCTTGCACAATAGCAACTACACCTTCGCCATTTGCTCTACGTTTTCTGCCACCCATTCTTATATTTAATGAGTACATATCGCCATAATACAAAGGGTTGCTTAAATCTTCAAAGAAGTTTACATCGCCTTGCGCCATAGCCACATCATTTTTTTGCCAGCATAATGCAGATGCGTTATCTGTAGCCACGCCAGTAGCATCTATTGCTTTACCTACAGGTGTGCCTGTATTATCGTAAATCAATGTGCTGCTACGTTCCAAAATATTGAAATTCCAAAGGCGAGTAATTACACCATTTTTCATATCCAATTCACCTGCAAAATCTCTTTGTTGCAATGTTGGGTCATCTTGCAATTGGCTTAACAATTCGCTATCCAACAATGCATATCTTTCAGTTCTCACTCTATTTTGCTTGTTTAAAATAGTAGATGCTGCTTTCAAATCTTTAGCTGTAAAAAGTTTACGAGTTAAAGTAGCATTAGGCGTGTGTGCTGCCACGTTTGCACCAGTCGTGCGCACAATGTTGCCAGCCAATTCTGCACGCCATTTGTAAAGTATATCATCGCCAATTATCTCTTGTATGGCAGATAATTGCTCTTGCATTATACTATTTATTTTATCATAGCTTAACTCTGCTTGCTCTGCATTTTTAATTAAAAAAGGAGGCACATCGTATAAGTCTAAAGGGTAAGTAATATCAGTATCTGTACGAGTTACAATAGTAGCAGGAAATGATGCTCTATTTTTAACAGGTATAGGCTTTGCCCCAGCTTGCGGAATATGTACCACAGCACCACCCAATACATTGTCGCTTTCATTAAAGCAATGTGCTAAATGGGGGTTTTGCTTAAAGATATTTTCTATAATGTAATCTACCCAAGTTTCTACAGTTACAGCCATATACAGCTTGCCTGTAGTTGGGTGGTTTAAATTGTAAAAGTAATTTACAGAGCTCAGCACAAATACTGGTGCTGCTATTGATAGAGGATTGATAGTTACCTGCAAAGCAGTATCTACCATAGGTGCTATGGCGTGTCCAACAAAGACAGAACCGATAGCTAATAGGACGATTGCGATTAATTTTTTCATTTTTCTTTTTTTCTTTTTAAGTATTTTATAATTTGGCTCACAGCTTGGGTAAATATCCAACCACCTAATGCACCACAAAAGCCCAAAAACACAACGTGTCCTGCTTCGCTTATTTGGTTTGCTAATTTGCCCCAATTTGTTATCATAGCTGTGGCAAATCCTGTGGCTGTTCCCCCTGCTGTTTCCATTTTTGTCATTGTTTATCTGCTGGCTAAATAGTCGGCTTTTAGTTGTTCAAATCTTGCAGGCTCTGTTGCTTTAATTTGCGCAAGCACTCTTGGTGCTTCTTTTTGAAACTTTGTGTAAGTCCAGTCTTTGTACTTATCAGCTTCAGCCGTAGCTACACCATTGTTTATTTGCGCAGTAATTGCTACATAAGGCTTCATGCTGGCAAGTATTTCACTGGTGCTTTGAAAGTCGGCAGTTGCTAATTTTTCGTAGCGTGGTTTGTCTTCAGCTTTTATTTTATTGGCTGCAATAGCACCATCTACCAATGCTGTTACTTTGGCTGCTTGCTCTGTTTTGGCAGTAGCCTCGGCAGTGTCTAATTTGGCTTGTAGTTCAGCCACTTTGGTTTCAGCCGTTAGCAATGCAGTGTTTTTAGCTGCTATTGATTTTGCAATCTGTGCTTCAGTTGCATCTTCGGCAATGCCAAGGGCAGCCGTTATTAAAGATAAATCTTTCATGTCTGTATTTTTTGTTTGTAAAATTTGTGCGGTTATTTGTTTGGCATTAGGGTGTTTTAGCTCTACAAATTGTGCTGCTATTGTAGCATCTATTGTAGCTTCTGCACCAATGGCTGTTATAAAACCTGCTTGTAATGCCTCTTCTGCATTTAGCCAATAGTCTTGTTGCCATAGTGCTTCTATCTCATCTTCAGAACTACCAGTTAATTTAGCATATTGTTTTTTGTAGTCTTTGGTTAAAGAACTCAATAAGCGCAATTGGCTTTTCAAATCGTCTTCATTTCCACCAATAGCAGACTCGGGCTTGTGTATCATTAAATGCCCATTAGAGGCTATAATGCGTTTATCAAATGCTGTTAAAATATAAGTACCTGCACTCGCACAAATACTGCCTATCTCACACGTTTTAGTACCAGTAAATTTTTTAATTACATTGGTTAATTCTGTGGCTGCAAATACTTCGCCTCCGCCAGTTTCAATATATACAAATAAGTCTTTTTGTCCTTTTTGTAAAAGTGTATTAAGCTGCAATACAAGTGCGCTAACCATTGCTTGATTAATGCTGCCTGTTATCTTTATATCGAACTTATTTTTTGCCATTTGAACACTACAAAACTGATAGCTTAATCTTGGGTAATAAAATTAAAGAATGGAGAAGGTGCTGTTTTTGCTACCTTTAAGGTGTCGTTTTTGCCACCTTCTCCAAAATCATTTTTTACCCTCGCATATATAAGGTTCAATTTTGTGGCAATGAAGCGAAGCAAGGCAGAAATAGAAAAGCTAAAGGATTGGGCAAAGGTGCTATTTTGCAAAGAAGGGCGCAGCCAAAAGGATATTGCAGAAACTGTAGGCGTTAGCGAGCGTAGTATTAGCCAATGGAAAGAGGACGGCAAATGGGAAACCTATCGCCAAAGCCTAATGAAAACTAAAGAAGAGCAGCTGAAGGAGCTATACGCACAGGTAGCCGAGTTTAACAACCACATAAAAAATAAAGCTGAAGGGCATCGTTTCCCTGATAGCAAAGAGGCAGATGCGCTTAAAAAAATGACAAGCTCTATTAAAGATTTGGAAACAGAGCTTAACCTTTCCATAATTATTGAAGTAGGTATGGCATTTACAAACTATGTGCGTGGCATTAATTTTTCAGAATCGCAAATGATAGCAGAGCATATTGATGGCTTTATTAAAACCAAAATAAAGTAAATGAATACTGAAGATAAACTATCGCTTAAAGAATGGGAAGGCTTTGTGCGCAGTATTCGCAAAAGCAGAAATATAGACTATTTTGAAACCGATGAGGCAAAGCGCAAACGCATAGAATTTTTATTGAGCGATTGGACCGAGTTTTCTAAATATTATTTTCCCAATGTTTGCAAAGCAGAGTTTGCAAAATGGCATAAAAAATATGGCAAGTATTTAATAGAAAACCCACAGGCTTTTGCTGCCATAATGGTAAGCAGAGATATGGCTAAAAGTAGTGTTACAGCATTGCTTATTATCTACCTTTATTTTAAGGGCGAGTTTAAATCGCTGGGTTATTTCAGCCATATTCAAACACAGGCAGAAATGCTTTTGGCTGCTGTAAAAGTAGCGTTTGAAAAAAACGAGGCTTTAATTAGAGACTTTGGCAGCCAAGTAGGCAATACTTGGACGAGTAATAAGTTTATAACCAATAGAGGTATATCTTTTAGAGCCGTTGGCGCAGGGCAGAACCCAAGGGGCGAAAAAAACGAAGATGCCGACAGGTTCGATTTTCAAGTGTTTGATGACTTTGACGACCCCGAAGTGTGTCGTAACCCCGAGCGATTGGATAACCATTGGAAATATGTGCTTGGCGATTGTTTTCCTGCAATGCACGTTAGTGGTAAGCGTAGAATAGTTTTTTTGAACAATAAAATAGACGAGGACTGCATTATACACCGAGCCACAGAGCATGGTAAAACCATTAATAATTCTCTGCTTGTAAAAGTTAATTTGGTAGACGATAATGGCAATAGCAATTGGATAGAAGCCTACACCAATGAGCAATGCAAAGAAATGCTTGCACTGGTAGCAGACGAGGCAGAAACCGAATACATGAATAACCCAAGCAAGAGAGGCACTACATTTCAAAAAGATTGGTTTGTGTTTAAAAAATTGCCTCCGCTAAACCAATACAAATGCTTAGTTACATATTTAGATGGTGGCTTTAAAAAAAGCAAAACAGCAGATACAAAAGCCCTCATTCTTATGGGTATGATAGCAGGCGAAATACATGTGCGCAAAGTATATGTGGACAATGCCAGTGTAGAAACAATGGTGGACTGGCACTACGATTTACACAAATTTCTGCAAGAGCGCAAAGCTACCGCCATGTGGTATATGGAGGAGGTTTTTTTGCTTGGCTTGCTACACGACCATTTCGATGCAGCCATAAAACGCTATGGCTTTCGTATTCCTGTTATTGGCGATAAGCGCAAAAAACCTGATAAAGATTTGCGCATAGCCAATACAGCTGGCTACTACGAGCGTGGAAATATTGTGTTTTGCGAAAGCCTAAAAGACGATAGATTTATGAAACGCTTAATGAGCCAATACCTACGCTTTAGAGTAGGTTTAAATAATATTGAAAAAGATGGACCCGATGCTGTAGAAGGTGGTATTCATATTTTGCAAAATATGTTTCGCCAAGTAAGTGGCAATGTAGCCATGGGTAAGCGATACGAAAACCAAAAAAGAGTATAAACAATGAGTACATTTATAGATAAACAAGACTACGATGCCAATATAAGGCAGGGCAGGCTCGACCAGCTAACCCAATTTACAGATACGCTTTTGGATAAAGCTGAAAAGCGAGCCATTGAGCTAATGAAAAGCAAACTAAAAAGCAGATTTGATATTGAAAATATATTCAATAAAACAGGCAACCTGCGCAACCCTTTAGTGCTTGGTTTTACTTTGGATATTTCGGTGTATTACTTGTGGCGATTAGCCAATCCTCGCAAAGTACCCGACTATGCCAAAGAGGCTTACGATGAGGCAATGCAATGGCTGGATAGCGTGCAAGCTGGCGAAACAATACCCGATGGGCTGCCAATACCTACAGACGGCAGCAAAAGTCTTTTAAACTGGGGAAGTAATACAAAAAGAACAAACCACATTTAACAAACAATGGCAACAAATTCTAAAGTAGGTAGAACCTATTATACACCAGTAAACAATACCTTAACTGTACAACAGGTAAGGCTTACAGCTACAGATATTAACAGCTGGAAAACAGCTATTGACTCTGCCCGCAATGTCATAAACCCAAGACGTAAGCTGCTATACGAGCTATACGATAGCATTATATTAGATGGTCATTTGCTTTCTGTAATGAATAAACGCAGAACGCAAATTACCAACAAAAAAGTACATTTTGCGCTTAAAAATAATGAGGGCAAAATAGATGATGTCGTAAAAAATGCGGTGTTGGAAACGCCTTGGTTTTACGATATGATAAAATACATATTGGAAGCCAAAGCTTGGGGGCATTCTTTAATTGAATTAGTACCCGAGCAGGGTGTAATTAACAAGGCAATTTTAGTGCCTCGTTTTAATGTATTACCTGAAAAAGGCATATTGGCTTTCGATGCCAAAAACCCATTGGTAGGTTTGGATTATAGGCTTGACCCTGCCTACAGCAATAATCTAATAGAAGCAGGAGGAGAAAAAGACTATGGCTTGCTAATGAGTGCTGCACAATACATTATATACAAACGTGGAGGCTTTGGCGATTGGGCGCAGTTTGCAGAGCTGTTTGGAATGCCATTTAGAGAAGGCAATTATATGCCTTACGATGAGGACGGCAGAAAAAAATTAGAAGATGCACTGGGCAAAATGGGCGGTGCTGGTTGGGTGGTAACGCCCGAAGGTACAAGCATTAAGTTCCATGATAACAATGGCGCAGGAAAAAGTGAGGTGTTTAAAGACTTGATAGACCTATGCGATGCCCAAGTTTCTAAAATATTTTTGGGCAATACTATGACTACCGATAATGGCAGCAGCCGTAGCCAAAGCGAAACGCACCAAGATACTGAAGACGGCATTATTCAGAGCGATATTGTAGAGCTTGAATACTTGCTCAATTGGAATATTAAACAGAAACTTATTGCATTGGGCTTGCCTATTCCAGAAGGTAGATTCTTTTACCCTGAAATGCAAATTTTAGGTTTAGAGCAAAGAATAGATATTGATATGAAGTTAGCTGAAAAAGTGCCAATTTCGGAAGAGTATTGGTATGAAACCTATGGCATACCCAAACCCGATGGCACAGCAGAGCCTATCAAAGTGCCTGGTACGAAAAAAGAAGAGGAAGCCCCAGCAGTAGAGCCAACAAAAGCAGCACAAAAAAACATTAAAGCTGCAATGAAAGTTCACACCGAACATACTGAAGCTGTGCAACTATTAACACAAAGTCTTTTAGAAATAAACGCCACTTATAAGCCTCACGATTGTGCCAACCATAGCTGAAATAGACGATGACTTATACGACTTGTACAATATCATTGCAGATGATATTGCAGATGGTGTAGTGCCTGTTTTGAACAATAAAATTACAAGCCTGTATGCTGAAATATTTAAGCAAGCTATTGAAGATGGCTACGGTTCTTCTTTTGCAAAAAGTAAGGTTGGTAACATAGATTTTGAGCGATTGGCAAAAATGGAAGCCAATGCCTATTATTTTGCAGCTTGCAAGCAAGCTCGCTATTTGCGAGATTTACAACTGGCTGCCCAAGGCATGACACCCGAAGCATACTCCGCTTATAAACAAAGCTATCATTATATGCAAAACAGGCAATGGCTCGAGCGTGAGCAGCAAATGGTATTAGCCAATGCAGGAGCAGCCAAACGCTGGCACGAAATGGAAGAGCTAAAGGAGGCATTGCCAAACCTAAAATATGTAACTGTGGGCGATGGCAACGTACGCCCTGCGCATCAAATATTAGATGGCATAAACTTGCCAATGGACAATGAGTTTTGGCTTACCCATTATCCACCATTGGGCTACGGCTGCCGATGCGATACACAGCAAAATGATAGCGAAAAATTAACGCCAAGTAAAAAACTACCCAATAAAAATGAAATGGGCTACATTCAAAAGGCTTATGCTTTTAATGCTGGTATTCAAAATAAAGTGGTAGGGTTTGAGCATCCGTATATAGCCAAAATTTGGCAAAACGACAGCGACTGGTTAAACCTGTGCAACCATTGTACTGAAGCTGAAACATTGGTTACATTTAAAACTAACAAAGATTTTAAATTGGCAATAAGTAGGTTTGTAGATTGGAAATTCTTAAAACAAAATTATAGTGCAGCCGAATTACTTTTGAAAGACAAGAATAATGTAACATTAACCGCTTTCCATAAATTTAAATCAATAGGAATTGAGCAGCCAGATTTTATTGTGAACAATAATTTTTCCGACCTAAAAACGCCTGTTGGAGATTATTTGAAGGGATTGGACTCGGGCATTAATGAAGCTAATAAGCAAGGTGCTAAAATTGCTATTATTGACTTGCGAAAATATGATACAGATATGCAATCAATAATCAATAAAATTAAGGGCAAAACAAATGTTATGAACAAAAAAATAGAGTTTATTTGGGTATTTTTAAAAGACGGAACTATACATAAACAAAAAAGGCATCTATAAAAGAAGCCTATTTTGGTTGCGGGAGGTTCCATATTTGTATATAGCACTCCCCACGACACAAAGATAAAACAAAATATTTCACAATGGCAAAAAAAGATTTTGATTTAAAGTTTTACGAAATAGAGGAGCGATACGATAAGCTACTTAAACAACTGCCTGCGGTGGTTAGCAATATGGCTGTGAACGATTTTAAAGATAACTTTAGAAGGCAAGGCTACCGAAATACAGGCGGTGGTGTTGTAAAATGGAAACCAAGAGCCAAAGTAAAAAATGCAAGAGACGGCAACAGAGCCATACTAATAAAAAGTGGGCTATTAAGGCGAGGGTTTAAACCTGCACCCATTGGCTTAACAGCAAGAGTAATAAACAATGTGCCTTATGCTGAAGCATTGAATAATGGCAGCAACAAAAGCGTAAAAGTAAAAGCCCACAAACGCTTTAGATACAAAAAAATAAAGGTGGCTGTAGGAGGCAAAACAAAAAAAGGAACAGCTAAAACCAAAACGCTTATGCAGCGAACCAATGTAAGCAGAGTAAAGAGCCATACACGCAAGCAAAACTTAAAGGCTCGCCCATTTATGATAACCACGCAGCCATTGCTTACCGAGATAGATAAATACACAGAACGCAAATTAGAATTACTTTTTAAATAACATGACAATACAAGATTTTTACAACACCATTATGCAGCGAGTGCTTGCAGAGGTTAACGAGATAGAATACTTTGAATGGTATAACGCACAGGCAGATAATGAAAACGATGAGCTAAACTATAACCTGCCAGCAGTATTTATGGAAATAGAGCCACCACAATGGAACAGCTTGGGCAATATGCGCCAAGAGTGTGTGCTTAATTTTAATCTTCAGCTGGAGACAGAGACACTAAGCGAAACCAGCAACCTTGAAGACACAAACGAGCGTACAGCTGGCTTGCAACACTTGGATATATTAGCTAAACTTTATAAAGCCTTGCATGGCTATAGTGGCAATGGCTTTGGCACTATTAGCCGAGTGGGCAATCAGCTGGATAATAACTTTGGGCAAGTAAAAGTTACCATAGCGCAATTTAAAGTGCGGATAGTGGACGATTTTGCACAGCCAAGCACAGAGATAGTATTGCCTAATCCTGTACTGGAAATTACAAGAGTAATTGAGGCATAAAAAAAAGGCGTGTAAATTTAGTTTACACGCCTTTTAAATGGTGTTTAAATGGGGCTACAAATGTTCTCTTACTTTAATGTAAAATGGAAGTTCAATTTTACTATCATCTTCCACTTCAATATAAATATCCCTCATTTTTTCGTCATTTTGCTCTGCTCTTAAAACTTTAAAACCAAGCTGCTCACAATGTTCTTTAGGCGATAAATTTATGCCTAAATCGGTTGCTAAAAATTTATTATAATTTAACAACATAATTATTTCACCTCCACTAATAATAGTTTTTTGCCTTCGGGTTTAAATTCTGCTACAGCGTGCCATCTAAAAGCTACTTTTACACCAAAAGCATTTTTTGTACTTCCTGTGCCAAACCATTCTATGGTTGGCTCTTCGCTCGAGGCTCTTTGAGGCGCACTTAATCCTTCTCTTGTATTTACTTCTGTTTCTAAAGGAAAATTGGTTTGTTTTTTTACAGCTTCTTCAATATCATAGCTAAAATAATACTTGTCTTTCTCAATTGTTGTTAATAGGTTTTTTCGCCATTCTATTTTTTGGTCTTTGGTCATTACTGCCCAAGCTGGGAGCTTTGGAGGTTCGGCTTTTTTTGGCAAAAAATTACCAATAATAGCCAGTGCTACTAATACTATGGCTATAATAAGCCATTTTTTCTTTTTGTTGTTTTCCATTGTATTTATTTGGTTTTATGGTTTAAAATTATTTCTTCTATGGTAAATGGCGCAAGATAATATTTTTGTGCAAGTGTTGCTACTATCCATTCGTAAGAGTGTTTTTGAACGCCATGTTCTTTTATCGCTCTTAAATTTTCATAATTCAAAAGTATAGTTGAGTTGCGTTGCAATATGCGGTCTTTTCTATTCATACTTTACCCTACAGCTTTATCTAATGCGGTTATAATCTCGGTTTTTAGCTTGGTGTTTATCTGCATGTTATTAGTGTGCAAATATCCTAAAATAAAAGCGTGGTGCAATGCACTTGCTTGAGCTGCGGTTAGTTTTTTTTGCCACATTACAAAGGGGTTGGCTAATTTGCTGCGCAAGGGTGGCAGCAGCTCGGCAATGGTGTAGGCAAGCAGCTTTAGTTCGTAGTTCTTTTTATCCTCGTTTAGCTCTGCTTCCATTTGCAAAATGGCAGCGGAGAGTATGCGCTCAAACTCGTGCCAAAAAGCGTGTGGTTGTTTTAAAATTACTGCTGCTTGCATGGGGTGGGTTAATACGTTTTTTGGTGTTTAGCGTGCCATTCTTTTATAGCCTCCTCTTCGTTTTTATCCTGGGCAATATAGATGGTAGTTTTTGCATCTATACGCACAGGTTTTTTGCCCTCCAGTGTGTCGCCTTTTGGTAGTGGCTTTTCCTCCAGTAGCATGGCGTCCATTCTTGCAGCCTGCTGTTGCTTTTGGGTTAAAGGCTTTACCTCAGTATGCTCGGTAATTGGCTCTTGTAATTTTGCAACTGGCGCAGGTGCGGGCAGCGATGGCGCAGCTTCAGTATAAAAAGGCATTTCTTTACCGCCTGTTTGTTTGAGGTATTGAACCTCCACCTGTGCGCTTTTAATCATGCTGTCGGCTATGCCTTTTAGGGCATTGGCTCGCATTGCTTCTTTTTCAATTTGCAGAGGATTTTGCCCTGCTGCCCTCAAGGCTCTTGCTTGCTCAAGCAGCATTTGTTGTAATTCTTGGTTTTGTGTCATATTATTTATTTGGTTTGGTTTATTTGGTTAAGCTGGCGAGTTACAGCAGCCTTTGCGTGTATTACAGCTTGCACATCGGCAGGCAGCTTTATATGGCTATTTCTACGCATATTTTCGGCTCTATCTATAAGCTCCAAGTTTTCTAAAACGCAATTCATTGTATTGCCATCTTTGAATGTTACAAGCAGCCCTTTTGGTACAATGCCATAGGCTTGCTGCCAAACGTAAATGTGAAGATGTAGCCATTTGGCACGGGCTAATTTTACAAATTGATAGGGTATGCCTTTTTTGTTTTTTCTAATGATAACAATACCACTTTCCTGCACATAAGTATTATGAGGTGTTTGCCCTTTTTTAAAGCGTGTTTTTGCGCTATTGGCTATGGCTTCGGCACTCATATACTCGGTTTGTTTTTTGCCTTTGTTGGGCGGTGTTTGCCCTTTTTTAAATTGGCTGCGCTTACTGTTTTCGTAATTGCTGGAGCTGTTGTATCTGCCAGCAGCTGCGGTGCTTAAAAAGGCTATGCTTTTTTTAACGCCCAAGCGCACAGCTTGGCGATAGATAGCTGCTATTGGTTTATCGAACCACTCGGCAAGGGTAGCCGTGGGTGTATCTGCATAGCAAGCTATGAGCGTATCGTTTTCTTTATCAGAAAAAAAGTATTTTTTATTGCTCATTTATTTTATCTGTCATAAAGTTGTAAAACATTGCATTAGCCATTATATGCCCTGTGTGGGGCAAGCCGCTTTCGGTGTCGTTTTGCTCGCCATCTATAAGGGCTGCAAGGTGGCGCATTATGCTTTCTAATATTTCTTGCCTATCCAAGCCCAGCTTCCAATTATCGGGGCTGTATTTTTTAGCTCCAAATTCTAAAACCAATACTAAAGGCTCAAGGCTTTTGAAGTGTACCAATGCCCATTGGCGTTTATGCTCATTGTGGCGCAGGGCTGCTGTTGCGTTTTGCATATCTCTTGCTGTGCTCATTAGCCTATAACATTAAAAACATTTTTAAAACTCATAATTACATAGCCCACTTGCGCACCCACGCTAACGCCTGATAGCATATAGCATATTTTTACCTGTAGGCTTCTGCCTGTGGGTACGCCTTGTATTTCGTCCCATTCATTAAGGGTAAGTATATCTCCCATTTGGTAGGCTCTATCGTTAAGGCGAAGTTCAAAAGTTTTGATACCAGCCAATACTGCTGCATAGTATGCCAAGTGGCATTTTAATTCGTGTACTCGCATAATTTTAATCTTTGTTTAAAGGTTCTATTTCGGTGGTTAATAATGCTTGCGTAAAGCAGTCATTATTGTAGTTAACACCGCCCACTAATTCGGTGTTAGGGTTTTTTAGTTCTTCAGTAATTTCATCTTCAAATCGTTCCCAATTTGCACTACTGATAATAAAGTACGTTCTTGTTTTCATTTTATTTATTTGGTTTTTGGTTTGGTTTTTTCATTTGTAAATACACTTCTCTTGCTCGTTGAATACATGCCAATTGCTCTTCTTTATTTAAGCCAGCATCTGTCATTTCAACAATCCATGCGTTTACCATTTTTTGGAGTTTTGGTGTAAGTTGTTTCATACTATTTTTTATATACAGAGTTGTTTTTTAATTGGCTAAATTGATACACCAACGCACCTCTACCTGTAAGCTCGGCAAGGCTGTGGTCGTTTAGTTTTTTATGGCAGGGGCTGTACTTTAGGCAATAGGCATCTATGCGCTCATAGTCTAATTGTGGCTTATCGTATTTATTTAAAATGTATTCGCCTGCCTCGTTGGTTTTATACCAGCCCATAGTGTGGCAGTAGCTTAATATTTTTTTGCGTGCTTGGTTGGTTTTATCGGCAAGGGGCATTTCGGCAGGTTCAATGACCGAGCCTACTGATTTTTCGGGTGCAAAGTTTGCGCCCTCGTTTTTGGCTTTAAATGCAGATTGCAGCGCACTTTGGGGGTTGGCAGGTTGTTTTACCAGCTGCTGCACCTGCCCCAGTTGGCTTATGCAGTAGTGTGCCTCGTCTGTAGATAGCTCCCCAATAGATGTGGTGCGCCCTGCGCTTGCCTCGTAGGCATATTCATCTCGCCAAGCGGTTTCCTCCAGCTGGTTAAGTAAGCCGAATATGCGTTGGCGTTGGGGTGGGGTTATTTTTGCGCTCATAGCAGTGTTTTTTGCGTGTTTGGCTCAGTAGGGTTAAGGTGCGCAATTTGTTTGTCCACCAAGTGTTCAAAGTGTTTGGCTTGGCTTAAATCGGCAGCACTTCTACCTCTGAAGTATGCTTTCTGTTTTTCTCGCATTAGCTTTACCAGCTTTGCAAATTCTTTTAATTCTTTATTTAAACTCATTTTCCCAGTAATTATTGTTTAAAAAGGTTTCTAAATAGGCTTTGGCTGTGCCTTTGGCTTGTAGGTGGGCATTGTATATTGGCAGGCAATTGAATACAGCAAGCTTTTCAGCTTCAGACAGCTTATTCCATTTGGCTTCTGCTTTGGCTTTTTTGCCCACTTTGTAAGCGTATGCTTCCCATATAGCAGGGAAAGAGAGGTCGGTTTGGGCCCTGGTAATTGTTAAACTGCCTTTTGCTCTTTTTTCTATGGCTGGCAGTTCGTTTTCGTAAAGTGGAAAGTTGTTTACAAACCATTTTATTTGCTCTTGGGTTAAGTTTTCATTAAGGCTAAAGTAAACAAGCATAGCCTCTGCATTGTAGCCAAGCACAGCTACTTCTTTGCTCGATTTACTTTGTATGGTGTATTTGCTTAGCATATTTTGGCTTTTTTGGGTTGGTTGTTTTGAATAATTGTATATTCTGCTATATCTACACAGTAGATATAATGGTAAAGCAGTGGGGTTTGGGTGTCTCTCAATTTTACAGAAAAAGGCATTGTAAATAATGGCTTGTCTGTTACCTTGCACTCAAATAATCCAAACTGAACCACTTCGCATTGATGTACTTTGCCATCAATATTTATATGAATTATATCTCCAACGTAAAACATATTAATTTTGGATTGATTTTTTGTTTTTAAAATTGTAACTGGTGGCATAGCAGTTCATAATTATTGTGCCGTTTTCTTTTATCTCATACCTGCATGTGTCGGCTGTGGCTATGGTTGTGCCTTTGGCTAAAGTAAACTCATAGGCTGCGCTTATTTGGGTTTGTTTGCCGTTTATGGAAAGAGTGGTGGTGCAGGTGGGGGTTACTTTGAAGGTAAGTCGGGGTTTGCTGCACGCAAAGAGGCAAAGGCTTATGATTGTTGAATTGATGTATAGTTTCATTGTTATTTGGTTTTTATTGTTTTGATTAAAAACCATATATTTTGAAAGTGAAGTCCAATACCACCCTTTAAATGTTGGGAGACTAACTCCAATGTGCTTTGAAATTTGTTTGGCTCTTTGTGTGTAGCTTCTCTTGCCGTATTTCTAAGTATAGCCCAAAACAGTTCTTCTGTAACATTATGCTTTTCATTTACTACCCTATGTTCGCCAAGTTCTGTTGATGCTGCTATAATAAATTCTTGTTTTTCTTTCATTTTTTTTATTTGGTTTATTTGGTTTATTGGAGCGTAGCGAGCAGAATTAACGCTCGCCACGCTTATATTTGCACCTGTTATGCATGATAAGAAACCTTACACAGACAGTAGATTATTTTTATTAGAGGGTATTTATCTGCTTTTTAAATGGGTTTTCAAAGCCTTAAAAAATTTGATAACAAAGGTTTTGCGACATTAAAACGCTCGCAAATACAACTGTTATCACATTACGCTCCTGCTACCTCCTCCGCTTTGGCTTGTATATAGAAGCTTTCTTTTTGCTCAATTTCTATATAAAAATCTTCTTTAAGGCGTTTTAATACTGCCTCGTCCTCTTCTGCCAAAATAGCTTCTTTGTTTAGCTCTTGCTTGGTGCGCACAAAGCCAAGCATATCTTTTACTTTCGCCATTTGCTCAGTAATAAAATCCCAAGTTACTTTTTTGCTTTTAGCTACCGATGGTGTGCCTGTGCGGAAGCCAATTACCGAGTGCAAAAATTCAAAGCTTTTCTTTTTGCCCCAAGTGCCTTTTTGCTCGTTGGCATACACCTCAAGCACTTGCATAGGCTCTTCAATGTTTTCTTTAATCTCATTAATGTCGTCTTGATACTTCGATTTTACTTTGTTAATATCCTCGTTCATTTTAGCTTCTACTTTAGAAAGCCTGTTTTGTTGCAATGCAAAGGTTTCGCTTGCTTTTTGTGCATCTTCAAACGACACGTTTGAAATGATTGCTTTTTTTACTCTTTTTGTTGTCATTTTATTATATTGAATTTATGTTGTAAAGTGGGTGTTTAGCGTGTATAAACTCGCTAATAACATGCTCTTGCGCATGGTTTAAGTGTGCATTGGTGCGCTTGTTTTGCTCTTGCTGTACAAGTGCAGTAAGGCTGTCAACTTCTTTTGTAAGTTCAATTAGCCTTTCGTTGGTTGCTTTAAATTCAACACTTTTCGTGTCTTTAATTTCTTTTAAGCGTTCCACAAACTGGGCTTGCTCTTTTTCTTTAATTTTTAGTTGGAATAGGTAGTTCATATTGTTGGGGTTGTTATTTGGTTTATTGCTTGTTCAATGCGTAGGTATCTATCGTTAAAGTTTTTATACATGTGCCTTAAATCTTCGCAACTGGCTATGGCGTGCATAATGCTGCTGTGGTCTCTGCCTCCTAATATTTTGCCTATTTCTATGTAAGAGTGCTTAAATTTGTTGCGAATAATTGCAGCTGCTATAAATCTTACTTCTACCAGTTCTCGCTTGCGGTTTTTGGCTTTTACATCTTCTGTAGCCAAGCCTTCCATTTGGCATATTAAATCTAAAACCGCATAAGCATTAAATAGTTGCTGTCCTACCATATAGGGTATAAGTTTAAATTCTTTGCCCTCTACTTTTTGCAGCACTCGCTCCAAGTTTTGAATTGAATCTATACTTACTTTATCTGTTAAAAAGAAGTATTGATTTTTAATAAATTCAGCTATATTCATGCTGCATTGGTAAGCTCCTTTGTAGCTTGGTGTAACATAATGTGTTTAAACTCTTGCCATACTCTCTCCTCCACCTGCACCTTGCTCATATAGCTGCGGTGGTCTGTTAGGTATATGTCGTACAACATATCTACAGAGCAGCAGCCAAACAATACTTTATGGGCTGCATAGTAGGTATTGTCTATTATTGCCCACTGGTGTTTCCACCAGCTCCAAAAGGTTTTGGTTTCGGCTATATCTTGCAGCCAGTTGGCTGGCACATTGGCTTGGAGGTACTCTATGCCTGTGTCGAACACAAGCATGGAGTACTGCTCCTCATTTAAACCTAAAGCACTGATTATTTTTTGTTGGGTTGTCATTTTATTTGGTTTTTGTTTATTTATGCTGCTTCTGTTCCCCAATAGGCATCAGCTCCCTTTTGCCATATTGTGTAATATCCTTTTTTTCCTATGTATCTGCCTTTGATGTGGGCTCTGTAGCCCTCCACCCATATTTTCAAATCTGCATCGCTCATTACTCTGCGTGCTGCGCTGGTGCGAGGTATTTTGCCATCGCATTGGCTAACTACTATTATCAATACGTTTGGGTGCTTTTCTTTAAAATCTAACCACTGATTAAAGGTGTATTGCGTGTATTGAAAACTATCTATTACTAAGTATTTAATACCTTTGCGTTTGGCAAGCCAATCGCTGCATGTTTCCATTGGCATTTTAAAAAATACCATCTGCTTGGCAACATCGCTCATGCCATTTCTCGCTATTGTATCTTGCATTGTTTTACTATCGCTTTCCTCTAAGGAGTTGTAAGCACCTTTTCCTACATACATGGCTAAAAATCTGCACAACTGCATCACAAAATCACCCTTACCGCTACCACTCTCACCAAAAATAAACCACACACCTCTTGCTTCGGGTTCGCCAAAGGCTTCTTTCCAAGCATCTGTAAATGGCACTATGTTGTATTTTTTATCCAAAATGTTTTTTATGCTCCAAGCTCGTTTCATTTAGGCTGCTTTTCTGATAATTAAAAGTTCACGTTTTATTAAGCGTTTTAGCCTTCTGAAATCCTCTACATAACTTACCATTATATCTTTTGTGCCTGTTGGTGTTTTTACAGATGTTAGCTTTTGTACTTTCTCTGCCTCGTGCCATACATTGGCTTGCTGCTCTGCCTCTGTTAAGCCGTTTATTTGGCATATAGCGTACACCTCTTTTTCAGTAGCTCCTTTTAGGTGTATATAGCTTCTGCCAAATCTACTCTCCAGTTCATCAAAGCCTTTTTTATGCAGGCGCACGCCTTGTTTCATTTCCTTTTCAAAGTTCTCGGTACCCGATACTATTACGCCCAGTCTATCCTCTGTGCGGTTAAACAATGGTATCAAAGTGCGCAAGGCAGATGGCTTTAATTTATCTACCTCATCAATTAAAAGCACAGGCTTGTCTAAACTCATATCGTTAAAAAAACCTGCTGCTATATCCATAAGGTTAGCAAGCGTTCTGTAGCCTCCTTTGGTTGGTAGTTCGCCTTGCGTTTTTTCAATTAGTTTGGTTAAAAATTGCCTACCACTCCACTCTTCAGCTTGTATAAACACGACAGTGCCAGTTTTATCGTTATTGTAAATATCCTCCAGTGTTGCACTTTTGCAGCTGCCCGCTTTTTCGCTAATGGCAAACCACATACTCTCTTCTTTTGCATCTTCATACACCGTCTCTATAATTCTATAATTCATAATGCCCTGCGCAAGTTTCCACGTGGTTTCTTTGTAGTTTAGCTCTGTTGCTATTTTTTGCAACATCTTATCCTCGTTTGCACCATACTTACCCGATAGTATGGTACTTAATGCGCCTACATTTATGCCACATTTACGAGCTACAGCAGCATAGCTGCCAAGCTTTGTTTTGTAGTTTTCAATGTGCTTAATAATGCCGTTTCTGTTCATGGTTATATTTGGTTTTTAGGTTTAATAATTGTGTCTTATATCTTGGTTTATTATTTCAAAATCTGTAGGCTCTATTTCAATCGTTTTGGGTGCAGCTTTCAAAGCATTTCGTTGGTTTTTGTGCTGTCCTGTGCTATCCACAAGCACCAGTTTTGTAAGCGTATCGTTTAGCGCAGGGTTTGCCATTACTTGCTCTGTAATTAAGCGTTGGCTATCGTTACGCTCCATTATAGAAGCCTTTAAATTTTTGTTGAAGCTTTTAATTAATGTCAGCTCTTCGCTGTCGCCATCTTTGCGGTCTTTCAATGCCATTGGCTGCACAAATTTATTCTCGAGCAGAAAGCGGTGCGTGCCTACAATTTCTTTTAGCTTGCTGTTGCTATCGGTTTTGGCATTCATTACCAAAATTTGGCTTAAATCGGCAGGGTCGTATTTTATAGCCCAGTCCATATATGCCAGCTCTCTAAAGCGAGGGTCGAAACTATCAAAATCCGTTGCTTTTCCTGCAAATGTTGGTGTAAAACCTTTGCCATGTAGTCTATTGGTAAACTGGTGTGTAATACCAAATAGATTAAGGTATTCAGTTTGAGAAAGTAGGCTTTTATCTTCGTCATTTGTTAGTTTCCAAAGTTCTAAATATCGCTCACGCTTGGTTTCACGCTCCCAGTTTATAATGTTTTCAAGTTGCGCTCTGCATTCAGTTTCATTAGGAAAGTTTTTGCGAATTTTGTTTAAGTATTCAGCGTTTGGTTGGTTTTCTTTTCTGCTGGTAACACCAAAGCCACTCCAGTTTTCAAAATGTGTTTGGCAGTAGGTTTTATTTAAGTAATTAAAGTATGGCTCAATTACTTTGGCTTTAGCGTTCTTGGCTCTTGCAGGCGTGTATATATCGCTCATTGCTTTATATAGCGGTGTAAGTGCGCCATTGCCGTATCTATCGCTTTGTATTTGTAGGGCTTTGTATCTGTGTCCAAATAACTCTTTGGTGTGGTTGGCAGCATTGCGCAGGGCTTCAGTTATAAGCTCGGGTGTTTCGTGTGTGCCTATTGCATAGCCTATTGGGTATTTTATGCCAGCTACAGGGTCCAGTACAACTACAATACACAATCGGTTATGATAAGTTGTAACTTGGTGTCCGTTTTTATTAGTTTCTGTTCTTTGGTAAAGCAGCTCTGCGTCCCAGCCGTCAAGTGTCCAATAGTATAATGGGCGAGTAGGTGCGCTTCTTTTTACTTGCATGCCCAAATTGTTGTCAAAGCTATTCTCACCTCTGTTTCCTCCATGAATATACAAACCTAATTGCGCACGTCTGTTACCTACAGTAGCTCCTACAATTTTTTTCCAGTCCAGCTTTGCTGCTACTTGGTTATACATCATAGCCACTTGCTCATTATCCAAGTTGGTGTGTTTTTTAAGCAAGCTCTCTAATATAGATTTTTGCTCATCGGTTTTTATTTTAGAGGCAGATTGGTTTTGTCTTCTGTTATCCACCAATATTGCATAATTGGGCGAGCCGTTTTGCATATAGGCTATTAGTTTGGCTTTTATTTTTATGCCCTTGGGCAGTTTATATTCTGTTTGGTGTTCCTTTTTTAAATAGCTTTTAAACGATACTAAAGTATTGATTAAGCTGTCCCACAATCCTACGAGGCTTCCTTGCCTCGCTCTGCGGTTGGCTATCATTTCGTTTTTAAATGCATTTAGCGCATTTAGCGTGCTGGCATTGGTAGTGTATCTTTCTATCTCTACAGGTGTAAGGTAAGTGCCATCGGTGTGTTGGTAATCCTCGTAAAAAGTGCGAGCTGCAATATCTATCTTGTAATGATTAGCCATTGGGTTCGTATTCTCTTCGGGGTTGCCAAATTTGGCTATTAACTTATCACGCCATTCCAATGGCAGGGCTTTCCAATTAAGTAAGGCTTCGTTGCCAAGTCCTTTGCCTTCTTTAAGGCGTAAGTCTTTTTTTCTATCGCATTGTTTTAAATACGCAGCATACGTTATAGTGGCTATACTATCCTCGCACTTCCTGTTATTGTCAACTAAAAGATAACCAACTTTAACTCCAATCAATTGCTTATGTAATGCGTAAGGTGTTGCCATTGTTAAGCTGCTATATTGTTAAAGAAAAGTATTAGTTTATCAATGGTTGTTTTTGATGCTCTTCCATATTTAATAGCGCATCTTAAAGTTGGCATACTTAAATTAGTGTTTTGACTAATGGTTTCATAAGTGGTATCATACATCTTATTTCTCCAAACTCTTAATAACTTCTTATCAACTGGCTTCTTTTTCATTAATTTATCTTTGTTTTACTTTTTTGTTTTACTTTTGAAAACTCTATTGCAAATTAAATCACATTTTGCGATATATCAAAATAAATAATCACAAATTGAGATAATAATTTATAAAATATGGATAAGTCAATAATAATCAACGAAATAAAAAAGCATTTAAAATTTACAAATGATATTGAATTGGCTGAATATTTAGGTGTAAAGCAGAATACTATATCCACTTGGAAGAGTAGAAACACTATTGATTATGATTTAATAATCGCAAAATGCGACTTTGTAAATGCAAACTGGTTATTGACTGGTCAAGGCAATATGTTATTACACACTAAATATTATAATGATGAAAATAATGTTAGCGTTGTAGAAGAGCCTGTAGAGGTTTATAATAGAAAAGTGTATAAAAAAATTCCATTATTACCATTAACAGCATTTGCTGGCTTGCCTATTGGAATAGATAACGGAATATTTCCAGCAGATTGCGATTACTATGATGTGCCAGAATTTAACAATAGAGCTGATTACTTAATTCGTATTACAGGTTCAAGTATGCAGCCCAAATATAATAGTGGCGATATTATAGCGTGTAAGATTTTAAAATTAGACACCTATTTTCAGTGGAATAAAATTTATTTACTCGATACAGAACAGGGCGCACTTATAAAAAGGGTAACTAAAAGCGATGAACCTAATAGTATTAAGTTAGTTAGCGATAACGAGAAATACTTGCCGTTCGATATTCCTTTAAAGGCAATAAATAGTATTGCAATTGTAATTGGTGTAATCAGATTAGAGTAGAATCTACTTTTTTATTGTGTTTTTAATATAGTTTTACACTTATATAATTGATTTTTAACAATATAAGTGTATTTTAGTTGTATTAAAAATATACTTAAAGGGTGTGTTTTCTTAATTTTTTGCCACTTTTTAAGCGTTTTTTATATACTATTGGGTAGTTTTTAGCTATATTTTTGCTGTAAATGTGTCCACCTAAATGTCCACCTATGTGTCCTTTTTGGGCTTTTTTATCGTTTTTAGCTGTTTTTAAAAAGGTGTTTAAAAAGCATAAAAAAAGCCCGTTTTATTACAGGCTTTGTGTTGCTTTATCCCTTGTATTTATAAGTAATGTAGCGTTTATGTGCGCTTATGTACTCTCAAGTAAGCTAATGCGGTTTATTTGGCTTCAAAGTGTAAGCACAATGTAACCAAAATGTATTTTTTTGTACTTTTGGTTTTTTTCTGTGTTTTTACTCATATTGCCTCCAATCCTTTTAAAATCGGGCTTTTTTCGGGCTTTTTTATATTATACTATTTATACTTTTGGTTTTACCCCCCATAAATAAATAAAAAAAGAAGAAGGAAGTTAAGTAACTCAAAGTTACCTTTGAGGT
>CAZDGF010000014.1:0-55551 GCA_964505065.1 uncultured Chitinophaga sp.
TCGAGAAGTGGGTTTGAGTGTTAAGAATGCCATGTCTCGATATGTTCCGCTTACTACGTGCGGAACTACTCGACATGACTGAAACTTGCTTGTTACTTCGAGTATCCCGCTCTTGCGGGAGTATTGAGAAGTGGGTTTGAGTGTTAAGAATGCCATGTCTCGATATGTTCCGCTTACTACGTGCGGAACTACTCGACATGACAGCCCAATAAAAAATTTTTACCTCCAACACAATATTTTAAAATATGCTGCGTTATAACCTTAAATAAATAATAATTTTATGCCAACAAACAATTTAATTGTCAATCATTTTACAGCAGTAGAAATTGGAGGAATTGACGCAGCACTGAACAGTTTAGAAACTTTTACTTTAGGAAAAGTAATAAACCTAACGCCAGAAGAAAAAGTAAGCTTTGGAAGTATTAACGAAACCAATAGGCTATTGGTGGGCAAGGTAAAGGAATATACAGATACCCAACCCATTTATACCAGTCCTAAAATGGATTTACCAGAGTTTAGAGCAGATTTTGCAGATAGGGAGTTTTTAATTACCCGTATAGCAAGGCTAAAAACCATGTTAGAAAAATTGGAGGACACCAAAATATTGCACGATGCAGATAATTACCATGCAGCTTTAACGTATTACAATTATGTAAAATACCTTGCTGGCGAAAATGAGCCAGGCGCCTCAACTGTGTATGAAGACTTGAAACAATTTTTTCCTAACAGTGGGGGAGGTAATAATCCGCCACCGCCACCAACTCCAATTTAAAAAATAATTACGTTTTATATTAATTGTAAAAATAGCCCTGCTAAATTCAGTTTTAGTGGGGCTTTTTTTAGTCGTGTTGTTAATAGTTACGTTTTTATTTCTTCTTAAACCCCAAACTTACAGAATTGATACAATAGCGCATACCTGTGGGTGTGCCATGTCCATCGTTAAATACATGCCCTAAATGCCCTCCGCAATTGGCACATACAACCTCAATGCGCACCATACCATGACTACTGTCTTTTATCTCTTTAATTTTGCTTTTATCTATGCCTTCGTAAAAACTAGGCCAACCGCAGCCAGCATCAAATTTAGTTTCGCTTTTAAATAATTCTGCATTACAAGCTTTACAGGCGTATATTCCGCTATCCCAAAATTGGTCGTACTGCCCTGTATGCGGTCTTTCTGTTCCTTTTTGGCGCAATACAGCATATTCATCTGCAGTTAATTGCTGCTTCCATTCCTCTTCGGTTTTGTTGATATTAAAAGTATCTGTTTTCATGGTATCTGTGTTTGTTTCAGCTGTTATATTTTGAGATACAGCAATACCATTGCTGCACTGCGACAATAAAAAGCCTAAAGTGATAGCTATTGCAAATATTGTTTTCATACTTTTATATACGTTTTGAGGTATAAAAAAGTTTTACTTGAATTACTTTGTTTTTGCCAATGCGGCTAAAGCCGCTTTTGCATTGGCATTGCTTGGCTCTAATGCCAATACTTTGTTAAACAATGTTTTTGCTTTTACCTTATCGTTAGCATCTTTGGCTACATAGCCCAAATAGGTGTAAGCATTTACAATATTACTTTTATTTTTTTCAGCATTTTCTGGTGTGTTAGAGGCATAGGTAATATATTTTTCGTAGTAGGGTGCTGCATAGCCTTTATATACTGTGCTTTCTTTGGTTAAATTGCATTTAGCTCGCCATAAATAGCCATCGGGCGATTCTGGATTGATTACTAAAAATTTGCCAAAAGAGGTATCAGCATTTACATAATCTTTGTTAAAATAATAAGCTCTGCCTAAGTTAAAATAATCTATAGAAAGTGGTGCACGTTTCATTTTTAAGCGTTTGTTGTATTCTATAATAGCTTGCGGATAGTTTTTTGTTAAATAAATTAATTTGGCATACTCACTTTGAATTTCGGCATTGGTGGTATCTCCTTTTAAGGCATTGGTATAGTAGGTTAAACTTTTTGCAGTATCATTATTTGCCAAAGCTATTTTAGCACCATAAATATTGTCGTAAACAGTAAGTTTTGGTTCTGAAACATTGGTAACCAAAGTATTAAAGTATTTATAGGCTTCTGTACTGTTTTTAAGTTCAAAATTACTATAAGTTAATAATCTTAAATAATAAATATTTTGAGGGTCGGTTTTTAATTCTTCGCTTATCAAATTGATTACTTTTTGGTGTTTGCCAAATTGGTATAATTTGCTGCCATACAAAGCTTTTGCTCTGCTATTACCTTCGTTTAATTTGACATATCTTTCATAAGCATATAAGGCTTTTGCGGTATCTTTGGTTATGGTATATATTTCGCCCAAATCTTTGTAGGCAACAGCATAGCTCGAGTCTATTTTATTGCCTTTTTCGTAAGCCTCTATGGCTTTAGCATAACCTTTACCCGAGTATAGCAATCTGCCTCTTCTAATATACACCAAAATATTGTTTGGGTCGTTAGCTAATACCTCATCGTATTTATCCATAGCTGCCCCTTTGTCTATTTCTGGTAAATACAGGTATAAGTCGCCATAAATTAGTTTGTAAAAATTATTGGCAGGGGCAAGGGTAATGGCTTGTTCAAAATATTGTTTATAGGCTTCTTTGTTTTTGTTGTTGGCATCTAAAGCCAAGAAGCCAGCTTGAAAATACACTTCTGCATCTTTTCTTTTAGATAAAGAAATAGCTTTGTCAATATTGGCAGTAATGGTGGCTTCGTCTTTACCTTCCATAATAGCCAATTTTGCTTTTGCTATGTAGGCATAAGCATCTGTGCATACTTCTGCTTTTTGATAATAAGATTTAGCCGAATCTTTTTCGTCTAATTTTGTGTAAATATTGCCCAAATAAAGTGCTATAACACTGGCTTTATTTGTATTGTATAGGTTTAATAAATTTTGTTTGGCTTTGTCGTAGTTTTCTTTTTGAAAATCTACTTTGGCTTGTTCTATTGTTTGGGCATTCATTACAATTGATAACAAGGTAAAAATGGTTGCAAAAAAAATTTTCTTCTTCATATTGTTCATTACTTATTGGTCTTTATTTTTAGTTTATTTAATTATTATTTCTCTTCCAGGAAATGTGGCAGGGGTTAGGCCTAGCTTGAGAAACAAGCGTTGAGCATTATCTCTTACAATATAGTTTACAAAAGTTGTGCCTGATTTTAAATCTAAATTGGCTTCTACTAAAATTACAGGCATTATAAATGGATACTCTTTGGTAGTAATACTCTCTTGACTTGGGCTTATTGACAGCAATTTATCGGTACTATCTTGATAATTTACATTTAAAATTTTTATGCCATTCAATAATTCTTTTGTTTTAGGATTTTCAATATCGGCAATGTAGCTATATGGCACTATGGCAATAGCCTGTTTATCTTGCTTGATATATGCTATTAAATGGTTAAAATTATTTTTGGTATAGGATTTAGACAATTGTAAATTTGAAAGGTTGAAATAATTTTTAATATATTGAATAGCTTGGCATTTGCTGCTTTCAAATACTAAATTAAAATTAGTAGTATTTTGATTAAAATATTGGGTTATTTCTCTAATAGAAATATTTTCTACCGTATTTTCCGCATTGGTTAATAATGCCAAAGCATTGTATGCAACTATATACTCTTTAGGGGGCAAGCCTTCTTTTTGGGTAATATAATCAATTTCATTTTGGGTTAAATGCCTTTGTATAACAGCACAATTTATTTTATTGGCAGTTAATTGGGCTACAATATCAGTTTCTTGCATATTGGCAAGTTCTAATATTAAATTGGTGTGGCTATTTTCAAAAGCTTTTTTATGCTCGTTTATGGCTACTTTTAGGCTGCTATCTACGGCTATTAGTAAAGTATCTTTTGTGTAAATGGTATTTGTAGTTTGGGTATTATTAGAACAACCATACCATAAAACAACAGATAAAATAGCACATAATAAACCAATACTAATTTTCTTCATTTCTAATATCTTGCTTAAAATCTTGGTATGCCCTAACAATTCTATATAAGCCATACAAAAGCAATACAATACAAAAAGTAAGTTTTAAATTGGCATCTTTTACTGTAAATATTTTAGAAAAATAAAGCATTACTGCTAAAAAAATAAACATGATGTAAATGGCAAACTTAAAAATATAAGTTGGGTGCTTAATAAGTTTTTGAAACATGGGGATAAATTAAAAAATTACTCGTCAGATTCTTCGGCACTGTAAGATACCTTTACGCTACATTGTACCTCTACAGCTTCTCCATTGTTTTTTGCAGGCACATAAGGCGGTTGAATTTTTGTAATTCTCAATGCCTCTTTATCCAATCCAGCATTACCAGAGCTTCTTTTTAATCTGATAGAACTTGGAATAACTCTACCATTTTTATCTAACGTAAAATACACTTCTGCTACACCACTTTTATTGTCTACATTGGTATTGTCAAACTCTTCATCTACAAAATCTTGGAAAGTACCTTTCCCAAATTTTGGTTTTTGTTGAACTTCATCTTCGCTCAAAGTTCTTGGCGGTCCTGGCGTTCCCGGATCAGGATTGGGAATTGGATTGTTAGCATTTGGGTCGCCAGCTTGTGTTGTAGTAGAAATTACAGCATCATCTTTAAGTTTATCTACAGTTACTACATCATCTTGTGCTTTTTCTTTTTCTACAGCTTGTATTTCAATAAATTCAATTGTAGGTGCTTTAAGTTCTACAACTGGCGGTGGTGGAGGCGGTGGTGGTGCATCTTCTTTTATTGAAGGTGGCGGAGCTAAATCTACCACCATATTCACTACGCTATCTTGTTCTTTATCTTTAAATAAGCCTAAATTTTTAGCAATAGCAGGGGTGTACATACCAAATATAAAACCAAATACAGCTACACCAATAGCAATTAAAAGATTTTTGGCATAAGATTTTCTAATTGCAAATGCACCATATTCTTTGTTTCTGCTTTCAAAAACTAGGTCATCCATCGTTTCGTTTTTAAAATTTACATTTTCTTTCATGTTTCTAAATACTTTAATTGTTTAAAAGGTAAATATAATTTTTATTTTTTAACTGTATTGGCATTCCCGCCATTTTTAATGGCTTCTATTTCCAAAGGTTGAACATCTTGAACGGCAAATTTTTTAACTTTGGTAATATCCATTTCATCAAGTGCATTTACCATATTTTTAAATTTTGCTTCATCTGTACTTTTAATTAAGCAAATCATCGTATCTTTACTTCCGTAAGTTTTTAAAAGCTTGTTTTGCTTTTTATAAATCACATCTCTAACGCCATCTTCGTTAGAAAACTGTGTTTGCTCAAGACCTGCCGCAGTCATTCCCTCATAACTCCATACTTTATCGTCTTTATCTAAAATTAAGTTTAAAATTAATTCTTCATTAACTTTAGCTCTTTCTTCTTCATTTGTTTTTTTAGGCATATTCATTTCCATTGCATTGGGTTTATTCAATGTGGTGGTAAGCATAAAAAATGTAATTAAAAGAAAAGCCAAATCTACCATAGGTGTTAAATCCACCTTGGTGCTCATTTTTTTGCTCCGTGCCCCGCCTTTATGTTTCTTATTTCCTCCATCGGAGGTATTTATTTCTGCCATTTTCTTTTTTGTTAATTAATTTTCTGTTGGTTCATCTTTTGCTTTTGAACTACCAGACAATGTTGTAATTAAATTAAATCTATTTTCTTGTATCAGCTCTGTTAGCCCATACATTATTTTTTTTACATCTTTTATACTTGCATCTTTATCGCCTTTTATGGCTATTCTCATATCAGGGTCAACGTATCTTGCTTCGTGCACCCACTCTACAATTTCGCAATTTAAGGAGTCTTTAGGAATGCCAGGTTGTTTAAATTGTTTATACTGGTTGGGGTTCAAACTTAAAACTTGTGGCATTTGAGTTATAGAAAAACCAAACATATCTAAATCTGCAAATGCTCTTTTTTGAATATTTGACAATTGAATTGTTTTATATTTTTCTAATTTCAACATTCTTTCAAGTATTTGCCCTCTATAACTTGGATTTGTAACACTAAAATATGCAGCACCATCTTTATCTACTGATATTGTCATTATATTTTCCAATTTTATTTGAGAGCGAGAGTTTGGCAAATCAATGGGTACAGCCTCTGCAGGTCGAAATTTTGAGGTAAGCATAAAAAAGGTAAGCAATAGAAATGATACATCGCACATGGCGGTCATATCTATAGAGGTACTCTTGCGTGGAACTTTTACTTTTGGCATATTGTATGTTTAAAAAAGCCTTTTAAAAGTTTATTTTTTGTGTTTAGCTGCAAATGTTTGAGAAATGCTAAAGCCTATTTCATCAATGCCGTAGGTAAGTTTATCTATCATACCTGTAAATACATTGTAAAATATGATAGCCAATGCAGATGTACCAATACCAATAGCTGTATTTATCAAAGCCTCAGATATACCAGCAGATAACGCACCTGGGTCGGGTGTTCCAGAAGTGGCAAGCGCTTGGAAAGCTTTAATCATACCTATAACTGTACCTAATAAACCTATTAATGTAGCAACAGAGGCTATAGTAGCCAATACTGGCAAGTTTTTTTCTAACATTGGTAATTCTAATGAAGTAGCTTCTTCAATTTCTTTAGAAATAGCAGCTACTTTGGTATCTTTGTCAAGCTCATTGTTTTTGCTCATTTCATCATATTTATTTAAGCCAGATAATACCACATTGGCAACAGAACCTTTTTGTTTATCGCAAGCAGCTATTGCAGCATTTACATTGTCGTTTGCTAAATTTGATTTTACGTTTTGTAAGAAATTTTGTAATGAACCTTTACCTTTTGCTAATGAAATGGTAATTAATCTTTCTACAACAATTGTAAAAACGGTTAAAAACAATGTCATAAGAATAGGTACGATGACGCCTCCTAAATATATTGTGCCATAAATATTGGCAGGTGTATGTTTGTCTTTTCCTACAAAGTTTTCGGCTGCGCCAAAAATGTAAACGTAAACTAAAATAGACACTACTAATGCTACAGGAATGGTAAGTAATCCTACCCAGTTTGTTGATTTTTTAACTTGTGATTTGCTCATTGTTATTAAGAATTATATTTTTACTATTTATTTTGAACGCAAAGAAAACTTATTTTTTATCATTAACAAAATTAAATTTCTTAATTGTATGTTATTATAATGTTAATTCCTTTTTAGGATAAAGGGAAGCCTTTCTTTGTTTCATTATTCATTTAGACAAAACTTAATTTGAAAACGCTGCAATATTTTCAAATAAATTTTCTTAATATCGGTAAAATAAATTTATTGGTTTATCCGATATTAAGAAAAAAGTAATACCTTTGTGGGGTGTGGAATTTAGATTTAGAAAATATTGAAGAATTAAAACCTACCATGAAAAGGCTTTTTGAAAAAAAAGAGATGCTCGATAATTTAAGACCACTGCCTTATATAGCATTGTCTAAAATAAAAGAAAGCCTTAGTATAGAATGGACATACAACTCTAACAGCATAGAGGGTAATACCCTTACTTTGCAAGAAACAAATATTGTATTGCAAGATGGGCTTACGGTGCATGGCAAATCTTTAAGAGAGCATTTTGAAACCCACAACCACGATAAAGCCATTAAATTTTTATATTCCATTGTAAATTCTAATAAAAATATTACAGCTTCGGAAATATTAGATATGCATAAAATAGTATTGAACAGCATAGAAGATGACTATGCAGGAAGGCTTAGAAATGGTGGCGTGCGTATTTCGGGGGCTAATTTTGTGCCGCCAAATGCTCGGCAAGTTTCACCATTTTTTGATGAATTGTTAGATTTTGTGAATACCAATCCATTGCATTTGAATATTATTGAAATGGCAGCTGTGTTTCATCATAAATTTGTATGGATACATCCATTTTTTGATGGTAATGGCAGAACTGTGCGGCTAGCCATGAATTTACTTTTAATAAGGCAGGGTTTTCCGCCTGCCATTATTTTAAAAACGGATAGAAAAAAATACTATGATGCTTTAAATACAGCCAATAATGGCAATTATAGTAAATTATTGCTTTTGGTTTGCCAAGCTTTGGAGCGTACATTAAATATTTATTTGAATGCTATGCCAGATAGTGAAGATGAATATTTTACCATTTCAAATATTGTAATGGAGCCAGATATAAAATACGGGCAAGAGTATATTAGCCTATTGGCAAGGCAAGGAAAAATAGATGCCTACAAAGAGGGTAAAGATTGGCTTACAAGTAAAAAAGCCATTGTTAATTATATGGCAAACAGAAAAAGAATAAGATAGGAAATTTTTTGATTTAATGATTTTTTGAATTTAATAATTTTATAGCCATTTAGCTTCTTTTCCTGTGGCATCATAAATATCAATTTTAAATTTTTCTGAAAAATATTTTGCTTTTTCTAAAGCCAAATCATATTTATCAGTTATGAATACATTCAACTTTTTATTTTTATTGTAGCATAAATTAACTTCAATTTCAGAAAATGATGCCGTATTAGATTGGGTGCCAATATTTGCAGTTAAAAATTTTTTAGCTGTAAAAATAGATACATATTCAATAGTTGGTAATGCTTGCCATTTGCCCCATTTTTTGCCAAACATTTGAAAAATATTTCTATAATTTTCTGCTGAAAAACTAATTGAAATACCTTTTTGTGCAAAAAAGAAAATTAAGGCTGAGAATAAAAATATTAATCCTGCAAAATGAAATTCTAATAAAAATTTAAAAGCAGCAATTAAAAAACTTGCACCCAATATTTTAAACTGAACCGAAAAGTATGAACCCTCAATAAAAGTATATTCATTTTCAGAATCAAATTGAGGTGAATCAATAATATTTGGATTCTCTTTTATCAAAATAATTTATCCCAAATTCTTCAATTCAGTTACCAAATCTGTTAATGATTTTTTAGCATCGCCAAACAACATGCTATTTTTAGGACTGTAAAATAATTCGTTTTCTATGCCTGCATAACCTGCTTTCATACTGCGTTTAAATACTACGGTATGCGCTGCATCTTCTACATCTAAAATCGGCATACCATAAATTGGCGAACTTGGGTCAGTTTTGGCCGCAGGATTTACCACATCGTTTGCACCCACTATTAATACCACATCAGTAGTTTTAAATTCAGGGTTAATATCGTCCATTTCTATTAATTTATCATAACTTACATTGCTTTCTGCCAATAGTACATTCATGTGGCCCGGCATACGCCCTGCTACAGGGTGAATGGCATATTTTACTTCTACGCCTTCTTGTTCTAATACTTGCTCTAACTCATGGCAAACGTGCTGCGCTTGTGCCACTGCCAAACCATAACCTGGCACTATCACTACTTTTTTACTGTATTTCATTAAAATAGCTAAATCGCTTTTGGTAATTTCTTTTGTAGAACCTGTTATTTCTTTTGCCTCGCCACCTGCTTTATTACCACCACCAAAGTTACCAATTAACACATTGGTTAAAGAACGGTTCATGGCTTTACACATTACCACGGTAAGCAATGTACCAGCACTTCCTACTAAAATACCGCCTATTAGCATTACTTTATTATCGTACAAAAAGCCACCCATAGCTGCTGCTACGCCTGTAAATGAATTTAGCAATGATATAACCACTGGCATATCTGCACCGCCTATTGGCATTACGAATAATATACCATACAATAAAGATAAACCCAATACTACATATATCATATATGGACTGCTTAAAACGCCAAAAGCAGACATACCGCCTAATACTAATATTAAAGCCAATAAGCCAATATTGATAACTTGCTGCAATGGTAAGGTTTTATCTTTTATTTTTTCATCTAATTTGCCATAGGCTATAATACTGCCTGCAAAGGAAATTCCGCCAATAATTAAACCGAGGAAAATGATACATACATAAGATTTGCTAAAAATTTGAGGATTTATATTTGAAAAAGTAGTCCATAAATCTCCAAAATCATTAACGTTTGATATTTCTTTTATCTTTAATAATTGATGTTGCAAATGTTGATATTCCACTAAAGAAATAATAGCAGCACAAGCGCCTCCCATGCCATTAAAGAAAGATACCATTTGCGGCATACCTGTCATTTTTACTTTTTTAGCCATCATAGTACCTATTACAGTACCTACAATTAAAGCCAAAAATATCCAAATATAATTAGATACTAAAATGCCTTCGTATAAAAATATAGTACCAAATATGGCTATAGTCATTCCAAAGGCAGCTATGAGATTGCCTTTGCGCGCGCTTTCTGGTTTGCTCAACATTTTTAGCCCTATCATAAAAGATACGGAGCCAATAAGGTAAATAAGTTGTAATAATTGATGTTTCATTTTATATTGTTATTTTTTTGCCTCACCCCCTGCCCCCTCTCCAAAGGAGAGGGGAACTTAGGTTTCGACATAAGTTTGTTATTTTATTCTAATTTTATCTTTTTCAAGCATAAGTTTGGTTGGTAAAAATTAGTTTTTTTTGAGCTTCAATGAATGGTTTAATATGGCTATTTATACTTTCGGTGGTTAATAAATCTATTTTTTTGTGAAAAATGTTTTCTAATTCAATATTCCATTTACCCATGTCAAATAGCGTTATGTTAAAATTGTAATCTAACTCAAGCAACAAGTCAATATCATTTGCGTTCAATTCATCTGTTAATGCAGAACCAAACAAATAAACCGTTTTAACAGGTTTATTGTAAAAATAATTATTTACTATTTCTGAAATATTCATTTCTTTTTCTTTTTAAACATTTCCAACATTCTGTCGGTAACTACAAAGCCGCCTACAACATTTAATGTGCCCAAAACTACAGCTATAAAGCCAAATATTGTGGCATATAAATTATCTGCTTGCCCCATAATAATAATTGCACCTATAATAACTACCCCATGTATGGCATTTGCACCACTCATAAGTGGTGTATGTAGCACACTAGGTACTTTTTCTATTAATTCGATTCCTACAAATATCATCAAGATAACGAGGTAAATCATAAGTTGGTGTTCGGAAATGAAATTGAGTATTGAAGTCATTTTTTTATTTATATAATTGTTTTTAAAGTGTCTATTTCATTGGTAATAATATCCCAAATAACCATGTAATCTAATCCAAAATATTCGTGAACTATAATATTCCTAAATCCAACAATGCTTTTCCAATTAATAGCTGGATATTTGCTTTTATAATCTTCGCTTAATTTGTTTGCGGCTTCTCCAATAATTTCTAATAATCTTACACTAGCAAGTTGCAATAATCTATCATTCAAAAAATCATTACAAGTTTTATTTTTAGTAAATTCTTGCAATTCGTTAACCGAGTCTAATATATGATTTACTCTTTGTATGTCTTTAAGATTGTTCATATATGAGTATTTTTTCGTTATCAATAAATGGTTTAATATGTTTACTTAAACCATTAGCAGAAACAATATCTACTTTTATGCCTAGCAAAATTTTTAATTCATCGTTCATATTAAACAATGTTTGGTATAATTTATGGCTGTAATCTAATTCAAGTAACAAGTCAATATCGTTAAAATTATTTTGATTTCTTGCAAAACTTCCGAAAATAAATGCTTTTTTAACTGGTTTTTCAACCAAGTAATTTTTTATACAATTTATTATCTCTAATTTATTCATTTATTTAATTAGCAACTGCCTTTTTCCCACCACTCACTAATGTTCCTTTGGTAATTTCTTCTTCCATTTCCCATTTAAAACCTTCTTTGGTGGCTAAGTGAGTAAGAAAGGCATAAACATTCTTTGAAAAACTTTCACTTGCATTTTGAGAAAGTAAAGATGGCAAATTGGTTTCTCCTACTATTTTTACGCCATGTTTAATTACTACTTTTCCTGCTTCGCTAATTTCGCAATTACCGCCTTGTTCTACAGCCATATCTACTATTACGCTTCCTAATTTCATACCTTTTACCATTTCTTCGGTTATTAAAATTGGCGCTTTTTTGCCTGGTATTAGGGCTGTAGTAATAGCCACATCGCAAGCTGCTAAATGTTTTTGCAATATTTCTCTTTGTTTTTTTAAAGTATCTTCGCTAGATTCGGTAACATAACCACCCTCTATTTTTACCTCGCCTGTATCAAAACTTATAAATTTACCACCCAAACTTTCTACTTGCTCTTTAGTTTCAGGGCGAATATCTGTAACCTCTACTACAGCGCCCAATCTTTTGGCTGTACCAATAGCTTGTAAACCTGCCACACCTGCACCAAATATCAATACTTTAGAAGGGGTAATAGTACCAGCAGCTGTCATCAGCATAGGAAAAATTCTTGCAGAATGATGCGCGCCTAATAAAACAGCTTTATAACCCGCTAAATTGGCTTGAGAGCTAAGAGCATCCATACTTTGGGCTCTTGAAATACGTGGAATAGCATCCATACTAAATACCGAAATATTTTTAGCACTTAATTGCGCTATTAATTCAGGATTGGTTAAATGGTAAATAAATGAAATTAAAGCTGTTCCTTGTTTCATAATACCTATTTCTTCAGTATTTGGTGCATTTACTTTTACTAAAACATCTATGGCATTAGATACATCAGTTGAAGTATTCAAAATAGTAGCACCTGCATTTTTATAAGCCTCGTCAGAAAAATTAGAAGCTATGCCTGCACCGCTTTCTATGCAACATTCAAAGCCTTGTTTAATAAAATTTTTAACAACCTCAGGACTCAAAGCTACTCTGTTTTCGCCTGCTTTAGTTTCTTTTATAGTGCCTATTTTCATTCTATGGCAAACCTACACTTTATTTTAAATTTTACAAGCTATGTAACAAAAAAATAATGCACCTTCTTGTGGATAGTGCATTATTATAAAGTTTTATTTAGTCACTTCGAGTAACTTTTGGCTTTGCAAAAGTGTATCGAGAAGTGATAGTTTAAAAGAAAATTAGTATTTCTCGATACTCCCGCACCTGCGGGATACTCGAAATGACAATTTTCTATTTCAATTTAAAGGCTTTTTTTACCTTTTCTACATAATCCAATTTCTCCCATGTAAATAGTTCAACTTTTATTTTTTTCTCTTTGCCTTCAGGTGTTTTAAAAGTTTTAGTTACAGTTTCGTTTTTTCTGCCCATGTGTCCATAAGCGGCTGTTTCGCTGTATATTGGATTTCTTAATTTTAAGCGTTGCTCAATAAAATAAGGGCGCATATCAAAAATAGATTCTACCAATTTGCTAATTTCGCCATCAGTTAGTTTTACTTTGGCTGTGCCATAAGTATTTACATTGATACTTGTAGGTTTTGCTACACCAATAGCATAACTAACCTGAACCAAAACCTCTTTACACAAACCAGAAGCAACCAAGTTTTTAGCAATATGACGAGTAGCATATGCGGCACTTCTATCTACCTTGCTTGGGTCTTTACCACTAAATGCACCACCGCCATGCGCACCTTTTCCGCCATAAGTATCAACAATAATTTTTCTACCAGTTAGGCCAGTATCGCCATGCGGACCTCCTATTACAAATTTACCTGTTGGGTTGATATGGTATGTAATTTTATTGTTAAATAATTTAGCGTATTGAGGGTATTTTGCTTTTACCCTTGGAATTAAAATATCTACAATATCTTTTTTTATTTTAGCCAACATTTTGGGCTCTGAATCAAAATCATCGTGTTGGGTAGATACAACTATGGCATCTATTCTAACGGGCTCATGTATATCGTTATATTCTAAAGTTACTTGGCTTTTAGCATCAGGTCTTAAATACTTGATAGATTTATTTTCTCTTCTTAAAGCAGCCAATTCAATTAAAATAGCATGTGCTAAATCCAAAGCCAATGGCATATAATTGGCTGTTTCGGCAGTGGCATAGCCAAACATCATACCTTGGTCGCCAGCACCTTGTTCTTCTTTTTTCTTTTTATCTACCCCTTGGTTTATATCTGCACTTTGCTCGTGTATGGCAGAAAAAACACCACATGAATTTGCTTCAAACATATACTCACTTTTGGTATAGCCTATTTTTTTAATTACGTCTCTTGCTATGGTTTGAACATCAAGATATGCTTTACTTTTAACCTCACCTGCCAATACCACTTGCCCAGTGGTTACAAGGGTTTCGCAGGCTACTTTGCTTTGAGGGTCGAAGGCTAAAAAGTTATCAATAAGGGCATCGCTTATTTGGTCGGCTACTTTATCTGGGTGTCCTTCCGATACGGATTCTGATGTAAATAAATAGGGCATCTTTTTATTAAAATTTTTGCAAAAGTAAGTTATCTGTTTGTTTATTCAAATTAAAAACTCAGATTTGTTAAGTCTCAAATTATTCAAATATTTCTTTTACTTCTACTTCTAAAGCATCGGCAATAAGAAAAATTTGTGTTAAACCTGTATTTAATAATCCCCTTTCCAACCTACTTATTTGGGAAATTTCGACATTACAATCAGCAGCTAATTTAGCTTGGGAGTACCCTTTACTAATTCTTAATGCTTTAATTTTTGCACCAACAACTTTTAAATTGTTTTTATCCCTTTGGTATTGCAATTAAATGCAAATTCCGACTTATTTAAAAAATTTATTGTAGGCAAATTTGCTTATATTATTTTTTTAATTACTTTTGTACTTATGAAAAATATATTAATAATCTTAATTATCTTTATTACATCATGTAATAAAGAGAAAAATCAATCAAAAAAGGAATTAACAGAAAAAACTACTAATGTAACGGAGGTGTATACACCTGTTAATGATTCAGTGACTAGTGTAGATATATTAAAATCTGTTTTTTTCTTTAAGGGTGCATTTTCACCTAATATTAGTAGTGTTAATGTATTTGAAAATATGATGTCTAATATTTATAATAATCTTACTCCATCTCAAAAGATCAGATATGACATATCAATTGACTCGTTATGTTCTAGTGTATATTTTAAAAATAAATCAGTATTTCATAATTTAATTTTAAATATACAATCAAATAATTTGTACGGAATTGAAAACAACTTAATATTAATTAAAAATTTTATTTATAATGAAGCAATATATAACATAAATCAGTTTCAAACAGCAAAAGATACTTTAATTAAACATTATTCACTTTTAGACACTAATTCTACCTCAGCATTTATAATTAACAATCTTGGCAACAATACACCAACTCTAGCAACATTACAAAATCAATTTCCAGAAATTTTTAATTCACAAACAAGTATAGGAGTTAAAGATTGTGTAACTACTGCATACGCAGTCGCAGCTGCTGTTACAGTAGCTTTAGTTGCAACTACTGCTGGTGTTGCCATTAATGCTGTAGTTGCAGTTAACGTAGTTTTGGAAACTAATGTAGTAATACATAGTAAAGGGAAAATCTTTTCAAGTGATATGCTTGCATATTCTTGGACTACTGAAATAGCTGAAATATCTCAATTTTTTTAAAATCTTAGTTTATGGCAAAAATTTTCACTTTGCTATTATTTTTTGTATTAGTATACAACTATATTCCTAAAAGCGAACTACGTGATGATGATTCAATGTTTCTATTTTTAAGCAAATATTATCCTCAAGGTTGGGGATATTTTACAAGAAACCCATTAGAAAATCAATATGAATTTTACAATATAAAAAATAATAAAGTAAATAAAATAAATTTTAACAATAGTAATCTGAGTGAAAATTTATTTGGGATTGCACGTAATCAACGAATGATTAATTACGAATACACTTTTTTATTAACTAGATGCAAAGAGAAAATAAATTGGTCATATAATACTGAATTAAATTATGATTCAGTGATTAAAAAAAATAAAATAATTAATGTTAATTATAATAAAAAATTAAATTTTATAAATAACAATGATACAATTGTTGTTGTTCTTCAAAAAATACTACCATTTAAATGGGAAATGTATCAAAATAAAAATCAAATACCGAACTTAATGGCAATTTTAGTTTTTAATAATGAAACGAATATTAAATGATTCTATAAGATTTGTGAATGATTTTTTAAATTGGTGTTTATATAAAAAAAGTTTTTTCATATTGAGATTAGTACTGCTAATTTCACCATTAATAACATTTTGTTTTAATCCAGTAAAAAATATCTTCCCAATTTATTATTTTGATATTGTTAAAGAGGCCAATATTGAAATTTCTGGAAATTATTTTAATGTATTAAATAATTTATCATTAGATTATTTACTTATTATTTATATAACAATTATTATTCACATACTACTTTTAAGAGGATATCTTATATTTTTTCTTTGGCCTATTAAGATTTGGATTAGTTATAGTTTTCAAAATTTAGCACCAATTATTGAAGGTGGAGATCAAATTAATTACATATTTTCAATACTTTACTTTTTATATTATTTATCAGAAATTCTGTATAGAAAAAAAATTAGTTTATTATTTTATTTTCAAGATTCTGAAAATTTTATACTAAATAATTATAAAAATAATTTTTTATTCAATGTTATTTTAATAATTATAAAATCACAAATATCAATAATCTACCTACATTCTGTGCTAGAAAAGTTGAAATCTTCTTACTGGATAGATGGATCTGCAATCTTTTACATTAATCAAGGTAATTTGTTTGGAGAAAATAAGTTGTTAGTTCAAAATTATTTTCTACATAAATTCCCAATATTAATTTCAATAACAAATTATTCAGTATTAATCATAGAGTTTTTAATAGGAGTAATTTTTTTGATTCAAAAAAAACAAAGAAAAAAAATAGTAATTTTGGGCATTATTCTACATTTAATTATAGCTATAAATTTTGGGCTAACTCTTTTTTCTGTGATGATGATATGTTTAATTTTATTTTCAGCTTCAAATATAAAAATCAATGACAAATACTTCTAATACAATTTTAATTTTTACAACCAAGACTAAACAACTTTATGACTTAATTTTTTTAATTTTTAGTTGTTCAGTTATTTATCTAGAAAATAATAAATTAATTAATTTAGGTACTTCTTTATTAATAATCTTATTAATTACAATTATTTTTATTCGTATTATTGTTGCTTTTAATGCAAACATCTTTTTTATTAATAATGATAAAATACAAATTAAATATTTGTATTTGAATGAATTAATTAACAAAGAAACTATTATTAAAATTGATTGGGGAATAGACAAAAATAAAATTAATGGATATGGTGTTGGTTTAAAAAACCAGAACCAATCATATTATATAATTCCACAAAATCCTTTTAAAGGAATTGAAATTAAAACAAAAAACAAAAACTTTATTATATTCACAAATAGCGAAATTGAATATAATAGTTTAATAGAAAAATTAAAAGAATTAATCTAATCAAATGAAAATATTTATAATTAATATTACTTTATTAATTCCTGTTTTATGTTCATCCCAAACAGAAAAAGAAATAAGTCATACATTTGTAAACTACATATTTGTAGAAAATAATTACAAAGCGGCACAAGCACTTTTTGAAGAAAGCTTGCAAGCCCAAGTTTCTGATATTGTGCTGCAAACTACGGCTAAGGCTTTGCATACCCAACTAGGCGAATATAAAAATATTATTGAAACCAATCAAGAACAAGTAAATAGCAATGCCATTATTTATGCTTACACTAAATTTAACCAGGCAAGTATGGATATTAAATTGGTATTTGATGCCAATAAAAAACTAGTAGGTTTTTTTATTGTTCCTCATAAAATATTTAAAACCATAGATTGTGAAAATATTTTAACTATTCCAAATAATAATTATCCTATAAAAGGCGAACTTACTATACCTAAGCTAGACAATAAAAAAATATTGGCTATATTTATTCATGGTAGTGGCCCACAAGATAAAGATGCTACGATATATCAAAACAAGCCTTTTAAAGATATAGCTGAGGGCTTAAGTTTGCAAGGTATTACAAGTTATCGTTTTGATAAAAAAAGTTTGTCTTACCCATCTTATTTTAATGATGATAAATATACTATAGATGAAGAAGTGTGCAATGATATTTATACTATAGTAAATTATTTTAAACAAGATAGTATTTATCCTAATTACAAAATAATATTAATTGGGCATAGCATGGGCGGTATGCTATTACCTAAAATAGCCAATAACTTAAAAAATAATATAAATGGTATTGTAATGATAGCTGCCAATTCACTGCCTTTTCAAAATATTATTGACTATCAATTAAAATATCTATACAGTATAGATTCTGCTGTTGAATTAAAAAATCAAATAACAGAATTACAACCCAAATTAAAATATTTAAAATCGAAAAATTTTATTTTAAGTAGCTCTAAAACATTGCTTCCTTTAAACTTGCCCGCACCATATTGGAAATCTATAATAAATTACAATCAATTAGCAGAAGCAAAAAAAATTATAATACCTACATTTATAATTCAAGGTCAAAGAGACTATCAGGTATCCACAGAAAACTATAAATTATGGAAAAAAACATTAAAAAATAAGTCAAATTTTAGTTTTAAATTATATCCAAAACTAAACCACATACTATTGGAAGGAGTTGATAAATCAACGCCTTCAGAGTATCAAATTCAAGCAAAAGTGCCCGAATATTTTATTAAAGATATTGCAGAATGGATAGTAAAAATATAGTTATAAATTTTATTTTTAACGCCTAACTTTGCCCCTCCATTTATATGAACCCCACAGCCATAGCCATACACGGAGGAGCAGGCACAATTGCCCCTCATTTGCTTACCCCAAGTTTAGAAAAAGCCTATTTAACAGGTTTGGAAGAAGCTATAAAAATTGGGTATAAAGTATTGCAACAACAAGGCACAAGTACCGATGCTGTATTGGCAGGTGTAATGGCTTTAGAGGATAATCCATTATTTAATGCTGGCAAAGGTGCGGTATTTAACCATATAGGCAAGCACGAAATGGATGCTGCCATAATGGATGGCAAAGATTTAATGGCAGGTGCAGTGTGTGGTGTTTCAAATATCAAAAATCCTGTGCTTTTGGCTAAAGCTATTAAAGAACAATCGGCACATGTTATGTTGGCTACAGAAGGGGCATTGGCTTTTGCCAAACAAAAAGGCTTTGATATAATGCCTGATGCGTATTTTTTTACTGAACACCGCCATGCCCAGTGGCAGGAGCTAAAAGATACTGAAAGCTTTCAATTAGACCATTCTGAAAAGGCACAAAATAAAATGGGAACTGTGGGCGCTGTGGCATTGGATAGTTTTGGTAATATAGCGGCTGCTACAAGTACTGGCGGCATGACCAATAAAAAATTTGGACGCATTGGCGATTCGCCTGTAATAGGAGCGGGTACGTATGCCAACAATGAAACCTGCGCTATAAGCTGCACAGGGCATGGCGAGTTGTTTTTGCGCAGCGTAGTAGCTTACGATATTAGCTGCCTAATGGCATACAAGGGTTTAAGCTTGCAGCAAGCTTGTAATATAGTTGTTCACGATAAATTGGTAAAAATAGGTGGAGAAGGAGGACTTGTAGCCATAGATAACAAAGGAAATATAGAAATGCCTTTTAATAGCGAGGGTATGTATAGGGCAATGATAGATATGAACGGAAAAATAGAAGTTAAGATTTATAAATAAAATTATTTACAAAGCAATTAAGAATATATATTGATAAAAGCTAATTCTGCAACAAACCTGCACTCCATTGCAGAGTATAAATGGTTTTAAAATACTTTGTTTTTAGCTCAATCAATTTTTCCAATGCTTCAAGGGCTTTGTTCTCTCTGGTATTTATAAGAAATAGAGAGCTTTCGCCATTTGCAAAACGGGTTTCCTCAGCAATAGTAAGCCGCTTGTAGTTATCGTAATTATTACTTTGAATTGTTATTAAATTTCGGATGGTTTCAAATTCGTTGAAATAACTTCTAACTTTTACTTGTATGTTCACAGTTTTTTCGCTTTGGGCTATTTGGTTGGCTAATATTTTCAGTTTTGCTTTTTGGTATTCGCCTCTTCCTTGCGATAAACGCAGAGGTATTTCTACTTTTAAGCCATATTGGTAATTGTTTTCTAAAAGCAAAGAGGTGGGCGTATTGGCTAATTGATAGCCTTTGCCTAATTGGTTGTATCTTAAATCTACCTTGGGCAGCAGTTCTTGAAATTTTAATCTTTTTTCTAAAGCCAAAGCATCTAGTTTGTAATTATAATATACCAATTCTGGATGATTTATAGTAGCAATATTTACCAAACTATCTAAACTTAAATTTAACTGCGAAATATTAATTTCATTCTCCCATCCTTGCTGCGGTATAACATAGCTTGGCAAAGTGTATGGCGTTGTATTAGTTGTCCATAAAAAAGCTGAAAGCAAAAGCCCTTGATTTAAAAATTCTAAATATTTTTCGCTTTGCAAATACCTAAAATTTTGAAGTTGTGTAAGCGCTTCAATAGTATCTATTGCGGCTCTTTCTCCATATTTAAACGAACTTTTTACAAAGTTGTATCTTTTTTCATTAATTTGTAAATTATTGTTAACAACCAAATATGTTTGATAAGCTTTTACCCAATTCCAGTATGTTTCAAGGGCATTTATAGATAAATCGTTAATGGCTATTTTTTGGTCAATAACAGCCATTTGTTCAAAAATTTTTGCTTGTTGTAAAAATGCTCTTCTTTTATCAAAAACTAAATTTTTTACCAAAGGAATATCAATGCCAATATAATTGGTTTTACCCAATGTTGCATCGTTGTTAAGTTTATTGCCAGTAATGTTTTCTATGCCTGCATTAAGCTCTATGCCATACCAAGTGGGTATTCTAATTTCAGTGCCAGAATAGTTGTAATAATTTATGCCATTAAAAGTTTTTTGGCTAGTATAATGGTTTAAAATTGGGTCGAAAGCACTTCTAGAGGTTAATACATCTGCTTTGGCTATACCAATATTTATTTTTGCTTTTTGGGCAATGGGATGATACTGTTTTACTATAGCTAAAAATTGCTCGGCATTTAGCGTTTTGATAGTATCTTGCGCAAATAAATTGCTATTTATTAAAAAACAAATAAAACAAACAACAAATAAAACTATGTTTTTTATCAATGCCATCAATTATTTTTTCTTGCTCTCTTTTTCTGGTTTAATGCTGTCTTTAAGCTTATAATAATCTGGTGGAAAGCCGTTAATATTTCGCCATAACTCATACCAAATTGGGACATCTTTAAGTAAAGTAATACCTTGTGCACCGCTGCCTATTTTTAGTTGATAAGGCCAAGGTTTTTCTTTATCATCTGGCACAACAAGTACTCTAAAAAGCCCATTGGTACTAATATTGTTTTCAAAAGCAATAATTTTCCCGCCAAATGTGCCATAGCTGTTTTGAGGCCAGCCGCTAAATACAACAGCAGGAAAACCATCAAACATAAAGCGCACTTTTTGTCCAATATTTATTAAAGGTAAATCTATAGGGCGCACAAACATTTCTACAGCATAGTTTTTACATTCGGGTACAATTACAGTAATTCGTTCGCCATCTTTTAATATTTCGCCTATACCAGCTTTATTGGCTTGTATTATTTGCCCATCTTGGGGAGCTAAAATAATATACATACCATTTCTAATAATATAATTCGAAATAGAATTTTCTAATTTTGCTACCTCACTTTGTCCTGTAGATACTTGGCTTAAGCTTTGAAATCTATCGCCTTCAGCTTTGCTTATTTTTTCAGCATACTCTTGTTCAGTACTATTTTTTTCAATTTTAACAATGGTAATTTCTTGTTTTGTTTGTGCTAATTTATTGCTTGCAGCAATATTTTTTGCTTGTGCATTTTGAAATGCTACGCTTCGTTGTTGTAATTGAGTTTGTGTAACCAAGCCTTCGTCATACATTTTTTGTTGGCGCTCAAATTGGTTTTTTGCTAAGTTATACTCATTTTCTGATGCTTGTAATTCGGCTATTTCGCCTTTAATTTTATTGTCTAACTGTTGTAGCTTATTGTTCAATTGTTCTATCTTTAATACTTTAGATTGAATAAGTGCATTTACTTGGTTTGATGCTGTATTTGCTTTGTTTTGATAAAATTCTATTCCTTCTTTTTTAGCTGTTAATTGCTCTTTTGTTCTGCCTATTAAATTGGGGTCAAGGTAATCTTCTTTTATCTCCGATATTTTTAAAATGGTATCTCCTTTTTTAACAAAATCGCCTTCTTTTACCCACCATTTCATAATTTTGCCAGGTATGGGCGAGTTTATATCTTGTGGTCTTTGTTCCTGATAAAGCGTTGTTATAGCACCTTTCGATTTTATGTTTTGTGTCCATGGAAGTAAAAGGAAAATGATAAGAAAAATAATAATGCCAATAAACCAAAATTTTACTTTACTAATTTTATTGTTTCTGTAAATTGTATTGTATGCTTTAAGTTGTGGTAGTTTTAAATGTTCCATTTTATTGTATTTAATTTTTTATAAAATTACATTCTCCTTTTTTTAATATCAATTGATAATCGCTTTTTTTGGCAAATTCTTCATCGTTGGTAATTATAATAATTGTTGTATTTAGTTTCAAAAATTGTATATAATTAATTATTTTTTGTTGGGTTTCCGGCTCAAAATTTGCCCAAGGTTCATCTAAAAGCAATAGCCGAGGGTTGTTAACAAATGCTCTTAAAAGTAATATTTTTTTACTTATTGAAGATGGAAGCTTTTCGCCAGAGGTTTTTATTTTACTTTCAAAACCATAAGGTAAAGTATAAATATAATCTGAAATACCCAATAAATCTGCTATTTTTGATATTTTGTCGGGCGTTATTTCTTCTTTTCCCATGCTAATATTTTCCCAAAGTGTACCATTAAAAATATCTTGGCTATACATGTAAACACCAATACTTTCTCTTAACGATTGTAAAGTGTAATTTCTTAATGGCAATTTATTTATCAATATTTTACCTTTATAATCGGTATAGTTTCCGCTTAATACTTGTAAAAATGTAGATTTTCCAACGCCTTCATCGCCTTTTAAACATACTAAACTATTAGAAGGTATTTCTATATTTATGCCATTCAATACTTTATAATCCTCGTTGTAGCTAAATTCAAAATTTATCATTTCAATACACAATCCTGTATTTTCATGTATCAATGGGTATTTTCCTTCGTGTTCTAGTTCAGCTTCGGTAACTGTGGCAAGCTTTTCTAATCCTGTTATAACATCGTAAACACTATCTAAGCTGCCAATTAGTTTTTCAACAGAAGAAATTATGGTAAGTATTACTATTTCAGCAGCAATAAATTCGCCAATGTTTATTTGCTGGTCTAACAATAATATTGTACCAACAACAAGCATTGCCAATGTTATACTTACTTTAAATGCAACTAAAGATTTATATTGAAAAACCAATACTTTAAAATGCGCTGTTCTTGCTTTCAAATAACCAACAACATTTTCGTCTGTTTTAGTTAAATTCAAATGTGTTCCTTGGCTAAATTTAAATGAGCGAATAACCCTTGCCATCTCCTCTATCCAAGCAACAACAAAGTATTTATATTTGCTTTCTTCCATGCTTGTAGATAAGCCTTTGCTGCTTGTTAGTTTTAAAATTAACCACAATATAAATACCAACAATAAACCAAATAAAATAAATGCTGGATGGTAAAAAGATAATAGTATTAAGCCAAATAATATTTGTATAGATGCGGTTGGGGTATCTAATAAAAGTTTAGAAAGCCCTTTTTGTAATGTTATAGTATCAAAAAATAAATTTACTTTTTCAGGCAAATAATAAGAGTCTATTTTTTTTAAATCCAATCTTGGTATAGTTTCTGCAAATTTAAAAGCATATCGGGTAAAAATATTTTGTTGAATTTTTTCAATAATTTTCATTTGGTTTATTTGCATAATTCCAACTATTAAAACACCCAATACGATAATAACTACTAATACATAAATAGAGGTAACCATGCTTGCACCCATTACAAAACCAATAATGGCTTGTACCCCAATAGGAACACTTAATTGCACCATACCACTCAATATGGCATAAAAATATATAGATGCAATTTCTTTTTTTTCAAGTGAAAGTAAATCCCAAAGTTTGTGTAATGGTTTACTACTTTTATTTTCCATTTTAAAAATTTGAGTGCAAAAATAAGGTAATTTAAGTATTTTTTGATTTCATGAATTTTAAACAACTAAATTGATAAAATGTTATTTTTGCCCTATTGCAAGCTGATATTAAAACTATATTGATAAACTTACCCGAGCAGCCTGGTGTATATAAATATTTTGACGATGAAAGTACAATAATTTACGTTGGAAAAGCTAAGAATTTAAAAAAAAGGGTGAATTCTTATTTTACTAAAAAACACGATAACAGAAAAACAGCCGTTTTGGTATCCAAAATTTGCAATATTCAATATACTATTGTAGATACAGAATACGATGCATTATTGCTGGAAAATAGCTTAATTAAAGAGTTTCAACCTAAATTTAATATTAGCTTAAAAGACGATAAATCGTATCCTTTGATTCGTATTACCAAAGAGCGTTTTCCTAAAGTATTTGCTATGCGCAATCCTATAAAAGATGGCAGCGAATATTTTGGACCTTACAGCAACGTAAAGCTTATGCACGTTATTTTAGATTTGGCTAAAAAATTGTATCCTACAAGAAATTGCAATTACGATTTAAGTCAAAAAAATATAGACAACAATAAATACCGTGTATGCTTGGAGTATCAAATAGGCAATTGCAAAGGTGCTTGCGAGGGGAATGAAAAAGAAGAAGATTATATGCAAAGTATTGCTGGAATTAAGCATATTTTAAGAGGAAATTTAGCAGAGGTAAAACAACATTTAAAGCAAAAAATAATATTAGCCAGCAGCACTTTGGCTTTTGAAGAAGCTCAATTATACAAAGAAAAATTAGACCTTGTAGAAAAATACCAAGCTAAAAGCACAATTGTAAATAATAGAATAAATAATGTAGATGTTTTTGGTTTTGTAAGTACACCAAATGCCGCTTATATCAATTATTTAAGAGTAGCAAATGGTATGATTATTCAAACCCATAACATTGAATATAAAAAGAAAATAGACGAAACCGATGAGGAGCTTTTACTAAGTGCAATAGCCGAAATAAAAAACAATAGGGAAGGAGAGAGCGTAGAAATTATTGTACCTTTTGAAATAGAAATAGACACCAAAATTATTATAACAATACCTACTACTGGCGACAAGAAAAAACTATTAGATTTAAGCCAAAAAAATGCTTTTTACCTAAAAATGGAAAAGCAGCAAGCGGCAGATAAAATAGACCCAACCCAAAAGGTAGATAGAATTTTAAATACCATGATGGCAGATTTAAGATTAACCACTCCACCAAAACATATTGAATGCTTTGATAATTCTAACATTCAGGGAACAAATCCTGTTTCGGCATGTGTGGTATTTAAAGATGCCAAACCAAGTAAAAATGATTACAGACATTTTAATGTTAAAACTGTTATTGGTCCTAATGATTTTGCAACTATGTACGAAGTTATAACAAGACGATATTCAAGGCTTTTGGCAGAAAATACGGCATTGCCTAATCTTATAGTTGTAGATGGTGGAAAAGGGCAATTGAGCAGTGCGGTAGATGCTTTGAAAGCTTTAGGTATTTATGGCAAAGTGCCTATTATTGGTATTGCCAAAAGATTAGAAGAATTATTTTATCCTGAAGACCCAATACCATTGTATATAGATAAAAAATCGGAAACGCTAAAAATAATTCAACAAATGCGAGATGAGGCGCACCGATTTGGTATTACGCATCATAGAAACCGAAGAAGCAAAAATTTTACTGTTACAGCACTTGAAGAAATAGAAGGTATAGGCAACAAAACGGCACAAACCCTTTTGGCACATTTTAAAAGTGTAAAAAAAATAAAATTGGCAAATATTGATGAGTTAAAAACAATTACAACAGAAAAAATAGCTACTGCTATAATTGAATATTTTAAAAATGAGCAATAGTTTATGTTTTGATATGGAAAATTATGAAAATACAGTTGCAAAATTGTATCATTTTTCGCAACTTTTTGAAAGATACAATGTGTACGATAGTGCTTTAATTTCAGCACCATTGGGCTATAATCGGTTTCAATTTTTAGCGGCTTATGGTTGTGTAAAAGAATTAAAAGGTAAAGCAATTCAAATTTTTAAATATTTAGATGAAAGCAAACATTGGCTTTTTGGGCAAATAAATTATGAAGCTAAAAATGATTTTAGCAAAAATGCAGATTCAGAAAATATAGCATTTTATCAACCACAAATTGTAGTTTTTATTCAAAATAATCAATTGCATTGGGTAAATAATGGGATTGATGAAAAATTATTCCATTCATTAATTGCGCAATTTAATCAAATAGAAATAAGCATATTGAATGATTTGAATTTCAATTCTAAAATTGAATTTCAAAATATTGTTAGTAAAGAAAAATATATTTTAAACGTAGAAAAAATAAAGCAAGATATAATTGAAGGTACTTATTATGAAATGAATTATTGCCAAAAATTTGAAGCTAAAAATGTTTTAAAAGAAAATGATAGATTGGCATTAATCAATAAATTGCGTTTACAATCGCCAGCACCTTTTGGCGCATTTGTAAAAACAAAAAATAAACAAATACTATGCGCCAGTCCTGAAAGATTTTTGATGCGAGAGGGCAATAAACTGATTTCGCAACCCATAAAAGGCACAAACAAACGCTTGCCAAATGCTGAAAATGAGCAACAATTGCAAGCCTTAAAAAATAGCGAAAAAGAAATGGCTGAAAATGTAATGATAGTAGATTTGGTTCGAAATGATTTAGCCCATGTGTGCAGCACAGGCACAATAAAAGTAGAGGAACTTTGTGGCACTTATGCCTTTAGCAAGGTTAATCAAATGATAAGTACTGTAACTGGGCAATTAAAAGAAAATATAAATTTTGAAGCCATTATTACCGCTTTATTCCCAATGGGCAGTATGACAGGCGCACCAAAAATTGAAGTAATGCGCAACATTGAAAAATATGAAGCTACGGAAAGAGGCATTTATAGCGGTTGCATTGGCTATATTATGCCCAATAAATATTTTGATTTTAATGTGGTAATTCGTACATTGGTAATAGAAAAAAATATGCTGTATTACCACACAGGCGGGGCTATAACTTACGATAGCATAGCCGAAAAAGAATATGAAGAATGTTTACTAAAAGGAAAAAGTATAACCGATTTGTTTGAATGAAAAAATTTATTATAATTTCAATATTGTTGCCTTTTATTGGCTATTCAGCCACTAATAATGAGCAATTGGGCAAGCTTACACCTATGCGCACTTGTATAAATGTATTGCATTATGATATTACAGTAAAAGTAGTTCCTGAGCAAAAATACATAGAAGGTAAAAATAGTATCAGCTACAAAGTGATACGCAATTTTAATTTTCTACAACTCGATTTTGGTGCCAATATGCAAGTAGATAGCATTGTTTACAATGGCAAATCAATAAACTATACACGAGATAGAAACGCAATTATTGTCAATTTTAAAACAGCGCAACTAAAAAATACATTAGAAAAACTAACTATTTATTTTAAAGGCAATCCAATAGTTGCTGTCAATCCACCATGGAATGGCGGTTTTGTATGGGCAAAAGATAGCCTGAAAAACGATTGGGTAGGCTTGGCTTGCGAAAGCTTGGGGGCAAGTATTTGGCTGCCTTGCAAAGACCATTGGAGCGATGAGGCAGATAGTATCAATGTGCATTTATCAGTGCCTGAAAATTTAGTAGGAGTGAGCAATGGTAAATTGGTTTCTATCGAAAATGAAATTAAAGGTTATAAAACCTATAACTGGCAAGTAAAAAACACCATTAACAATTATAATATCAGTATCAATATTGGCAATTACACGCTTATTCAAGATACATTTTATGGTATCAATACAGTGCCTTTAAATTATTATGTTTTAAGCTATAACAAAGCAAAAGCTCAAGTTCATTTTAAGCAAGTAAAAACAATGCTCAAAGCTTTTGAGCATTATTTTGGAAAATATCCTTTTGCTACCGATGGTTACAAATTAGTAGAAACACCTTATTGGGGTATGGAGCATCAAAGCTGCATAGCTTATGGCAATAATTATAAAAACAATGCCTTTGGGTTCGATTTTATTATTGTGCATGAAAGTGGGCACGAGTGGTTTGCCAATAGTATAACCGCCTCCGATGCAGCAGATATGTGGATACACGAAAGTTTTACAACGTATAGTGAAGCCCTTTTTGTGGAATACACACAAGGAAAAAATAAAGCCATTGAATATTTGTTTTCTCAACGTCCAAAAATTAAAAATTTATCTTCTATACAAGGTGTTAGAGGTGTTTTTTACCACGGGCAAATGGATAGCGATATGTACTACAAAGGCTCATGGATGCTGCATACTATGCGCTCGGTTTTGCATAACGATTCGCTTTGGTTTAATACCATTTATAAATTTAGTACCCAATTTTACCACCAAATAATTACGACAGAAGATGTCGTTAAATTTTTTAACCAAGAAACCAAAAGGGATTGGACAATCTTTTTTAAACAATATCTTACCACTACAAAAATTCCTGTTTTAGAATATAAAATAAAATATTTAAAAGGCAACAAAAAGCAAATAACCTACCAATTTAAGCAAGTGGTAAAAGGCTTTGAAATGCCTTTAACAACTACACAAGCATATAAAATTGTAACACTAAATGTTACTAATAAACCTCAAACAATTATTTTAAATAAAGATGAAGGATTTACAATTTTGCAGGAAGCATATTTAATAAATATTGAAAGCAAATGAAAATTATTTTGAAACCAATAGTAGTACTATTTTTTCAAGATACAACTTATCTATTTCATCAAATTGATTGTAATTTATGCTGTCAATATCCAATACCCCAATTACTTCGTTGTTTTTTATAATGGGTATTACAATTTCCGAGTTGCTTTCGCTACTACAAGCAATATGTCCTTCAAATTCATGCACATTGGGTACAATAATGGTTTCTTTTTTTGCCCAAGCTGTGCCACATACGCCTTTATTAAAACCAATAAGCGTACAAGCTACTGGTCCTTGAAAAGGACCAAGTTCCAATAGTTTATTTTCGTTCACCATATAAAAGCCACACCACCAATGCTTAAATTCAGCTTGAATAGCTGCACAGATATTGGCATAATTGGCTATCCAAGAGCATTTGGGGTCTATTAAAACTTCAATTTGCGAAAGGAGGCTTTGGTATTGATTTTCTTTTTCTGTCATAAAAAGTACAAATTTAATTCATTTTATTATCCAATTAAAAAATGCTTTTTAGCAAAATTAATCAACTCAGCGGGGTTGTGTATATTGAGTTTGAAGTTGATGTTTTTGCGGTGGGTTTTTACTGTGTGCGGACTTAAAAATAATTTTTCGGCAATATCTGCATTGGAAATACCTTGGGCTACAAGCGTAATAATTTCTAATTCCCTTTCGCTTAGTAGTATGTTTTCTTCATCTACTGCAATGGTTTGTTTAAATTTATTCAAAATCATTTTGGTAACATCGGCATCAAAAAAAGATTTACCCTCGCTTACAGATTCAATAGCACGGATAAGGGTTTGTTTATCACTATTTTTTAGTAAATAGCCATCTACCCCAATATCTACCATTTGCTTTATATGCGCTGCATCGCCAAACATTGTAAGTATTAATATTTTTGTTGTGGGAAATTCTTTTTGAATTTTTTGAGTCGTTTCTAATCCGTCCATTTTTGGCATATTGATATCGAGCAATACCACATCTACTTGGTTTGATTGTAAGGCATTCAATACTTCTAAACCATTGTTGGCGGTGGCTATAACTTGTATATTTTCTGTACTTGATAAAATGCTTTTGTAGCCATCAAGCACAATGTCATGGTCGTCTGCTATTAGTATTTTTATTGTATTATTTTCCATATTATGTGCCTTCTATTTCTACAATTACAGATGTGCCTTTGCTTGGTTTTGTATCTATTGATAGTGTACCACCTAATTTTTCTACACGTTGTTTGATATTTGCCATACCAATGCCATTGGCTTGTGCTTTTGTGTCAAAACCTTTGCCATTATCCTCTACAATTAATGTAAAATCCGTTTCAGTTTGTGTTAGGTAAATATCTACTTTACTGGCATTGGCATGTTTCATTACATTGCTTATTAGCTCTTGTACAATGCGGTAAATGGCTATTTCAAACTCAATATCTTTGTTGTTAATATTTCCTGTTTCAAAAATATTTACTTTTAGTTTGCCTGTTTCTTCAATAGTATTTTTCATTTCAAAAAGCGCAGCACTTAAGCCATTGTTTACCAATGTGCCAGATACCAAATCGTGGGCAATTTTGCGAACTTCTCCAACAGCTTCATCAAGCAAAGCTGTAGCTTTATTGTATTGCGTTTGGTTATCTTTTTTTAAATCATCTATACGGGTTTCTATGGCACTAAAATGTAGCTTAACAGTGCTTAACATACTACCCAATCTATCGTGCAAATCTCGCCCAATGCGTTTGCGCTCTTCTTCTCTGCCTTCAAATAGTGCATCCATATTTTTAAGTTCTTTTTCTTTTAGTAGTTGGGCTATTTCTTGGTCTTTTAGTTGCTTTTGGTTTTCTGTTAGTTTTCTTTTTTGTTTGTAGTTTCGGTATTGGTACAATCCTAATAAACTTAATAGAATGGCTGAAATAATTGCTGCATTTCTAATAGTATTTTTTCTGCTTACTTGGGCTTTTAATTTTGCATTTTCTTCTGTTTTAAGTTTTACAGTGTAATCTTTTTCTATGTTGGCTATACGAGTTGCCATTGATTCATTAAAAAAAACTGACTTGATACTATCTAATTTTTGGTAATAAATGATACTCTTTTCATAATTACCATTTTCTTGGTAATAAAATGCTAAGTTAGAAAGGATATTTTGCCAATCTACTGGGCTGCCATAATCAGCAAGCAATGAGTAAGCTTTATATAAGCTTTCGATAATAAATTTTGGTTCATTTGTAATCCAATAAGATTCTGCTAAATTATTATAAACTCCAACAAGCGCAGGGTAATTTTTTTGTTTAGAAAATATCAATTCGCATTTTTTTAAATATAATACTGATGAATCGCTATCCTCTTGAATTAAAACATTTCCATAATTTAACAATGCAATGGCTAAATAATTTTCAGATTGATTTAACTCCGAAATATTAATAGCCTTACTTAATTCATTTTTAGCTTTCGTGTGAAAGTTATTAGAATAATAATAAATGCCTAAATTGGTATAAAACCGAATAATATTAATCGTGTCTTTAGTTTTTAAAATCAATGGATATACTAAATCTAAATATTTTTTTTGACTAACATTTTGGTTTAATTTAGCGTAACAATTCGCTATGTTTATATAAGAATTTATAATATTAGCAGTGTCATGAATATTTTTTCTTAAATTAAGAACAATATTATTGTAGTTTATTGCAGAATCAAAATTTCCGTTTTCAAAATATAAGTTTACTAATGCTGTTAATGCTTTAATTTCTCCATTTTTATACCCAATTTCTCGGCTTTTTTCTGTCAATTTTCTAAAGCTACTATCTAAAAAAGTGAAATTGAATTTGACTTTATTGTTATTTAAACTAACAATTGTATTTTCTATTTCTTGCTTTTCTTTTAACCCAACATTTTTACAAGAAGAAATAAAAATAAAAAGTAAATAAAAAATTATTTTTAACCTAAATATGATAACTACTTTATTCACTAACTTTAATATAGTTTTAAAGATTGCTTTTTTTAGTCCTTATTGATTTATCCGTTAAATTATTTTTCAAATTATTCTTTTTTATAGCATTGCTTTTGTGCTGGCTTTTACTTTTTTTCAAATCATTTTGATTAGTACTTTCTATAATTGCCGGTCCTGTGTAAATAATTACAGATTTTTTCTTCTTCTTTCCAGGATTGCTTATTGCAAAGTTTTGAATACTTTCAACGTTTGCTGGTTCAAAATTTTCAGCATTATATACAATATCTTCAATTTCAAACTCTTGTCCATTGCCTACAAATGAGAATATATAGGGTTTAGAACCATAACTAAAAACATGAGCAGGCGTGTATGGAAGAGTATTTATTTTTGTTGCAATGGTTAAAATTACTTTTTTGCCTCCGTTGGTTTCTATAGTATCTAAAAAAAAATCATAAAATTTTACATTAGGTTTAAAAATAATGCCTACGGTATAAAGCATGTAGTCTGTATTTGGCATTATTGTTTCAGCGTTTTGGGTAATTGGCTGGTAAGAAACAGTGATAAAATCAATATTTGATTGAGAATGTCCTGGTTCTGTTTTAGATTTTGTTAAATTATTGTTTTGTGCCATTTTAATTATTTTTATTATGATACAAATGTAAAGTTAAAACTATAATGTGCAATACCCACAAAGGGGTAAAAAAAGAAATGCCCATTCTTTATTAGAGAATGGGCATAATTGTTGTTGATGATTACTTATATTATTTCAATAATGTTACATGCCCTACATAGTTGGTTTTACTTGAAGATGTATTTTCGTTATAATCGCTTAAAATAAATATCCTTGATTCTTCCGTACCTAAAGTTGAAGTTAGAACCAAAGGTTGCATTGATAAATAACCATATTCATTTTTTAATAATGTAATTGTTATTTCTTCTGTCAATCCATTTTTAGCATTGATAGCAGTTACCATTAAAACATAACTGGTATCAATTTTTATAATATTTGCATTAGTTATAGAAAACCCCACACTAATTGCATTATTTAATCGACTTTTTAATTCGGTTATAGATAATAATTCCTTTTTAGTGTTATAAATACCATCCGAGATTTGATATGTTGGACCATTAATACTAGTTGTTGTATTAGAATTTCCACAATTACTAGAACATACCAATTTTAAAGCCCAAGTTTTACCACAAGGTTGTCCATTGCACAATGCAGATATATAAATTATTTTAGTTCCTAAATTAGATGCATTTATTTGAAAGTTTGAGCCTTTGATTGATTCAGTAGCAACACCATTAAGCACTTCACGTATTTTATAGGTTGCATTACATCCGGGTGTGCATCTAAAGTTCAAATTAAAAATAAGAGAATTTGCATTAGTTGTTTGGAAAGGAAATGAATTATTAAAAGTAGATAAATTTACTGCTGGATATTCTACAAATAACCAAGGAGAATTGCCAAGTACACGGTTAAATTTAGCCGACACCCAATCATTATTCCCTGTGCAACAATTTTTTGAAACAACCACATTAAATTTAATCTCTCGACAAGGTTTTTCCCCGCAATAAGCCTGCAGAACAACATTGTAGGTGCCTGAACTTGTAAAATTATACTGCAAACTATTGTTTGCTAAAGTAATTGAGCCATTTGGATTAGTAATTTTTATCAACACTTTTGACATGCAGCCTGATATGCTTGAATTACAATTGTAATTAGCAGTAAAAATTCTACTTTGTCCTTCAATTAGGTTGATATTTAATGGCGTATTGGTATTAATGGATGTTGGCACAGGGTAGATAGTATTGCCAAAAGGATCGGTAGTTGGCAAGCCAGAATAAAACACACTTCCCCAACTACTGTTACTGCAGCAATTTAGTTTGGTACTAACAATATTAGTATCGCATACATTGCATTCATTATCAGTAATAGCTAAATGTAAGTTAAAGCTTTCTAAATTTAGTTTACAACATTCTAAATCTTCTTTAGGCAATGATAATGTGAAAGGAATAGTGTAGGTGCCTGGTTGTAACATTGTGCCCATTTTATAGGTAAGAATAGAATTGCATTTATCCATATCAATAGCTGTTGCACTTGTCCAATTATCATAATTTAATTGACCTAAAGCACCTCCTAATCCTATGGTTTGATTAATGCTTGTAGGCTGTAAACAACCTCTTGTAAAGGCTTTGGTTTTGCAGCCTGTACACTTATCGCTACTCCAATTGTATTTAATATTAGCCAAAGTGAGAGTAATTTGTTGAACTGGTTTGCTTATTGTAATTGTTGCAGAGCCAGACATTGTTTGATAATTAGTATTAGAAGAACTAGGGCTTAATGTAACATTTCCACTTTTAAAGATATCTTTACAAGTATTACAAGGCGGTGGTAAAATGGTATAGCAAACTGGAGGCGTAGATTCATTAGGACCACAGGTTGTTACTGACCCAGATGCTAATAAGAAGTCACTATAATAAAATGTTGTATTACATGCTTTTTCCCCTGGTCTTGCATTAGATGGGATTTGAACCGTTACCTCAAAACTTGCACTACCAAAAGCAGGCACTGAACCAGGATATTCCACTAAGATTGTATTATCTGGAGTAGAATTATAGTTTGCTAATGGTGCGCTAGTGTTGCAAATGCCATTAATCATTGTACCAGAATATATATTTGGTAATGTTATACCACCAATTGCAGAATTTATAAATTTCATTGTAATAGTTGAAGGATTTATACTAGAAGAGCTAGAAACTGTTATATTATATTGACTGTTTCTTGGTGTACATTGATCTAAGGTTTTATCTCCAATATGTGGCAACCTATCTATTAATTTTATATTTGTTATTGCTCTATTTCCTGTTGAATTATCTATAGTAAACCTATATTTTGTAGGAACACCTGCTAAACCGGAACCGCTTTGTTGCCAACTATTACTAGCATAATCCCAAACTTCTTTCTTAAGCGTTGGCGAGCCTTCTCCGCAGATTGTTACAACACTATAACAATTATATCCAAATTGTTTTTTATATAAAGTACTTCCATCATAATAGCCTGTTAATGTATCATTGGTGAAAAAATAGTGATTTCCTTCAGCAAGGTTAGCATTCAATGTAAAATTAAAACAAACCACTGCATTTGGAGAAACTGTTGTTAAATTAGGTAAATTAAATTTAACATAAGTACCATAATTAGTAAAAGCAATATTTACACCATTTACAGTAATTGAATTTAATGTAAAATCATTGCTTAATGGAACAGAAACAACAGGATTATTAAGAGAGCTATTTGTAATATTGATATATTTTTTACAAAATGTTAATATATCTCCTGCTTTTGGACAAGCAGTAATTCCAGCTATACTGCCTGATTGATAGCAATATACAATTGGAATAATTGGCTGTGGTGGATAATATTGTGTTGTCCAACCTCCGTTGCCGTCTGTTGTCTGGCAATTACAAACATTCAAATCAACGGGAGCGGTTTGATTAACATTATATTGAAAATTTATATTTGAATTAGGTAAAGGAGAATTACTACATCCTGGTAATGTATTATCGTATTTTATAATGTATTCAAAATATTCATTTGGATTGAGTCCTGTAAAAGTAGTATTTGCTTCTAATGCACTAGTTGTAGGTGAATAATTGAGTGATACTATTCCATTGTTTGTATGTATTATAGTTGAATTACAATCAATTACATCTAATTGATATTGAAGACCTGGTTGAGAACAATTTATTTGAATGGATGTAATTTTTTTATTTAAAAATTTGCTTGTGAAACTCCCATTTAATATATAGCTACCAGGATTAGTTATTTTACCTCTCGATTCAATAATTCCTCCACCCAAAGATATTTGATTCGTTTGATTATAGACAATAACTGAACTTTGCGAATTGGCTAAAGTTGGGATAGTAAATGCTGCTTGAGGAAAAGTAAAAATATTATTATTAAAAGTACCACAATTTTCTCCTTGGAGTTTAGCATCTACTTTAAAAATTGAAGGATTCACAAAATTACAAGGCAATTTATATGTATATTTAAAGTGCCTAGCAGTGTTTAAAGTGCCTAAATCAAATGTGTTGTTTGTAGCAGAAAATGGAATTGGTGAATTTGAATATTCTTTAACATCTATCAATGTAGCACCTGAAATGTTTGGGATTAATTGAATTTTAGCATTATTAATTTTATGACAATTTGCTGGGCTAATACTCAAAAACATAGATACTACATTGGTAAAACAATTGTAATTATAGATATTTTGATTATACCAATTTGGTTGCATAAAACTGGCATTAGTAGTATTTGTTCCGCCCCAAGTATTATTTGTAGTATATAATATATTACAATTCTGAATTACATCTGCCAACGAAGTGCATTTAAGTGTAACTTTCAAATTATTAGAAATACTATTTCCATAACATGTAAGTGGACAACACATAGACACTTGTATGCCAAACCCCTGATTAAATGAAGCTCCAGTTACTTGAATACTAATTGGATATTCTTTATTTCCATTTGGTAATATTATTGGAGCTCCTAATGAAACGCCACTTACACCACCATTTAAATTTATGAAACAAATTTTTGATGGATCAACTTCAATATAAAGATTTGCAGTACCACTATAATTTGTAGTGTTAACAGAAATTTGTACCAGTGGTACCGTTGGTGCGGAAATTGTACCCGAAGGGCAAATTACACTTAAATTAGAAGTTTGTCCATAACTCTCTACTATGCTTAATAAACCTATTAATGATAGTAAAAATAACTTATTGATTAAATTTTTTTTCATTTTAATATCTCCTTTTATTTTTTTTATAGTTAAAATTTTAATATTCATAACATACAATTTTATAACACGTTTTACAATCTACATTGGTAAAGCTATAACGAATACATATTTTGCCATGCTTCTCACAACAACTCATATTAGCTGTACCCGGAAGCGCAAAGGTTAAATTGTAAACCAAATTTCCTTTGTTGTTAGTACTCCAGCTAATAGATTTAGAAGGCATACTTCCTAATCCATTATCTGCAGAAGCATTGGCTGCTGCAGCCCCATTCCACGCCATTGTATTAGAACCCATAAAATGATAAACAGCTTTCTCTCCTCCCTTGCCACCAATGGTATCTCTGCAGGTTCTGCAAGCCTCCTCTATTGGATACTCTTCCATATATATTACCTCGGCACCAGTTTTTGAAAAATTTAATGGTCCTGCATTAAATGATTGGTTTATTAACAAATTCCCATTTGAAAATTGCGCATTATTTTGAATTTCATTGGCAAAGAATCTAGCAGTATCATCGCAAAGTTTACAAATACAACAAGGAAGGCTATCTTTTGCCCAATAACATTGATAATCTCTTACACAATTAGTTGGGGTATAACTGCCGTTATATGTTACCAAGCTTGAAGTAAAATTGAGATAAACAGACAGTGATTTTTTACAATAATCTTCTCCATCTATATAAAAAGTAAATTGTACTTTATTTTGTGGAGCGCTTCCTGTAGTTACCTGGTTTGTAACATTTAAAGGTAAATTAGAAATTGAAGCACTTTCATTTGTTGTATTAATTGGCGTTCCTTGACCTGTAATTTCTGCACTCATACCTGTTAAATTTATATAACTAACACCTTGTCCAGTAGGTACTTGAATTGCATAATATCCATACACTTTTATTTTTCCACTATCTGCACATTCGGCTTTAGTTATTTTCATTTCATAAGATGGATAACAACCATTATTAGATGTGCTTTGTAGAATTATTGTGTTGCTTTTGCCATTGTTTTCAAAAGTGCTACAACCAGCATTTTTAAATGCTGCTGCATCTTTATTTACTGGCACACAATTTCCTATTTTACAAGACACAGCCTGCATAGAAATTTCTAATTGCGTGTAGCCTTCTTTTTCTGTTTTTAAATTCTCTATTACACCATTCCAATTATTAGAAACTATTTTTTCCCATATTATATTCATTTTGCCTTTTGATTCTTTGCGAACAGTTACTATATAATTTGCAACAGGTGCATTAGTGGCAATATATTTTAAAATTAATTCCCCATTTGTTATATTGATAGTACTATTATTTACAGGTGAAATAATTTGAGGCGCAGAATACTCTATACAATTTTTATTTTGATAATTTTCATCGCTTTTTGTTGGAGCTAAATTTGAAATAGGTTTTGATATTAAATTGGGATTATAAGGTTTATTTGGTTGGTAAGGAATATTTATAGGAATAAAAATTCCTGTTTTTATTTCAAATCCTGTTATTTTTGTTTTAGTTTCTTTAACATCTGTATTCCCATCCTCCATCTGACCTTGAATATATTGATTATTAGTATTTGGACTTCCACTAGGAATAAATTCTGTTGTTTGTGTTTTAACACTTAAACCAGTTTGGTATCCTGTTTCTATCCAATAACCTATATTTTTTCTCAAATAATTAAATCGAAGTTTAGGCAAAAAACCAAAACTGTTTACTTTATTTATTTTTTTATTATAAAGTGTATATTTATAAGGTATGCCATTATTTTCATAAGATTGTGTTACGCTCCAATCATAACTACTTTGAGTGATATACCCAAAGTATAAAATAGGAGATATACTAAATTTATCTTTTAATGGAAAAAACCATTGAGGTCCTATTAAAAAACGCATTCCATTTACCTTTTTATTGAAAGTTACATTACTTACCAATTGATTGTTAATTGCGCCAATAACATTAAATGAATTAGTTGGAAAATATTTAGGAGTATTACTGTTTGTTATTTGATAATTAAAACCAAAATTAATAAATGGGTTTAAAAAAATTGTTCGCCATGGTTTAGAAAATGGACTGTACCCACCTCCTAAACTGTAATTAAAATCTAAAGAAGTGCTATTTTTAAGTAAAATGGTAGATTTTGCTGCACTATTTAAAGTATTAAAACCTCCACCTAAATATAAAATTTGGCTTAATGGTTTTTTAGGTTTTCCTGAAATGTTTTTTTTGTTGAATGCTAATATAGCAATGCTATTTATCATCAGGCATGATAATAAGCCAATCAATAGTAGTTTTTTATTCATCTTTTATTTAATTTGAGTAATACAAAATTGACAGTTTAAATTTTGAGAGCAATACCCCTTTGTAGGTAATTTCACTAAAATTGATAGATGATAAATGTTCTTAATCTTTGGTTTCAATATTATTATTAAAATTGTTTTCTTTTTAAGTGGTGTTAGCTAATCTTAAACCCAATAATTATTGATTATTTTTCTTATTGCTGCCTTTCGGTTGTAACTTTTATTTTAAGTACAATAAATGCTTCCAATCTATCTTTATATTAGAAAAGCCTACATATAAATAACAATCGTCATAATATTAGCCAATTGTTTTTATACCAAATATTTTAACTAAAGTAGTTATAACAGCTCCAAATACAGTTATATATCCAATACTTAATTCTGAATATTATGGAATATAAGAACCCAAAAACAATTGCGCCCATTTGTATTTTGGGGCTATGCCTATTCTGTTTAGCGGATTAGATATTGTAGATTTAAAATCTTGAATAAAATTTCCACTTGGTAAATTTGGAATAGAAATAACGGGAGAACGCTGATTAGAGGTTATTGACATACTAAATGGCAATGAAAATTTACTATACGAAAAAATTGTATTTGCCACAGCTCTGCCAACAAAACGTGGTCTTCGGGGTGCTATTGCACCTACTGTATCCGATTTTAGTTTATAAAAATCACCATAAATTCCAAATGAGCCAGTTAGTTTGGCTTTCGGTTTTGGTTTTTTGGTTTGTGCATTGGCTGAAAAAATGTAGCCATACACAAATAAAAGTAGAGCTATATATTTAACCCAAATTAATCAATAGGAAATTTGAAAAATTGAACTATTTGTTTTAGTTGGGTTAACCCCGATTTAAAAATTGCAATTATGTTTTGTAAAAACATAATTTGCAATTTGTTATTCGATTCAGCAATTCTATTGCTGAATTTGGGTTTAAAATATTTCACTTGGATAATTGGTTATTTATAATGCAACAAAATTGCAGTGTACAAATACTTTTACTATACCCCTATGTAGGTATTTTAATAAAAAAAGCCTTATTGTAATTTTTACAATAAGGCTTTTAAAAAAATAGATTTCAAATTTTAATATTTATTCTTCTCCTAAAAAAGGATATCTATAATCTTTAACAGGTACAAGGGTTTCTTTAATGGTGCGTGTACTTGTCCAGCGCAAAAGATTGGCTTTGCTACCCGCTTTGTCATTTGTGCCACTGGCACGGCTGCCGCCAAATGGTTGCTGCCCAACTACGGCACCTGTAGGCTTGTCGTTAATATAAAAATTGCCTGCAGAGTGTCTTAATCTTTCCGTAGCTTGGGTTATAGCATATCTATCTTGGGCTATTATAGCTCCTGTTAGTGCATATTCGCTTGTGGTGTCTAAAATATCTAAAGTTTGTTCAAATTCATTTTCAGGATATACATACAAGGTTAATACAGGTCCAAATAATTCCTCACACATTGTAATATATTTTGGGTTTTGCGCTACAATAATTGTTGGTTGTATAAAATAACCTTTTGATTTATCGTAACTACCACCAACTATAACTTCTACAGAGTTATCAGCTTTGGCGGCATCTATATATTTTGCCAATTTATCAAACGATTTTTCATCAATAACAGCATTTACAAAATTGGTAAAATCTTCCGTTGGTCCTACTTTCATTGTTTTTACTTCTGCTACTAATTTGGTTTTTATTTCGTTCCATAAATTACTTGGAATATAAGCTCTACTGGCAGCCGAGCATTTTTGCCCTTGATACTCAAAAGCACCACGAGCCAAAGCTGCTACAGTTATATCCACATCAGCACTTTTATGCACCATTACAAAATCTTTTCCGCCTGTTTCGCCTACTATACGTGGGTAGGTTTTATATTTTGAAATATTTGCACCTATGGTATTCCACATACCACGAAATACGCCTGTAGAACCTGTAAAATGCAAGCCTGCAAAATCGGGGTGATTAAAAATAATATCGCCTGTAGCAGCACCATCAGTATATACCAAATTGATAACCCCTGCAGGCAAGCCCGCTTCCATAAAAATTTCCATAATTACCTGTGCAGAATACACTTGCGTATTCGCACATTTCCATACCACCACGTTACCCATCATGGCCATACAACTTGGTAAATTGCCTGCTATGGCAGTAAAATTAAATGGTGTAAGGGCAAAGGTAAATCCTTCCAATGGGCGGTGTTCTAATCTGTTCCAAATAGCTTTGCTATTTGCAGTGGGTTGGTCGGCATATATTTCTGCCATGTATTGCACATTAAAGCGTAAAAAATCTATCAACTCGCAAGCACTGTCTATTTCTGCTTGGTAAGCATTTTTACTTTGTGCCAGCATAGTAGCGGCATTCATTTTAGCTCTGTATGGTCCTGCCAAAAGCTCGGCAGCTTTTAAGAAAATAGCCGCTCGTTGCTCCCAAGGCATTGCCTCCCACATAGGCTTGGCTGCCAATGCGGCATTAATGGCATCGGTTACATGTTGGGCTTCGCCTTTATGAAAAGTGCCTATTTGATGTTTTATATCATGTGGAGGAAATATATTTTGAGTGTTGCCTGTTCTTACCTCTTGCCCACCAATGTACATTGGAATATCAATTACCTTGCTTCTTGCTTCAGCTAAAGCATTTTTAAGGGCTAATTTTTCTTTACTATTAGGGGCATAATCTAATACTGTTTCGTTTATTGCAGCAGGAATTTTAAAAAAACCGTTCATTGTTTATATCGTTTATTTTTAGTGAATGCAAAGGTAATTTTTATAAATGAAAAGTGTAAAATTTTTTTAGCCCAAATTAATCAATAGGAGATTTGAAAAATCGAACTACTTGATTTAGTTGGGTTAACCCCGATTTAGAAATTGCAATTATGTTTTGTAAAAACATGATTTGCAATTTGTTATTCGATTCAGCAATTTTATTGCTGAATTTGGGTTTAGTCCAAATTAATATTAATTTACTATTCTATTTTCCAATGAATAGTTTTAAGAAAAATTATTGGTGTTTAAAAGCTAACAATAGCAGGATTTTCTGCTAATAAACCTACTATTTTTAGTATTATGTCTTGCATTTAGATATAATTCAAAATTAAATCCCTAAATCCAATTCTGGGTCGTCTGGTTTGCCAAATTCATCAACTGGTCCGCTACTTTCGTATTCGCCACAATTGTATTCCATACCTATTTCTTTTATGGGTTTTGGTATTGGTTCAAGTTTGATATTTAGTTTTGTATCTGCTCTTGCTTTTTTAATAAAATAGGCAAAAATAGGCAATGCTGCATGTGCGCCCTGCCCATAGGCAGTGCTTCTAAAACGCACTTTTCTACTATCGCAACCTACCCAAGTGGCGCATACCAAATCGTTGGTAACGCCCATAAACCAACCATCGCTATTGCTTTGTGTAGTGCCTGTTTTACCGCCTACCCAGCCCTCAACACCATATTTACTGTAAAGCCTTTGTCCTGTACCTCTTTTGCATACACCTTCAAGCAATTGGCACATAACGTAGGCTTTCTCTTCGGTTAAAATTTGTTTAATTTTAGTTGGCGAAAATTCCGCTAAAATATTACCATTTTTATCTTCTATTCTGGTTAAATAAGTTGGTTCTATCCAATAGCCTTTGTTGGCAAACATGCTAAAACCACTTGCCATATCAAATGGCGAAATATCTGCAACACCCAAACAAATAGCAGGTACAGGCTGCATTTGTGCGCTATCTATACCCATTCGTTTTACAAATTCTATTACGGTGCTTGGAGCTCGCTCGCCCATAGTTTTAAGCACTTGGGCTACTATACAGTTGGTACTTGTTGCCAAACCGCGGTACATATTCATTGTGCCGCCATAGTTACCATCGCTATTACGCACCCGCCAATTGCCATAATCTGGCGGTGTGTTTGGAAACTGAACGCAAGGCGATATTTTATTGTCGATAGCCAAAGCATATACAAATGGCTTAAAGGTAGAACCAACTTGGCGTGTGGCTGTTTTATTTACATGGTCGTATTGAAAATAATGATGGTTAATACCGCCCACCCAAGCTTTTACCTGCCCTGTGCTTGGCTGTATAGCTATAAAACCTGTTTGCAAAAAGCGTTTAAAATATTTTACCGAATCTAAAGGACTCATCATTGTATCTCTATCGCCCGACCAACTAAAAACAGTCATTTTTATTTTCGTTCGGCATACTTTCATAATTTTTGTTGTGTCTTTGCCAAACTGCTTTTTAAGCAAAGCATAGCGTGGTGTTTTGCGCAATTCTTGAATGGGGTATTCTGGTAGCACTTTCCAGTTTTCATCTGTCCAAGGTTGTCGGCTGCCCCAGCTTTTGTCAAATTGCTTTTGCAAATCGCCAATGTGTTTTTTCGCAGCTTCTTCTGCATAGGTTTGCAAGCGACTATCTATTGTAGTATATATTTTTAAACCATCTTTGTATAAATTATAATTTTCGCCATTTGGTTTTTTGTGTTCTTTGCACCATTTGTTTAAATCGCGTTTTAAGTATTCTCTAAAGTAAACAGCAAGCCCCTCATTGTGGTCTTCGTATTGGTAATCTAATTTTATTGGGGTAGCTTTTAGCTTTTCAAATTCATCTGTAGCTATTACGCCATTTTTTCTCATTTGCCCTAATACAGTATTTCTTCTTGCCAAGCCATCTTTAGGATTTCTTTTAGGATTATACATAGAAATACCTTTTAAAACACCCACCAATACAGCACATTCCTCTATTTTTAGGTCAATAGGTTTTTTGTTAAAAAGCTCTTTAGCTGCCGATTTTATACCATACGAAGTGCCTGTATAACGCACGGTATTTAAGTACATATTGGCTATTTCCTCTTTGGTATAGCGTCTTTCAAGTTTTACAGCTATTACCCATTCTTTCAATTTTTGGGCTAATCGCACCACAATATTTGGGCGTTCTTCTTCGCCATCAAAATGAAATAAATTTTTTGCCAATTGCTGGCTTATTGTACTTGCGCCTCCACTTTTTCCCATGGCTGCTAAAGCACCTACAAGCCTTTGCGCATCTATGCCAGAGTGTTTATAAAAACGTTCATCTTCTGTAGCTATCAGCGCTTTGTACATCATGGGTGCAATAGCATTATAAGGCACATAAGAGCGTTTTTGAATATAATATTGCCCCATCATAACGCCATCGGCACTATAAAGCTCGCTTGCTAATGAGCTTTTAGGATTTTCTAATTCCTCAATATTTGGCATGTGCCCTAAAATGCCAAAATTTACCAAAATAAAAAAAACAGGAATGAATACTAAAACGATTAAAAACCATTTCCATAGTTTTTTTAAAATAGGAATTTGAAATATATCTTTAAACATTGAAATTTATTTTTGGCTAGTGTTTGGGTTAAAAATTATTTTTATAAAAAGTAAGGTAATCTTCTAAAATTTTATCTTTAGAAAGTATGCCATAATTTTCAGTAGAAATAATAAACATTTGGGGTTCTTTTGTTTTTAAATCTTCTAAAATGTTGTTATTGTTTTTTGCTAAACTTGTATAATCTTTTATATCGCTAATGGTTTTAAAATTATTAACAATTAGTATAGCATTAGAACCTAAAAAAGAAGAGGTTATTTGCAATTCATCTGCTGGATAATTTGTGCGATGATAGCTGCTAAAGCTGGCTTTCATTTTATCTACACCTACGCCTTTGGGCAATACCAATACAAAAAAATGATTGGCATTTTTATCAAATTTGTATTTGTCTTTATTCGTGTTATCTTCTTTTGTTCCTTCGGGCATATTTTTCTTTTTAAGCAATTGTAAAGTTTGTACGGCTTGTTTTCCAATAGGTGTTTCAGGATAATTATCTACAATGGCTGTTAGCTTGGTTTCAAACTCTTTGGCATTACCAATTTTAGCCAACGAGAGGGCTTCTAAATAATCAAAATTCACTTGCAATGGGCTACCAGGAAACTTAGAGTCATTGTCTTTTTTCAAAGCTAATACTTGGGTAAAATTATTGCTTTGATAGGCAGAATATGTTTCTACATAAAGTTTATGTACCTCGTCATCGGCTTTGGTTGTATTGTTTTTTGTGCTATCCTTTATTTCTTTGTTTTCTAAAATAGCTAAAAAATTACTCATCGAGTCTGTTTTACGGATAAGGTCAGTATAATATTTTGCTTTTTCGGCATTGTTTTTTTCAGTATATATTTTTGCTAAAAGATAATAGGCATTAAGCTCATATTTATTTTTAGGATATTTAGTTACCAACTCTTCCAACATTTTTTTTGCCTTATCGTATTCTTTCAAATTTTGATAATATACATTTGCCCCTAAAAAATAAGATTCAGCAAGGGCATCTTTCAATTTTTGTTTTTCTTCTTTGGTAAAAGGAATGTTTTCGTAGTATTTTTTTCTTTCGGGTGGAGCATCTGCTAATAGTTTATTTTTAGCCTCACTGCCAAAATCATTGGTTTTTTGCTCATCATCAATTTTTTTCCATATAGCAGATTTATTGCTGCTAATTGCCCAAAAATCTAACAATTCTCTGTTTCCCCATATTCGTTGAAAATCTTGTAAGCCTTTTGCTCTTGCTGTTTGGTTATAAAAAGGGAAAGTAGTATTTACAATTGGCGAACCGCCATTTTGCAATATATTTTGTTGAGTTATTTTTTGTAATTCCTCTTTGCGTTTTTCTTCTTCGGCTCTTTGCTTTTCTTCTTTTATCAGTTTGTCTATGGTTTTTTCTCTTAGTTTGTCGTTTTCAGAAAGTTTTAATAAGCTATCGTTGGTTTTTATGGTTACCAAATGTTTAATCAATTCATTCAATACTTTGTTTTTATTGATAATAGCATCGTAGTTTGGATTGGCTTTATCTACAGTTCTAGCTGCGCTATCAAAATAAACTTGTGCATTTGGGTAATCTTGATTTTTAAAATACAAATCGGCAAGAGCCATATAAGTACTGCTTTTTAAGGGCATATCATTGCTTTTGCTGCGCAATACATTGGAATAATAAGCAATAGCTTGAGGTTCGTTTTTGTCTAATAAAGCTAAATTGCCTAATTCAAAATATATTTGGTCAAAAAAATCAATATTTTTATCATCTCTCAACATATCTTGCAAAGAAGCTATGGCTTGGTTTACTTCATTTCTATTTTTAGGATTAATGGCTTTTGCCATATTTAGTTTAGCATTAAAAGCAAACTCATAAGGCGGATTTAGTTTTACTACTTTTTTATACCGCTCGTTCGATTCTGTATTTTTTTTAACCAAAGCATACAATTGAGCCAATACAAAATTGTAGCGTATTTTTTTGCTTTTCCCTTTGGTTTTAGGAATTGTTATTTCAAGTAGTTTAATAGCAGTAGCATATTTTTTTTGTTGAATATTTACTTCTGCCCCAGCTATATTGAGTTCGTTTCTTAATTTTAAAGGAAAATTTTTATTGGCATTTAGCTTGGTGTATAAAGCCTCTGCATCGTTGTATTTTTTTAGTTGAAGATATGTTTTTAAGATATTAATTTCTGCTTGAGCTGCTGCTTTACTGCCTTTGTATGTTCCTGCAACATATTCATATACCTCCATAGCAGCATAAAAATCGCCTTTGTAAAAATGCCCATCGCCCATAAGTAAATAGGCATCGTCCACCCATTTGCCTTTGCTATGCTTATCTATTATGTGCGAACATTTTTTTTGTACCTCCTCCATTTTAGCTGCATTGCCTTTAAGCGTGGCTTGGTCGGCTACAGCATATAGCGAAAGTAAGTCTTTGAAATTGTCTTTATGTGCAAGTTCGCTCATTTCTCTGGCATCTATAAGCAATACCTCTGCATTGTAGTAGTAATTGTAGTGCGATGTACTGTTATGCCAAAGTTTAGAAAAAAAGCCTTGTGCATTTGCATTTTGCGAAACAAAAACTAAAATTAAAAATATATATTTTATTAGGTTCAAAATTTTGATGTTATTTGTAGTAAACTTTAAAAACGCAAATTTATTATAAGTTAAGCACATTTTTTACATGGAAAAAAAACAAAAACCCAGAAAACTACTAAAAAAGCTTAAAAATAGGTATAGACTGCTTATTATTAACGAAACTAATTTTCAAGAAAAAACTTCAATAAGTCTAACTTATGGTAATATTATATTGATAGCCTCAGCAGGTTTATTGTTGTTTTCTATCATAAGTTGGGGTATTTTTACACTTTTTCCTACTGTAAAAGATTATGCCCCAGGCTATAGCCAAACTTTTGATGGCAAAATGAAAAACGAAATGCTTAAAAAAATGAATGCTTTAGAAAAAAAAGTTTTAATTGCAGAAAAAAGAGAATTGGCACTTAAACAAATATTTAGCGGAAAAGATGTAACCGCTTATGATATTCCTTTTAAAGCAGAAAAAAGCAGAAATATAGAACTTGAAATAAATGAAACCAAAGCTGAAGGCGATAGAGTGGAAAACGCTAAATCAATAATAAACAATGCCAAAAAAGAAGAAAAACCACAAACTACTGCAACCAATCAACAGCCACTTAATAATACAAGTATAGAAACCGATGCAGATGTATTAAGTTCAGATTTTTTGTTTTTTTCGCCCATAAGAGGCAAAGTAGTTTCAAACTTTAATTATAGTCAACACCCTTCTGTAATGGTTGCTCCAGAGGGCGACAACGCCATAAAAGCAGCAATGGAAGGCACTGTTATATTTAGTGCTTGGACGCCCGATAATGGCTATATAATTAGCATTCAGCACCCTAACAATTGGGTAAGTACTTATAAACAAAACGCAGCCAACTATAAAAATTTAGGTGCTTTGGTAAAAGCTGGCGAAACCATTGCTATTGTAGGTAATAATACTCAAAACGGGCAAAAAAATACCCTTGAATTTGAACTTTGGCACAATGGAGTTGCAGTAAATCCTTTAAATTACATTGCTTTTTAATATTATTGCACCAATGTTGAACAATAAAAACACTAAAAACGAAAACAATCAAGGGGCAGCTTTGAATATGATAGGCACTGGCACTATAATAAAAGGCGATTTAAGCTCCGAAGGCGATTTGAGAGTAGATGGTAAAATTGAAGGTAATACAGCTTCTAAATCTAAAATTGCACTTGGCGCAATTGGAGAAATTATTGGCAATGTAGCTGCAAGAAGTGCCGATATTAGCGGAAAAATAGATGGCGATGTAGAAATAGCCGAAACACTTTTTTTGCGTGCCACTGCTAAAATAAATGGCAATATAAAAACCAGTAAATTGGTTATAGAAAGTGGTGCAAGTTTTAATGGCAATTGCTATATGAGTGTTTCAAAATCTATTTAATAAAAAAAAAATTGAAAGAAAGAACACCATTAAGCGGCTATGCCAAATACAGTGCTATTGGCTTACAAATGGGGGCTATTATTACCCTTCTAACTTTTGGCGGCTGGTATTTAGATACGTTTAAATGGGTAAAATTTCCTATTTTTACAATTATTGGCATTTTACTTGGCGTTTTTTCTGCTATCTATTATATAATTAAAACCTTATCCAAATGAATCAAAAATTATTATTCCGTTTATTATTGTCTTTTATAGTTTTAAGTTGTTTATTGTTTATTTTACCTATAAGTACAAGCAAAACAGATAATTTTTGGCTTATTGCTATTGGTTTTTTAATTGTCCTTTCTGCATATATATCTGGTATCAAAGTAGTAAAAGATTTTTCACTTTCGCAAGCCCGTTTCAATGCAAGTTTTTTCGGTATGATGTTTTTTAAAATGATTTTAGCATTTATTTTAATCATTTTATACCTCAAATTCAGTGGGTTTACCAATAAATTTGGTGTTATCTTTATAGTTTGTTCATATTTTATTTACACATGTTTTGAAATTCAATTTATCCTACATAAATTGCGCACCAATTCAGAAAAAATACAAAATGCTGATAATGCCCGAAAATAAAGGACTTTTTAAATTTCACAAACTTCAATTATTTGTATTAAGTTTACTTTTTACGCTTTTTACACCTATTTTTGGCTTTTCACACAACGAGCATTCAGATGCTGAAACAGAATCTCATAACCATCAAATTTCTGAAACAGTACCAAATACTGAACACCAAACATCATCATCGCAGCACGATAATAAAGGTTTTAAACCTGGCGAAATGATATTAGACCACGTTAAAGACCAACACGGCTGGCATATAATGGATATTAACGACCACCCAGTATCAATTTCTTTGCCAGTAATTTTATACGACAATGGCTTACACATTTTTTCTTCATCTAAATTAGAGCATGGACACGCCATTGTTGAAAGCAAAGGCAATTTTTATAAATTATATGAAGGTAAAATTTATAAAACAGATGCAAATGGTTCTATTAGTAAAGATAACAAAGTTGTACTTAATGAAAAACCTTACGATTTCTCTATTACAAAAAATGTATTTTCTTTGATATTGGGTGCTATTATTATTTGTTTAATTTTCTTTACAGTGGCAAAAGGCTACAAAAAAAGAGGAACAGGCGCACCAAAAGGCATACAATCTTTATTTGAAACATTGATAGTATTTTTAAAAGATGAAGTAATAAAACCATCTGTAGGAAAGCATTATGCTAAATTTTTACCATTATTGCTTACAATATTCTTTTTTATATTTATTAATAACCTAATGGGTTTAATTCCAATTTTTCCATTTGGGGCTAACTTAACAGGCAATATTGCCGTTACAATGATATTGGCATTAATTGTATTTATAGTGGTTAATTTCTCTGGCAACAAATATTATTGGAAACATATATTTATGCCCGATGTGCCAGTAGGCTTATGGATACTGCTTATTCCTATAGAAATTATAGGTGTAGTATTAAAACCATTTGTATTAATGCTGCGTTTATTTGCAAATATTACGGCTGGACACATTATTATTTTAGGCTTTTTTAGCTTAATCTTTATTTTTGGAGCAAAATTTGGAACAGGTGCAGGTTTAGGCGCATCAGTTCTTTCAGTAATATTTACCTTATTTATGAGTGTATTAGAATTGCTTGTTGCATTTCTACAAGCTTATGTATTTACGCTTTTAGCCTCATTGTATATTGGTTCGGCAACAGAAGAACACCACCACGCAGAAGAACATCATTAATTTTAAAACATAACAAACAAAATAAAACCCAAATAATATGTCAATTTTAGAAATTCTATTACAAGCAGCTACTGCTGCAGACCCATCAAGATTAGGTGCCGCTATCGGTGCAGGATTAGCAGCCATAGGTGCTGGTATTGGTATCGGTAACATTGGTAAAAGTGCTTTAGAAAGCATTGCCCGTCAACCAGAATCAACAGGTGATATCAGAGCAAACATGATTGTTGCTGCTGCGCTTGTAGAGGGTGCGGTATTCTTTGCTATCGTACTTTGCTTATTAATATTATTCGTTTAATATTAATACCATAATATTTGTAATTAAGAAGGGTAGATAATGTTCTACTCTTCTTAAATTGCTTAAATTATAAAACCTAAAAACGGAAAATATTTCAACTTTTAATTAAGTGGTATTTTACTTTTTAAAGTGTAAACAATGGTTTCACTTTTTTTGGTTACAAAAATTTTAAAGAAAAATAAAAAACAAAAAAATGGATTTAGTATTACCTGGTATAGGACTTACCTTTTGGATGTGTTTAGTTTTTGGCATGCTATTGTTTTTGCTAAAAAAATTCGCTTGGAAACCAATTTTAGCCGCTTTGAACGAAAGAGAAAACTCTATTACAGAAGCCTTAAAAAGTGCTGAACATGCACGCGAGCAAATGGCAAAATTACAAAGCGATAACGAGGCTCTACACAAACAAGCAAGAGAAGAACGTGACCAAATATTAAAAGAAGCCAAAGAAATGAAAGACAACATTATTTCTGAAGCTAAAAAATCGGCTGAAGACGAGGGTAAACGCATTATCCAACGTGCTACAGAAGAAATTAACAAGCAAAAAGCCAATGCCATATCTGAACTTAAAGGTCAGGTAGCATCCATGTCTGTTAATATTGCTGAAAAATTAATTAGCAATCAATTATCAAACAATGCCGAGCAGCAAGCTATTATAGCCCAACAAGTAAACAACTTGAACAATAACCAACAAGCTATAGCATAATTAAAGCAATGTCTGAAATAAAAATAGCCAATAGATACGCTCAAGCACTTATTCAACAAGCCACAGCCGATAATAAATTAGAGGCAGTGGCAGCAAATATGCAATTGCTTTCTGAAACCTGTGCCAATAGCAAAGATTTAAGAAATGTATTGACTAACCCAATTATTAATGGCAACGAAAAATTAAACGCTTTGAAAAGTATTTTCAAAAATTTTGAACCATTAAGTTTAAAATTAATTGATTTGGTATGTGCTAAAAACAGAGAAAATATTTTGACAGAAATAGCTGATGCTTTTTTAGCTATTTATAGAACACAACAAGGTATTGAAAAAGTGAATGTTGAAAGTGCTGTAGCTATTGATGAAAAAACAGCGCAAAGCATTCAACAGTATATAAAAGAAAAAACAGGTGCAAAAACCATACAATTGCACACTTCAATTAATCCAGCTGTAATAGGCGGATTGGTTATAAAATTTGGCGATAACTTATTAGATACAAGTATAGCCGCCAAATTGAGAAACTTAAAAAAAGAATTAAACATAGCTTAACAAACAAAAATAATAATAAATCATGGCAGAGATTAGACCTGATGAAGTTTCAGCAATTCTGAAACAACAAATAACAAACTTTAAAACTGAAGCCGAATTAGAACAAGTAGGTACAGTGCTTCAAGTGGGTGATGGTATTGCACGTATTCATGGCTTAACCCAAGTACAATCGGGCGAGTTGATTGAATTTGAAAATGGTATGAAAGCCATTGTATTGAATTTGGAAGAAGACAATATTGGTGCGGTATTATTTGGTTCGAGCACTTCAATAAAAGAAGGCGATACTGTGCGTAGAACAGGAAAAATTGCTTCTATCAATGTTACCGAAGGTATGCTTGGACGTGTTATTAACACACTTGGCGAACCTATTGATGGTAAAGGTGCATTAACTGGCGAAATGTTTGAAATGCCTTTGGAGCGTAAAGCACCAGGTGTATTATTTAGAGAGCCTGTAAAAGAGCCATTGCAAACAGGTATAAAAGCTATTGATGCTATGATACCTATTGGAAGAGGACAACGTGAGTTGATAATTGGCGATAGACAAACAGGTAAAACTGCTGTGGCTATTGATACCATTATCAACCAAAAAGAATTTTTTGAAAAAGGAAAACCTGTATATTGCATATATGTAGCTATTGGACAAAAAGAAAGTACTGTAAAACAAGTAGTAAAAACATTGGAAGAAAAAGGTGCAATGGCTTATACAGTTGTTGTTTCTGCATCTTCTTCTGCTCCTGCTCCTTTACAATTCTTTGCCCCTATGGCTGGTGCTGCAATAGGTGAGTTTTTTAGAGATAGAGGTTTGCCAGCATTAATTGTTTATGATGATTTGAGTAAACAAGCTGTGGCTTACCGTGAGGTATCTTTGTTGTTAAGACGTCCCCCAGGGCGCGAAGCATATCCGGGTGATGTATTTTACCTACATAGCCGTTTACTTGAAAGAGCTTGTAAACTAAATGCCAGCGATGCTATTACACAAAATATGAACGATTTGCCGCCATCATTAAAAGGTAAAGTAAAAGGTGGTGGTTCTTTAACTGCATTACCTATTATTGAAACCCAAGCTGGAGACGTATCTGCATATATTCCTACCAACGTAATTTCTATTACAGATGGTCAAATATTCTTAGAATCTAACTTGTTTTTAAGTGGTGTTCGCCCTGCTATCAACGTGGGTATATCTGTATCTCGTGTGGGAGGAAATGCTCAAATTAAATCTATGAAAAAAGTGGCTGGTACTTTGAAACTTGACCAAGCACAATACAGAGAATTAGAAGCTTTTGCTAAATTTGGTTCCGACCTTGATGCTGCTACCAAATCTGTATTAGAAAAAGGAAGCCGAAATGTTGAAATATTGAAACAAGGACAGTATTCGCCTTTAAGAGTTGACCAACAAACAGCTATTATTTATTTGGGTACAAAAGGCGCTTTAAATAGCATTCCTGTAAATACTGTTAGAGCTTTTGAAACTGAATTTTTAGAAGTTTTAGAACGCAAACACAAAGATGTATTGGATAATTTAGCCGCTGGTAAATTTGACGATGCTATTACTGGAACATTAGATACTGTGGCAAAAGAAGTAGCTGCTAATTATAAAGCATAATTTTTTTAGTATAAGTTAATTTATCATGGCAAATTTAAAAGAGGTAAGAAGTAGAATAAGTTCTACCATTTCTACGCAACAGATAACCAAGGCAATGAAATTGGTATCTGCTACAAAATTGAGAAAAGCGCAAAATGCTATTTTTCAAATGCGCCCTTATGCAGATAAATTGAATGGTATATTGCAAAACTTGGCAGACAGTGTAGATGATGAAAAACTTGCACGTTATTTTAAAGGCAATACTTCGGATAAAATTTTACTGGTAATAGTTACCAGCGATAGAGGCTTATGCGGTGGTTTTAATGCCAATGTTATAAAACGCACCAAGCATTTATTGGAAAACGACTATGCCGAACAAGCTAAAAACAATAAAGTAGAATTACTTTTTGTAGGTAAAAAAGCGTACGAGTTTTTTAAGAAATTTAATTACACTTTAAATACGTCTTATATGCAAACATTTGCCAATTTGAATGCCGAAGATGGCTTTGAAATAGGCGAATTTGTATTGAGTAAATATTTGGCTGGCGAGTATAGCCAAGTGGAAGTAGTTTACAATAAATTTAAAAATGCTGCTACTCAAATTGTAAGCAATGATGTGTTATTGCCCGTAACATTACAAGTAAGCAATAGCAACCAAGCAAACGATTATATTTTTGAACCCAATAAGGTAGAAATATTAGAAGAGCTAATACCACGAAGCATTAAAACCCAATTGTACCGCAGCCTTTTAGATTCTTTTGCAAGCGAACATGGCGCACGAATGATTAGTATGGATAAAGCTACAGACAATGCAGGCGAAATACTAAAACAACTAAAACTACAATACAACAGAGCAAGGCAAGCAGCTATTACCAACGAAATATCGGAAATAGTGGGCGGTGCAGCTGCTTTGAATGGGTAAGATATAAATTTTAAGGTTTATGAAAAAAATACTTTTTATAGTCTTTGTATTCATATTATCAATAAATATTTTTGGACAAAAAGAAAAAAGAGAATATTGGGATTTTAATGATTCTGTTAATTTAATTTAATTCCTAAAACTAGAATTTTTCATACAATTTTACCTGTATCAAATGCAATATTACCATACCAAAGTTTTGTAATAGCGCAAAGTTTGGTAATAGATCAATACATAAAACAAACAGCAAAATTTACTTTCGAATGGAATTATAAATTATTGGCAGTTGAAGATAAATTTAGTCTTTTTAAAATAGGGGCAACTATTTTTCCGTTTAAAAAAGTAATTAAAAAAGAATTTCCAATTATGTTAGAAACTAATTACAGACCTACTGGCTATAAAGCGGGAGTATATAGCTATCATATGGATTATGCGCCTATAAGTTTATTGCAAAAACATGGTGTCAATTTAATGTTTGGAAATTTTAATGTTTCAAGTGGATTTGAGTTTAAAAAACCCTCTTTAATATTTGTGCCTGATTCAAATACAGAATATTATGTAAATGGTGTGTATAGCTATAAACAAAGAAATTATGTAATGGCTGGCTATAAATATGAAAGAAGCAGATGTTACCAGTATAGAACAAAAGAAAAAAGAAATAAAGAAAAAAATTATTTAAAAAAAGTACTTACTAATTCTCAAATTGGATTTGATTTAGTAAAAGATATTACAACAAATAGTTTTAAAAATTTTAATGCAATAATTACTCTCCAAAATTCAGATAATAATGCAATTGAGTTTCCTAAAGAACAGTTGGAGTATGCTTATAATACGTATTATAAAAGCCAATTAAACAGATTTGGATATAGGCTATATTGGGAAAAAGAAATTTCGTACTGGTATCAAAAAAACTGGGGATTTAGGTTTGGTTCTGAAATATTTAAAGGAACGTATAATGTTAAAGGATCAGGATATGTTATGCTAAGATTTGGGGCTTTTTACTATTTGAATAAAAATAAAAAATAAGTATTAGTATTTGTTTTTTATTTAAGCCATTTTGTGTGTTATTGTATTATTTCTGTAAGTATTGTTACCGAAACTGAAACATAAAACATTAAATTGTTGAAACAATAGTCTCTTCGAATGCTCCTTTGCTCTAAAAGGAACTTATCGTGTTACTTATAGTGTTTTTGGCTTTGCAAAAACGTATCGAGAAGGGAAGAAGATAAACATATTGTTTGGCTTTTAAACACCAACCAATGGAAAAATGAAAACACAAATGTTGTAGTTTTGTATAATTAAAAAATACCCCTTGCATGAAAGTGTAAGGGGTATTTTTTGAATATAAATGTTTAAGCGATAGTTAATCCCAAATTAATCAATAGGAGATTTGAAAAATCGAACTACTTGATTTAGTTGGGTTAACCCCGATTTAGAAATTGCAATTATGTTTTGTAAAAACATGATTTGCAATTTGTTATTCGATTCAGCAATTTTATTGCTGAATTTGGGTTAATATAAGTTTTCAACAAGTAAAAATAGAGCTTATAAAGACTTGAGTTTTAAAATTTAATTAGCTATAAATCAAATATATCTGTTTTCAACTTTAAAATGCAACAGGGGAAAAAGTAATTTTTTTTTTGAAA
>CAZDGF010000015.1:0-55242 GCA_964505065.1 uncultured Chitinophaga sp.
AACTAAATCAAGTAGTTCGATTTTTCAAATCTCCTATTGATTAATTTGGGTTTATTTAAAAATTTGCCTATTCGCCAATATTAAACGAAATTTGCAGCGTTATTCAATCCAGTGAATTTCAAAACCAAATATGACAGATGCTAATAGACAATACCATTTTATACTCTCTACTTCCGATAAAGGTGCAGGAAAAAGTGGTGCTGGCATTGGTCCTTTGGCTGTAAAAGACGAACTTTCGCATTTGGGTTTTGCTATCAATGAATTTGAAATTCTGAATAATATTACACTTCAAACAAAATATTTAGATAATAGCTTTGGAAAAAATATAGAGAGTATTTTAGATGCTATGCTTACTTTAAATAATAGTGTAGTAAATACAATTCAGCAACAAAAATTTCCAATCATTCTTTCGGGCGACCATAGCAATGCCATTGGTGGTTTAAGTGGTTTGAAAAATGCTAATCCGAATAAAACCATTGGTGTTATATGGATTGATGCCCATGCCGATTTGCACTCGCCCTATACCACACCAAGCGGCAATGTACACGGTATGCCATTGGCTGCCCTTGCTGGGCTAAACCATGCTGAACTGCAAAAAAATGAAGTGGCAGAAGATGTAGCTTATTATTGGGAAGAATTAAAAAAATTGGGAATTGGCAATATTTCGCCAAAATTTGAACTGAAAGACCTTGTACTAATAGGCGTTAGAGATGCAGAAGATGAAGAATGGGAAATTATAGAAAAAGCAGGTGTAACAACCTTTGAGCCAGATGATATTAGAGCCAAAGGCATTGAAAATGTTTTAAAAGAAAGCATTGAAAAATTAGCCCATTGCGATTTATTGTACATCTCTTTCGATGCCGACTCATTAGACCCCGAAATATCTACAGGTACAGGCACTACAGCCCCCGATGGCTTGAGCATAGAACAGGCAGAATTGATTTTTAAAACCTTTTTACACCACCCCAAAACAGGTACTTTTGAAATTACAGAAGTAAACCCCAATTTAGATACCAATGGGCAAGCTATGGCAAAGGTAATAAGCCAATTGCTGTACAAAGGATTATGTAATTAAAAGAATAAAAAAACATTTTTTAATCTACCAAAAACTTGTGGAAACATTATTGCATAACATTAGTTTAATGTTGTAAAAAGTTGTATTTTTACGCTTTAATTTTTTATAAAAAAACAATATGAGCGAAGCAATAGATAAGAGTAATTATGGAGCGGATAATATCCAAGTATTAGAAGGTTTAGAAGCAGTAAGAAAGCGTCCTGCCATGTATATTGGCGATGTGGGTCCAAGGGGTTTACACCATTTAGTTTACGAAGTAGTTGACAATAGTATAGACGAAGCCCTTGCTGGACACGCAAAAAACATTGAAGTATTTATACAGCCTGGCAATAGCATAAAAGTTACCGATGATGGCAGAGGTATTCCTACAGGTATTCATGCAAAAGAAAACCGCTCGGCATTAGAGGTTGTAATGACGGTATTACACGCTGGTGGAAAATTTGATAAAGATACTTACAAAGTTTCTGGCGGATTGCACGGTGTGGGTGTTAGTTGCGTAAATGCACTTTCTACTCATTTAAAAGCCACTGTTTACCGTGAAGGTAAAATATACGAGCAAGAATATAGCTGTGGCAAACCGCAATACGATGTTAGAGAAATAGGCACTACCGACAAAAGAGGTACAACTGTAGAGTTTACGCCCGATACTACTATTTTTTATGTTTCAGAATATAGTTTTGATACTTTGAGCAACCGTTTGCGTGAGCTTTCTTTTTTAAATAAAAACATAAAACTTACCCTTACAGATTTGCGTGTAGAAGAAGGTGTAGAACCAAGAACAGAAACATTTTATAGCGAATTGGGTTTAAAAGAATTTATAACTTACCTTGATAGCACAAGAGAAACCATTATACCTGAACCAATATATGCCGAAGGCGAAAAACAAGGTATTCCTGTAGAAATAGCTTTTCAATACAACAATGGCTATAGCGAAAATTTGCATAGCTATGTAAACAATATCAATACCATTGAGGGAGGAACACACGTTGCAGGTTTTAGAAGAGGTTTAACCCGTACTTTAAAAGCCTATGCAGACAAAGAAGGTTTACTTAAAAATTTAAAATTTGATATAAGTGGTGATGATTTTAGAGAGGGTTTAACAGGCGTTATTTCTGTAAAAGTACAAGAACCTCAATTTGAAGGGCAAACCAAAACCAAATTGGGCAACAATGAGGTAATGGGTGCGGTAGATGTAGCCGTAGGCGAAATGTTGGGCAATTATTTAGAAGAGCATCCAAAAGAAGCTAAAATGATTGTAAACAAAGTTATTTTAGCTGCTACAGCCCGCCATGCAGCCCGCAAAGCCAGAGAAATGGTGCAACGCAAAGGCGTTATGAGTGGTATGGGATTACCTGGAAAATTGAGCGATTGCAGCAGCAACGACCCAGGCGAATGTGAAATATACCTTGTAGAGGGAGATAGCGCAGGTGGAACAGCAAAACAAGGTAGAGATAGAGTTTACCAAGCCATTATGCCATTGCGTGGTAAAATATTAAACGTAGAAAAAGCGCTTGAACATAAAATATATGAGAATGAAGAAATTCGCAATATGTTTACAGCACTTGGTGTAAAAATAGGTACAGAACAAGATGACAAGGAATTAAACATAGAAAAACTACGTTACCATAAAATTATTATTATGACGGATGCCGATGTGGACGGTAGCCATATTCGTACTTTATTGCTTACATTGTTTTACCGCTACATGAAAAAATTGGTAGAAGCAGGCTATATCTATATTGCCACTCCCCCATTGTATCAAGTTAAAAAAGGAAACAATGTAAAATATTGTTGGACAGAAACTCAACGTGATGCCGCAGTATTAGAATTGGCTAAAGGCGCAAACCCAGATACGGTGGGTATTCAAAGGTATAAAGGATTGGGCGAAATGAATTTTGAGCAGCTTTGGGAAACCACTATGGACCCAACAAGAAGAACGCTTAAAAAAGTAACCCTTGATAGTGCTGCAGAAGCCGACCATACCTTTAGTATGCTTATGGGCGATGAGGTGCCTCCTCGTAGAGAGTTTATTGAAAAGAATGCTCGCTATGCAAATATTGATGTTTAATTAAGGATGTATAACTTTACTAAACCTTTTTCTATTTTAATAAAAGTTTAGTAAAGTTAAAGTTTAAAAAACGGAATGTTTTGGTATCAATCAATACCGCTTTGGTTTCAAAAGTTTTTTCCAAAATTAATTTGGCAAAAACCCAATGAAAATAATACTATTTACCTTACTTTTGATGATGGACCACACCCAGAAATAACAACTTGGGTAATTGCCGAATTGGCTAAAATAAATGCCAAAGCTACTTTTTTTTGTGTGGGCGATAATGTTGTAAAATATCCAAATACATACAATGAGATTTTGAGTAATGGGCATAGTGTTGGCAATCATACTATGCACCACATTAAAGGCTGGAAAACAGGCACACAAACTTTTTTAGATAATATTGCCCAATGCAGAGCTGTGGTAGATAGCACCTTGTTTCGCCCGCCTTATGGAAGAATAAAACAGAAACAAATAAAAGCTATTGACAATAGTTATCAAATTATAATGTGGAGTTTGTTAAGTTTAGATTTTGAAAAAAATTTGAATACTCAAAAAGCACTATCAAATTTAAAAAAGAAAACCAAATCTGGTAGCATTGTTGTATTTCATGATAGCGCAAAAGCAGAAAAAAATCTTAAGGAAATATTGCCACAATATTTACAATTTATTAATGCGCAAGGCTTTAATTGCAAAGTTTTATGAGTGTAATTATATTTTATTTAGCTTTTAGTCTTTGCGGTTTGTATTTAATTATTCAAGTGTTTTATTTGGGTATTTTATACCGAATGAAAAAAAGTAAAACAGATGAATTAGCGCAATACCCATCAATAAGTATATTAGTAGCTGCACGCAACGAGGAAGACAATATTGCACACTGTTTAAAATCTTTACATGAACTTAATTATTCAAAAGATAAGATAGAAATTATTGTAGGCAACGATAGCAGTACTGACAATACACAGCAAGTTGTTGAAGATTTTATAGCCGAAAAGCCAAATTTCAAACTTATAAACTTAAATGGTACAGAATTTCCACAAACCAAAGGAAAAGCAAGGGTTTTAGCCGTATTGGCTCAAGCAGCAAAAGGCGAAATAGTATTGATTACAGATGCAGATATTATAGTAGGAAAAAATTGGGCAAAAGGTTTAGTATCTGAAATAATAAACCAAAAAGTGGCTTTAGCAGCTGGCACTACCAATATTCAAGCTACAACATTTGCAACCCAATTTCAACAGGTAGATTGGCTATATTTTATGGGCATTATAAATGTTTTTGCTTGGGTAAAAAAACCTATAACAGCAGTAGGCAATAATATGGCATTTACAAAAGCAGCATACCAAAGTATTGGTGGCTACGAAAATTTACCTTTTAGTATTACAGAAGATTATGCTTTGTTTAGCGCATTAAGAAAAAAAGGCTTTTCAACCTCTCAATTAATTACCAACGATACCTTGGTTTATAGCCAACCCATAACAACCCTTAAAGGCTTATTGCGACAAAGAAAACGCTGGCTTGTTGGCGGTTTAGATTTGCCAGCCCATTACCAAGCCATGATATTTGTATTTGGCGCTTGGTATATTGCCCTACCTGTTTTGTTTTTAGTTAATTTTTGGCTTGCAGTTATACTTTGGGTGGTAAAAGATTTTATTCAATTATTCCAAATATTGCGCTTATACTATTTTATTGATAAAAAGGTAGAAAATCCAATAGCAGTATTGCTTTACGATATTTATCTTTTCATAATGCTACCGCTTACAATTTTATTTTTTCTTATACCTACAAAAACAGTTTGGAAAGGAAGGAAATATTAGATATTTTATCAAAACTTACCTCTTCATTTCAGTATAATACTTATAAAAAAAGGATTTTTATTGCATTATTTTGAGCTAAATTAAAAAAGCGGTTTACGCATAGTAAACCGCTTTTCTGAAAAATAAAATTCTTAATAATTTTAATTATTTACCTCCAAAAAACATAGAGAAACCAAAATTCAAATACAATGAGTTCAAGTTCAAATTAAAGCCACTATTTTCATCTTTACTTTTGGTATTTGGGTTACTCGAATCCGTATTTTCATAAGTATAATTGCTCCAGCCTAAACCGCCAAAACCTGCATGTAAGCCTATTTTTTTTGAAGGAAAATAAACAACTCCTAAACCTAAATCCACATTGGTATTATTCCCTTTTCTATCATTAACATATGACGTGCCTGAAGCTTCGGTATTTGTGCGTTTAGAGTTAGAAGGACCTACGCCAAAACCTAAATTGCTATAAAATCCAAAAATATCATTGCTCATAAAATATTTTCGGGCAAATAATCCTATAGTTGTATTTTTATTTTCATATTTGTTTTCTTTTATTGAATTGCCCATAGCTGTTGGATAATCATAAATGTATGTGCTATTATTTATACCTAAACTTAAACCCACAGCAAGCCCTTTGGCTACAAAATAACCAAAGGAGGGCGATAAATTAAAAAAATTAGACTTGTTATTGTATGTATTAGTAGAAACGCCAGAGGTAGTACTTGTAGTTTTATTTTTATTAGAACCAAAACCCACAGAGCCGCCAAGCATAAAAGAGCCTTGAGAAATTTGGGAGAAAGCAACTGTGCTACCTACCAAAAGCATTGTTAAAATTGTTGTTTTTTTCATATTATTTATTAATTAAGTTATAACAAATATAGGCGCATGCACCATACATGTAAAACACAAGTTATCAACTTTTGTATATTTAAATTGAATTTAATAGCTATTCACTACTTCTTCATTTCAGCATAATACTTGTAAAAATAGGGAATAGTTTCTATGCCTTTGTAATAATTAAATAAGCCATATTTTTCATTAGGCGAGTGTAAGGCATCACTATCTAACCCAAAGCCCATAAGCAAAGATTTAATACCCAATTCTGCCTCAAACAAAGCTATAATTGGAATACTTCCACCACCTCTTGTTGGTATTGGTGTTTTGCCAAAAGTGGTTTCCATAGCTTTGGCTGCTGCTTTAAATTCTATGCTATCTGTTGGTGTAAGCACAGGCTCGCCTCCATGATGTGCAGTTACTTTTACTTTTACATTTTTAGGAGCAATACCCTCAAAATGTGCTTTAAATAAATCTGATATTTTATGCGAATTTTGACCAGGCACCAAACGCATACTTATTTTAGCATTTGCTTTGCTTGGCAATACAGTTTTAGAACCCTCGCCAATATATCCGCCCCAAATACCATTTACCTCTAATGTTGGGCGAATACTTGTTCTTTCAACAGTACTGTAACCTTTTTCGCCCCATACTTCCTCAATGGCTAAATCTTTTTTATAAGCTTCTAAATTAAATGGTGCTTTTGCCATTTCTGTTCTATCTGTTTCGCTTACCGCTATTACATCATCATAAAATCCAGGTATGGTAATATGGTTATTTTCATCGTGCATACTGGCTATCATTTGGCAAAGTATTGTTGCAGGATTGGCTACCGCTCCGCCATAAACACCGCTATGCAAATCTCTGTTTGGTCCTACCACTTCAACTTCCATATATGCCAAACCTCTCAAACCTACATCAATACTTGGGGTATCGTTGGCTATCATACTGGTATCGCTTACCAATACCACATCTGCTTTTAATTTTTCTTTATTGGCTTTTATAAAAGTACCCAAATTGGCGCTACCCACTTCCTCTTCGCCCTCTATCATAAATTTAACATTACATGCCAAAGAGTTAGTTTGCATCATACTTTCAAATGCCTTAACATGCATATACATTTGCCCTTTATCATCGCAAGCACCACGGGCATATATTGCACCTTCGGGGTGTTCTTCTGTCTGTTTTATTACAGGCTCAAAAGGTGGCGAATGCCAAAGTTCTACTGGGTCGGCAGGCTGCACATCATAATGGCCATAAACTAAAACAGTTGGTAAATTATCTGCAACAAATTTTTCGCCATATACAATTGGGTGACCTGCAGTTTCACATATTTCTACATTATCTGCACCTGCGGCTTTTAATTTTTCGGCTACAAATGCGGCAGTTTTTTTTACATCGGCAGCATATTTGCTATCTGCACTTACAGAAGGAATGCGCAAAATTTCTAACAATTCATTTAAAAAACGGTCTTTATTGGCGTTTAAATATTCGGTATGGTTCATAAGGGCAAATGTAAAATAATAATTAAGAATTTTGAATTAAAAATGAAGAATTAATTGGAGATTTCTACAATATCCTCTTTTTCTAATAATTGAATAATATCAATAAGTTTATCTTTAAAAATCTTTTTCAAAGATAAATTAGATGTGTTGCCACAAGTAAGCCAAACAAGTTTTGGTGGTGAGCCATATTTTATAATTAGTTTAACCCAAATTAATCAATAGGAGATTTGAAAAATCGAACTACTTGATTTAGTTGGGTTAACCCCGATTTAGAAATTGCAATTATGTTTTGTAAAAACATGATTTGCAATTTGTTATTCGATTCAGCAATTCTATTGCTGAATTTGGGTTCAACAAAATCAGCATCTTTAGAAATTATGATTGCATTTTTAAGTTTTGCATTTTCATAAATTTCTCTATCAGTTGCTTTAGAAAGTTTTAAATAAGACAAAGAAAAACATTCAATTAGAAATTCTTGATTAATCCATAATGCTAAATGAGGTGAAATTTGAGCATCAATCAAAATCATTTTTTCTATGCAGCCTTAATAATAGTATGGCTCAATTTTAAAGACGCATATTGCAAACACGCTTTAATATCTGCAATTTCAATTTCATCAAATTCGTCAACAATTTCTTGATTGCTTAAACCATTTGACAATAAATCTAAAATATCGCTTACCCTAATTCTTAATCCTCTTATGCAAGGTTTTCCTCCACATTGCTCTGGATTAATGGTAATTCTATTCAATAATTCTTTATTCATTTCAAATACAAAGATATACTTAATTTACAAGTAAATCAAGTTCATTTATCAATTTTTCATCACTTGGTCTTTTGGCTTTGGCATCAAAAATATCGCCTTGTTTATCTAATATTATAAAATGTGGAATGCCATTAATTGAATAATCTTCAAAAAATTGTTCATTGTTACTTTCAGCAAAAAGTTGAATACCATCCATATTTTTTTCTTTTAGCATAGTAAGCCATTTTTCTTTTTTGTCATCTTTGCAAATGCTAATAAATACAATGTTTTTACCTTTATATTTTTCTTGTAATTTAATTAAATATGGAATTTCTTTTACACATGGATAGCACCAAGTAGCCCATACATCTATAAATACAATTTTTCCTTTAAAACTATCAAGTGTGTATATTTTGCCTTCTTTATTTTCAAATTTAAAATTTGGCGACTTCGCTCCTTTTTCTACTTTCTTTAATTTTTTATATTTTATTTCTATAGTGTTTTTGTATTCTGTATCAAAAACCATAGTATATATTAAACCAAAAGATTGGTCTAATTTTTTAGTATTATTCAACAAATTTTTTCCAAAATCATAAGCCAATTCTTCTTTTATTCTATTGTTTATACATATTCTATCTATTAATTTAAGATATGTTAAAAAATAATCTAATGTTGAATCTTTACTTGTTACTTTTCTTGTTTTATCATTAAAATAGTTTTTTAAATAATGAATGTATTTTGTTGTTTTGAGTAGTTTTTCATTTTCTAAATCTATTTTTAAATATGGCTTTGGAAAATTATCTGAAACCTTAAATTGTTTATCATCAATTATATATCTATGGGTTAATTCATATTCTGATAAAAATATTAATCTTTCAAATTCTATCGTTTTTGATTCTAAATATTTGAAATTTCTTGTAGTTGATTTTTTGTTATTGTTAAATAAATTAGTTTTTAATTGGTTTATTGAATCTACTAATTTCAGAAAATTAACTTCATTCATTTTACCATAATTTTGATAGTACGTTAAAAAACGCAAATCATGATTTAATAAATTTTTTTTAACTAAATAATTATTTTCTTTTGCACCTACACCTATGTATTTTAAGCTTTTTCTAAAATTACTAGCATCATAAGTTATCTTTAAATTAAATTCTGGTTCTAAATAAACTTCAATATAATTTTCATTATCTTCAAAATAAAAATAGTTTTGATTCCACAAATAAAAAGTATCAGAAAAAACACCATTTTTACACTTAATCAGTTTCTTAAAATTTGAATTCAAAAAACATTTAATATAAAGAGAATCTGTATTAGGGTTTTCTATTTTTCCGCTAACAATTACTGGTTTTATATTAAAATGATTTACACTTAATTGATTGGCATAAATTTCAAAAAAACTAAAAAACAATATTACCAAAAAATATTTCTTATTCATTTCATTACAAAAATAGCATTTTAATTCACTATTCAATACACCTGCTCCACAATTTTACACATCTCCACCGCCTCTTTTACATCGTGTACTCTAATAATATGGGCCCCTTTTAGCAAAGCAATGGTATTAGCAGCTATTGTGCCTGTTAGGGCATTTTCAGCTGTAGTGTTCAAGGTTTTATAAATCATGCCTTTTCTGCTTATACCTACTAAAATTGGGCATTCTAAAGTATGAAACAGTTGTAAATGACTCAACAGTTCAAAATTATGCGTTGTAGTTTTGCCAAAGCCAAAGCCCACGTCTAATATCAAATCTTTTATGCCTTTTTCGGTACATTCTTGTTTTTTAATGGCTAAATATTGAATAATATCTGTAGTTACATTGAGGTATGTAGGGTTAATTTGCATGGTTTGGCTATTGCCCTGTCTGTGCATAGCAATATATGGGACATTCAGTTTGGCTACTGCATCTATCATTAGGCTATCTTCTTCTCCTGCGCTTACATCGTTTACCAAACTTGCTCCTGCATTAATTGCCTCTATCGCTATTTTACTATAAAAAGTATCAATACTTAAAAGCGCACTTGGAAAGGCTTTAACTATATTTTCTATTATGGGCAATACCCTTTTTAATTCCTCCTCCTCTCCTATTCTCTCTGCATTTGGGCGAGTGCTTTGCCCGCCAATATCTATAATATTTGTGCCCTCATTCAGCATTTTTTCGCATTGTTTTAAGGCATTGTCTATTGTATTGAAACTGCCGCCATCAAAAAAAGAATCGGGCGTTACATTTAAAATACCCATTACCCAAGGTTTATTTATTTCTATTAAATTTCCTTTAATGTTTAAAAAGTAGGGTTTGAAATGTTTCATTGTGTGCTTATGTTTGCAAACATAAAATATAAACCACAAAAGTGAGCAATACTTTAGCAGAATATAACACCGAAATTGAAAAATGTCGCAGCCTTTTTGAGAAAAAAAATACAGATTATGGCACTTCGTGGCGCATATTGCGCCCCACCAGCATTACCGACCAAATATTGATAAAAGCCTTACGCATTCGCAGTATTGAAGAAAAACAAGAAAACAAAGTGGGCGAAAGCATTGAAGACGAATTTATAGGCATATACAATTATAGCATTATTGGGTTGATGCAATTAAAATATTGGCAAGTAGAAACCTCATTTTCTTACCAAGAAATAATGGCTTTTTACACCCAAGAATTGGAAGAAACAAGAGAGCTGATGTTGAAAAAAAACCATGATTATGGCGAAGCGTGGCGAGAAATGCGCCCAAGCAGTTTTACCGATTTAATTTTAATGAAAATTAACCGCACTAAACAAATAGAAGATAACAACGGCAATACCATAGCAAGCGAAGGCATAGATGCAAATTACAGAGATATGATGAATTATGCTATCTTTGCATTAATAACTTTAAATAACAAATAATTTTAATGAAAATTTTAACCAATATAACAAGAATTTTAGTAGGTGGCTTATTCATTTTTTCAGGTATCATAAAAAGCAACGACCCAAAAGGTACAGGTATTAAATTAAATGAATATTTTGATGTATTTGCCTCGGCTGTTCAAGTAAAACAAGATTCTATTTTAATAAAAGTAACTGGTGGTGTAAATGGCAAAATAGACAGCGTTTGGAAAAATATTAATGCCAACGATAGTATTAAAACCATTGAATGTAATACTTCTTATATAACAGAGGATGAAAATGACAGCACTTCTTATAAAATACCTGTACTTTATGTTGTTTATGATTATGAATTAATTAGTAAGAAAAAACTTGAAATAATAGCTCCTGAAATGCAAGAAGATTCTACAATTGCTGATAAAATAAGTATTACACCAGCTTTTGTAAAAGTTATTAGTGGTTCAGATTCAGTTTTATTTACATATAAATCAGGAGAAAGCAAGAAAAAAGAATTAAACTATAACCTACCTCTCTATAAATTTGCAAAAAAAGAAAGTATGTGGGTAGCCTTTTTTAGAGGAATGCGCCCTTATTCTGTTTTGTTAGCTATTATTATGTGTGTGTTGGAAGTGGCGCTTGGTTTTGCTATTTTAATTGGTTGGAAACCAAAATTAACCATTTGGCTTACCATTATTTTGATAGTATTTTTTACTTTCCTAACGTTTTACAGTGCTTATTTCAATAAAGTAACCGATTGTGGTTGCTTTGGCGATTTTATAAAACTAACTCCTTGGACATCTTTCGGAAAAGATGTTGTTTTGCTTATTCTTATTTTATTTTTATATTATAGAAGAAACCATATTGTACCTTTTTTTTCTAAATTATTTAGTTGGAATGCAGTTACAATTGTTACGCTTGGCTCTATTGCTTTTGCAGTATATTGTAATAGCTACTTACCAATTTGGGATTTTTTACCTTACAAAACTGGCTTTAATGTGCGTGAATTAATGGTGCCACCAGCAGGGCAAAGAGCCAACGATTCTGTTCAAATGGTATTTATTTATGAAAAAAATGGCGTTAAACAAAATTTTATGTTAAATGCCTTGCCAAAAGCTGAAGATGGCTGGAAATATGTAGATAGAAAAGATAGCATTATTATAAAAGGCTATAAACATAAATACAGCGATTTTGGTTTTGCAAAAAGAGAGGATAACGACATTAATATTAAGGATTCGCTTTTAAATGCTAAAAAATACCAAATTCTAATTATTAGTGGTGCTCTAGAAAAAAGCCATGAGGAGGCTTGGGCAGAAATTAAAACTTTGGCAACAGAAGCTAAAGCTAAAGGCTTGAGCGTATATGCTGCTACATCTTCAAGTTTGGAGGAGGCAGATGCGTTTGTGGCTCAAAACCAATTGCCTTTTAAATTCAATAATGCCGATAATACTTTGCTTAAAACTATGGCACGTTCCAATCCTTTGGTAATGCTATGGTACAATGGTAAAATATTGGGCAAATGGAGTTGCAGAAGTGTGCCCGAGTTGAAAAAAATTGAAAAAATAATGCAATCAAAATAACCTTTTTTCCTTTAAAAAGTGCGAATATATTTAATAGGCATGCCCGGTAGTGGCAAAACATATATTGGCAGAATATTGTCTAACACGTTTAAACTAAAATATATAGATTTAGATGAAAGTATAGAGAAACAAGAAGGCAAAATGATAAAATACATTATTGAAGAAAATGGTGAAGCATACTTTAGAAAATTAGAGCAACAAGCATTGCACGAAACGGCTAATCAACATCAAATTATAGTTTCTTGCGGTGGCGGAACGCCTATTTTTTTTGATAATATTGATTTTATGAAACAAAAAGGCATTGTTATTTGGCTTAATACCTCGCTGCAAATAATAGCAGATAGAATTTTGAAAAACATAACCCGAAGACCAATGTTTTTAGGCTTAAATAAAACTGAAATAGACCAAAAAGTAAACGACATATTTGAACGTAGAAAAAAATACTACCAACAAAGCGATATTACCATGGTAAACGATAGCAACGGCAAAGCTTCTATAAATGGAGCTATACAAAAAATTATGAAATTGATGAAGAGGAAGAATAGGGGATAGGAGTTAGGGATTAGGAGTTAGGAAAAAGGGCTTTCATTTTCGATATATAATGAAATAAAAAACATGCTTTGCGTCTTTATTCACTGTCGCTTATTAGAATAGTAGCGTGCAAAAAAAACAATAAAACAATAAAACAATTTAACAATAAAAATAAATGAACAAATCAGATTTAATAAACAAAATGGCAAACGATGCCAACATTACCAAAGCACAGGCGCAAGCAGCTTTAAACTCTTTTATCAATGCAACAACAAGCGCACTTAAAAAGGAAGACAAACTCATTTTAGTTGGTTTTGGCACATTTTCGGTAAGTAAAAGAGCAGAACGCTCGGGCAGAAACCCACGCACAGGTACAGAAATAAAAATAGAAGCTAAAAAAGTAGTTAAATTTAAAGCAGGAACAGATTTAGCCAATAGCGTATTATAATTTAAATGAATTTGGTTAAGCCAATTTTCAGACTGAATGGTCATTCTGAACTTTTTTGCTCTGAAAAAAGATTATTCCGCTATGCTCCATGAAATTGTATAGAATCTCTGTATATTTCAGATTCTGTATAATTTTGCGATGCCAAAATTTACAGAATGACACCCACGTTCCATAATCAATAATTATGTTAATGTAACAAGTAAAAAACATGAACAACCTTTACCGCAATTTTTTTAACCATGTAGGGCAAACCTCTACCCTACCGCTTGCTTTAGAAATAGAGCGTGCAGAGGGTATTTATCTGTATGGAAAAAACAAAACGTATTTAGATTGTATTTCTGGCATTGGGGTAAGTAATATAGGGCATGGCAATAAGCAGGTAATAAAAGCCATAAAAACCCAAGTGGATAAACACATGCACCTTATGGTGTATGGAGAAATTATTCAAGCACCGCAAGTAAATTTAGCCACCAAGTTAGCCGAAATTTTACCCAATAATTTAAACAGTTGTTATTTTGTAAATAGCGGTAGCGAAGCTATAGAGGGCGCAATGAAATTAGCCAAACGCTTTACTATCAGAAGTGAATTTGTTGCACAAAAATTAGCCTACCATGGGGGAACACATGGGGCATTAAGCCTTATGAGTGATAGCTATTTTAGTCAAAAATTTGTACCACTATTGCCTGGTATTTCATTTATAAACCAAAATAGTATTGAAGAAATAAACGAAGCAATAACCCATAAAACTGCAGCAGTATTTATAGAACCCATAATGGGCGAAAAAGGCTACGAACCCTGCACACAAGCCTATTTGCAAGCTATAAGAAATAGATGTACAGAAGTAGGCGCATTGCTTATTTTTGATGAAATACAAACAGGCTGTGGGCGTAGCGGCAGTTTATTTGCATTTATGCAATATAGTATTGTACCCGATATATTAGTAGTAGCAAAAAGTTTTGGTGGAGGAATGCCATTAGGCGCATTTATAAGCAATAAAAATATTTTAGATGTGCTAATGGATAACCCAGTATTGGGGCATATTAATACCTTTGGCGGACACCCTGTAAGTTGCGCTGCATCTTTGGCTGCTTTAAATTTTATATTAGATAATCAATTGGCTGAAAAAGCATTGGAAAAAGAAAAATTATTTAGACAATTATTAGTACACCCCAATATTACTGCTATTTCAGGTAGAGGCTTAATGCTTGCCCTACATTTTGAAAATAAAATAATGTGCCGAAAAATAATAGATAGCTGTGTTGAAGATGGTTTGTTAATAGATTGGTTTTTATATGCTGAAAATAAAATACGCCTTGCACCGCCTTTAATTATTGAAAACCATGAGATTGAAAAAATTTGTGGCATAATTATTGAAAATATTTTAAAACATAGCTAAACCTTTTTGCAAAGTGGTAGTCTATAAATACAACAAACACAACATTTTAAAATTATGACCAAAATTAAATTAGTAACAACCGCTTTAATATTAAGCGCACTTTCTTTTAGCTTTTTTGCCTGCAAAAAACAAACCAAAGAAACATTAGAAACCATTACCAGTGCAGAGGATAACTCTACTGCCGAAAATGAATTTACCTCTGTATTTGATATAGCAGACGATTTTACAAGCAATGATGCAAGAACACGCTCTGGCAATACCATACTGCCAAGCGGTGCTGTTGTAACTTTTACCGACAGCCTATTTACAGATGGCAATGGTATAGCTTTTACCATAGATTTTGGACCAATAAAAACAACAATTCCAAAAGGTATAATATGCAACGATGGAAGATTTAGAGCAGGTAAATTACACATTACTGCTTCTAAAAAATACAAAGAAATAGGCAACGAAATAACTGTATCAGCAACAGATGCCGATGGCTATTATGGCGGTAGCGATGGCACAAATATGACCAATCTTACAGGCACACTTACACTTACAAGAATAGACGATATGAGCATATCTGTAAACGTGGCAAATGCAAAGGCTGCAAACGATAAAGGCACTGTATATTGGCAAAGCACCCGTACAATTACCAAAACTGTAGATAATGGTGCAGGGCTTATTGGCGATGTATTTCAAATATCAGGCAATGCAAGTGGTATTAATAGAAACAACGAAAACTTTACCATTGTTATAGATGAACCTTTAATTAAAAAAATACAAAGTGGCTGCGCTCGTACTTTTGTAAAAGGAAAAATTACCCTTACAAATACCAGTAGCAACAAAACCATTAAAATAGACTACGACCCTATAAACGACCAAGCCTGCGACCTTAAAGCAAAAGCTACAATTGGCAGCAAAGAGTTTTACTACTTTGTACGTTAGTTTATAATTTGTAAACAATAAAAAATGTAAATTGTTCCGCATACCTTAATTTGCGGAACTTTTTTATGCCCAATAAATTAATACTAATTTTCTGTTTTATCTATTGTTTAGCTTGTAAGCAAAAACCCAAGCCTAAAGCAGAAAAAAATACCCAAACCTATTTTCAATTAAATGATAGTTTTACCGCATTTAATCAAAAATTTATTGATAGTGTGGAAGCCCATTTGGGCAAAGATTTTCATGGTACAGTATTGATAGCCAAAGGCAATAAATTATTTCAAAAAGCCTATGGTTTTGCAGATTTGAACAAAACAGAACCTATGCGTATGCAGCATATTTTTCAATTGGCTTCTGTAAGTAAAACCATAACGGGTGTAAGCACTTTATTGCTTGCGCAAAAAGGGAAAATACATTTAGATACTTCGTTATCCTTTTATCTTAAAGATTTTCCTTATAAAAATATAACTATACGGCAATTGCTTTCGCATAGAAGCGGCTTGGCTAATTATATGTATTTTACAGATACTTTTTGGCAAGATACTTCCAAATGTATGACAACGCAAGATTTTTACAACTTTTATTGCAAATACAAGCCTACCCCCTATTTAGCCCCTAATGTTAGCTTTAGTTATTGCAATACCAATTTTGCCCTTTTAGCTGTATTGATAGAAAAAATTTCAGGCGTAAATTTTCCTACTTTTGTAAATGAAAACATATTTAAGCCTTGCGGTATGCAGCATTCTTTTTTTTATGGCTATGAAAACAAAGCAGATTTAAAAAACATTGTAATAGGTAGATTTGAGAATTTTCAATATACCGAGAAATATTATTTAGATGGCGTACTTGGCGATAAAAGTATGTATAGCACCGCTTTTGATATGTACCTTTTTCACAGAGGGCTTTTAGATGGGCGATTGTTGAATGCCAATTATTTAAACTTATTGCAAATAGCCACCTATAAGCACAATGTATATGGCGGCAGCTATGGCTTGGGCTTTAGGTTGCACAATTACCCAAATGGGCAATGGGTGTATCATAATGGCTGGTGGCGGGGGTTTTTTCCAAAATTTTGGAACCGATTTGACCAAAAAGCTTGCTTTGTAATATTAGCCAACAATAAAAAGAGTAGCCATATAGATGAACAAAAAATAGGCGAATGGTTATTGAACGAAAAATAAATTTTATTCTAAAATGAAATTATAACTATAAATGGATATATTCATCCAATTGGCTTTATAAATGAGATAGTACAATTTGTTATATGTTTAGGTATTTTAATCTTGAAAAAACCAGAAAGAAACGCTTTAAAATATTGGTATTTATTTTTTATGACTCTTATTTTCATTTACAAAACAATAACTATTTTTATTGCAGCGGCAAGTATAACACTTTAGTAAGAGTTTAAAATAAATTTAAAACAAAAAAGCACTAATATAAAATATCAGTGCTTTTCATGGTGCCCAGGATCGGAGTCGAACCGATACGGTTTCCCACAGGTGTTTGAGACCAGCGCGTCTACCAATTCCGCCACCTGGGCATTTTGTTTTCTTCAAAACGGAGTGCAAAAGTAAGGGATTGAATTTAATTTCAAAAATAAAAACTTTGTTTTTATTTTTCATTTGTCAATAGTTACCTTTGCATTTTAATTAACATGGCGCAATTTGAATTAACAATGCCTAAAATGGGCGAAAGTATAGCAGAAGCTACAATTACCAAATGGTTGAAAAATGAAGGTGATACCATTAATCTTGATGAACCTTTGGTAGAAATAGCTACCGATAAAGTAGATTCGGAAGTGCCAAGTACACACCAAGGTATTTTAATTAAAAAATTATGGAACGAGGGCGATGTTGTTGCCGTTGGTGCGCCAATAGCCATTGTAGGTACAGAAGCTGGCGCAAATGCTGCTGCTACTGCTCCAACACCCACTAAAGTAGAGCAGCCAGACGAAACTATTATACATGCAGCAAAATTTGCAGAAAAAGCATTAGAAAATACAAATAATCAAGTTAAACTTTCAAGTTCTGAAGCAGGAAGATTTTATTCGCCTTTGGTATTAAATATTGCTAAAACAGAAGGTATTTCTATGTCGGAATTAGAACATATAGAAGGTACAGGGAAAGAAAACAGAGTTACCAAAGGTGATATTATTAAATACATTGAAGGTGGTAGAAAACAAGCCGCTTCCACACAAATAGCTAATGCCCCTGCAAAAGCAGTAGAAACAAGTAAAACCGCAGATACACCAAAACCAAATAATCCAAAAATTACCTTAATGCCAGGCGATGAGATAATAGAAATGGATAGAATGCGTAAATTGATTTCTGACCACATGGTAATGAGTGTTCAAACCAGTCCGCATGTTACCAGTTTTGTAGAAGCAGATGTTACCAACCTTGTAGCATGGAGAGATAAAAATAAAAATAGATTTGAAAAACAAGAGGGCGAAAAAATAACTTTTACCCCTATATTTATTGAAGCAGTAGTTAAAGCTATTAAAGATTTTCCAATGATAAATGTTTCGCTTGACGGTACAAATATTATAAAACGTAAAAATATAAATATAGGTATGGCTGCGGCTTTGCCAAGTGGAAATTTAATTGTTCCTGTTATAAAAAATGCGGATAGTAAAAATCTTTTGGGTTTGGTAAGAGAGGTAAACGATTTAGCAAAACGCTCAAGAGAAAATAAACTACAACCCGATGAAATACAAGGTGGCACTTTTACGCTTACCAATGTGGGTACATTTGGCAATGTAATGGGTACGCCTATAATTAATCAACCGCAAGTAGCCATATTGGCAGTGGGTGCTATCCGTAAAAAACCAGCAGTTATGGAAACAGAGTATGGCGATGTTATAGCCATTCGCCACATGATGTTTTTAAGCCATAGCTACGACCATAGAGTGGTAGATGGCGCATTGGGTGGAGCATTTGTGCGCAAAGTTGCCGATTATTTAGAGCAATGGGATGTAAATAGGGAAATTTAATACTTCCTGTTTATACTATTTAATAAGAGTTTGAGATAAGCAACGATAAAGTCTTTCTGTAAATTTTGGCTTCGCAAAATTATACAGAATCTGAAATTAGTAGAGATTCTGAACAATTTCATGGAGCATAGCGGAATAATCTTTTTTCAGAGCAAAAAAGTTCAGAATGACGCTTATGTCAGATTTTTTTCCTTAACCTACATTAAATTTATTTCACAACTTTAAGGACTAACCAAATTGATACTTATATTAGCAAAAGGTGCTAATCCTAATTCATTTAACATTAAATATTTTTGGGTGCCAAAAAAGCCTCTAAAAAAATCCTTATTACTGCTACCTAAACTATCAGCATTAAAAGTAATATTATGCCTTACGCCCATTTGAAAAGCTACCCATACAAAGCCTCTTAGCTGCCTTTGGTAATCTAATTTTATGCGCAATTCGCTACGTCTTAATTCTATATTTGGGGCATTAATACTTGTTTGGTATAGTCTGTAAGAAGTGCCTTCCAATTCGTAGCCTGCCAATAAAATATTTCTTGAACTAAACTTCCTTCTGTATGCGCCCCTTGCAGGAAAAAGTATTTCTGTACCCCATTTTCTATTTTCGGAAGTATAATTGTAAAGTATTACAGGAATATAATTTAACTCGCCTCCTCTGTATGTTCTGGAAAGCCCAACAGCCCATTGAAACCTATCGTGTGGGCGTTTGCCATACAATGCACTTACACTTAAACGAGTATTTTGCAAATTAGGACTTATGGTATTAAAATTATAATTACCATTTTGCTCGCCCATAATTTGTAAAAGTAAAAATATTTTTTCATTTAAAGGTTTAAATAAAGTAGTATTGAGATTTAAGCTTGTAAGTCCATTTTTTAGCAAAGATTGAATAAATAAATTAGGTAAAAAAACACCTAGTCTTGGTACATATTCATAATTTGTTCTTACATAGCCACCTCCTATTTGCCATAGTAAATTGGTTTTAGAAATTACAGGAATATTGGCATTTATGCGCAAACCATGGTTAAAAAAAAATACTCTGTCTGTATTGCTTACTTTATCATCATCATTATAATTACCAATTGGGGAAACCACCATTGTAGATGTTCTAATAGCATCATATCCAATAGAAATAAACCTATTCGGGCTTAAATCAAATATTTTTGGGCTACAAAATATTTTAATATCAGCACCAGAATTTACGTTTTCATAAATACTATAATCTTCTTCAATGGCTGTAGAATCTGTTTTTGTAGAGTCTATTTGCGAAAATAAATTTTGATGAAATAAAAAACAAAGCAGTAGCGAGATACATAAGCGTATTTTTTTAACCATACACAAAGCTTTATTTAAGTGTTACTTTTTTCCAAGTATCTGTTCTGCCCAATGCTTTTACACCTATATAACCTCTAATATCTAAGGTGTTTTCTTTTTTCATTTTTATATTACAACTATAGGTAGAGCCATTTTCAGGGTCGTAAATAGTACCTTTGTGCCATTCTTTTTCGTCTTTATTGTCTGTATTGTAAGTAAAATCTTTTAAAATTCTATAGCCTTTTAATGGCACATTGCGCATAGAGGTATCAGGATTATTCTTATCTACTTTTGGTTTTTTAGATACGGCATCGTTAGGGTCTTTTAGCCATACAATTTTACCATAATATTTTGTACCTATTTTTTCAATTTTTATTCTTGAACGCCCATTGCTTGGTTCCCATATTCCAATTATATCATCGGCATTGGTAACAGCTGTTTTAAAAGAAAACACAACAATGCCTAAAAGTATAAATGCTAAATATTTGATATTTTTTTTCATTTTTATATATAATTATTTTTTAATTTCTAATTCAAATTCTAAGTTACAATTCATTTTAATATTAGCGCTTGTATCTGCTTTTATCAAAGCATCTGCCACTACAAATAACGATTTTTGTTTCAATATATCTACCAAATCTTCTTGAATATTGGCAACATTTAAGTTAATGCTTTTTACATCGGCAGGTATTGGATTCAATACACCTAAATTTAACATAGGCGTTTTTTCAGATGTTAATTGCAAGGTTAGCGATTGGAACATATTAAAATTACTCGAATCTGCATTGTCTATTTGTATGGATTTAAGTTTTGCAGATTTTATGTTTTTAATGTCTATTTTTTCTGTAGTTAAATACGCTTGCAAAGGATTATTTAACTCCAGCTGGGCGGTATTTGACCCCTCAAACAAAGGACCTTCGGCAGAAATTTGAATGTTTTGAATGTTGAACACTTTAGTTTCTGTAGATGAACTACAAGCACTAAAAAAAAGACTTAACAAGCAAAAGCTATAGGTAAATAGTTTATTAAAAATTGTTTTCATTTCTATGCAATTATAAGTATTGAAAAACGAATAACAAAATTTCAAAAAAAAATGTAAACGGAATATCCATTTACATTTTAATATTTTTTGAAAATATAAATTACTTACGAATTCTAAAACAAAAGCCAAACTCTAAAGCGTAGCCATTTATACTTGTGCTATAATTCTGTCCAAATGTGTTGTTTTTTACTTTTTCGGGGCTAGCATTTGCAGAATAAATACTTGCCATACCTAATATGCCAAATCTATTCCAAATATAATATCGTGCATTGATACCTCCTCTTAAAATAGCCCCTTTAGCTTCGTATTTTTGCTCTTTGCCTTGCAATTTTAAGCCAAATGCACCAAAAGAAGTGTATAAAGAAACATCTAATCTTGGCGTAACCAAAGCATGGTAATTAAAATCAAAAGTTGTTTCTGATGTTGCTGCTTCAATAGTAGGTTCAATTTTTGTTTCGCCTTGTATATTGTAAAATTCTTTAGTGTTTATATCAAAAAAATCTGTACCAGAACTAAAGCCAATACCAAATTTATTGGAAATACCATATTCAAAAAACAAGGGGTCTCTAATACCGTCCATATTTACATTTCTATAAGTTATACCACTACCCAATTCCTTTGTGCCATAGTTGGCATTTGTAGAACCGCCAGAAATACTTACCAATAAAGTACCTTTTTTAAAGGCTTTTTCAGAAAAATATTGCGCTTTTACTACCGTTTGAAATAATAAAAGACATACCAATAGGCATACGTTTTTCATATTGAATTTTGATTAATTTATAACAAATGTAAAAGAAATTTTGACAAATACAATAAAAACAAATGCACTTGATAAAAAAATAGTAATTTAGCCACGCTATTTTAATATGCCTACGCCTGAAGAAATTTTACTGCAATATTTTGGTTACAATGCCTTTAGGGAACTACAAAAAGATATTATTACAAATGTATTGAATGGCAACGATACAATAGCCCTACTGCCCACTGGTGGTGGAAAATCTATTTGTTTTCAAGTACCTGCACTTATGTTAAATGGTGTATGTATTGTTGTATCGCCACTTATAGCTTTAATGAAAGACCAAGTGGAAAACCTAAAAGCAAAAGATATAATGGCTGTAGCACTTTACAGCGGTATGAGCAGAAAAGAAATAGAATTTGAACTTGAAAATTGCATTAATGGTAAATATAAATTCCTATACATTTCGCCCGAAAGACTATTGAGTCAGCATTTTTTAGATTATGCTGCCAATATAAAAGTAAGTATGCTGGCTATTGATGAGGCTCATTGTATTTCGCAATGGGGTTACGATTTTAGACCACCCTATTTAGAGATTGCCATTTTTAAAAACAAATATGCTAAAATTCCTTGTATTGCCCTTACAGCCTCGGCTACCAAAGAGGTTATTGTAGATATTCAACAAAAATTAGAATTGCGAAACCCACAAATATTTACCCAAAGCTTTGCGCGAAAAAACCTAAGCTATGTAGTATTACACGAAGAAAATAAAATTGATAAAATAGTTCATATTGCCAATAAAATAAAAGGTACAGGCTTGGTATATGTTAGAAGTAGGCGCAAAACCATAGAAATAAGCAACTTACTTAAACAAAGAAATATTCAAGCAGACTACTACCATGCTGGATTAGAAGCCAAAATAAGAAACCAAAAGCAAGAAGATTGGAAAAAAGATAAAACCCGAATTATAATATGCACCAATGCCTTTGGAATGGGTATAGATAAGCCAAATGTACGCTTTGTAATACACGAGCAAAAGCCAGAAACTTTAGAAGCCTATTACCAAGAGGCAGGCAGAGCAGGCAGAGATGGCAATAAAGCCTATTGCGTTTTTTTAACCCATGCTTCCGATAATACAAACGACCAATTAAATATAAGCACAAAATACCCTGAAAGTATAGATGTGCAAAGAATTTACCATTTAATAACTACCTATTTGAATATTGCTGTTGGCAGTGGCAAAGGGCAAGCATTTAATTTTGACATTAATGAGTTTTGCAATTTTTATAAACTGAATGCCATATTGGTTTACAATGCCATTAAAATATTAGAACTCGAAGCATATTTTCAGCTAACAGAGTCTGTTTACTTACCTTCTCGCTTAAAAATTACATGCAATTACAATACACTTTACGAATGGCAAGTTAAAAATATGGATTTAGATTTGGTTTTTAAAACCCTTTTGCGCTCCTACGGTGGCTTGTTTGATTACTACACCAATATTTACGAAAAAGATATAGCCATAAGAACCAAACAAGGCGAAAAATGGGTAAAAGACAAACTATTGAAATACCATGAATTGGAATTAGTAGATTATATACCTCAAAATAGTTTACCCCAGCTAATAATGCTGGAAAACCGATATGCAGATATTAGTATTTTAAGCACCAAAATAGATTTTTTACGCAAGCGATACAAAGAAAAATTAGAAGCTGTAAACCAATACATAGAAAACAAAACTGAATGCAGAAGCAAACTTATTGTTAATTACTTTAATGAAAATAGCAATGTTGATTGTGGTGTATGCGATATTTGTTTAGAAAAAAAACGCAATGCCGAACAAAAAATACAGTTTAAAACATATTACAACAAGCTACATAAACTATTCAACAATAAAAATTTTTCAAGCAAAAACTTACCCCAATTTGTAAACAACAATGAATTAAGCGAATATGTTTTAATATTGCGCTGGTTGAAAGACAACCAATTTGCAACCGAAACAAAAGAAGGAAAATGGCAATGGACAACAAAAAGACAATAGCAATAGCCATTACAGGTAATCTATTTACCGACCAACGCATAATTCGTATTGCTAAAACTTTGCAAGAAAACGGCTTTTTTACAACTGTTTATTTTCGCCCACATTTTAAATATAAAAAAGAAAGTAACAGTACTTTTATAAATCAATATTTATTCAATACAATAGCCATAAAACCCATTATTGAAAAAGGTATTTTGTTTTATTTTACATACAATGTATTGCTTTTTATTAAATTATTATTCAAGAAAAATACTTTTTTATATGCTGTAGATAGCGATACACTATTGGCTTTTACACTTCTATCTAAACTAAAAAACACAACTTTAATATACGATGCGCACGAGTATTTTGCAGAAGTGCCCGAGCTAATTGGTAAACCTTTTAAGCAAAAAATTTGGCACAGAATAACACAATTGGGCATTAACCAAAGTAAGTTAAGATATACTGTATCGCAAAGCCTTGCAGAAGCTTTAACAGAAAGATATGGCAAGCCATTTGAAACCATACTAAATGTGCCTTTAGATAGTGGCACAACTACACTTAAAAATAAAACAGACAAGCCTTACATTATTTACCAAGGTGCTTTAAATAAAGGCAGAAAATTAGAACTTTTGATAAATGCTATGCAACAATTGCCGCAATTAGATTGCGTAATTATAGGCGAAGGAGATTTAAGCATAGCATTAAGAAACTTGGCAGCCCAATTGGGGTTACAAAATATTCATTTTAAAGGATTATTAAGCCCCACAGAAATTAAACAATATACCGAAAATGCTTTTTTAGGTTATAATTTGCTTGAAGCCAAAAGCAAAAGTTATTACTACTCATTAAGCAATAAATATTTCGATTATATGCAAGCTGGCATTCCATCTATTTCATCAAAACTGCCTGAATACGAGCGTTTGAACGCTATTTACAATTGTGGCTTATGTATTGAAAATAATCTTTATAGTTTATCCGAAGTAATTTTAAAATTATATGTAGATAAAATAGCATATAAACAAATGTGCGAAAATACTATACTTGCAAAGCAAAAATTGAATTGGCAAATAGAAAATAAAAAACTAATTAAACTGATACAAAAACTTTGAATAGATATATAAACATAGTAGCTTTTGATGTGCCCTACCCTGCCGATTATGGCGGTGTTATAGATATTTACCATAAAATAAGATGGCTGCATGCTTTAAATGTAAAGGTAATATTACATTGCTTTCAATATGGCAGAAAAGAAGCGAAAGAATTGGAAACAATTTGCGAAAAAGTGTATTATTACCCTCGCAGCAAATATAAAAATCCTTTTATTGGCAATGTGCCATATATTATATTAACAAGAAGTAATGATGAGCTTTTAAGTAATCTTTTGCAAAATAATTACCCCATATTATTTGAAGGTTTGCACACCACCTTTTTTATAAACAATGAAAATTTAAAAAACCGTGTAAAACTTGTACGCACCCATAATATTGAACACGATTATTATAAAAATTTAGAACTTGTAGAACCCAATTTCTTTAAAAAATATTTTTTTAGAAACGAATCTGATAATTTAAGAACGTATGAAAATAGCTTGAGTTATGCCACCCAAATATTGGCTATCTCGCCAGCAGATACCCTATATTTTGAAGAAAAATACAAACGTGCAACCCTCGTATCTGCCTTTCATAGCAACGATAAGGTAGATATAAAAACAGGTAAAGGCAATTTTATATTATACCATGGCAACTTGGGTGTAGGCGAAAATAATTTTGCAGCCCTTTATTTGGTTAAAGAAGTATTTAAACACCTTAATTTTCCAATAATAATAGCAGGCAATAATCCAAGCAAAGAATTGAAACAAGCCTGTGCAGAAAATAGCAATATTACCTTAAAAGAACAATGGAGCAATGCCGAAATAATGAACGCCATAGCCAATGCGCATATCAATGTATTGCCCACTTTTCAGGGTACGGGCATAAAACTAAAACTGCTGAATGCCCTGTACGTTGGGCGTTTTTGTGTTGTTAATCCCCTAATGGTAAACCATACCCAATTGGAAACCGCTTGCACAATATGCACAGATAGCGCAACAATGGTAGATAGCATAAAAGCATTGATTGAAATGCCTTTTACCGAAGAAAAAATAGAACAAAGAAAACAACTTTTAGAAGCAAGTAATTACAACAATAAGCACAATGCCGAAACTTTACTAAAGGTTTTAAATTTTGAGTAAAACAGAGGGTTAATCTTATTATATACCTTTACCGCTCATAACCAACTTTTGTCTGCCTTTGTCTTGTGGCGACATTAATTCCCAATTTTCGGTACAAGGCTTTGGTATTTGAACACGCATATTTTAGCTAAAACTATTAGTTAGATGAAATATTGCCCTAATTGGATGCTTTTAACATATTTAAAAAAATACATTTTACACAAACCAATAATATTGTTAATTTTGTACAATGCAAAAAACAATGCTTATTGGCTTATGCCTTCTATTGGCTGCATGTACAGATAGCTCAATATTGGTAAATAAAATGACCGATTTGCCCAATGCCAATTGGCAATACGAAGAAATACCCGATTTTAGTTTTACAGTAAATAATACCAATATTTACCACCAAATAGATTTAAAACTCAAAGTATTTAAAGATTACCCATTTGAAAACTTATACCTTTTGGCACATATAAGAGACCCCGAAGGAAAATCTACAACCCAACGTCTAAATTTTACATTGGCAGATATTACAGGCAAGCCCACAGGGGTAGTAAGTGGCAATTCTATTACATACGAGCTGCCGCTTATCAATAGTTTTAAAGCCGCAAAGCCAGGTGTTTATTTTATAGCTCTAGAGCAAAATATGAGAGATAGCATTATCAATGGTGTACAAAGTATAGGCATAAAAGTAAAAGAGGGAGAACCAATTTTTTAAAATGCAAAACCTACCAATTGTTTTTTTTGATGGCGTGTGTAATTTATGCAGCAGTGCAGTGCAAACCATTATAAAAAACGATAAAAAAAACCACTTCCTTTTTGCATCACTCCAAAGCGATACAGCCAAACAAAAATTAGCTACATTCTTAAACAAAAATCCACAGTTAGATTCCATTATTTTATTAGATAACGAAACAATATACACTAAAAGCCAAGCCGTATTGCGTATTGCCAAACATTTAAAGTTTCCGCTCAATTTAGCCTATGGCTTTATCATTATTCCAAGTTTTATTAGCAATATTGTATATTCTTTTATAGCTAAAAACCGCTACAAATGGTTTGGCAAAAAAGAAGAATGTTGGCTACCTACCCCCGAAATTAAAGCCAAATTTTTACCTTGAAGAAATTAATTGTTTATATTCTTTTATTAACACCCATTATTGCAAAAGCCCAATCTAAATTGTATTTAGATAGCCTTTTAAAAGATGCCTATATTGCCAAATACCATTTTAGCCAAGGGCTTATGTGTTTGCCTTTTCATTGCGACCCCTTTTATGCCCATTTGTATAAACCCTCAGATACAAGTATGTGTGGCAAATATGTATTTGTAAATAAAAATTTTGAAGTAAAAATAAAACCTGTTTTTCAATTGCCATGCTATTTTGAACCCAAGTTTAGCGAAAACCTATGTGCTGTAAATATTAAAAACGAAATAGTATTTATAGATACCAACGGAAGTGTAAAATTAAATACAAAATTGCCAGCATGCTCGCCCCATAAAAACAGAGTATTACCCTTTAAAAACAACAAAGCAAAAGTGTATAAAGGCAATGGTATGGCAAAAAACTTATACGATATATATTATATAGATAAACAAGGAAAGCGTATAAAAGAAACCTTTGCCGTTAGAGTGAAACTAAAAAATGAAGCCCTTATTGCCTCAAACACCAAACCAATACAACCACCTATTTTTGATTTACCAAAAGTAGTTGCTAAAAATAAATATCCAATAAAAACAGATGAAGCAAAAATACTATTAAACAAATATCCGCATTCAAACAATAGAATGTTGCTGTATTACGATTGTGGACTTTTTCAATTAGAAAATATGGCAAAAGAAGATACCATATATTGCGGTAAATTTGTATTTGTAGATACTTTTTTTAATGTAAAAATAAGTTCAGGCTTTAGCTTGCCCTGCGCCTTCGAGCCTCAGTTTAGCGAAGGCTTGGCAGCCGTTAGTATAGATAGCCAAATAGTGTATATTGATACCATAGGGCGAGTAAAAATTAAAACAGGCTTGCATAGTTGCGATAAGGCAAACAATAAAGCTACTACCTTTAAAAATGGTATAGCCACCTTATACCAAGGCGATAAAAAAACAATAGGCTTATACACCATTACAGCTATTAATACAGCTGGCGAGCGTGTAAGGCTTTTAGAATTTGACGAACTTGAATTAGCAGAAAAAATGGTAGATAAATTTACCAACTTAACCATAGAAGAAACAGCAAATTGCTTTGTAGGCAAAGGAAAAACCAATGGCTTATGGTTTTTAGTAGAAAAAAGCGGAAAGGTAAAAAGAAAATTGAATTTAAAGCAATAACTTCTCTATTGGATGGCATATTGAATTGATTGTATTCCGTGTTTATAGAACTAATAATTAGCAATATTTCTTAATTTCCTCTTAAAATTCTTTTCGTCTTTGCGCGTCATCCCTATTTAATTTCAAACTAATCATTACTAATACCTACTCCAAAACTCCAAACTCCAAACTCCATAACCTCAAAACTCCAAACTCCCCAACCCCTCCCAAAAAAAGATAAAACATTTAACCAATTTCTTCTAATTTTGCACACTTTCAAAAATGAACCAGCACCCGCCCTATTTAGATAAATTAAACCCCATACAACGCCAAGCCGCCATGTGTATCAAAGGTCCCGTTATGATTATAGCAGGAGCAGGCAGCGGCAAAACCAGAGTGCTTACCTACCGCATTGCCCACATGATAAAACAAGGCATAGATGCCTTCAATATACTTTCGCTAACCTTTACCAATAAGGCAGCCAAAGAAATGAAAAACCGTATAGAAACAGTTGTAGGAAACGATGCACGCAATGTTTGGATGGGCACATTCCATAGCATATTTGCAAAAATACTCCGCTTTGAAGCAGAAAAAATAGGCTACCCTAAAGATTTTACCATTTATGATACAGACGATTCTAAAAGCCTTGTAAAAAGCATATTAAAAGAACTTAACCTTGACGATAAAGTATATAAACCCTCGCTTATTTATAATAGAATAAGTAGTTGCAAAAATAGTTTAATTACTGCAAGAGAATATGTCAATATACCCACCTTGGTAGAAGATGATACAAGTGCTGGTCGCCCCTTAATGGGCAAAATTTTTGCAATCTATCAGCAGCGTTGCTTTAAAGCAGGTGCAATGGATTTTGACGATTTATTGCTAAACACCTATATGCTACTGACTAAGCATGCAGATGTATTGAACAAATACCAACACAAGTTTAAATATGTAATGGTAGATGAGTATCAAGATACAAACCTTTGCCAATACATGATAGTAAAAAAACTGGCAGCCGTTAATCAAAATATATGCGTAGTTGGCGATGATTCTCAAAGTATCTATAGCTTTAGAGGGGCTAATATTGAAAATATTTTAAACTTTGAAAAAGATTATCCAGATTTAAACACCTTTAAATTGGAGCATAACTACCGCAGCACAGCCAATATTGTAAATGCCAGCAGCAGCATTATAGATAAAAACAAAGAAAAGCTTGATAAAAAAATATACACTGAAAATGCCGATGGCGAAAAAATAAAAGTAATGCGTGCCATGAGCGATAATGAAGAAGGCAGACTTATAGCTCAAAGTATATTTGAAGAAAAAAACCAAAAGCAATTAGCCAATACAGATTTTGCTATTTTATATCGCACCAATGCCCAAAGTCGCTCCTTTGAAGAAGCCCTAAGAAAACTAAATATTCCTTACAGAATATATGGCGGCTTAAGCTTTTACCAACGTAAAGAAATAAAAGATATGGTAGCTTATTTGCGTGTGGTTATAAATCCTAACGATGAAGAAGCCATAAAACGCATAATCAATTATCCTACCCGTAAAATAGGTGCTACTACAATAGATAAGCTCGTGTTTTTAGCTGGCGAAAACGATATTACCCTTTGGGAAGTAATTAAAAATAGCCATACCTTTCCCATATTAGGAGCAGCAGTAGCCCATATCAGAGATTTTTACATCATGATAGCCAGTTTTCAAACTATGCTGGAAACAAAGAACGCTTATGAAGTATCTGAATATGTTGCCAAGCAAAGCACATTGCTAAAAACCCTTTACGATGATAAAACAGTAGAAGGTGTGTCACGTCACGAAAACCTAATGGCTTTTTTAAATGCAGTAAAAGAATTTACAGAAGACGATACAAGCGAAGATGAAAAAAACCTTGCCACCTTTATTCAAAGCATAGCCCTACTAACAGATGCAGATAAAGATGCTGAAAACAAAGACACTGTAACCCTAATGACTATTCATAGTAGTAAAGGACTTGAGTTTAAACATGTATATGTGGTAGGTTTAGAAGAAAATCTTTTTCCTGGGCAAATGAGCCTAAATAGTAGGCAAGATTTAGAAGAAGAACGCAGGTTATTTTATGTAGCTGTAACCCGAGCAGAAGAAAAATTGAATTTATCATTTGCTACCTCACGCTTTAAGTATGGTAATTTAATCAATTGCGAACCAAGCCGATTTTTAGATGAAATAGATAAAAAATATTTGGAAATGCAAATGCCAGTAGCTATGCCTCAAGAAAATTTATTTGTGCGCAAAGAAGATACAGGCTTTGGCAAAGGCTATGGCATGAATGTGGGCGGAAAATTAGCTTCAAAACCTATAGGCTCAATTAAAATATCTGAAAACTTTAAAGTAAGCGATGTTTCAAATTTAGGTATAGGCAATATGGTAGAACACCAGCGTTTTGGCAAAGGCACTGTTCTTAGCCTTCAAGATACAGGCGACAACAGAAAAGCCATTATTAGCTTTGCCGAAGCAGGTGAAAAAACCTTGGTATTAAAATTTGCCAAATTGATGATATTGGATTAAAGTAGTAATTTCTATATTTTTGCAGCCATAATGAAAAAAACAATTATCATTTGCTTTTTGAGTTTCAACCTCGGCTTACAGGCTCAAAACCAACCCATTTTAAAAAACAGAAGAGGTATTGCTATTCTACCAGTAGCTGGCGAGTATGCCCTAGGCTTTGGAGCAAACCCAATTCTTGGCTATTTTGGCAATATGCTAAATGGCAGTGCAAACAATGCTTCGCCAAACACCACTTTTGCTACGCCTAATCAAAACATATTTGCCAAGTATATGAAAAATAATACCACAGCATACAGAGCTTATTTTAGATTTGGAGTAAATACCAATACATTAAAAACCAATGTAGGCGATAAAACACCCGGTGCTTTAGCTGGTAGTATTGTAGTAGATGAACAAAAAACCAAAAACAACACTTTAGGTTTAGGTTTTGGCATTGAAAAAAGAAGAGGCAATACAAGGTTACAAGGTATTTATGGTGTAGAGTTTTTTTTGAATAATACAAGCGGTTTCGATAGTAAATTTAATTATGGAAATGCTTTAGAAAACGAAGACTCTGGCACATTAAGAATAACAAAAGTAAACAATGCCTCAAACTTTAATATTGGCATAAGAGGTTTTGCTGGTGTTGAGTATTTTATTGCACCTAAAATTTCTATTGGTGGCGAATTTGGCTATGGTTTTAGTGCCAATTTTAAAAGTTCTACAGAAAATACAACAGAAATGTACAATAAAAGTACAGCTACTTTAACCACATCAAAAAGCACCTTAAGCCCTAAATCTAATGGCTTTTCACTCGATACAGACAATTACAATGGTATTATCAAATTATTATTTTATTTTTAAAATTTAAATTTTTAACATACCATTTGGAAATTAATAAATAATAGCTTTATATTTGCCAAATATTAATAAACAGAAAAGATAAATGAAAAACCTTAAAAAATTATTCTTCTTAGCTTCAATCGTAACTTTGGCTTTTACAGCCTGTAAGTACGAAGAAGGTCCAGGCATTTCGCTTACAAGTAAAAGAGATAGGCTTTCTAACGAATGGACAATTACAGATTATAAAATTCAAGATAAAAGCGATGCTTCTAACGATACTTTAAAAAGAAGTTTCTCAAATGGCGACTCTTTAGAATTGGTTTGGACAATAATGAGAACAGGATTCTACAACATGAATGTTGCTTACTCAAAATCATACAGCGAAAAAAATGGTGGTGTAATGTTGCCAGCCAATCAAGCTAATATTATTTCAGAAAAAAAATTCGATTACACAAAAAATGTTTTATTCCAAAAATTGGGAAGCAGTGGAGAATGGTCTTTTGATCATAGACATTCTAAAGCACAATTTGGAAGAGATTTATCAAAAGCATCTGATAGCGATGTATTAAGATGCGAAATTCTTGAATTAAGAAATAAAAAAGTACAATTGAGTTTTCTTGATGCATCAGGTAAAAAAAACACTGTAACTTTAGAGCCTAAAAACAAAGAACCTAAACAATTCAAATAATTTTAAAACAAATATTTATAAATCCTACTAATTTAAATTAGTAGGATTTTTTTTTGAACCATATTTTTAATTACCTTTGAACTTGTAATATGTCAGAATTATTTAATTACAACACACAATCTCAAAAACTTATTATTTCAGAATACGGGCGTTCCATACAAAATATGGTAATGCACACATTAACTATTCAAGATAAAAGCCAAAGAACCAAAATGGCACAAGCCTTAATTAGTGTAATGGAAATATTAAACCCACAGGTAAAAGAACAAGCAGATTACTTGCAAAAACTATGGGACCACCTACATATAATTGCCGATTATAAATTAGATGTAGATAGCCCTTTTCCAATACCTGAAAGAAAAGAACTGGCAAAAAAACCTGAAAAAATACCTTACTCAAACCAACCTATTCGCTTTCGGTTTTATGGTAGAAACTTACAATATATGGTAAATAAAGCTACGGAAATGGAAGAATCTGAAATTAAAGGCGAGTTTTTGAATTTATTAGCCTCTTTTATGAGTAATTCCTCTCGCAATTGGAACAACGAAAATCTTTCTAATTATCAATTAGCCGAACATTTGGGGATTATGTCTGGCAAGAAATTAAGCGTAAACCCTGAGCAATTAGAAATAACTTTAGAACAAAGAAGAAAACAATTTATTCCACTAAATAATACAGGCGGCAACAACAAGAAAAAATTTTTCAATAAAAATAAAAAAAACAATTACAAAAAATAAACTTTTCGTATGTCAATTTTTAAAGTAACGGGTGGCAAAAAATTAAAGGGAGATATAATTCCCCAAGGAGCTAAAAACGAGGCTTTACAGATTATTTCTGCCGTATTGCTAACGCCAGAAGAAGTTATCCTTCACAATATACCAGCAATAAGAGATGTTTTAAAATTAATTGAACTTTTAGGCGATTTGGGTGTAAAAGTGAATAAAATAAAAGAAGAAACCTATTCTTTTAAAGCCGATAATATTAATTTAGCGTATTTAAACTCGGTAGAATTTAAACAAAAAGGTGCAGGATTAAGAGGCTCTATTATGATAATTGGTCCTTTATTGGCAAGGTTCGGCAAAGGTTATATTCCTAGCCCAGGTGGCGATAAAATAGGTAGAAGACGACTTGATACACACTTTATTGGCTTTATGAAATTGGGGGCAAAATTTGAATATTTGGCTGATGAACAATTTTATAAAGTAACAACCGAAAATGGTAAATTAAAAGGGGCTTATATGTTGCTTGATGAAGCCTCTGTTACAGGTACAGCCAATATTGTAATGGCTGCATCGTTAGCTCAAGGCACAACTACAATTTACAATGCTGCTTGCGAACCCTACTTGCAGCAATTGTGTAAAATGTTGAACAGAATGGGCGCAAATATTAGCGGCATTGGTAGCAATTTATTAACCATAGAAGGTGTTGAAAATTTAGGCGGTACAAGCCATACCATGTTGCCTGATATGATAGAAATAGGAAGTTTTATTGGCTTGGCAGCTATGACAGAAAGCGAAATTACCATTAAAAACTGTCAAATACCAGAACTTGGTGTAATTCCAGATATTTTTAAACGCTTGGGTATTCAAATGGAATTTCAGGGTGATGATATTTACATTCCTTCTCAAAAAAACTACCAAATAGACACTTTTATTGATGGTAGTATTTTAACCATTGCCGATGCCCCTTGGCCTGGTTTTACACCAGATTTGATTAGTATTATTTTGGTTACAGCTACTCAAGCCAGAGGCAATGTATTAATACACCAAAAAATGTTTGAAAGCCGCCTATTTTTTGTAGATAACCTAATAGATATGGGTGCTAAAATCATACTGTGCGACCCACATAGAGCCAATATTATGGGATTAGACAAAAAAATACCATTAAAAGGCATAACTATGAGCTCTCCCGATATACGAGCAGGTGTAGCCATGCTTATAGCCGCTATGAGTGCCCATGGCGTAAGCACCATAAAAAATATTGAACAAATAGACAGAGGTTATCAAAACATAGATACAAGATTAAATAAAATTGGTGCTGATATTGTAAGAATAGAAGTATGAAGATTAAAACATTAAATAAAACGAAGGCTATTTTCCTTTGCGGATTTTTGATTGTGATACTGGCTGTATCAGGCTTTATTTTTGCTAATAATACACCCCTAAATGCAAAAGTAAATACAATTGAAGATAATAATACTGATACCTTTCAATTAGCTAAATACAAAGGTAAAGTAGTAATTTTAAACTTTTGGGCATCGTGGAGTAAAACCAGCCGAACAGACAATAAAAACTTGGTGCGTATTTATCAAAAATTTAAAAATAATCCTAAAATTGCTTTTGTAAGCATCTCTTTAGATACTGACCAAGCCAGTTGGAAAACTGCTATAGAAGAAGATGAACTTCTTTGGAAAGACCAATTTTGCGATTTCAAAAAATACGAATCGCCAATGGCAAAAGCCTATAAAATAAGTACCATTCCCTCTACCTTGTTAATAGATAAAACTGGGGCTATAACCCTTTCAGTTAATAAAATTACAGATATTGAAACATCAATTGATGGTTTATTGAAGTAACTAAAAAATTTATAGAATTTTAATATTAACCTAACTTAAAAGTGAAAAAAAATTTAGCGTTTAAAATGTTGTTTAAAAATTAGCTGAAAAAATTATTAAAGTTTAAGTTCCTAAAATTTTATTTTTATCCCAAATTAATCAATAGGAAATTTGAAAAATTGAACTATTTGATTTAGTTGGGCTTAACCCCGATTTAAAAATTGCAATTATGTTTTGTAAAAACATGATTTGAAATTTGTTATTCGATTCAGCAATTCTATTGCTGAATTTGGGTTTATAAAATTATCAATACATATTTGCTTTTTTCAAGTATAAAATAATGGCTATTCAATTGCCAATTGGGTATATCTACAGGAAAAAAATCGGCACTTAAAAATATATCATCTCTGTACAATTCTTTGTTAATACTTTCTTCGTTATTATACATTTTGGCTGTCATTGTTTTTTTGCAATTTACTTTGCTATACAATAAAGTTTCGTAGGGTAAAGCCCAAGTATTTTGCCATAAATTAAAATCTACCGTACTATCTTGAATTAATAATTTAGAGGCATTGGGAATGTTTTTTACGGTTAATAAATTATTGATAGCTACAATTCTATTTTTATAAATAGGCGATACTTTATAAATACCATATAACGAATAGGTTAATACACAAACAATAGCCATAAAACTTAATTTTAAAATTAAAGTTTGTTTCTTTTTTATTTCTAAAAAACACAAAGGATAAAGACAAACAAATACCCAAGGTGTAAAATTTTTTTCCATAAAAATATTGCCATCGCCTCTATTAAAAATAATGATTAACAATAACCAAAAGCCTACAGTTGAAAATAAATAATAACTACCTAATACGTATTTTTTTTGTATTAAAAAAACTGCTAATACTATAAGAAATATAATAGTGGGTATAAAATAAAGATTTGTAAAGCAATTTGCTAAATTCATATTTCCACAAAAGAAATATACACTATACAAGGATTTAAAATTTTGCAACAAAGGTTTAAAATTTGCTATTTGTTGATACAACTCTTGCTCGTAGCTACTGCTATTAGAACACAATGTTTTTATTGTAAAAATTACCATCAATAATAATATAGAAATAAAAACATTCTGAAAGCTTTGCTTTGGATATTGAATAGCATAAAACACAATAATAAAAGCAATTAAAACGATAGCCATTGGGTGGCTATATATAGCTATAAATATTGGTAAGGCTAAATAAAATAGTTTAAGATAGAGCGTTATTTTATGCTGTTGAAAATACTGTAAAACACCTGCCAAAAGTAAAACCATTGCAATGCACAATGTAGTTTCATTAAAAGCTAAAAACCATGTTTCTCGATAAGCAATTACTTGCATTATGCTAAGTAATACAGCCAATTTAGGTTGTTTAATTTTTATTAAAATACAAAATACAATTCCTGCGATTAGTAAATAACTGATAGAATATAATTTAAGAAAAAATACAACCGAACAACCTAATTTTAAACATAATAAAGGAATAATTTGGGTAATATAAAGCCCATAACGGCTATGGTTGGTTTCAAAAAATTCAGAGTTAATGATATAAAAAGCATTGTATGCCGAATCGGAATACATTACCCTTTGCTGAAAAAACACGATGCTTAATACACCCATCAATAAAAGAAAAATACCGCAAAGCCATAATATTGCTTTCATTTTATTACAAGTGTTTATAATATTGATTAAGCGTAGTTGCAACACCTTGCCAACTAAATTTTTGAATAATTACCTCATTTCCTCGTTTTCCTGTTTGGGTTCTTGATGTTTCGCTATTTAATAATTCGCCTACTTTTTGGGCAAAACCATTGGCACTTATTTCCATAAATGCACCCTCGCCATTTTGTATGCCCAAGCCCTCAAAACCAATATTGGTACATACCACAGGTATGCCCATACTCATTGCTTCAAGCACTTTATTTTGAGTGCCAGCGCCAAAGCGCAATGGTGCTACTACAACGCTTGCAGCATTGTAAATATTTGCCAAATCAGGAATAAAACCTGTAACTTCTACGTCTTTTTCTTGGGCTAATTCCAATACTTTTTGCACTGGGCGTTGCCCTGCTATTATAAATTTTACTTTTGGAAATTCTTTTTTAATGGTCGGAAAAATATCTTTTACAAAATAAATTACTGCATCTACATTGGGCGCATAATCCATATTGCCTGTAAATAAAAGGGTTTCATTATGGCTATAACTATGATTGCCCATTTTAAATTTTTCTATATCTACTCCATTGGGTAGCACTTGCACATTGCTAACTTTATGTTTTTGTATTAAATGCTTTTGATCTTCGGCACTACACACCAAGTTTAGGTTAAATGTTTTAAGTATTTCTGCTTCATATTTTAACACTCTTTTGCTTTCAATATTGTCTAATATTTTTTGAAAAAAATTGCGTTTTATGTTTTTTCGCCTTTCCCAATATAAACTAAAAGCATCTGGCAAATCTAAAATTCGTTTATAATTTATTTTTTCAATAGCATATTGCGCCATGCGTAAATGCTGAATATGCAGCACATCAAATGCTTGTTTTGAAAGTAAATTATCTAATTGATGTTGAAACTCTTTGCTTTTAAAATAATTTACTTGCAAGGGTTTATTGCCCAATAAGCCCAAAGCTACATTCAAAACACTTTTCCATTTTGGCAGCCTAATTACTTCTATGGTTTTAAATAAATGGCTAATTTTATCTATGTCTTTAAAATCGCTTTCTTGCTCGGCAAAGGTTATTAAATGTAGGTTATGCTGCTGCGAAAGCTGGGTAGCTAAATTAAATATTTTTAATTTATCGCCCCTAAAAGGCGGATAGGGAAAGCGGTTGGCGATAATTAAAATATTCAAATTCTAAATTTTATTTTATTATTCAGAAAAATTATAACGGTAAGTAATATGTTTTTTTATTTCTTGTGCGCCCATGCTTTCAAACATGCTAAGCATTTTAGGGTTAAAATCGCCAATCCAAGCCAATTCATTGTCTTTAAATTGAGGGTTTTTTATCATGGCATCTCTAAATTTCATAATCAATGCTATTTCAATACCTAAATTGTGGTATTTTGGAACAACTCCAAATACAATGCCTCTAATACGTTCCACTTTTCTGCGGTAGTATAAAAATTTGAGTTTGCCCAGCCAATTCATTTTGCCATTTACATGTTTAAATATTTGATTTACATCTAAAACCGTAATATAAAACCCAACGGGCTTTCCATCTGCATAAGCAAATATATTCATTTCATCTACCAAAATGGGTTTCATTTGCTTCATTAATACTATTATTTTTTCAAATGTCATGGGTACAAAGTTTTCGTGAAAAGCCCAAGCTTGGTTGTATATTTCTATAAAATCTTTGGCATATTTTTCTAAATTATTTTTATGGATATAATCAAAAGTATAACTCGGATTAGCAAAAACTCTGGAAGCCAATTTGCTAAAACGCTCAAAATTAAATGTTTCATGGTTAATAAGTGATGTAGTTTGACCTATGTGAAATTTAAAACCATAGTTTTCAAACAAAGCTTTGTAGTAGGGAAAATTATAATTTTCCTTATAGCTTGGTCTATCAAACCCGCCAACCATTAAGCCCCAAAAACTATCACGTTCGCCAAAATTTATTGGACCGTCCATTTCAGTGCAATTTTTGGTTTTCAACCAATCTTTAGCAGCATCAAAAAGCACATTTGCTGCCTCTTGATTATCTATACACTCAAAAAAACCACAACCGCCCAATATTGCCCCTGTTGTTGGCACTTTATTATAAAAAGCAGCTATTCTGCCTCTAATATCTTGGTCGTTTTTAAGTATCCATTGTATAGTTTCGCCTGTTTGATAAGCAGGATTTTGATTTTTATTGAAAGTAAAAGCTATATCAGCATCTAAAGGCATAATGTAGTTTTTATCTTTACTGTAAAGCTTTTTGGGAAAATCTATAAACGCTTTTTTCAAGGCTTGGTTATCTACTATTTGTAATTGAAAATTCACTTTGCAAAAATATTTTATAAAAGCATATAAATTTTAGTTTTTTTTGCACCTTTCAATATTTATTTAAAATTAAGTTTTATAAATGAATAAAATACAATTAAAATGAGCAAAACATACCAATACAAGCCACAATCGCATGGCGAAAATAGAATGAAGCAAGAGGGCGATGTAGCCAAAGCCAGAGATTATTATTTTGGTGGCGCCCCCTTAAATCTTAAATTTTTGCTCGAAAAACGCTTTGGCTGGATGAATGAATTTATAAAAAATGAAGATACTGGCATAGAGGTAGGTTGCGGCACAGGTTTAAGTAAATTGTTTATTAAATGTAGAAACTATCGTATTACAGATTATGCAAATAACGAGTGGCTTGATGACAAAATGGTAGATGCCCTCAATACGCCATATACAGATAATAGTTTAGATTTTGTAGTATCAAGCAATATGATACACCATGTACCCTATCCTACCGAATTTTTTGAAGAAATGAATAGAATTTTAAAACCAAACGGGGTTTTAATTATTCAAGAAATTAACTGCTCGTGGGCTATGCGAAGAGTATTAAAACTTATGAGGCATGAGGGATATGATTATACTATCAATGTATTTGATAAAAATCTTATTTGTACCGACCCAAACGATTTATGGAGTGCAAATTGTGCTATTCCTAATTTATTGTTTGATGATAAAACAAAATTTCAACAGCATTTTCCTTATTTTAATATAGAAAAAATCAGTTTTAGCGAATTGTTTTTATTTTTAAATTCAGGTGGCGTTATAGCGAAAACCAAATGCTTGCGCTTGCCAAGGTTTATGTTGCGTTTTGTTAATTTTATTGATAAATTATTGGTTGGCATTTCGCCAAATACCTTTGCATTGCAACGTCAAATTGTACTACGCAAAACAGCAAGTGTCTAAATTTAATACACTGCTTAAAAAAAATATTTTCTAACCGCTCATTTTCCTTATTTTTGAAACTTTAATTTTAAAATGGCAATAAATTCAATTTTATATCAATTATTACAAACCCACGAATGTGTTATAGTGCCAAATTTTGGCGGTTTTATAGTACGTGAAAGCCCTTGCACGCTTAACGCAGCTAAAGATAGAATAAAACCATACAGCAAAACCATTTTTTTTAACCAACACTTAAAAGAAAACGATGGCTTATTAGCCAACGAGTTAAGTAAAACCAACGACATAAGCTACCAACAAGCCCTTGCCGAAATAGATACTTGGGTAAATGGAATTAACCATTCAATAATTTCTGAAAACAAAGCCAATATTGATGAATTGGGTATTTTTTATAAAGGAAATGAAGATAACAAATGGTTTTCGCCCAATTTAAATCTTAATTTAGCTCTTCAAAGTTATGGTTTGCTGCCTGTAGATATTAAAGCCGTAGCAAACGAAATTGAAGAACCAAAACCAATAGAAAAAACATACGAACCTATTTTAACCATTGCCGATAGAGCGCCAATAGAAAAACTACAATTACCAAAAAAGAATTGGAAAGCTTGGGCAGCTGCAGCAAGCATAGCTTTGGTGGCGCATATTGGCTATTTAAGTGTTGAGCATTATACAGTAAATACACAGCAAGCATCTATTATTAGTTTGCCTAAAAACGAAATTAAAATAGAAGTGGCAAAACCAATTGAGGCTGAAAAAGTAGAAACGCCAATTGCAACAATTGAAACGCCTATTGTTGAAGTAGAACAACCCACAATTGAAAATATAGAAACACCAAAAGAAATTGAAACCAATATTTCTAACAATGAAGAAATACCTACAATTAAAATAGATTTAACGCATGCTGTTGGCAAATATAGATTAGAGCAAAATGCAATTAACCATCAAGCAGATTTGCAAAAAACAGGTGTACAAGCTACTGTTCAATTAGAAAATGGCTTATACCAAGTAATGATAGAAAATAAATAATTACCTTTCAATAAAATAAAACAATCCCTAAATACGTTAACTATTAAATCAACACAATGCTTTTATCAATTTTATTACAAACCCCAAGCGCAGTAGATTCTGCCAATGCTGTTAAAAAAGCTTTAGCAGAAAGCCAAGCACCACAAAATTTATGGGAATTTGCCTCAAAAGGTGGCATAGTAATGATACCTATTGGTATTTTATTCGTTATAGCCCTTTATTTAGCTATTGAAAGATATTTAGCCATTCGCAATGCAGCTATTATAGAGCCTACTTTTATTAACAATATTAAAGATATGGTTTTGAACAACAATGTGCAAGGAGCGCAAACGCTTTGTAGCCGTACCAATAAACCTATTTCAAGAATTATAGAAAAAGGCATTTCTCGTATTGGCAAACCTATTCAAGATATTGAAAGTGCATTGGACAATGTAGGTAAAATGGAAATTTACAAAATAGAAAAAAATGTAGGCTTTTTGGCTACTATTGCTGGTATTGCGCCTATGTTTGGTTTCTTGGGTACTATTTTTGGGGTTATTCAAATGTTTCAAAATATAGCAGCCGCTAAAACCATTGAGATTGAAGCTGTTTCTACAGGTTTATATGTAAAAATGGTATCGAGTGCAGCTGGTTTAATGTTGGGTATTTTTGCCTTTGCTGCATACCATTATTTAATGCTAAAAATAGATAGAGTAGCCAATAAAATGGAAGCTCATAACCTTGAGTTTATAGATATTTTACAACAACCAGCTTAAGCCATGGCTATTAGAAAACGAAGTAAAGTAACAACAGAATTTAGCCTTTCGGCTATGACTGATATTATTTTTATGTTGCTCATATTTTTTATTCTTACCTCTACGGTATCTACCGACCCTGTTTTAAAAATATTGCTGCCAAAGGGTGTAAAGGATAAAGATGTACCACCAAAAAAGCCTATCAATATGTATTTGAATGAAAAAGGCGAGTATGCTATCAATAATCAATTAAATATTTCTATTGATGATTTACCTTTTGCCCTTGCAGAGGAATTAAGCAAAGACCCACTTTTGGTTGTAAGTATTCATGCGGATAAAAATGTGGCTTACGAAAAAGTAATGGAAATGGTAAGTATAGCAAATAAAAAAGGTGCAAAAGTAGTATTGGCATTGGAGAAAGAAAGCCCAGCAGCTGGGAATTAGTTGGCAAGTTTGTAAAGTTGGCAGTTGGCAAAAAAGAAAGTTGGCAAATATTATCCCGCACGTGCGGGAAGCAGTTGGCAAGAAAATCAAAAATAAAATAGCATATCCCAAAAGTCCCTCTCTTGTGGAGAGGGATTTAGGGAGAGAGACAATAAAAAAATAAACCTATGCACACCAACGAATTAAAATACACCGAAAACATAGATAAACTTGACGAAGTAGAAGTTAAGAATAGAAATATATCTGGAGTAAGCACCACCGTAGCTATTACAATATTGGTATTGCTTATGTTTTTAGTAAGCATAAAACTACCCGAAAAACCAAAACCTATTGAAGAAATGGGCGGTGGTGTGGCTGTAAGCCTTGGCGACCCAGATGCAGGCGGACCAAATGAAGTACCAGTAGAAGCATCTTATACACCACCAAGCGCACCTGCTTTTGAAGAAGAAGCTATGACAGAGCAAACCCACGAAGAAGATGCTGTGGCAATGCCAAAAACACCCGATAAACCTAAAACAAATACTACAAAACCTACAAATACCAATACGCCAACACAGCCTACTAAAACCAAAGAGCAATTGGAAGAAGAAGCAATGTTGAAAAAAATGACTGACAATGCAAAGAAAAATGCAGCAAATGGCGGAAATGGAACAAAAACAGGCGTTGGTGGAAGTCCTGATGGTGTAAAAGGTGGAAAACCTGATGGGCAAGGAACAGGCACAGATGGAAAAGGACCAGGAAAGGGAAGTGGGAATGGAGAAGATGGTTTTGGTAAATCTGATAAAGGAAAAGCAAATTATAAAACATCAATAAAAAACAGAAAAATTACTAATTTCCAATATTCAAACGATGAAGATTGCAATGCCGAAGGTGCTGTAATAGTTGATATTATGGTAAAACCAGACGGTACAGTAAAACCTCTTAAAATAAGTGCCTCATCTACAAATACCAACCAATGTTTAAATAAATTGGCATTAAAAATAGCAGGAAAATCTAAATTTGCTGCTGCTGATAATGATGTAACTGTTGAGGGTACTATTACCATTTATTTTGAGTTTTAAATATTATTTATGATAAAAAACATTAAACCTCGTTTTTGGAAACTATTTAGATGGTTATTGATTTTGTTTGCAGTTTTATTTTTATTCAGATTGATTTATGGATTTGTAGTTAAAGATACAGCATCTTATAGAGAAAATTCAAGTAATAATTTTTTTGGCAATTTAGAAAGTGTTAGAAAAAACTATGCTTCTGAAAAATTCAAATCGTCTAAACCAAATCCTGATTTATCAACACCAGCAAATATTTCTTCAAATCAAAAATTTGAAAAAACGGCCACAATCAAAAGTAAATCTTCTGAATTTGAAAAAGATGAAAAATTAATAAAAGCAAAAACAAGTGCCTACCAAGCTGTAATTCAATACGAGCAAAATTTGGGGCTAAAAGGCAATAGACAAATACATTTATTGATTGGTGTTAATCCAGAATTATTTGACAGTTTTTATTTAGAGATGATAAAAATAGGCACAATAAATGCCAAAAAAATTACCAAAGTAGATAAAACAAACGAATACAAACAATTAAATGCTAAAAAAATATCTCTCGAAAAATCGCTTTTATCGTTGAATGAACTAAAAAATAAAGGTGGTCAAGTGGCTGATTTTATAGAGCTAAATGCAAAAATATTAGAAACCGAAGAAAGGCTACAAGAATTGGGCGTAGAGCTTGGCAATTTTGATACAGAAAATGAATTTTGTACTGTAAAATTATTGCTTTACGAAGGCTCTGTAGAAAAACAAATAAGTTTGCTGCATAGAATTAAAGTAGCTTTAGAATGGACGCTGCCATTGTATTTTACTTTAATAAGTTCGTTGCTTTGTTTATCTATATTGGTTTTTGTTTTACTATTAATTGTAGATAAGTTGAAATTATTGCAACTCATCAATAAACAATAATTATACATTATTAATTTTTCATTCTTAATTATTAATTATCTTTGCCCAAAAGGCAATTGGCTTATCGCTGTTGTTGAAAAATAGCAGAGGAAAGTCCGGGCAACACAGAGTACCACACCATTTGAAAAGATGGGCTTTTGAGTAGAAATGCTTTAAAGACAGAAAGTGTCGCAGAGAATAACAGCCTCGAACATTCGGGGTAATGGTGAAAACGTGAGGTAAGAGCTTACGCTACGCCATAGTAATATGGCGAAGGGATAAACCTTGTGGGTTGTAAAACTAAATATACCGAGGCTTTAGGGCTTCTCGTTCTAATGGCTGGTAGCAATACCAGCTTGGCTCGGAGGGTAGGTTGCATTAGATAAATGATAGGCGTTCCACACCTAAAAATGCGGAATACAGAACCCGGCTTATAGATTGCCTTTTTTATTTTTTATTCCTTGTTTTTGCATAAAAAATGATGCTTGAATATCTCATTTAACTCACTAAATTTGCCCTGTATGTCAACAAAAAATATTTCAGAAGATTTTACACATATTATCAATCAAAAAATAAATGATTTAGAAGAGCAACTTTTACCTCAAAATAAAAAGCTTATTCAAAATTGGGATTCACTTGTTGAAAAATATAAAAACGAAGATTATATTTTTAAAGTGCGTGATAAGGAATTGCGCATAAAAACACATACAGAAAGCCTTAGCCATACCCAAATACCCAAAATAGCAACACCCAAATATAAAAGTTGGGGAGATAGATTGCATTGGCAATTGCAAGAAAATGTACCTGGCGAATTTCCCTACACCGCAGGTATTTACCCTTTTAAAAGAGAGGGCGAAGACCCAACCCGTATGTTTGCAGGCGAAGGTGGACCTGAAAGAACCAATCGCAGATTTCATTATGTAAGTTTGGGTATGCCTGCCAAGCGTTTATCTACAGCTTTTGATAGCGTAACATTGTATGGTAACGACCCTCATATTCGCCCAGATATTTATGGAAAAATTGGTAACTCTGGGGTAAGTATTTGCTGCCTCGATGATGCAAAAAAATTATATAGCGGATTTAATCTTGCCGACCCAAAAACTTCTGTTTCTATGACTATTAATGGTCCTGCGCCTATGCTTTTAGGTTTTTTTATGAATGCTGCTATTGACCAACAATGCGAATTGTACATAAAAGCCAATGGATTAGAAAAAGAAGTAAAAGAAAAGATAGCAGAAATTTACAAAGCTAAAAACCAAACTGTGCCAACTTACCAAGGCGAATTGCCAGAGGGAAACGATGGTTTAGGCTTAATGTTATTAGGTGTTACGGGCAATCAGGTATTGACTCAAAATGTGTATGATGAAATAAAAACTTATACGCTTAGTCAAGTAAGAGGAACTGTACAAGCAGATATTTTAAAAGAAGACCAAGCCCAAAATACTTGTATTTTTAGTACCGAATTTGCCTTGCGCTTAATGGGCGATGTACAAGAATATTTTATCCAACAAAAGGTAAGAAATTTTTATTCCGTTTCTATTTCTGGTTATCATATTGCCGAGGCTGGGGCAAACCCTATCAGTCAATTGGCATTTACCCTTGCCAATGGTTTTACATTTGTAGAATACTATTTAAGCAGAGGAATGGATATCAATGAATTTGGACCAAACCTTTCTTTCTTTTTTAGTAATGGTATCGATCCTGAATATGCCGTAATAGGCAGAGTAGCCCGTAGAATTTGGGCTAAAGCAATGAAAATAAAATATGGAGCAAACGAGCGTAGCCAAATGTTGAAATACCATATTCAAACGAGCGGCAGAAGTTTACATGCACAAGAAATAGATTTTAACGATATTCGAACAACATTACAAGCCTTGTACGCCATATACGACAATTGTAATAGCTTACATACCAATGCTTACGATGAGGCTATAACTACACCTACTGAAGAAAGCGTAAGACGTGCAATGGCTATTCAATTGATTATCAATAGAGAGCTTGGTTTAGCTAAAAATGAAAATCCTATGCAAGGCTCATTTATTACAGAAGAACTAACAGACCTTGTGGAAGAAGCTGTAATGTTAGAATTTGATAGAATAACCGAGCGTGGCGGTGTATTAGGTGCTATGGAAACCATGTACCAAAGAGGGAAAATACAAGAAGAGAGTTTGTATTACGAAACGCTAAAACATACTGGCGAATTTCCAATTATTGGTGTCAACACTTTTTTAAGTAGCAAAGGTTCGCCTACGGTATTGCCCAAAGAAGTAATACGTGCCACAGAAGAAGAAAAACAATACCAAATAAATATGTTAAAACTGCTGCAAGAGCGCAACAATGATGTAACACCTAACAGCTTATACCAATTGCAACAAAAAGCCATTAAAAATGAAAATATTTTTGAAGCCTTAATGGAAGTATGCAAAACTGCATCGCTTGGGCAAATTACAAATGCCCTTTTTGAAGTGGGTGGGCAGTATAGAAGAAATATGTAATGATTTAATTATCGTACCAACCTCTCATTTTCCTTACTTTTAAATCTTGTAGAGTTGCGCTATTTGCTCTTAATGTAAACTCAAAACTTTTGCGAATGCCATCGGGTATCCAATTAAAACTAAGTGCCCAACAATGCAAATTTCTACTTACGGAAAATTGGGTATAAGACACTCTTTTTAAGTTAAAATCATAGCCACTATTGCAGCCTACTTTCCATTTGGGTGTAACGTTCAAATCACCACCAATGCTAAAGGTTTGGTTAATTAAGGTTGTATAATTTGCACGAATATAAGCTGCCGAATAGTTTAAATTTACACTCCAAGGTATTGCAAAATTAACATAACCATAAGGGTCTCTAACAATGTTATCAATTGCTTCTTTTTGAGCCGTTGTTTTCCCAGCTGTATCGCTAAATTTTTTCTTTTTAAACATATCAGCATTTAGCTGTGTAGCCATTTGAATGCTTACGTTATTCCATGTTCCAATGCGTTTACTGTTTTCCCATTCAAATTGTTTGCTTTTACCATTCTTAGCATAAGGATTAAGCGTAGCATTACCTGTTAAACGAATTAAATTTTTAAATAAAGACGTAAAACCATTGACACTGATATTAGACAATTGAAAAGAATCTGCTAAAAAATTATAATTTCCAGAAATGCCAATATTTTCTAAAATATTAATGTTTTCATATTTAGCAGAAGTATCTGTTTTGCGCAGTACTTTGGCTTGAAAATTATTGCCTATACCAAAATTTACAGACCCTACCTCTCCCCTACCTGGACCACCTTTTATGCCTTGTTCAAATTTACTGTATCTTAATTGTCTTTCTTTTGTTTGTGCAGAATCTGTAAAAACATCTTTATAGTAACCAAAACTGTTTCCACTAAAATCTGGGCGATAACTAAAGCCCACACTTGGCGAAATGGTATGACGAATGGCACTTAATTTTTTACCTTTAAACTGAAAAGTTCCAAAAATATTGGTATTTACACTGCCAGATACGCCATACTCGCTGGCTCTACTAAAACCTTCATTGTATATTGTATCAATTTTTTTTCGTGTTGCATTCCAATTTTTTTCAATAGTTTTAAAATACCAATACTCTTGATAATTAACAGAAGGTGTAAATGTAAAATGTTGTTTAATGAATTTATAAGAACCCAAAGTAATGGGAATACTGTGTAAAATACCTTGCTTAAACTGATTACTTACAGAAAGTATATTGAATGGCACATTGTTGTATAATAATTGTTCAAAAGGTTTGCCTGTAAAAAATATACTATCTGTGGTTTCTATCCTATTTTCAAAACTACCCAAATAGCTTATACCAAAATCTTTGTACCATTTGTATTTACCTAATTTATTGGGCTTGCTAAAAGGTGTTATCCTTTGAATACCCATTGTAAACGAAGGTAATGTTAAGCTAAAAAATTTGGTTTGTGTATTTTGCCTATGTAATATATTGCTTGTTAGGTTTACTTTATTGTTTAAAATAGATTTTGAGTAAGCTACAGAGGAACTAAACTCATTGGTTACTATTTGTGTAGGATTATTTGAAGTAAGCTGTGCCGCATTGCTTTTTTGAATATTAACACTTGCCGAAAATGAAGTACCTGGCCTTGCTTTTGGGTCTTGCGAATGGTTCCAACGCAAACTGAAAGGACGTTGAATATTTGCTTTATACAATGGGTCTTCTATTTCCGATTGTAGGAATTTTGAAAATTCAAGATTTAGATTTCCATTAAATTTATACCTTTTTGCATAGCGTGTGCCAGAGGCTATGCGCCAGCTTCCTCTAAAAAAAATATCGCCATAAAATGTTTGGTCGAAATGCTGATTGATACCAAAATAATAGCCCAAGTTTCTCAAATTAGGACCAAAATTACCGCTAAAACCATATTCTGGTGGCAATATTCCAGAACGCTGTCCTTTTTTTATTGGAAACATACCAAAAGGAATTACCAATGGCGTAGGCACACCTTCTATTACCAAATTTGAAGGACCAAAAAGAATTTTTTTTCCAGGAATAATTTTTAATTTTCTGGCTTCTAAATAAAAATGCGGATGTTCAGGATTATTACAAGTTGTATATTTCCCCAAATCACTATAAATACTTTTATCGTTATCTCTAAATACTTTATTACATAAAATATAGGCGTCATCTTCTTTCATTCTAATACCGTACGTGCGTCCTCTTTTTGAGTCGAAATTATAAATCATTGTATCTGCCTCTGTTTCTCTATCGCCATCGTTAAAACTTGGTCTGCCTAAATATTTACCTGTACTATCATTTATGCGTCCTTTGGCATACAATTCTCTTTTGTTAAAATCTATGATTATTATGGCTGCTTTTAAATCCAAGCCATTGTAAATAACATTTGCATTGCCATACAAATAGGCTTTTTTAGCTGCTATATCCATTATGGTAGAATCTTCTGCTTTATAATCTATTATGGCATCTATGGCATCTTTAGAAATATTAAATGTATCGTTTGTATTTAATGTATCTGCATTTTTTTTAAGTGTATCATTGGGTAAAAATTTCAATTTAGTAGAATCTGGCACTGCATTTGTTTGAGCATAAGTAGCAGAATTGTACAATAAGCCAAACGCAATAAGCATTATCCACATACAGGGTGGCAGATGTTTATGCTTAAAAAATAGTTTAGCCAAAATATAAATTAGAAATTTGCGCAAATTTAACGCAAAAAAACCAAGCAAAATGAGAATAAAAAACAAAATATTAGGTATGCTTTTAATTAGCACTTTGCTTTTTACATCTTCTTTTAATACGGCAGATAATGTATTTGATATTGTTGTAATAGATGCTGGACATGGCGGCCACGACCCAGGTTGCAATGGAGGCGATAGTAAAGAAAAACAAGTAACTTTAGCCATTGCTTTAAAATTAGGCAAGCTTATAGAAGATAGCCTAAAAGGTGTAAAAGTTGTATATACCCGTAAAACTGACAAATTTATTGAACTAAGTGAGCGTGGTAATATAGCAAACAAAAACAATGCCGATTTATTTATAAGCATACACTGCAACGCAAACGACAACAAAGAAGCCGCAGGAACAGAAACCTATTTGATGGGCTTACACAAAGGTGATGATAACCTAAAAGTGAGCAAACGTGAAAACAATGTTATTTTATTAGAAAAAGATTATAAAACCAACCAAGCGTATGAAGGTTTCGACCCTAACTCGCCTGTTGGGCATATTATTTTTAGCCTTATGCAAAATGCTTATATTACCCAAAGTGCAAAATTTGCTGGCTTGGTAGAAACACAATTTAAAGTAAACACCAAACTAAAAAGCAGAGGTGTAAAACAAGCAGGTTTTTTGGTTTTATGGAAAACAGCCATGCCAGGTGTATTAATAGAAACAGGCTTTTTAACCAATGCTGGCGATAGAAAAACTTTAGGTAAAGATAGCGGACAAGCTGTTATAGCCAATGCTATATTCAAGGCAGTAAAAAAATACAAAGGTTAAAATTACCATTGTTTTAAAAAAATAATTTTGAAGCAATGCTATCTGCAAATACTATGCCCGAGTCCGACACAATAATTTGTCGTCCATCTTGTCTAATTAATAAACTTTCTTTTAAATTTTTTAATTGATTATTTAATAATTCACTATTTAACCCAAAATCTGCTAATTTATCTAAATTAAACCCCCACTTGGTGCGCAGCCCAAGCATTATATATTCGTTGCATTGTTCTATATTGCTCAAGCTTTCGGTTTCAAAAGGTAAAATACTATTTTCTAATGCTTTTACATAAGCATTATTATCTGCAATATTCCATTTACGGTGGGTAAGGTTGTAGGAATGTGCCGAAGGACCAAAGCCTAAATAAGGCTTATTTTTCCAATAATTTGTGTTGTGTAGTGCATAATGTTCATCTCTACAGTAATTGCTTATTTCATAATGCTCCCAGTTATGATTCCTTAAAAAATTTAATGCATATACCATTTGCTCGCTTGCTGCATCTTCATCTGGTGGTAAATATTTATACAATGAAATTAATTTTTTCCAAGGCGTATTATCTTCCAATGTAAGTCCATAACACGATAAATGATGTACACTCAAATGCATCATTTTTTCTAAATTAAAATGCAATTGCTCTATGGTGCTTTCTGGTATGCCAAAAATAATATCTGCATTTACAATAAAACCTGCGACAATGCTTTTAGCAATAGCATCTTCAGCCGCTTGGGCATTGTGCGAACGGTTCATCCATCTTAAATGAGTATCTACAAAGCTTTGAGTACCTATGCTTAACCTATTTATTCCTAATTTTTTCCAAGCAGTTAAGCTTTCTTCATTTATATCATCAGGATTAGCCTCTAATGTTATTTCTTTAACATTATCAGTTTTAAAATAATTTTTGATATTCAATAAAATGGTTTCCAACTCTGTTAAGGGCAAAATTGAAGGTGTGCCACCGCCAAAATAAATTGTTTCTATTTGTTGGTTGTATTCATTTTTTCTTAATTCAATTTCTTTTACAATAGCATTTGTAATTGAAAGCGTATTAAACCTACCCGCTTTAAAATGAAAATTGCAATAAATACAGGCTTGTTTGCAAAAAGGAATATGAATATAAATACCCGTCATTGGGGCGAATTTATGTTAAAGTTGTAAACATAAAAAAGATATTTATTGTTTGGTATTATTATTTTTACTTAATTTGTTATCATAAAATAAAAAAAGCCATGAAAAGAATAGAAAATGTATTGGTACCCTTTGTACTTTCCGACTCTGCCGAAGGTGCATTAAAAACAGGCATTAAAACTGCAAAAATTTACAATGCCAAACTTCATGTATTATATGTAGCAGGCGAAAAAACAAGCGATGAAATACGCACGAAAGCCCATGCAATATGCAGTGCTGAAGGTTGCAATTTTGAATTTTATGAACGCTCTGGTGCTATACATACGGCTATTACCAAATTGGAAAAAGAAATTAGTGCAGATATAGTGATAATGGGTGCTTATGGCAAAAGCGGTTTTCAGCAATTATGGGTTGGTAGCAATGCTTTTAAAGTGGTTAGCACCTCTAATTGCCCTGTTATTACTTTGCAAAATAATATAGAAAGCCAAGTGGGTTTTCATAAAATACTAATGCCAATAGATGACAGTGATGAAACACGTCAAAAAATAAATTGGGTAACGCAAATAGCCCGTGGCTTTGATGCCGAAGTTTTGATATTTTGCGTTAGCAAAACAAATAACCCTGAAGTAAGAGGTAAATTAGCAATATATGCCGACCAAGTACAAACATTTTTATCGGAAAATGGGGTGCGCAGCAGCTTTGATGAAAGCTATGGCAACAATGTAGCCGAAGATTGCATAAAATTTGCCAAACACCATAATTGCGATTTAATTTCTATAATGACAGAAATGGAAAGCACCAATAGCTTTTTTATGGGCACTTATGCACAGCAATTGGTAAGCACCTCGCCTATTCCTGTTATTTCTATACACTCTCGCTCTACAAAAAATATTGTAGGGGGGTTATAGTATCAAATTTTAAACAGATATTCATTAAACCCAAATTAATCAATAGGAGATTTGAAAAATTGAACTATTTGATTTAGTTGGGATTAAACCCGATTTAAAAATTGCAATTATGTTTTGTAAAAAAATGACTTGCAATTTGTTATTCGATTCAGCAATTCTATTGCTGAATTTGGGTTAAACAAATAAAAAAAGGTAACACATTGTGCTACCTTTTTCTATATATAATGGTTTTAAATTAACGTCTTCTTCTTCCTCCGCCTTCGCCTCCACTGCCGCCACGGTATCCACCGCCACCGCCATTTCCGCCACCGCCACTATCATTGCCGCCACGGTAGCCTCCGCCACCGCCTCCTCCGCCATTTCTGCGACCGCCACCACCGCCATTGCCGCCTCTGTCTCTATCGCCACCGCCATAGCCACCACCGCTTCTGCTCCGGCTGCCACCACCGCCACCACCTCTGTAGTTGCGCTCTCTGCCGCCTCCGCCTCCGCTATCGCCACTGCGCTCTATGCGTATTGGGCGACCACGGTATTTTTTGCCATTAAAAGTGGCTATAAACTCATCGGCTATTGCGTTTTCAACTTCTACAAAGCTATAAGCATCCATTAGTTCTATTTTGCCTAATTGGGCTTTGGTATGTCCGCTGCTATCCAATAAAAACTCAAGGAAAGCGGCTTTATAAAAGCCATCTTTTTCGCCCAAGCTCATAAATAAACGGGTAAATGCACCATTGCTGCTGCGGCTATCTCTGCCGCTTGCGTTTAGGTCGCCAGCTTTTTCGTAGTATTTCAAAAAGCGGTTAAACTCTAACGAAGCTACTCTTTGCAGCACTTCATCTTTGCTCATTTCGGCAAACTGCTCGCTTAAGTATGGTAAATAATTTTCGTAATCGCCATGGCTAATATCGGCTGCTTTTAGTTTTTCTATAAAACTGAAAAATTGTTTTTCGCATACTTCTCTGCCGCTTGGTATTTCAAGTTTTTCAAATTTGGCTTTGGTTAAATGCTCTATATCACGCAATCTGCCTGTTTCACGGTTGTGCAATATACTGATACAAATACCAGATTTTCCTGCACGGGCAGTTCTTCCGCTTCTATGGGTGTAAACCTCTGGCTCATCTGGCAGGGCATAGTTTATAACATGGGTAATGCTATCCACATCTATACCTCTTGCTGCCACATCGGTAGCTATTAAAAGTTGCAATGTTTTTTCACGGAAACGACCCATTACTTTATCCCTTTGTTGTTGGCTTAAATCGCCATGCAAGGCATCTATTTCGTAGCCTTCTTTTAGCAATTTTTCGGTAATATCTTGCGCCTCCATTTTGGTACGGGTAAAAATAATACCATACATACCTGGGTTGTAGTCTATCAAACGTTTTAAGGTTTCATACTTATGGCTGCTTTGGCATTGGTAGTAAACGTGTTTAATGTTTTTAGCCGTAATGTTAGAATCTACTTTTACCTCAAAAGGGTCTTTCATAAAAGTTTCTGCTATTCTACGCACCTCTTTGGGCATTGTGGCGCTAAAAAGCCAAGCTGCTTGGCGGCTTGTGGCTTGCAAAAGGATATGCTCTATATCTTCTCTAAAGCCCATGTTTAGCATTTCATCTGCCTCGTCTAATACTACATTGATAACTGCATCTAAAAATAACGCACGTCTTTCAATTAAATCTATTAATCTACCGGGTGTGGCTACTACTATTTGAACGCCTTTTTTAATTTGGCGAATTTGTCCATCTATACTCGTGCCGCCATATACGGCAACAGAATGGAACTCGGGCATGTATTTACCATAATCTTCAAAATCTTTGGCAATTTGCATGCATAACTCTCTTGTAGGGCATATAACCAAACCCTGAACTTTTTTAATTGATGTGTCTATAAGTGATAATAAGGGCAAACCGAAAGCTGCTGTTTTTCCTGTACCTGTTTGGGCTAAACCAACAAAATCTTTCGTCCCTTTTAATAAAACCGGAATGGCTTGTTGTTGAATTGGGGTGGGGTTGATGTAGCCTAAATCACTAATCGCATCATACACAGGTTGACTTAAACCCATGTCTTGAAATGTAATACTCATAAATAACTTGGGGCAAAGGTAGGTAAATTTGTGGAGAGTTGGTGGATTAGTTTTTGGATTGTAAAATTATTGCCCCCAGCTTTAGCTGGGGGCAATAGAATTGAGAGTCATTTCCCTGTTGCTTGTTCTTCAATACCAACCAAAGGAAAAAAGAAATACCTTTGCACCCTAAATTATCCGAATGAAATTTCTTACTTTTTTATTGTTTCTAAATATTACTACTACCCTAATAGCACAGCCACCAAAAGGCAGTTTTAAAAAAGGCAGTTTCTTTTTTTATTGGGGTTATAATAAATCGTTTTTTAACCAATCGGATATTGCTTTTAAGGGTAATAATTTTGATTTTACAATTTATAATGTAAGGGCTTCCGATAGGCAATCAAAATTTGAATTTAAAGAATATTTTAAGTATAATAAAGTTACAATTCCGCAATACAATTACAGAGTAGGCTATTTTGTAAACAATAAATACAATATTTCCATAGGTTGGGACCACATGAAATATATTGTAAACCAAAACCAAACGGTAAAAATAAATGGCTATATTGCCAATACTGGCACGGCTTATGATAAACAATACAACAATGAAGATATTGTATTAACAGCCGATTTTTTAAAATTTGAACATACAGATGGGCTTAATTATATTAATACAGAGCTTACACGAAACGATTATTTACTGCACCTGCATAAAAACTTAGAATTGAGCAGCTACTATGGCATAGGTGCGGGCATTGTGTACCCTCGCACACGCAGTGTGGTTGTAAACAAAGGGGTAAACGATGAGTGGCACATAGCTGGCTATGGCATTTCGGCAAAAACAGGTATTAATTTATTGTTTTTTAAACACCTATACCTAATGGGCGAGGTAAAAGCTGGTACATTAAACCTACCCAGTGTGCTTATTACAAGCAATAAAACAGAAAGAGGCAAGCAGCATTTTTCTTTCCTGCAATTGGCTTTTTCCGTAGGGTATAGGTTTGAGTTGGGGAAGAAATAAATTATTAATTTAAAACCTCTTGTGCGATTAGCATAAAGCAAATTTAAGATGGTTAATAGGTTTATTAT
>CAZDGF010000016.1:0-53926 GCA_964505065.1 uncultured Chitinophaga sp.
ATTCCTTTTTTATCATGTTACAAATATACGCTTTTATTTTAGATTAAAGCCATTCTTTTTTATCAATAGGTGGGTTTCAACATCTACGCTGCCACTTGGTATCCATTTAATAGCTATAGCTGTATCTGAAATAAAATATTTTGAAATAAAAGGCGCTACGGGTTTTAAAGTATCGGGGCGCTGCACTTTTACAATTTCAGAAATTGGCGATTTGTTAAATCTTTTATCTACTGCTTGAATACGGTAGTAAACATTTTTATTGAGCATTTTGAGCGATAGTGTATCATAAAAAAGAGTATCAAAAAGCGGTTTATTCACTATACCACTAAATTCAGTATTTTTAGAATTTGAAAAATAGATTAAATAGCCATCTAAATCTTTTTCAGTATTTAATTTCCAAGTTAGTTTAACAATACCTTTTTTATCTACTATAGCTTTAAGGTTTGTAGGCTTTTGAGGGCCTGTGCTATCTGTAAGTAAATAATAGGCTTTTGCTATACTGTAATTTCCTGCGGTATCATACACTTGTAATTCAAAAAAATAATCATCGTATTTTGGGTTAATATCTATAGTATAGCTATTGGTAGAAAGGGGTAGTAATTTTTCGTTTAATTTTAAATAAGGCAATTCGTTAAAATGGGTTAAAGCTAATGATGTTCCTAATTCTCCATTTAAATTATTGATTTTATCCCATTGTATGGTTAAAGTTTTATTGCTATTTTCTATTATTTTTAAACCAGTGGCAAATGTTGGTGGAGTTCTATCTCTGCCCATAGCTGTTATAGGTTTTGTATAGTTAGAGCTGTTGCCAAACATATCTATGGCATACATTCTGTAATGGGCAGGTATATAATTTTGCAACAGTGTATCTAAATATATAATGGCACTTTCGCCTTTGTTTTTTGCTAAACCCAATAGGGGCGATTGATTTAAGGTTATAAAATCTAATTTTTCATTGGCTTGTTTTTGAATATAATAAGCTGAAAATTGGCTATTGCTTGGGCATGTAATTTCTACTTTTTTTTCACTTTCTCTAAAAGTGGGAATACTTAAATCTAAAGCTTTATATAATACATTACCAATATTAAAAAATAAGGTATCGCTTTTAATAGTTTTATTATTATTTATTGCAAATACTTTGTAGTTGTACAATTTATTTTTGTCAATATTTTTATCAATAAATCTTAGGTTTAAAGCAGATGCTACGGTTATATTTATATCGGCAGCAAGGGCTGTTAGCTGCCAAAGGTATCGGTTGGTTTCGCTAGCTTCTATTTGTTCTTGTAAGGTATTATAAATTGTATTTTCTGTTTTTAATAAATTTTGCAAACCAGCAGCAGCAGTTATGGTTTGCTGATTGGTAATATCCAAATATTTATCCCAATTTTCTAAAGGAACAGCATTTTGTTCGGCAATGGTGGTATAGTTTTTTTCTTCAGCAGTTTTTCTTTGAACAATTATTTTTGAATGGTAAATATGTAAAAAATTATTGGCTGTATTTCCATTCCAACGCAGCACAATAGAATCACCATAATGTCGAGAATTGCCAAGTATTATGTGGTTTTCAGATTGTGAAAATACAATGGTGTAAAACCCTAATACAATGATAAATATTGAATATTTCATTTTTGTTATCTGTTGTTTCTGCCTGTGCCTCCTCCAGGACCTTGCCCTGTTCTTGAACCTTGTGTATTGTCTTGTGGTACTCCAGTTGGTGCACTATTATCATTTGCAATATTAGAAGTATTTGATGAACTTGTGCTTGACATAACTTGTATAGCATTTAATTCAGCTTGGCTTATACCGCCCGTTTCATATATGGCATAGCTGCCATTGGTTTCAAAACTACATGGTTTTCGGTAATGAAATATTTTAGTACCACCATCTCCATATTGAATGATTAATGGAAATGTGCCTGTGGCATTACATTCAGGATATATAAATTTATTCATTGCTGCTAACCTATTAATACCTATTGTATTTAAGCCTGAAACGGGTATATTTCTACTTGCAACAAAATTTGCTTTTTGCCACAAAGCACTATAATCGCCACCAATATGCTTAAACATATAATTGTTGGCTATAAGCAATGTACCAGCTTTAGGGGGTTCAAAGGCTGGAGCAGGTGTTGTGGTATTATTCTCTGAACTACCTTGATTAAAAATAGTATTGTAGTTTAGTGTATTATTTCTTTCGTTGAAAATACCATTTAAGCCATTGTCCAAAATATTATTGAATTGCGATAGATTAAAATCTTTATATTTAGGTCCGTAAACTCTTATTTCTGCATTAGAAAACATAATTGTTTGTTTTTCGTTGAATAATCTTGAGCCTATGGCTAAGGGTTTGTATATATGTCTATCGAATACAAATGTGCTATAATCTCTATCTTTATGGTTAATATTTGTTGTGTACATGTAAGGCAAAAGTTCGCTTGAAACAGAAGGATTATTATTTTTCCAAGTATTAATAGCGGTAGCTAATCTATTGCCATTCGTTAATATATCCGCACCATAAAAACCTTCAAACATATAAGTATGTCCAGATATATATTGATTAGGAGTTGCAACATTTGTTATTTTTACTTTTGGGTCTAAATTTCCTAAATCAGGGTCGTTGTAATATACTCTATTTACTTCATACTGCTCAAAAGGCTCGTTGGTATTAAATCTAAAATACATAGAATCTAATATGATAGGCAGTACTGCATCTTGCAAAGTTAATTGGTCTATTTTTTCTTGTAAGGTATTGTATCTGCTCAATTTAAAGGGAAACTCTACCAATACATGTATAGTTTCTTCATCTAAATTGGCAGAATTATTTCTTCTAAATTGCTCTAAATTTATAGTTGTTACAGGGTTTGATTGAGTATTGCCTCCTGCGTTGTTTTTATTTCCTGTTTCAATATCATTGTTGGTATATTTTGTACCCGATGTGGTATTATTATTTGTTATTATACCTGTAATTGCAGTTGTATTATTACCATTAGAAATTTTATCTAAATTATCTATTTGTTTGCCATACTCTCTTATTTTTACCCTTTCTCTTAACAATCTAAAATGGTATATTTTACCAGATGTTAATCTATCTGAAATTCTAAATGATATATCATCGGGTTTTCCTCTATCAAATATTAAAGGTACATTAATGGTATCGCTTTCATTTTCTATATCTACATACTGTGCAGAATATTTGAAAATTCCACCCATTATATTCCTTTGAGAAAAGAATTTGCTTTCCACACCATTGGATTGGGTTTTAATGTTACCATACCCACTTTCATTCTTTTTAAAAAACTGTTCGCCTTGAAAAGGTCTTGTAAATAAAATATATTCTTCTTGAAATTCTGGCATTTTTTCTGTTCTAAAAGTAAAAACTAATGTGGTATCTTTTACTCTTGATGTATTTGGTTTATTTTCACCTTTCACCATTTTATACGTTGTAAGTTCCATATAAAACTTGGCAGTTACAATATAACTACTATCTGCTCCAAGATATTCATTGGGCTTTATTTTTACACCAAATCCATCGTTTACAATAAATGTTGTAAAATTTATATTCTTTCTAATGCTTCCATGTATTTTTGTTAGAAAAATAGCATCAATTTTTGCTTTTAAATGTCCTGTTTTTGTAACAGGCACCATACGTCCATTTCTTTCTTCTTCTTCTTGATATTGAAATGAAGTATTTTGGTTTAGTTTATAATTAAGTGCTATTTCTGGTTTTATACCTATTAAAATTTCATTTTCATTATTATTTGGCGTATGGTTGGCTATTATTTGCCCAAATTTAGATGAAATATTACTACTACCTGTAGCCCTGCAACCTTCATCTTCTAAATACTCAAAAGCAAAAGTTTTGGAACCTTCTATAAGTCCGCCTAATACATTGAACGAAGCTGCAAATTCGCCATTAATATAATAAGGATTGGCAAAACCTGCATTTAATATTGCCCCTGCATTTATACTACCTGCTATCAGTTCTTTTTGGGGTATAAAGGTTAAATCTAATTTTACACCCAATGCACCATTTATAGCTGCTATGGCTCTGCCATTGGCATACCAACCTAACATGCCGTTTCTTCTTTTTCCTTTTTCATCTCTTCCACAAGAAACAAAGCCTGGTTTTAGCAAGCCGTCCATAGCAAACTCTATACTTATGCCTGCAAAAAAGGGACCTAATTCTATTCTTTTTTCGGGTACGGCAGCCCCCAAGCCCATCATTATTACAAAAGGATTGTCTTGAGTTTCGCTCCTTCTATTGGGTATGCTTGCCATGCCGCTTTGCGTAAGTTTTGTATTAAGAGATGCGTTAATTGGCGGTAAATTTGTAGGCAAACTATTGCCCATCATAAAATAGCCGCTTGCATTGAATAAACTTTGATTGGCAGCATAGAAACCAAAGCCCATATTGCCATCTTTTTTAAATGGATCGCCCATTTTTATATGCCATCTGTTTAGCTTAAAATCTATCAATAAATCTACATTGCCTGCTATATAATATGTTTTGCCCCCCATTATTGTTGCATTAATTCCTCTAACCGCTCCTTCAGCTACATTTACCAAAGCTGTTAGGTTGCCATTAATTTTTGCTCTGCTAATATCTATATCCATTGTACCATTTACAATAAGTGGTGCTTTTTCCATTGCAGGTTCCATAAACCAAATATCGCCCTGAAAACTAAGACGAGATAAGCCACCTTTATTACTTATTTGAGCAAATACACCAACTTTACCAAAAATAGGCGAACCACCAGGAGGACCCTGCAAACCTATGCTACCACCAAAGCCAAATAACTCATTAGCATTTGGTATAAAAGTAGCACCACTAGGCGATTTTCCGAGTTCAAAAGTGCCTGTCCTTATATTTGAAGGTGTTCTATTCATGTGGTACCATGCTTCTCCATCAAAAGCATTGGCATATAAAACACCTACTGAAAAATCTATGGGTATTGGCGGTAAATTAATTCCTGCACCTATCATCCAATATCTATTTTCATCTTTTTTACCAAACATACCTGTAAGTGTTATGCCTATATTTTGAGGAAAAGTAGCTTTTACCCCACCTATAATACCGTTGCCGAATGTAGGGTGATTTTTTAAGAAAATAATTCCTCCTTCAATAGATACTACACCACTTAATACAGCATTAATTTTGATGGTATCTAAATCTATACCTGCAGGTGTTACAGTCCATAAATTTGCATTTGCCCTTGGCATAGCATATAATCCTATATTACATTCGCCCCCAATACTATTGCCTTCAGAGGCATCGGCTACATTTACCACTACTTTAAATTTTAAGCCTATACGCATTCCTGCTGGGTTTTGGGCAAATTCAAATAAGCAATTGCCGTTAAAAGCTTTCAATTCAAAATTTTTAATTGCTATAGGGAAACCGCCTGTTTCTTGCTCACCTGTTGTGTTTATTGCTGCTGTACCACCACCACTTGGGCTTGGGTTATCGGCTATTACTCTATTCATATCTAATCCACCTAGTTTTTCTAAAGTAATGTTAAAGTTGGTAAAATCATTTACTTTGGTTATTACTTTTAACCCTTCAAAAGGCAATGTTCCAAAGCGCACATCTTTAAGTCCTGCCACATCGGCACCACCTAAGCTAATATCGCCATTAATATTGGTTTGAAGTATTAAAGAATTTATATTTCGTGGGTCGCCAATAAGTTCTAATTTACTTCCTGCTTTTACATTTACATTGGCTACCCAAGCTGGCATTGCTATATCACCTGTATTTTTTAACCCAAAACCTATTGCAAGTGCATTGGTTGGTAAATGATAGCTTGTAAAAATTTCATATTCTAAAGGGCTTTTTAAAATAGGGCATACAATTGGTCCTGCTACACTAACATTAGTAGGCACATTATTTACAATACCCAACGCCAAACGATTGATACCAAATTTCCACCCTGCAAAAACGCCTACACTTGTATCTAATATATTATCTAAACCTACGCTACCTGTTATGCCATTGGCATCTAATATAAAATTTTGAGCTGTAAAATGTAAGCCAGCAATGATATCTTTTTGGTATAAATAATTGGGCAACCTAATGCCTAATTCGCCAAAATAAACCCCTCGCCAAGCTGTGCTTGTTTCGCCTCTGTATTCTTCAGGAAAAGTAATACCTACTGGGTTATCTGTTGTAGATAAATCGAGGGTTAAATGTTGGGTTTTAAAAGTATAATCGGGCAAAAACGGAAATTGAAAAGCATGGTCTAAACTAAAAGACAATAAAAAGTTATTAAAATTTGATATTTGAGCTGTGCCAATTGCAGATATAATTGTATCTTTTCTTCTACCATTTTCAAAAGGTATTAATATATCATTTCCAATATTTATAGATGCTTTTAAGTTAAAATGTTTAAAGCCTTTGCAATCCCATACCAAGGCTGTTCCTGTTTGGTCGTTTGCATTTTCTTTACCCAATATTTTAAGTTTTATACTATCGTTTAATGGAATATTTATATTACCTAATAATTCTAAAGTACCGCCTACACCAATATCGGATACACCTCGTGGATTTAAACAAATATCTTTAACGCCAAAACCTAAGTATTGCTTAAAAATACCATTGCCTGCAATTGCGTTATTGCTTAATAAATTTATAGCTCCATTCAAATCAAAATCTACCATTGCTGCTGCATTAAAAGTGGCTTTATCTGCCTTGAATACAATATCTGTAAACGATATATTTGTTGGTGTTTCTTGTTCGCTATTTGTAAGCCCAAAAGGCATTGTTATTTCATCTTCAAACGCTAAATCTCTAAGAAAAGCTGCATTGGCATTTAATAAATCGTAGTAGGGTTGAATGTCTTTTAACCCTGCAAGGTTTTGTAAAATATTGTTTTTTACATTATCGAATAAGCTAAAATTGGTGTTGGTAATATCGGTAATATCATCTGGCAATCGTAAACTTCTATAATTTGCTTTTATTACGCCTTCTATCAAGCGTTTATCGGTGTTAAATGTAATATCTTTAAAACTAACAGCAATAGGTTTTTGAAATAAATAACAATCTATACTTCCTTCGCCTGTGGCTAAATTTCCAGCATAACTTATTTGCTTAATTTTCATTTTAAATAGCCCTACGTCTACCATATCATTTACTACTACCGAAGCAGATGGTGTTCTATTAATATTTGCAATATCGTAAACACAATTTAAGCCACAAATAGGGGTATCTCTTTCTATTGTAACAATAGTATCTAAAGCTTCAAAACTATCTATGCTGCTGTATTTGTAATTTTTAATAGTGGTAAAATTTTCTATAAATTCTATATCTGATTCAGATTCTTCAGTAGCACCTGTAGTTTTATCTGCCGAAAGAAATAAATCTTGTGTTTTTTTATATTGTTTATGCTGGGAATTTAAAGTATCAAATTTTGTAGGATTGCTCCATGTTATTCTGTAATAATATTTGCCTTTTTTTGCAATATTTAATATTTCTTCTCTGGGGTTATACAAATCATTCATTACCACCTCTAAGCTACCAGGCATTGAATATTTTGATACTATAGCTTTAGATTTTCTGCAAACAATGGTATCAAAATGTGGTGTATTAGAAACTTCAATATTCCATTGTTGTGCAACAAATAATTCTTTAAACTCATTCCAACTTTCATTATTATCGCTAATAGGAAAAACAAGTTTGGGTAATTCCGAAGGTTTAAATGTAATTTTAACTTTGTTTTTTTGCACCTGTTTACCATTGTTTTTTACAGTAATAATAGGCGTTTTCATTCCTACATGATAATTTCCAGATAAATTAGCAAAAGCTGTTTTTGCAGAGGCAGAAAAACTGGAATTATTGTTCAATTTATTGTTTAAAAATAAACCTTCAAAGCTATCTGCTTTTATATTGTTTATGTTCAAAGGGTTATAAAAAGCCAGTTGTGTTTGCCAATTAATATTTTTGTATGGCACATTGTAAAACAAAGTTTTAAAATTTTCTGACACAAAAGAATCTATATACGCCCCACCTTGTTGGGCATCTGCAATATAGCTGTAATAAGCCTTACTAAGTGCAATTTTACCATTTGCACTGGTGCCAAATGGAAAAATATTAGCATTGCGAGTTTCATGAATTTTTAAAAGTGGTTTTTTTTCTGTTTGTTTTAAATATTCCGAAAAAACACCCATGCTTTCAACTCCGCTTTCCCCTACTTCTCCATTTGTAAGTTCTAAATTTGCAAAAGTATTTACTTCCTGTGTGGTATTCTTTTTTAAAGAATCAAGCCCCAATGAACGCAATAATTTTGATTGGGGATGAAGAGAATCTATAATATAATAATTCAGGTTTTCAAATGGCTCTAATGTAGAGTTAAACTTGCTCAATAGAAATTTATATGCAACATCTACAGGTTGCATTTTTATAACAGTTGGTGGGTAATAAAATGGTATTGTATCGTTTTGTAAAGGATAAATTACCTCGTATTCTGCCGCTAAAACAGGATTTTTTTTAGTGGGTAATAGAATGCTAAAACTATCAATTGCACTTATGCAATATGCAGTAGGTATAAAAAAGAAAGAATCTCTTTTTTCTATACCTATTTCATTACCCAATAAATTATTATTTGCCAATAAATTCATTAATTGGCTGTAATACTGTTTTTCTGCTGTCGTTGCGCTATTGGGCAATGTTGGATTGCTCCATGTTACACGCCAATAAAATTTGCCAGTATCTTTTAATTGAATAGTTAAATTAACCTTGCTATATAAATCTTTAATTATTTCTCCAGACCCTTTTCTAATATCATATACTTTGGCTATTCTTTTGCTTATAGTCGTATCTATTATCTTAAAATTTTTTTGTCTAGAAATTTCAACATTCCATTGTTGTGCAACGCTAAGGTTTTCAAATTCTCTCCAAGCATCATTGTTATCTGGCGTAGGCAATAGTTTTTTTGGTTGTTTGGATGGCATAAAACTTAAAGCAATTTTAAAAGTTGAAAATTTTCTACCATTTTGATTATCCAATATAGGCATACCCATACCCACATGGTATTTGCCCGAAAAATTGTTAAAGCCTGCTTTTAACATTTCTAAACGCAAATCGGCAGCAGTAAAACTGTTTAATCTAAATTTATTTTCATAATCCAAAAGGCTCATTTGATTGCTATACCTTGTATCATAAACACCCATTTTAGCTGTCCAAATGATATTGTTTTTATAGGGTAATAAATAGATTAAGTTTTCTAAATTTGGTATATTAACATTGGGCTGATTGGCATACAATTGTTGAAATGCTTGGTATTTTAATATATTAGCCAATATTGCATACTTACCTTTTGCGCCATTGCCAAGTGGTGTATTTATATTGCCCAAAGCATGGGTTAGCTGTACACTTGTTCTGTTTTCAATGGTATTTAATATTGTTATAGCTTTGTTTATTTCTTGTTCTGCTTGGGTTTCATTGCCTTTTAACAGATAGTCGGCAGCTATGTTTAGTTGTTTATTTACTTTTGTAAGTGCCGAGTCGAAAGAGAAAGAATTTAATTGCCTATTGATATCTACTTCTGTTGTTAGTTTTAAATATTTATTAGATTCTATGGGTTCTAAAATACTGTTAAACTGGGTGAAAATTATTTTGTGTGTAGCATTTCTATTGTTTGTTTTTATTACAATAGGTGCATATTGAAAAGGAATTGTATCGTTTTGTAATGGATAATCTACCTCTAAATTAAATTTACTTTTATCAATTTTTGTTTGCGTGCTTGTATTAAATTTAATTACACATTGGGCTGCTTTTCCATTATTGTTAAATGTAGTACTTGAACCATTTGTATTGAATAAAGCTATGTTTTGAACAGCAATTATCCATTTATTACCGTTGTTAAAAACATTATTGCCAAATTTGTTATTTGTTTTTATTTCTGTATTTAGTATACTTAAATCTGTGTGTAATACAAAAGTATCAATTAAAAGCTCTCCAATATTACTTTGTAAAATATCTTTAGGCTCTATTACAAGGCTATTTAACCGAATAATTTTTACACGGGTTTTAATTCTATTTGCTGCTATTGCTTGTGTTTCATCATCAATATTGTGTTTCCATTTAATTTTCAAAATTTTATCATCTTCAGCAATAGTTTTACCACAATTTTCATTGTCTATACTAGGAGCTTGTAAAAATAATGGTTGAATATCTATTAAATTAAAAGCTTTAAAAGTACTGTAACCTATGTTTTTAAACAATGTTTTATTGTTTAAATCGGTAGCTTTTATCAGCATAAAATAGTCTTTATTAAAATCCAATTCTACATCGCCTGGGTCTATGGTAAAAAATGGAACTGATGATGTTTTATTAACAATAGGAATAATAGTATTTATGGCTTCCAAAATACTACTTTCTCTTTGTCTACTTGGGTTTATGTTACTGCCATCATAAATAAATAATTCGTAAGTATAACTGCTACCAATATTTAAAGCTGGTGTGGTAAATTGAATATTATAATTTTGCCCCAAAGCCTTATTTACCCCTACTTTAGGTACTGTACCACCAAAGCTATATTGCAATAAAGTGCTATTTAGGCGAATATCTGTTGGAGGGTCGGTATAATTTACTTGAAATGTAAAACAACCCAAAGGCGAATTTGCAGATAATGATTGCGAAAAACCAACAGCATCAAAATTAAATGCCTGAATACATACTTGATAAATGCCATCGGGAATTGTGCCATCTAATATTAAATTTTGAATATCTGCCCCTTTTATATTAAAGCTATTTTGATTTAATTTTCCGTATAAATTACTTACATCTTCCAATACTATAAATTTGAATTCATTGGGCTCCAGCTCCATTGGATTTAAGGGGTTTATGGTTTCTTTAATACTTATTTCAATACCTTTGGCTTCGTTTTTTAAAGTTAATTTAAATTTTAAACGCAGCTTATTTGCACTTTGATTAAAAAGACTAACATTAATATCTTGCAGCCTTGCAGGATTTGTATAATCGCTAATAAATGGGGTAAATGGAGGTTTTATGGTTAAATTTATGCTTACTTGTGCATTGGTATAAAAAGCACAAAAAAGTAAACTTAAAAATAAGCCTATTTTTTTAAAAATTAAATCCATATTGTATTGAAACTCTTTGTTCATTAAATGCTGTATTTGAAATTATGCCAGTTGTGTTTCTCATTATTCTAAACTGTGTTTGTATGGTATGCCGTTTGCCAAGCTTGGTTTGAAAACCAGTATTTACAGAAAAAACATTACCTTGTTTTGAACCTTCGTTATACCTTTGAGCATAGCTAAATGCTATAGAGGCATTTAATTTATTTTTTAATAATGGCTTACGAAAAGATGTTTGGGCATTGTAAGTAGAAAATTCTTTTCCACCTGCTATAAAATTGGCATAAGCCACACCACCACCCACTTGCAATTTCAATTTACTTAAATTATATTGAGCATTTAAGCCTGCATTTAATACATTGCTATTGTTAAATTTTCTAGTAAAAATGTTTCTATCCTTAGCTTCTTGTATTTGGGTAAAAAGGCTAACAATAAAAGGCTTTTTTTGGCTACCAAATCTGTAATTCAAATTACCATTATAGCTTTCATTTATAATACTAAAAGTTATAGAGTCATTCATTTGCACTTGACCATTGTTTCTTGTAGTGCCAAAATTACTATAGCCAAAACTCATATTTAACCTGCTGCTAGCATTTATACTTACATTGCTGTTGTATATGCTTCGCTTGGTTGTGTTTAATCTTTTTTTACTCATATTATCAGTATACAAACCATACGACCCACTTATGTTTATTTTACCTTTTAATAGACTTACAGTGGGATTTACAGTGTATTCCCTTATATCATCTTGCAAAAGATTTATACCCATACTTTGAAAATCGGAACTTACTTGCCTTACGCGCATATTTACACCCCATTTGTTAAAATTTACACCTGAAGACACATGCCCTGCAAATGCTGCATACGAAGTAGTATTTACCCTAATAAATTTATAAACTGTTCTTAAATCATTGGTTTCTTTTAAGGTATCGTTTAATACATTTCTTGTAAAAGCACTTATAGCCAAATCGCTTTCTACAAACCAACGCTTAAAAAAAGTAAACTTAAAACGAGGACCAAAGGTTACATTATCAGCTGGTTTTATGGTTTCAAAAGCAGGTACTTCCCTTAAAGATTTTGCATCGTCTTTTCCTCTAAAATAAATTAAATCAAAGTAATTATTATCTGTACCAAAACCCATTTTTGCACCATAACCAACTCTTTTATATGAAGGTAAAATAACGCCAAAATTGGCATTCGTGCTATCTACCTGCACCGCAGGATTAAACACCCCGTAAAATGCACCAAGCCTTAATTTACCTGGCTTTAGCTCTACCCCCACGCCATTAAAAACAACACCTGAAACAGTATATTCGCTAAAACTCATACTTCTAAAACCGACATGTGCTGTAGCCCATTTGTAATAAGGACTTGCGCCAGTAAAATTATAATGAAAAGGGTGTGTTAAGCTTCTGCCTGTTTCGCTGTAGGTAAATGTAAAAGGAATATTTACACCATATAGCTTAATAAATGGCGAACCGCTAACAAACCAATTATAAGGTGCTACTCTTTTTATAGCTGCATTGCTATGGTAAAAACCTGCACCTATATTTAAGCTACCGCCAAACTCAAAAGGTTTTTTCTTTGCTACCTTTGGTATATTTTTTATATTTTCTAAATTTTGACTATTAACAGAAAAGCTAAAAACGAATATTGTAAAAAGTGTTATGTAAAGTTTTATTATCAATGCTACAATATTATTGGTGTATGTAAAATATAAACCTACCCCAAAAGGAGTATATTTTTATAAATTATAAAATACTCCTTTTGGGGTAGATAAGGGCAGTTTGTAATACTACACTTTTGTAGAATGAAAAAAATAGTTTTACTTATGGCAATTGCTTTGCCAATATTTGTATTTGCTAAAACAAACAAAATAGAAAGGAAATGTACAACTAATAATAGGGTATGGACAGTAGATAATAACCCAAGCGCACAGGCAAACTACACCACTATAGATGCAGCAATAAGTGCTGCTACCAATGGTGATACAATATTGATACAGCCTTCCCCACAAAATTATGACGGCTTTACATTAAATAAAAAACTAGTGATATACAGCAGAGGTGCACATGGACATTTAGTAGATAAAGATAAAAATGTGACGGTGGGCTCATCTTCAGTAAATGCAGATGCCTCTGGCTCTACAATAGAAGGTTTGTATTTTAGATATGGAAGTAGGTTAAATTTTAGTATTTATAGCCAAACAATTGAAGATATTAAAATTATTAATAATTTTTTTTATTTTTCTTATATAGAAATGAATTGTGTATATGGTATAATTAGAAATAATATAATTGAAGGCAATACTTTTTGGCTTGGTTCAGGTGGGCATTGTATATATATGGGACACAATCATGTAAGCAAAACAAGTTATAATACTATAAAAAACAATTATTTTATGGTACACGCTCAAAATGCAAATTCGTATGCAGGCAGAAATTTAAGTATTATAAGAGATGCTAATTCTACTAACTTATTTAGTAACAATTTAATTGTAGAAAGTGTGGTAAGTGGCGGAAGTTTTAGCGACAATGGTACACCATTTTTTAGAGGCTGTGGCATGGAAATTCAAAACAATATTATATGGAGCAATGTAGCAAATAGAGCAAGGTTTGATACCTTAGATGCAAGTGCAACTTATACCAATAATATTACTTACTCAGCTACAAATAAACCTGCCAATTTACCAGGTACAAATTTTAACGATACAATGCCAGTTTTTGAAACTTCTTTTTCAAATTCAAGCCCACCGCAATATCAATTAAATTATAATTATAAATTAAAAAGCACAAGTATAGGAAAAAATGCAGGTACAGATAGTACAGATATTGGCTTATTTGGGGCAGGCTATATTTTTGATATACTGAGCAGAAGCAATAGTACACCAATAATTGAAGATTTTAGAATTATAAATCCAATTATTAAACAAGGAGGGACTTTAAAAGTAAAAATTAAAGCTAGAAAACCTGAGCAATAATAAATTTCAATTTTTATTCATTGAATTTTTTTAAAACTATATCTTTTGTATTACTGTTTGTCAGTGTTTCGCTTAATGCCCAACAAGTAAGCAGGGTAGAATATTTTATAGATACCGACCCCGATGTGGGCAAGGGCATATTTTTAACTTTTTCCCCAGCTGATACTGTTGAGTTTATTTTTAAAACAGACACCATTAATTTAAGTGTGGGCACGCATTTATTGTATATTCGTTTTTGCGATTCGAGTGGCAAATGGTCGCCCTATACAATGCAGCATTTTTTGGTGCAAGATACCATAAAACAAAGCAATATAAACCAAGCAGAATATTTTATAGATACTGATGACCAAACAGGAAAAATGATACCCATTGCTTTAAATAATGGCGAAGCATTGGATACTATGTTTAAATTAAACAATCTTTCATTGGGTACACATTTGCTGTATGCAAGGGTAAATATGGGTAATGGCAAATGGTCGCCTTATACGGTGCAGCATTTTTTAGTACAAGACACCGTAAAACAGGGTAATATAAACCAAGCAGAATATTTTATAGATACAGATAACCAAGCAGGAAAAATGACATCTATAAAACTTAACAAAGGTGCTACTTTAGATACAATTTTTAAATTTGATAATCTTTCATTAGGTACACATTTGCTGTATGCAAGGGTAAATATGGGCAATGGTAAATGGTCGCCTTATACGGTGCAGCATTTTTTAGTACAAGATACCGTAAAGCAAGGCAGTATACACCAAGCAGAGTATTTTATAGATACCGATGACCAAGCAGGAAAAATGACACCTATTATGCTCAATAATGGTGCATCATTAGATACATTTTTTAAATTTGATAATCTTTCATTAGGCACACATTTGCTTTACGCAAGGGTAAATATGGGCAATGGTAAATGGTCGCCCTATACGGTGCAGCATTTTTTAGTACAAGATACCGTAAAGCAAGGCAGTATAAACCAAGCAGAATATTTTATAGATACCGATGACCAAGCAGGTAAAATGACATCTATAAAACTTAACAAAGGCGCTACTTTAGATACATTTTTTAAATTTGATAATCTTTCATTGGGCACACATTTGTTGTATGCAAGGGTAAATATGGGCAATGGTAAATGGTCGCCCTATACGGTGCAACATTTTTTGGTTCAAGATACCATAAAGGCTTTTAAAATAAAAAGTTATAGATATGTTATTGATAGTGGTTTACATAAAAATTCTTTTGTAAAGCAATTTAATTTTAATCCTTCAGTAGATTCGTTCAATATGGTCCATTTAGAAAAAATGGATAGTATGGTGCCATTGGGTAGGCATTTTTTTAGAACTTGGGTACAAGATGAAAAAAACAAAAACTCTACTTGGCATTTTGATACTTTAACAATTATAGATTGCCCTATGTTGGATACCGCATCAATAAAAAGTAAAGGTGCTTATTGTTTAAACGATTCATTAACTTTTAATCAAGATATTACAAAATTTGGCATTTGGGCAAAAGATAGTTTCAACTTTAAATGGTACATTAACAACAGTTTTTTAAGTAATAAAGATAGTTTTATTTATAAAGCCAATGCAAGTGGTATATACAATCTTAAATTTGAATTCTTTAAAAAATCCAATGCATCATGTAAAGGAACTTTAATTCAAAATATTACAATAAATCCTGTTTACAATTTCCGAGATACTTTTACGCTATGCAATGGCGATAGTTTAAACATACATAGTAAAATTTTTAAATCGCAAGGTGTATTTACCACAAAATTCAATACCATAAATGGTTGCGATAGTACTTGGATAACCAAAATAAATATTAATCCTGTTTACAATTTCCGAGATACTTTTACACTATGCAATGGCGATAGATTAAACATACATAGTAAAATTTTTAAATCGCAAGGTGTATTTACCACAAAATTCAATACCATAAATGGTTGCGATAGTACTTGGATAACCAAAATAAATATTAACCCTGTTTACAATTTCCGAGATACTTTTACACTATGCAATGGCGATAGTTTAAAAATACATGGCAAAATATTTAAATCAGCAGGAACATTTTCTTCAAAATTCAATACCATAAAAGGCTGCGATAGCACTTGGATAACTAAAATAAATATTAATACTGTTTACAATTTCCGAGATACTTTTACGCTATGCAATGGCGATAGTTTAAACATACATAGTAAAATTTTTAAATCGCAAGGTGTATTTACCACAAAATTCAATACCATAAAAGGTTGCGATAGTACTTGGATAACCAAAATAAATATTAACCCTAATTACAATTTCCGAGATACTTTTACACTATGCAATAGCGATAGTTTAAAAATACATGGCAAAATATTTAAATCAGCAGGAACATTTTCTTCAAAATTCAATACCATAAAAGGCTGCGATAGCACTTGGATAACTAAAATAAATATTAATACTGTTTACAATTTCCGAGATACTTTTACGCTATGCAATGGCGATAGTTTAAACATACATAGTAAAATTTTTAAATCGCAAGGTGTATTTACCACAAAATTCAATACCATAAAAGGTTGTGATAGCACTTGGATAACCAAAATAAATATTAACCCAACTTATAGATATACTGTTATTAGAGGGCTTTGTGCTGGCGATAGTATTTTATTTAATTCTAAATATAGAAATTTAACAGGCATATATATTGCCAACTTAAAAACAATTAAAAATTGCGATAGTATTGTAACATTAAACCTAACTGTAGATAGTAAAATTATAGTAAATAGAATATTAGAAACCTGCCTTGGCGATAGCGTATTTATAGCTGGTGGACATAGAAAAGTAGCAGGTTTATATACAGAAAAACAACAAGCATTAAAAGGTTGCGATAGCTTTACAAATACCACGCTAATTATTAATCAACCAAAAAACATCAATTTAACTTCAAAAATATGTGCCAACGATAGCCAATTTTTTAATGGTAAATTTTTAAAGAAAACTGGTTTATACACAGCTAATTTAAAAACCTTTAAAGATTGCGATAGCATAGTAAAATTAACCTTAACAGTAGCAGATTCTATCAATACAAAATTAAAACTTGCAATATGCCAAGGCGATAGCCTATTTACAGGTAATACATGGAAAAAAGTAAATGGAAATTATATAGATAAATTAAAAGCTAAAAATGGTTGCGATAGTTTTGTATTTACAAAACTAAAAATTAACCCTAATAAAAATACCAATATATTTGATACAATATGCTTTGGAAGCACATATAATTTCTTTGGCAATATTCTAAACAATGCTGGTATTTATTCCCATACACTAAATACTTTTTTGGGCTGCGATAGCATTATAAAACTTACATTATTTAAGCGCAGCCAATATATACCAAAGGTGGTAAGTATTGGTTTTACAACACTTAGTACAGATACAACCTATAAAAGCTACCAATGGCATTTGAATAGAACACCAATATTTGGCAAAACACAAAGGACAATAAATATTGAAATAGAAGGTATTTATGATGTATCTGTAACCAACAAATTGGGCTGTGCAGCCAATAGCTGGGATAATATATTGGGTGTAGATAATATAAATTTAAACAATATAAAAATTTATCCTAACCCTGCCAATAAAAAGGTAAATATAAATGTTACAGCCACAAGTAATATTTTAGTTTATAATGCTGTTGGCAAAACCATAGCCACTTTATATTCTATTGAAAATGCAACAGCAATAGAAACAATAAATTGGGCAGAAGGCGTATATTATTTTATAATTCAAAACAACAACCATATATTTACCACCAAAATTGTTGTTGAACATTAATGATATTATAAAAAAATTAAATTGTGTATTAAGGTTTAGTATTTTTCCTTTGTTTTTTTTATGTTATTTTAACACTTTAAATGCACAAAAAAATGATTATTTATACAAAGTATATAATACAGATAACGGTTTATCTGAAAATACAGTACATTGTATATTTCAACATACAAATAATTTAATATACATAGGCACAGGCGTAGGGCTTAATGTGTTAGATGGCGAAAATGTAATTGAAATAAAAACTTCATGCTTTCAAGCCATAAGAAGTATTATTCCTTATAAAAACGATAGCTTAATATTGGTAAAAGAAAATGCTATTTGCATTATCAATACGTTTAATTATGGCTACAGAGAAAAAGATTTTTCAGATGAAATACGCAATGCTATAAACAAAGGAATTTTATTGAATAATAGCATTTTTGCATCTTCAGAAAGTGGATTGGTAAAAATAGATTTATGTAATTTTAAATACACCTATTTATCTAAAAATATGAAAGATAGAAAAAATGAAACTATGTCAAGCGCATATCCTTCAATTTGCTTTTCTAACTTAACCAATAATGTATATATGGGCTGTAGAAAAGGCTTAATAATTTACAATATACTTGATAAAAAAGCATTGTGCTTTACCTCAGATACATTTACAACCAACGCAGCCTTAAAGTTTCAAAATAATTGTTATAATATTAAATATACAAATGGCAAACTTTTTTTTAGAACCAATGGTAACGATATTATGTGTTTTAACGAAAGTAATAATAGCCTAACGCTTACAAATTATACAAAATTATTTATTATTGATGAAAGTTTAAATATACCATTGGTAGATGTTTTTGATAATGATACCAATTCAAATGAATACCTATCAAATAATGAAATTAATAAAAAATACCGTATTAATTGTATTTATAAAAACAAGAAAAATGAAACATTAATAGGTACTTTTAATGGGTTGGTAATAAAAAATAAAAACAATAAAATGTATAAAATAGATACATTAATGAATGAGCTTAAAACAACAATAATTTATACTCAAAAATGCTACGATTATAAAAATTATAAATACTTAAATTACGAATCGGGCTTGTTAGAAATAAATACAAATACACAAGAAAAAAAATATTACACAATTCCTAAAAAGCATATTTCTGCTGTGCAATCATTTTTTAAGTACAAATACAATATGCTGTGTTTAATTGGCAATTTTGGCTATATTGGCTTTAGTTTAGAAACAAAAAAATATGTTCCATTAAAATTATTTTCTAATGCAATGGAGGAAAAAATAAAAACACTAACGCTTATTTGTGGTAATTACGATTCAGCCACAAATCATATAATAGTTTGTCCTTTTAGAAGCCCAATAATTGTTAAAGATTTTAATAAAAACAATGAATATACTTGGAATGGTAATGATTCGGGTTGGTTTAGAACAGCCCGTTGTTTATTTTATTTGGGTAATTATGATTATTACTTTGGGGGCAATGGTAGCGATGGTGTAATGCGTTATAATTTTAAAACAAAAAAAGGACATTTTTACTCGCCCAATAAATTTAGTAAAATAGGCGTAGCTACACCCGTAATTAATCAATTATTGTTTTACAATAATGCCCTATTTTTAGCTTCAAAAGTAGGCTTCTTAAAAATAGATACTGCAAGTAAAATTATATCGAAAATAACTTTTGATGGTAAAATTTTTAACGAGTATGTGCAAACAATTAGTATAATAAAAAACCAATTATATGTAAGCACTCGTAATAATTTATATTTATATATAGAAAATAAAAATTTGATTAAAATAACTGCTTATGAAAACACAAAACCAGTAGGAATTCCATTCCAAAATAATAATTATATACAATTGCCTTTTGGCGAAAAATTATTGACAATAGATTTCCCTAATTTGAATGATAATACAAGTGTTAATCTTTCCCATATAGGCATAAATAATCAATGGCATAATTTAGTAGATAAACAGTTAATTCAATTAAATTACAAGGAAAATGATATTGTTTTTATGTTTGGTACAGAAAAAATAATTAAACCCGATGTGCCGCTTAAAATTTATTACCGTTTATCCAAATCGCAAACTTGGCTTTTAGTTAATAACTATAGAATAGATATAGGCAATTTAAGCTTTGGTAAACACACATTAGAATACTACACAACCCAATGGGGAAATAAAAGTGCTATTAAACTATTTTCAATTGTTATAAAAAGGCCTTGGTGGGCTTCGTATTGGTTTTATTCGTTAATAGCAGTATTCATAGTGTTGGCTGGTATTTTTATAGCCCGTAAAGTTTACATTAAAAAATTAGCCAAGCAAAAAAGAGAAATGTTATTAACCATACATTCTATTGAAAAAGAACGCATGCGAATTAGCAGAGATTTGCATGATAGCGTAGGCTCAAAATTAAGCAGTATAAAGCTAATAGGCGAAACATTGCACAATAGCCCAAACAACAAATTAGCTGAACAATTGCCAAATATTATAGATGAAACCATATTGGATATTAGGCAAATAATCAATGAACTTAATCCACATAGTTTGCAGCAAAATGGATTAATAGAAACTATAAATGCGTATATAAAGGGGTTAAAAAACACTAACAATATAAATATTATTTTTTCTACAAATACCCAAAATATAAATGTAACAGAGAATATTACAATACATTTATTTCGCATATGCCAAGAGGCAATCAATAATGCTATTAAACACTCAAATAGCTCGCAAATAATTTTAAAATTTAATTATATTGAAAATACTAACATTGAATTAAATATTACAGATAATGGTAACGGATTTTTACAAAATAATGAAATGAATATTGGCAATGGCTTAAACAATATGCGCATACGTTCTGAAATTTTAAATGGCACTTTTCAAATACATTCAGCAATAAACAAAGGTACTGAAATTAAAATTTCTATATCTTTGCATACTTGATAAAAACATTTACTATTGTAGAAGACCATTTTTTATTTGCTCAAGCATTAGAAAACTTGCTTTCGAGTATGGGCAATTATACCTGTGTAGAAATAATAACAGATGGAAAATTTGCATTGGAAAAACTAAAATTGAATGAACCAGATATTATTTTTTTAGATTTAAACTTGCCAAATGTAAATGGTATCGATTTAATTATTCAACTAAAAAAAAATAGCATTAAATCTAAAATATTGGTAATAAGTATGCTAATAGAACCATTGGTAATACTGAAAGCTAAAGATGCTGGTGCAGATGGCTACTTGCCCAAAAATACCAATATGCAAGAACTTGAAAATGCAATTGCGAGTATTAAAAACAATGAATTTTATTTACCATCTAATTTAGTAGCTGAAATTCAAAACTTAGATATTAAACACAACCAAAATTGGGAAAATAGCGATGCTCCTAGTAAAATAAATTTATTGACAGAAAGAGAAAAAGAAGTTTTAAAATTAATAGTTAAAGGATTTAATAATAATGACATAGCAAAGTTGTTATTTAATAGCCCACTTACAATTAAAACACATAGAAAAAATATATTGAAAAAATTAGGACTTAAAAATTCAGTTGCATTGGCTAATTATGCCGCAAATTTGAATTTATAATTTTATTCTATCTTAATTGGAATTACCTTATAACTAAAATCTAAAAGCTTATATTTGGCTTTATTTGTTTCATAATTCCAGCCTTCGTATATTTTTACATTGTTGATATTTACAATATAAATCTTATCTTGTTTAATGTTTTGTATTTGCCATACCAAAGTATTTAAACCATAACCATTGTTTATTTTTTCAATGCTTATAGGTACATTTTGACCATTTTCTAATATTGTAACTTTTGCATTTTCAAAATCTGCATCTTTTAAAGAAAAGCTCCACCTTTGGGGTATCAAATCTAAAGGAAAATAATCTGCAGAAGGCCACATAACAGGCTGCGTTGGGTTAAATGTATTTTTTATTTTACTTGAATTAAAGCTTCCGAATACATAAATACTTGTAGCGTTATAAGTACTACCATGTCCAAAATAATTGGTATATGGATTTAGCAGCCAACGCCTATGCCCACAAGAAAAATTATCTATTCCATCGTCTTCTATTTGCCCCATAATGGCATAATTAAAGCTATGCCCTAAAGATAAATTACTACTGCCAGAAGCAGTTGCGCCATCATCTGTATAACATTTCCATTTTTTGGGTGGATGGTGTTTTAAATCATTATTTACACTCATCATTAAAGCCGCTTTTTGGCATTTGGCGTTTTGTTTTTCATCTAAATAACAACTATCGGCTACGCCAGCCAATCTTCGAACATAATTTATTGTTGTTAATACTACCTCATTGCCCTTTGTATTTACCTTTCCTGAATTGCAATTACTTGTATTTGGCTCGGTAGTAAAATATGCTTTTGAAGGGGCAGTATTATATGGTATATAATTGGTTTTATAATCTTCTATCACAAACTGTTTTTTAAGATTTAAGAGTTTAACATCATTTGGAAAATAGCTTAACGCTTTTCTACAATTTACGGCAAAAGCAGAAAAGTTTTTTTGAACTAATAATGTGTTTAAGATTTGTATATAAGCTGAATATTGTTTCTCTTTTACAGCTTTATTATTCGTTTTTTCTGCATACTTATTTAGTGTTTCAATATCTATGTCAATTATTTGTTGAGATAATAAAATATTAAAATTGTTTTGCATTGCTTGAGTCTCTATCTTATTTCTGTTATATTTAATTTTACAAAAAGCTATATAATCTTGGTATTTTGTTATATTCTTTTGAAACTCAAAGTATTTAGCAATTTGTTTAACAGCATCTATTTCATTGGGTAAATTAGCAATTAACTGACAGCTTTTTATCCAATAATTAAACACGTTATTTGTATGGCTAAATGTATTATAAAATTGATTTAAACTATCTAATTTATTACTATTAAACCTATTAAAATAAACCAAAGTTAAATTCATAATTTTTGATTTAAAATCTTTTTCATTTTTTATAAAAAATTGTAATAATTGCGCCTGTAAATAGTAAATATTTTGTTGTAAATACTTATTAGTAGCCATACTATCGTAGTATTTATTGGTATTTAAAGCATATATTATTTCTTGTTCGCTGCTATATTCATTTATTTGAAAAGTAATTTTATTTAAATAATTAAGCCTTGTTTGTATGCATAATATACTATTTGGATATACTTCTAAAGCATTTGATTCCACTTCTTGAGCCAAGTTATTTTTTTTTGTTTGATAATATACTTCCATTAATTCTGCATAAGCATAATCCATGTTTTCAAATAAAACATGATTGTTCTTAAATTGCTGGTAATTACTTACTAAAATGTTTTTAAGCATTGTCTCTACCCCAACATAATTGTTGTTTTTTAAGCATTTATATTGCTTAAATTTAATAGAATTTAATGCTCGCAATTCTATTAATTTAATAAATAATTCATTAGCCTTTTGCAGATTATTTTCGCACAATTGAGTGGCAATATTTAATTGTTTTTGAATCAATTCATTTATTTCAGATAATAGTTCAGCTTCTAATTTTTGGTCTTTATCTTTTTTCTTTAATTTTAGAGCTATTGATAAGGCTTTATTCAATGCTGTTTTTCTGCCTTTTTCATTTTCATCTATCATTAAATAGCATTTTATTTGCCATACATAAGGGTATAATTCATCTATATTATCAGAAAGAATACTGTTCGCCTTTTCAATACAATCTTCATATTTGCCTTCCTTGTAAAGTTTTTCTAATTTTGGATAAGGCTTATATTGTGCTTTTGCATTTAATCCATAAAATAACAATAATATAAACAAGTGCTTTTGCATACTTTCAAATATACAACGTTAAAATTTTGAAAATAGTACACCATATGTAGTATTTAGTTTGAAAATAATATAGCATCAATTTAGTTGTAAAACTAACAAAATATTTTTTATAAATTTATTCCTCTTCCCCCTATTTCCTATTTATTTCCTACCTTCGCCATTCGTAATTTATTATGTCCGAAAAAAAATTATTTCTGTTAGATGGTATGGCTTTAATATACCGTGCTTTTTTTGCCTTTAGTCAAAATCCTCGTATTACCAGTACAGGGCAAAATACCTCTGCTATGTTTGGTTTTGCAAATACCTTGCTTGAGGTTTTGCAAAAAGAAAAACCAACACATATTGCCGTTGTTTTTGATACCGCAGCACCAACAGAAAGACACATAGAGTACGAAGCCTATAAAGCACATCGTGAAGCAATGCCTGAAGATTTAAGCAAAAGTATTCCTTATATCTTTAGATTAATAGAAGGTATGAATATTCCTGTAATAACTATGGATGGTTACGAGGCCGATGATATTATAGGAACACTTGCCAAACAAGCGGAAAAAGAAGGATTTATTACCTATATGATGACTCCTGATAAAGATTTTGCACAATTAGTTACAGATAAAATTTTTATTCATAAACCAGCCCGAATGGGAAATGGTACAGAAACATTGGGCGTAGCCGAAGTGCTTAAAAAATGGGAGATAGAACGCGTAGAGCAAGTAATAGATATTTTAGGCTTATGGGGCGATGCCGTAGATAATATTCCTGGTGTGCCTGGTGTAGGCGAAAAAACAGCGAAAAAACTTATTCAAGAATATGGTAGTATGGAAAATATAATTGCCAATGCAGGCAATTTAAAAGGGGCTTTAAAAGAAAAATTTGAAACATACAAAGAACAAGCGCTTTTATCTAAAAAATTAGCAACTATCAATATTCATGTACCGATAAAATTAGAAGACAATGTTTTAATTTTAGAAGAACCGAATTTAGAAGTGCTTGAACCTTTATTTAAAGAACTTGAATTTAAAACAATGGCTGCCCGTATTTTGGGAAAACCAACAGCTGCACCTACACCCAAAGCCCAAGCCCCAAGTACACAAACCGACCTTTTTGCACCCATAGTAGAAAACACAAATTATGAGGAAGACGAAAAGGTAGAAGCTATACAATACAACACCATTGATAATACACCACACGCATACCATTTAGTTACAACCAAATCAGAAAGAGAAACACTAATTGCTAACTTATTGCAACAATCAGAATTTTGTTTTGATACCGAAACTACTGGGCTCGATTCCATAGATGCTCGTGTAATTGGTTTGGCATTTTCATACAAAGCTACCGAAGGTTATTATGTAAGTATTCCTACAGAAAATGCAGACGAAGTATTAGCAGAATTTAATGCTGTTTTTAAGGGCGATGCTTTAAAAATTGCACAAAATTTAAAATACGATATTCAAGTATTAAGCAATCATAACATAGCGGTAGAAGGTCCGTTTTTTGATACCATGCTTGCCCATTATATTATTGAACCAGACAAACGCCATAATATGGATGCCTTGGCAGAGCAATACCTAAAATATAGCCCTGTAAGTATTGAAACTTTGATTGGTAAAAAAGGAAAAAACCAACTAAATATGGCAGATATAGATTTACAAAAAGTAAAAGAATATGCTGCCGAAGATGCCGATATTACGTTTCAAATAAAACAACATTTAGCACCCGAAGTAGCCAAGCAAAAATCACTCTCTGTTCTTAATAATATTGAAATTCCGCTTGTACCTGTGCTTGCTGGTATTGAGCGAGAGGGTATAAGAATAGACCAAGCTTTTTTACAAAATTATTCCATAGATTTACAAAAAGAAATAACCGAAGCCGAGCGCAAAATTTTTGATTTGGCAGGTGTAGTTTTCAATATTGCTTCGCCAAAACAATTGGGCGAAATTTTATTTGAAAAATTAAAATTAGATGATAAAGCTAAAAAAACCAAAACAGGGCAATACCAAACAGGCGAAGATGTACTTTTAAAACTTGCCAATAAAAGCGATATTGTAAAAGAAATATTGGATTTTAGGCAATTACAAAAACTAAAAAGCACCTATGTAGATGCCCTGCCAATGCTTATAAATAAACAAACTGGGCGGGTTCATACTTCGTTTAACCAAGCCGTGGCAGCAACAGGCAGATTAAGTAGTACCAATCCAAATTTGCAAAATATTCCTATTCGCACAGATAGAGGCAAAGAAGTGCGCAAAGCTTTTATTCCTCGCAATGAAGACTATTTAATTCTCTCTGCCGATTACTCTCAAATAGAACTGCGTATAGTAGCCTCCATAAGCCAAGACCCAAATATGATGGATGCTTTTTTAAACAATAAAGATATCCATTTGGCTACTGCAGCTAAAGTGTATGGCATTGCTGAAAACGAGGTTACCAAAGAGCAACGCAGAAATGCAAAAAGTGTAAATTTTGGGATTATTTATGGGCAACAAGCCTTTGGATTAAGCGAAAACTTAGGTATTAGCAGAGGCGAAGCCAAAGAATTGATAGACAATTACTATGCAGAATTTGTAAACATAAAACAATACATGGATAACCAAATAGGTATGGCACGCACGCAAGGCTATGTAGAAACCTTAATGGGGCGCAAACGTTGGCTGCGAGATATTAATAGTAACAATGCTACTGTGCGCAATTTTGCCGAGCGTATGGCTATTAATGCACCTATACAAGGCAGTGCAGCAGATATGATAAAAATGGCAATGGTATCTATTTTTAATGAATTGAAAACTCGCAATTTAAAATCTAAAATGATACTTCAGGTACACGATGAGCTTTTATTTGATGTACATAAAACTGAAATAGAAGAATTAAAAACTTTGGTAACAGAGCTAATGGCAGCAGCCATGCCACTTAAAGTACCCGTAATAGCGGAGGCAGGCGTGGGTTTAAATTGGTTGGAGGCGCATTAGCACCCAGCAGCTCCTTGCTTAATACCTTCCCCATCCTTACGAATAGGTTTTTCCATACCCCTTCTTCTGTTTTTAATTTTGGTAGGTTTGTTATCGTTTGCCATGATATTGTTTTGCTTATATAACACAAAAAGTATTTCAATTATTGTGCCTTTTTATTATTAGACGCATAAAACCCTCAAAACGTTTCAAATAAATTTAAAAATATTTTAAAAAAGACAGAAATATGACAATTGTAAAATATATTAAGCTTTAAACTGCTTTAAAAACCTAACATCATTTTCAAACATTTGTCTTATGTCTTTTATGCCATATTTAAGCATTGTAATTCTATCTATACCCATACCAAAGGCAAAGCCACTATATATTTCAGCATCTATGCCGCAATTGGTTAATACGTTTGGGTCTATCATTCCGCAGCCTAATATTTCGAGCCAGCCTGTGCCTTTTGTTAACCTATAATCTTGCTCTGTTTCTGTACCTAAAAATATATCCATTTCTGCACTTGGCTCTGTAAAAGGAAAATATGATGGGCGAAAACGTATTTCTCTTTCTCCAAAAAATTGAGATACAAAATAATATAGCGTTTGCTTTAAATCTGCAAAACTTACTTCTTTATCTATATATAAACCCTCTATTTGATGAAAAAAACAGTTAGAACGGGCAGAAACTGCCTCATTTCTATAAACTCTTCCTGGCATTAATGCTCTAATTGGCGGTTTTTCTTGTTCCATTAGCCTAACTTGAACACTGCTTGTATGGGTTCTTAAAGCATATTTTTCTTCATTATTTCCTGCTATAAAAAAAGTATCTTGCATATCCCGTGCAGGATGGTTTTCTGGAAAATTTAAAGCCGAAAAATTATGCCAATCATCTTCTATTTCTGGTCCACTTGCTATTTTAAAACCTATGGTTTCAAAAATATCTAAAATTTCATTTTTTACTTTAGTAATTGGGTGTTCGCTGCCCACTTTGTAAGCATTTACTGGTAAAGAATAATCTATAAATTGCTGTTGAAATTTATGTTTATTAAATTTCTCTTTAGCCTCGTTATATTTTTCTTCTATTAAAGTTCTTACAGTATTTATTTTTTGCCCTATATCTTTTTTTTCGGCACCAGCTATTAATTTAAACGCATCAAAAAGTTCATTTAATTCCCCTTTTTTTGATAAAAATTTCAATCTAAAATTTTCAAGTGTTTCTGCATTTTCTATTGAAAATTGTTTTACCTTTTCTTTTAGTTCTTCTATTTTATCAAGCATGGTACAAAAGTAATTTAAAGTTTCAATTTTTCTAATCAGGGTTTCCCACTCCCCAGTATTAAAATATAAATTACAAATAAAATATATAGTATTAATACAGCTGTGTGGATATGGTTATAACTAGGTTAAAATATATTTGTAAATTATTATAATGTAAATTTTAAGTTAATTATACACCTTATTTAGATTTTAGACTACCTTATTTTTATTACATTTTAAGCTATTATCAACATAAAAATTAGAATTGTTAATTAAGTTAAAATTCAATAATGCTTATCTTAATATCTGTTAATTTATGCTATATATTTCCACGTTTTTTAATAGTTATTAGCCTTGTATTTTGAATTAAGATGTGTTTTTTATTTACATCTTAATTATACATTAAAATGTTGTTAAGTATGTGTGTAAATTTAAAATATTTAAAGTGAAATATCATCTTCCCAATTTGCTTTTAATACTATTTTTTTATTAACTTTAGCAGGTTTAGGAATATAGGAATTGTAAGGATTTGCAGTAATTTTTGTACTATTATTTTCTTCTAATATTTTTATTTCATATTCTCCAGGTTCAATATAATAAACTGCATTATTTTGAGTTAAATTTTCATGCATTATAAGTTGTTTATTTTTATAAATTATTAACTGATATTTTTTTTCTTTTTCTTTTAATGAAAACTTCAAAGTGCTTAATTTATTTATATCAATATAATTTTCTATTTTTATAGTTTGTGTATCATTATTACCTAAAATTATTTTTAATGAATCAAATTTTGATTTACTATTAATTTCATACACATTATTATATTTTTTAACTTGATAATTTAGAACACTAAAGTTTTTTAAACCAATATTTGGAATTTGTATAATGTAATTATTTTTATCTTTTATAGCGTTTATTTTATCTTTTAAAAGGTTTTTTATCTCTTTTGTAATATTTAGTTCATTTAAGCTATCTATAGGCTTAAAATTAAAATATAAAGCAGAATCGTTATTTTTATAAATTAGCAAACTATCATTCAAATTTTCTGGGTAAATGGCAAGATTTTTTTTAATATATTTAGTAACATTTTTATATGCTACTATTTTTATTTTTTCATCTATCCAGTTTTCTAATTTTATATTCAATGTTTTATTTACACTAGTAGTATCAAAATATATTGGTGTAAATTCATCTGGCTTATCGTCTTTATTTTCATCTTTAAATACAAAATACTTAAATATTTTGCTAGTATTTAAGCCATTTACTATTGCATTATTTTGATTAAAAAATGATATATAATTAAATTTAATTTTATGAAAGCTGTCTATTAAATTATCCGTAATACCTACTTTGTAATTTTTTAATTCTTCTGATTGATTGATACTAAATTTCAAAAAGCCTGTATCTATTTTATTGCCTGTAGAAAAAGTATAAAAATAACTGTACAAATTACCCTCATTTACATCTTTTATGCCATTGGTAATATTTAATACATACGTTGTGTTTTCATTTAAAACTGAGTCTATTTTAATGATAATGTCTTTCTTATTTTTTCTAATACTTAAAGTAGAATGAAATGGTTGAAGCGTAATATTTTTATTGTTATTTTCTACTTCAATATATTCGTTAAAACTGAGTTTAATTTCATTCTCATTAAAGCTTAAAGGAATTAAATTGGTTGACTTTAATTTGGGGGAAATTTCGTCTTTTTTACCCCCCTCTAAAGGTACTACATTAGCACATCTACTAAATAAAAGGAATAAAAATATATTGATAAATATTAATTTTTTCATCTACCTAAATGTACTAATAATATTGAAATATCTGAAGGCGAAACACCGCTAATTCTTGAAGCCTGACCAATATTTTCTGGTTTTAATTTGCTTAATTTTTCCCGACTTTCTATCGAAATAGATTTGATAGTAGCGTAATCAAAATCAGGTTTTATTTTTAAATTATCTAATCGTTTTAATTTATCAGCCATTTGTTTTTCTTTCTCAATATAACTTTCGTATTTTATTAATATTTCTACTTCTTCTAGTATTTCAATATCATATTTTTTTAAGTCTGGGAATTGTTCTAATAAATCAAAAATACTAATTTGTGGTCTTAATAGTAATTTATCTAATTTTATTTTTTGTGCCAATTCAGTTGTACCCAATTCAGTTAATTTTTTATTTATTTCTAAAGGCACTGCAGTAGTGTTTTTTATTTTTTCTTCTAATTCAATAATTAAGCCATTCTTTTTTTCAAGTAAATCTACTCTTTCTTTTTTAGCTAATCCAATATTATACCCTTTTAATGTTAATCTGCTATCGGCATTATCTTGCCGTAATAGTATTCTAAACTCCGCTCTTGAGGTAAACATTCTGTATGGCTCATCCGTGCCTTTTGTTATTAAATCATCTATCAAAACACCAATATAAGCTTCGCTCCTATCCAATATAAAAGCCTCTTTTTCATTAATTTTTAAATGCGCATTTATACCTGCCATCAAGCCTTGACAAGCAGCTTCTTCGTAGCCAGTAGTGCCATTTATTTGCCCTGCAAAGTATAAACCTTCTATCAATTTGGTTTCTAAAGTTAGCTTTAATTGTGTTGGTGCAAAATAGTCGTACTCTATAGCATAACCTGGTCGAAATATTTTAGCTTTCTCAAAACCAGCTATTTGTTGAATGGCTTTGTACTGTATATCTTCTGGCAGCGAAGTAGAAAAACCATTGATATACATTTCTACTGTTTTCCAACCCTCTGGCTCTACAAATATTTGGTGTCTATCTCTTTCTGCAAATCTGTTTATTTTATCTTCTATAGATGGGCAATAGCGAGGACCTAAACCTTGTATGCTGCCATTAAACATAGGGCTTCTGTCAAATCCTTCTCTCAATATCTCATGTACATTTTGATTAGTATATGTTATGTAACAAGGTCGTTGTTTTTTTAAGCTTTGAGTTTCATTGCTATAAGAAAATTTGCTTGGATTTTCATCTCCTTGCTGCTCTTCCATTTTAGTATAATCCAAGCTTCTGCCATCTACTCTAGGCGGAGTACCTGTTTTCATTCTGCCAGAAGTAAAACCGAGTTTTAATAATGCAGCAGTAATTCCCACACTATTAGTTTCAGCCATTCGTCCACCACCAAAGTTTTTAGTACCTATATGAATTAAGCCGTTTAAAAAAGTCCCACTTGTTAGTATTACAGATTTTGCTTTTATAATATAACCTAAAGCAGTAATAACACCTGTCGCTCTCCCATTCTGTGTATTGATGTCTATAACATTGTCTTGTAAAAAGTCTATATTTTTATTGTTTTCTAAAGCAAGTCGCCATTCATCAGAAAACCGCATTCTATCCGATTGCGCTCTTGGACTCCACATAGCAGCGCCTTTAGAGCGGTTTAACATTCTAAACTGCACCATTGTTTTATCGGTTATAATTCCCGACATGCCGCCAAGTGCATCTATTTCTCTAACAATTTGCCCTTTAGCTACACCACCCATTGCTGGGTTACAACTCATTTTAGCAATCGTTTCCATATTCATTGTTACCAATAGAACACTTGAACCCATAGTTGCAGCAGCATAAGCAGCCTCGCATCCAGCATGCCCTGCACCAACTACTATTACATCATATTCTTCTAAATACATATTTTTATGTTCCTCGTGGAACTGTTGTTTTTTATTGTCTTTGTGTTCCTCGTGGAACTATTTTGTCTTATAGAAAAGCAATATATACTTGTTTTCTATCTTTCGCATTTCATTTTGTTCGTCTTTGGTATTATCTTTATATCCTATTAAGTGTAATACACCGTGAAATATAACTCTCAATAATTCATCTAAATTTCTTTCACCTAATTCGTTTGCATTGTCTTTTACCCTATCTACGCTAATATAAATATCTCCTTCTAAGGTTTTGTCCTTGCAATAATCAAAAGTAATAATATCTGTATAATAATTGTGGTTAAGCGATTTCTTATTTATGTCTAACAATTCAGCATCAGAAACAAAACTAATCTCTAAAAGCGAAATGTTTTTTTTATAATTTTTTGCAATGGTATTTATAATAAATTTAGTTTTTTTTATATTGCCACTTAATATTTTAGGCGTATTATTGAATACAATTTCTTTATTTGAGTACTGTAATTGTGCCATCAAAAATTAGTTTTTTACCATTAATTCCTATAATTGTACTTCTATAAATGTACACGTCTTGGTCAACAAGTTCACCATTATTGCCCGTACCTTTCCATGCTTTTCGAATATCATTGGTTTCATAAACCAATTCTCCCCAGCGGTTAAATACCTGAAAAGAGCTTTTTTCATAATCTAAAAACACCCCTTGTGGGTAAAACTCTGTATTAAATCCGTTTATCTGAATAGCATTTGGGAAGTAAACTATAGGGTCGGCAGTGGCACATTGTATATTACTGTAGCTTGTGTCTTTTCTGTTGTATTGTGCTGTTGCGTTGTTTTCTATAGCACGAATACAGTAGCACAACTGCTGCATTGTAGGTGAAAAAGTTGAATTGTCTTGCCTGAATATTGTAGAATTCGAGAAAGTATTTAATATGTTCCACGAGGAACTTTTGTTACCATTTGGATTATTCAAAAGCAATAATTCTTGTTTTTCAGTATTTTTAATAAACTCAAAATAAGTATTCCAATCTAAATTTTGTGTGCCAACTATAGGCATATCTATTTTTAATAATATGGTTTTTGCTATTTGGGAAGTATCAAAAATTAAATTACATGGACCTTCAGTCGTAAAGTAATAACTATAATTTCGGGTATTTACATTTACATTGTTATCTATCAAATCTAAAGTACCGCCAGTAAAGTTTATAATTTGCCAAATTGAAAAACTACCGTTGTCAACTGCTCTATAAATATTTAATTTTTCCAGCGAAGTAAGTGTTTGTGTAATTAAAGTAAGTTCTACAGCATTATTTTGTACAGAAGCTTTTGCTATATAAGAATTTATTGAAGGCGTAATGGAGTTGGTGTTTAAACAAGTAGTGTTAGAAGATGAAGTAATTAGTGGGTTTCCTTGCTTTACTGCACGTACATAAAAACAAAGATTATCGCCAAAATTGGTAAAGTTGTAAGTAAACTGATTGATATTAGAAACAACAGTACCTATTTGCTGATAATTGCCGCCATTTATTTTTCTATAAATTATATAATCTTGAACATCCCAGCCTACATAATTGCTCCATGAAAGCGTAATAGTTTTTAAGCATTGATTATAATTGCTCTGCAAATAAATGGTTTTATGGCTATTTGAAATAATTGAAGCATTTTCACAACTATCATAAGCTGCTACACCATAAGCCAAGCTTGCAGCTGTTGGGTTTCTTGCTGCATTGTTATCTAAAATAGAGGTGTTTATAGTATTATCAATTATTGCATTAATACCTGTAATGTAATACACGTAATAGCCTTTTACATCTGCACTACCATTTTTGGGCCAGCCTATAATGGTTTTTTGTGTTGCTAAATCTACACTTACCGAGTCTAAATCTGTATTTACAGGTGGTGTGTTATCTATGGTTAAGGTATCGCTAAATATACTATCTATGCCATTGCATGTTTTGTTATAAACTAAATAAAATTCCCAATTTTTTTGATTTTTAAGTTTTAGCTGAATATTATCAAAACTAAAATTGGTGTAATTGCCCATATATGCAAATAAACCAAAAGCATCTTCTCTGCCATATAAACTAAAACTTGTAAAACTACCGCAATTATCCGTAGGCTTAAACCAAGAAAGCGTAAGCATAGAATCTAATTTATTCAAACAAGCTCTGCGCATTTTTGGTCTTCCCTCTACAGCATAAGCAGAGGTAAAAGCGCTTATAAAAAAGCTAAAAAAGGCAATATGTACTATTTTTTTAATCAACCAACAATGCAGTATTTTAACGTATTTTCTTTAAAATAATTGTGTGCCGTTTCTAAAATTTCTTGAGAGGTAATTTTTTGAATAGCTTTTAAATATTCTTGGAAATACTCTTTTTCAGTATCCATATCTAAGTACGACTTAAACCTATCGCTAATATTAAAAACACCATCAAAATTGCGTTGCATAACGCCCGATAAATAATTCTTAACGGTAACAAGCTCCTCCTCTCCTACCAATTTTGTTTTTAACTTTTCTATCTCTTTTTCAATTTCTTGTTTTACCAATGCCGTATTTTGATTGTTACACTCGCTTGAAATTTTAAAAACTGAAAAATCTTTATAAGGTATAATTGAAGAATTAATTCCATAAGTTAAGCCTTTTTCTTCTCTTATATTTTTCATTAATCGTGAACCAAAATAACCGCCCAATATGGTATTTAAAACACTTAGTTTAAAGTAATCTTTATGTTTTCTGTTGGGCAGTATGCAGCCCATTCTTAAGCTACTTTGAGTTGCATTTAGTTTGCTTATTTTTAATTCATTTTCATTAGTACTTTCAGGCGTTTCATCAGTAATAATTTCTTTACTAAAATTACTTATTGAGAAACCATTTTTTTGTAAAATATCTTGTATTGCTATATTTTTTGAGCCTGTAAAAATGAAATATGGATTTTGTAATTGATTGGTTTTAAAATCTAACAATGCTTGTTGGTTTGTATTTTTAATTATTTCTTCAGATACTTCTTTTGCCGCAGAATGTTGCATACCAAACAGCATTTTATTGATACCCCTATTGGCTAAAAAAGAAGTTTTTTCAAGGTTTATGTTTAGTTCGCTAATTTTATTGCGTTTGTATATTTCTATTTCTTCCGTTGGAAATATAGCATTGTCAATTGCATTTTTTAATACACTTAAAATAGCATCAATATTTTCTTCTAAACCATATACGCCAATACTTGCAGAGTAATAATCGCTGGTTTTAAATACATAGCCGCCATAAGCATCTATTGTTTCAGAAATTTGTGAAGCGGTAAGCTTATCTGTTCCGCTCAATATTAAATCCATAGCCATGGTATAGGCAAAAGTATTGCTAACCCCTACCCTATTGGCTTTTGGAAACACTATATCCAATTTAAATACACCATCAGTTGCATTAAAATGAAACAGATTTGTATTACTTTCTACAAAACCTGTTGTAAAAGCTAAAGATGGTTTTATATCTGGTGCTTGGGTTCTGTTCATGCTTTGGTTGGGTTATATTTCAATACACTTTGGTTGCCTTTCAACAAATAATTAGTGCAAACGGTTTTTATATCTTTTTCGCTTACATTTTTGATATTGTCTTTTTCCGTATTTATTAATTCAATATCGCCAAGCCTATGGGCATAGCATAATGCCATTGCTTTATTTAAGACAGAGGTTTTACTAAATAAGTTGCTTGTCAGCGATTTGTTTTTTACTTTTATTAAATCTTTTTCGCCCAAACCATTGATAGCTATAGATTCAATAATGGCTAAAATTTCATTTTCTGCTGTTTCAAAATCGGTAATATCAGTCAACTTTCCATCAATTATAAATAAACCTTTGTCTATATCGCCACTTACATAAGCCTCTATTTGGGTAAACAAGCCTTTCTGTTTAATTAATATTTCAGTGAAATAAGATGCTTCAGAGCGAGAAAGTATATCACTCAATAAATCGAAAGCATAATACAAAGGATGCGTTCTTTCTTCCATTAAAAAAGCCATATATATTGCTTTTTGTGGAACATCGGCATCTTTTGTTTTTTCTGTTCTTTGGGTTTTAAAATTTTCAGTAGGGTAGTGGTTCGTATTTTTTTTACCAGCTGGTATATCGCCAAACCATTTTTCTGTAAGCATTTTAGCCTTTTCAAAATCAATATTTCCTGCTATGCAAAGTACCACATTTGAAGGATTATAAAAGGTTTCAAAAAATTGAATAACATCTGTTAAAACAGCATTTTCTACATGGCTAATTTCTTTGCCTATGGTTGCCCATTGGTAGGGGTGGGTAGCGTAGGCGAGGGGGCGCAAATGCAGCCAAGCATCGCCATAAGGTTGATTAAGATAGCGTTGTTTAAATTCCTCAATTACCACGCCTTGTTGTACAGCTAAAGATTTTTCCGAAAAATCTAAACGCAGCATTCTATCGCTTTCCAGCCAAAGGGCAGTTTCTATATTTTGATAGGGTAGGGTAATGTAATAGTTAGTAATATCGTTGCTTGTAAACGCATTGTTTTCGCCACTTGCTTTTTGCAAAGGGGTATCAAAAGAGGGAATATTTACCGAACCGCCAAACATTAAATGCTCAAAAAGATGCGCAAAGCCAGTTTTATTAGGGTTTTCATCTCTTGCACCAACATTATACAGCAAATTGGTAACACATAAATTGGTGTTATTATCTAAATGATGAATAAGTGTTAAACCATTGTTTAATGTATGAATATTATAAGAAATCACAACTGCAAAGGTACGATAAAAGGCTTAATTTTTTTGAACCTTTAAATGGGCAAATATTGGAGAATAATTAAAAACAAAAAACCTTGAAAATATTTTCAAGGTTTTAAGCGGTGTGGACGGGACTCGAACCCGCGACCCCTGCCGTGACAGGGCAGTATTCTAACCAGCTGAACTACCACACCAATTCTGTTTAGGGAGTGCAAAGATAGTTTTAAAAATTATTTATCCAAAAATTATTTACAAATTCTTCTTTTATCGTGTTACATAGGCTTTAATCGAACTTAAAATACTTGTAACAATGTATGCCTTTAGTTTTGCTTTCTTATTTTTTTATATTAAAAATGAATATAGCTTTAAAAAATTTTACTTTAATTTTGATATTGTTGTTTGCCTTTAATGCATTTGCACAGCAAGAAAAATATACTTTACAACAATGTATAGAACATGCTTGGAGCAATAATTTAGACATAAAACAAAGTATGCTAAACAACGAAAGCGCAAAACTTGATATAACCCAAAGCAAGGCAAATTTATTGCCTACATTATCTGCAAGTGCAGGGCAAAATTATCAATTTGGTAGAACAGTAGATAGATTTACCAATACATTTGTTAATCAAAGTATTCGTTCTAATAATATAGGTTTAAATGCAGGTTTAACATTGTTTAACGGTTTTCAAAGCCAAAACAATATTGTTCAAAAAAAACAAACACAGCAAGTATCGCAATACAATATTGAGGTTGCCAAAAACCAAATAGCTTTAAGCATTTCCAACTCTTTTTTACAATGTATTCAAGCTATTGAAACCATAGATTATAACGAAATACAAATACAAAGTACAACGCAAAGAATAGAAAAAGCGCAAAAAATGGTGGACGCTGGTGTATCTGATTTAACTGTTTTATTGAGTTTAAAAGCACAATTGGCTAATGAACAACTAAACCTTATTACCTCTCAAAGCAATAAAAATACGGCATTGCTTAGCCTTAAAAATTTAATGCAATTGCCTATGGATAAAGATTTTGAAGTGGTAGTACCTGCTTTTACATCAGAATTAATAAAAGAAAATATAGTAGATGTTTTTCAAATATACGATATAGCCCTTAAAAACTTACCACAAATAAAAGCAGCAGAAACCCAAATATTGGCAGCTAAAGCGCAAACAAAAATGGCTAATGGTAATTTATTTCCCTCTATTTCTTTGTATGGTAGCATAAGCACCGTATTTTCTGAAAGTGCTAAAAATATTACCAATGTTAGCCCTACAGGTACACAAGCAATAGGTTTTACACAAAATACTTTAGAACCTGTGTTGCAACCAACATTTACTTACCAAACAGAAACCATAAAATTTAACAAACAACTGAAAGATAATTTAGGACAAGGTGCAGGTATAAGTTTAAATTGGAATATATTTAATGGTTTTGCTACACAAAATCAAATACAAAAAGCAAAACTAAACCAACAAATTACAGATTTGAATTTAACAAAAGCAAAAAACACCTTGCTTACAGATATAAATACTGCTGTAAATGCTTACAATGCAGCCAAAGCCCAATATAAAGCAAGCCAAAACAATGTAGAAGCACAAAATACAAGCTTGGAGTATATTCAAAAAAGATTTGATGCAGGCGTTACCAATTCTTTTGATTTTATCAATGCAAAAAACAATTATTCGCAAGCAAAATCATCTGCTTTAAATACCAAATACGAGTTTGTATTTAGGGCACTTATATTAGAATACTACAAAGGCAACAAAATTCAATTTTAAAAATATTAATACAATGTCAACAAAAAAAATAATTATCACGCTCTCTATTCTTGTAGTTTTACTACTCATATTTGTTAGCCTAAAAGGGAATAAAAACAAAGGAATAAAAGTAGCGGTAGAAAAAGTATCGCTCCAAAATATTAAGGAAGAGGTAAGCGCAAGTGGTATTATTTACCCAGAAAATGAAGTAAAAATAAGCTCTGATATTTCAGGAGAAATTATAGATTTATTAGTTAAAGAAGGCGATTTGGTTAAAAAAGGACAATTATTGGTAAAAATAAATCCAGATATTTTTATTACACAATTAGACCAAGCAAAAGCAGGATTAAACAATGCAAAAGCAACATCAGAAAATGTAAAAGCACAATTACAAAGTAGCAAAGCCAATGCAGAAATGCAACGCAAAAATTTTGAAATGCAAAGCAAATTATACAAAGATAAAGTTATAAGCCAACAAGAGTATAACAATGCCGAAGCGCAATACAGTATGGCAAAAGCCCAATACGAGGCTGCCGAAAAACAAGCACTTGCAGCTATGTACAATACCCAATCCGTAGAGGCAAGTGTTCAACAATCTTCTAAAAATTATGGTAGAACAAGCGTGTATGCACCAGCAGATGGTGTTATTACAGGCTTAAATTCTAAAAAAGGCGAACGTGTTGTAGGTACAGCCCAAATGGCTGGTACAGAAATGATGCGAATTTCAGATTTGAGCAGAATGGAAGTGAGAGTAGATGTAAACGAAAACGACATAGTGCGCATAAAACTGGGCGATACAGCAGGCATAGATGTAGGTGCTTACCAAGGTAAAATTTTTAAAGGTATAGTTACCCAAGTGGCAAATAGTGCTAAATCAAATACCACAACACTTAGCACCGACCAGGTAACAAAATTTGAAGTAAAAATATTAATTTTAGAAGAATCCTACAATGCTATAATGCAAGAAAATGGCGGCAGAAACCCATTTAGTTCTGGTATGAGTGCGAGTGTTCATATTTATACAAAAGCTGAAAATCAAGTAATGGCTGTGCCTGTATCGAGCGTAACGCTTAAAGAAAAAAAAGATAACGTAAATGAAAAAGAAGAAATAGTATATGTGGTTTCCAACAATATAATAGTAAAAAAAGTTGTAAAAACAGGTATTCAAGATACTAAAAATATTAAAATTATTTCAGGTTTGAAAGTTGGCGATGTGGTTGTATCTGCTCCATTTGATGCTATAAACAATGTATTGAAAGATGGCGATGCAGTAAATATTGTAGCCAAAGAAACCTTGTATGAGTTAAAAGAATAATTTTTTAATTGTGCTGTAGTTAAATAAATTGGTTTGATATTTGCTAAATAATTAAAAATTGTTTAGCTGGCATCATATACCATTTTTGCGCTTACTGCTACCCTTTATTTTGGGTATTTTTGTAGCTATATATTGCCCTGTAAATGTTTATATTCCTATTGTTTGTATTATTTTCATTGTAGTTGCGCTATTTCTTTTTTATAAAAAAACGTCAATAAATACCGCTTTTGTTTACCAAACAAGCATTGGGCTATGTATTACTTTATTGGTATTTATTTTTGGGTATTTGCATGCATATTTATTTAACGAAACAAAGCAACCACATCATTTTTCGGCAATAAAACAAGCTAAAATTTATGAAGTAACCATAGCAGATGCCGTTATAGAAAAAGAGAAATTTTATAGATGTTATGCTACAGTAAGTAGCTGTAAAGATAGCAATAATAAATACCATACCACACAAGGCACACTTTTGTTGTATATTAAAAAAAATGCAGTAGAAAACAAGCCTGATATTGGCAATAAATATTTAATAAAAGCCAATGCCCAAAATATTTTAGAACCAGCCAATCCTTACGAGTTTAATTATAAGCAATACCTTACTTACCACAATATTTATTACCAACAATATACAGATTCTGCCCATACTGTAAAACTACCTTCTGAAAATAAAACAATTTATAGCTGGGCTATTGGCGTTCGCAATTCGTGTTTAGAAATTATAAAAAAATATATACCACAACAAAAGGAGGGAGGAGTAGCCGAAGCATTATTATTGGGCTATAAAGACGATTTGGATATAGGCATTACCCAAGCTTTTTCTCGAACAGGAACGTTGCATGTATTGGCAGTTAGCGGCTTGCATGCAGGTATTATTTTTTGGATATTAGGCTTAATTACTCGTAGGCTTGAAAGAAGCAAAAAAGGCAAAATTATACAATTGGTAATTGTTATATTCGGTATATGGTTTTATGCCTTTATAACAGGTTTATCCTCATCTGTGCTAAGGGCAAGTATTATGTTTAGCGTTATGGCTAATGGAAAATCGTTAAAATACAATACCAATATTTACAATAATATTTATGCCTCTGCTTTTATTTTATTGGTGTACAATCCTTTATTTATTGTAGATGTAGGTTTCCAATTATCTTATTTAGCGGTATTGGGTATTGTATTTATTCAGCCATTAATAAAAAATTGGTGGATACCAAACACATGGCTTGGAAAAAAAATATGGGCTATTATTTCTATTTCGCTTGCAGCCCAATTGCTTACATTTCCAATAGGTATATTTTATTTTCATCAGTTTCCCAATTATTTTTTATTGTCTAATTTACTGATTATACCACTTACAAGTATAATATTGATAGGCTTAATAGTACTTATACCATTAAGCTTTATACCATTTTTGGCTACCTATTTAGGTAAAATATTATGGGCAATAATATGGTTTAACAATTGGTTGGTTACCGCTATTGATAGGTTTCCGTATAGTTTTATCAATGGCATACATTTCAATTTTTTAGAAATGGTAATATTGTATGTGTTTATGTTAAGCTTTTTAGCTTTTTGCATTCATAAATATAAAGCTTTAATTACCCTTTCGGTATTAAGTTTACTGGTATTTGGCATCTATTTTTCATTTACAAGAATTGAACAAAACAAACAAAGGATTATAGTATTTCATGCTATAAAAAAGCACGATGTTATAACCTGTTTGCAAGGGCGAAAAGCATACATAATTTCAGATAGTAGTTTTTTAGCAGATGAATATGCTATAAAATTTTATTTAGAACCCTACTTTTGGGCTTATGGAATTAACGAAATTGTAAAGCTAAATGACACCAAAAAATACGTTGAAACGAACATTTTTATCAAACCAAAACAAGGTTTTCAATTTTTTGACAAAAAAATGACAAATATTTTTAACTATAATTATGGGAAAATTGAAAACAGATATTTGTTAATTAAAAATGACTCTAAAATTAATTTTAATGAAATAAATTATTTACAAAAAAATATTTTATATAGCTTAAAAATAAGCAACTATAAAAAAATGAAATTTCAAAAACAGGTAAAATCAATATTTAAAAAAACCTTTGAAAATAATGATAAAGCCATAGTAATTTCATTTTAAGTTTAAATCACACTTTAAAATAATTGTCAAATTTTTTTTAAAACATTTGGTAATTAAAAATCACTCCTTATATTTGGAGGGTTAAAACAATATAAAAATATCATTAATTATGAGAAAAATTTACAAAACAAAACAATTCCTTCAAACATTTGCACTTGCTGTTTGCTTAGGAACATGTAGTATTCTTTCTGCCCAAATTTCGGGAGGAACAGTTACTATCAACAGTGGCAGTGCTACTGGCGGAACAAACTACAACAACTGGGCTGATTTTAGAACCGCTTTAGTAGCTACTACCTTAACAAGCGCTTTAAGTGTAAACGTACTTACAACAGACAGCGTTTTAAGTACAGTTAATTTTCCTTCTATTGCAGGAGCTTCATCTACAAATACCATTACCATAAATGGAAATGGCAATAGATTATTAGGTAGTTTTACAAACGAAGCAGTAATTTTACTTGATGGAATAGATTTTTTAACTATTAACAGATTAATAATTAGAAATGCAAATTCTACCAATCCTTTAGGAATTAGATTTCAAAACGCATCAGACAATAACATGATTAAAAGATGCGAAATTCAATTTAGCACAATTACTACTGGGGCTACCAATAGAGGTTGTTACATAGCATTTTCTAATGCTCCAACAGCATTTACCTCTACAACATCAACTTCTATGGGTATCAATAATACAATAGATAGTAATTTGATGCGTACTACCAATACCAACAGCCCAGGTCCTGGTGTGGCAATAGTTATGAATGGTAATACTTCTACATATACCTCTACAGCGCAAAACAATACCATTAGCAATAATGTTATTCAAAACGTATTTTGGTTTGGTATCTATTGCCAATATGTTAATGGATTGCAGGTAACAAGAAATGATATTTCAAGAGCAAATTCTTCATTGTTTAATTGCAATACTGGAACTAACTATGGTATCTATTGTAATTATTCTTATGCTGCTAACCGTTCTACATCTATTTCTAACAACAATATTCACGATTTTCCATTTGTTGGAGCTGGTACAAGTAGCACACAAGGTGCATTTTATGGCATATTTTGTAATTATAACTATGGCAATGCTACATACCGTTTTATGATTAATAACAATACCATAGCAAACAATACAGCTTCAACAAGTATGTATGGCATGGTTGTGCAATACAATTATTTTCCAGATTATAATGGCAATATGATTGATAACAACGATTTACCATCAACATCTGGCACTTTTTATGGTATATATAATTACTACCCATACAACAATTTTAAAATGAACAACAATACAATTAGAAACATTAATGGTGGTACTAATTGGTTGGGTATTTTCCAAGCATATATACAATCTCCAAGTGGACCATCTGAAATAAATGGCAATACAGTAAACAACAACATAGCTTACAATCAATTTAGCGGTATTCGTTCGGAGTACAATAATAGCATTTCAAGTGCTGCCAACCAAATTGCTATGAATAGCAATACAGTAACAAACAATTCAACCTCTTTATTTGGTTATTCAAATGTTTATGCAATGGTATCTCGTTATTATGGTTTTTATGAAATGAATGATAACTTAATTCAAAACAATAATTTTGCTACTTATTATGGTTATTTCTTTGGTTCAGAATGGTACACAAACAATAAAATTCAAAGAAACAGAGTAATAAGTAATAAAGCTACTAACTCTTCTGGAGGTCAAGCCTATTGCTTATTTAGTTATTATGTTTACAATACAGATATTACAGACAATTTAATTGTAAATAATATAGGCTTGTATAGCACCTATGGAATTTATGCATACTCTTTCAACTCGGGCACTTATACAGGCAATATTCGACAAAATACAATTTCAACAGATGGTAGCATGTCATCATATACATACCATTATTCTTATCCAATTTATTGCTATTTATATTACCATACCACAGTAAATGTAATTGGCAATATTGTAGATTCAAGAAACAATTATGGATTTCTTAACTATGTTCTTGGGCAAAATTCAACAGGTAAGACTATTAACAGCAATAGCTACCATGCAAGAAACCATTCGTATTACTATTGGCAAAATCCTAATGGTGGTGGTGGTAATTTTACAGCTTGGATGAATACAGGCTTACCAGGCAGCAGCGAGGTAGATGCAGGTGTAACAGGTGGTCATAATTTTGCAGGCAACTGGGCAAGTATTCGTTATATAAACCAAAACAATGTTCCAACAGTGGCATCTATTAATAATAGAGATGCATATAGTGTATTAAGAAATCCATCAAGTTCTGACAGAGGAGCTGTAGAAGGCACTTTAGATTTACAACAAACAGCAAATTCTTTTAATCCAAATGCTTCAGAATGTGCTGGTTATACGGTATCTCCTACTGTAACCTTTAGAAATACATTTTCAGAAACAGTTACAGGTTTTAGAGTAGGGTGTTCTGATAATGGTGTATTAGTAGCTACAGCTACAATGACAGCAAATATTGCTACTGGTAGCACTGGTACAGTAACCTTTGCACCTATTAAATTTAGCAAATCTGGAACAAGAAATGTTAAATTCTTTTTATTAAATGCAGATGATGTGCCAACTAACGACAGTATAAGCAAAATATTTATTATCAATAAAGCACCAGGCGGTGGTATGTTAACAAAAAATTCTGGTAGTGCAGCAAAAGCAATATTTGATATTACTGGTAAACCAGATGTTACAACAAATGGTCAATCATTAATTTACGATTTAACCGCTCCTTCAACAGTTGGATACACCAATTCAGATTATGGTACTAAATGGACAGCTTTTGTATCTGCCGTTACAGCTAAAGGTGTTAACGCAAACTCTCAAGTAAGCTTAACAGCCGCTCCCGTTGTAGTTACTGTTAATCCAACTTTAGCCTTTGTAGATAGTTTATTAACCGTAAGTATCAGAATAGTAGATTTAGTATCTGGTTGCGATACTATATACAGACGTAATGTTTTAGTAGCTCCACAAGCAGTACCAGATTTTTTAGTGCCTACTTTATTGTGCGATAAATCTGAAATAGCTTTCGAAAATACTTCTACTGTAACAAGTGGTGCTATATTAAGCAATTGGGATTTTGGATATACTGGCAATGTAAATACAGATGCAACAAATGCTACACATTTATTTCCAGGACCAGGAACTTATGACGTAACTTACACTGCTATAACCTCGCCATGGGGATATGAAACTAAAATTACAAAACAAGTAACTATTAGCAATATTCCAGAGGCAGACTTTAAAATTGTAAACGCTTGTCAAGGTTCAGCAGTAAAATTAATCAATAATACAACTATTGCATCTGGTTCCTTAACCTACGAGTGGAATTATGGCGATGGTTCTCCATTATTTAACACTGCAAATACTGCAGTAATAAATAAAAACTATGCTACGCCAGGTGGATATGTTGTAACACTTACAGCATTTTCTAATGGATGTTCAGATGTGGCTACAAGAAATGTATATACTTTTGCTAAACCAGTAGCTAACTTTGTAAAAATGCAAGGAAATTGCGACAACGAAATGTATAGCTTCAAAAATGCTTCTACTATAGCTAACGGACAATTTGGAAACTATTGGGATTTTAACGATGCAGGCAGCAAAGCTACTATAGAAAACCCAAGCTACGACTTTACAACTCCAGGTACAAAAAATGTAAAACTAAGAGTAGTATCTGAATTTGGTTGTTCAGATTCAATAACAACTGCAATTGTTGTTAAGCCAGCTTCTGCTTCTGATTTTACATTCCCATTTGCTTGTAGCAGAACAGCCACTCAATTTACAAATACAACAATGGTACCTGCTGGCACTTCGCCAACTTATACTTGGGATTTTGGTGATGGTGTAACAACTTCAGCAACTAATCCAACACACCCTTGGAGTTCTATCGGTCCTAAAAATGTAAAACTAAGCACCGTTTTATCAAATGGTTGTAAAGATGAGGTAACAAAAACATTAAATGTTGGTGTTCAACCTTTAATTTCATTCCAAGTTGCCGACCAATGTGCTGGCTCTGATGTGCCATTCGTAAACTTAACCAATTATACTCAAGGAACAATTAAATATACTTGGAACTTTGGTGATGGTCAAACATCTAATAATGCCTCTCCAAAACATGCCTTTACAATTGGTTCAAATGCTCAAACATTTAATGTAAGCTTAAAAGGCGAAGTGTTAGGCGGATGTGCAGATTCTACAACCAGATCTGTAACAATTAATCCTAAACCAGCCACTTGTAATTTTACAATGGTGAGAGATTATAGCTTATCTTTAACTGCATATAAATTTACACCAATAGGCAATGCATCAGGTTTAGATTATACTTGGTTAACAGGCGATGGTAACTCTTCTACTTCTAACGGAACAGGTACAAGCTACTCTTACCAAGATAAAGGTAAATTTTGTGTAACAATGATAGCTAGAAACAATGCTGGTTGCGAGTGTTCTGCAACTCAATGTACAACACTTACTTTAGGTACAGAAAATATTAGCTTAAACAAAGCTATTAGCGTATTCCCTAATCCTACTAACAGCGTATTTAACGTAAAATTAGATGCTGCTACTGCAGAAACTATGACTGTAAATGTATATAACACCATTGGTGAAATTATAACTACTGCTACTGTAAATGGTAATACTGCCGATATAGATATGAGCAATTATGCTTCTGGTATATATATAGTAAAAGTAATAGCTGGAAACCAAATAGGTACTACTAAAATTACAGTTGCTAAATAATATTAAGTAATAAATTTTAATAAAAACCCCATTCCGAAATTTCGGAATGGGGTTTTTTTATGTATTTTGATTGCCTTTTATTTTTTATTTGAAAAATACTGATTAATAATTACTTTTGCAGTCCTTTTTTATAAAAGGAAAAATGATATGGCGGGGTAGCTCAGTTGGTTAGAGCACAGGATTCATAACCCTGAGGCCACGAGTTCAAATCTCGTCTCCGCTACTTTTAGAAAAGGATAACCGAAATAAGGTTATCCTTTTTTTCATTGTAAATATTTTTGTATTTTTACATTTTTTAAAAATGAAAATACCCAGTTTAATCAGTTTTTATTTTGCCATAATTTGTGCTATTGCCCAAAACAACTACACCCAATACGTAAACCCTATGATAGGCACAGGCGGGCATGGGCATACTTTTCCTGGGGCTACTATGCCTTTTGCTATGGTGCAGCTAAGCCCCGATACAAGGATAGACGGCAGTTGGGATGGTTGTAGCGGTTATCATTACAGCGATAGTATTATTTATGGTTTTTCGCATACACATTTGAGCGGCACAGGTTGCAGCGAATATGGGGATATTATGATAATGCCAAAAATGGGAGAGCCAAGTTTTGATAAAAATGATTATACCTCAAAGTTTAAACATTCTACAGAAAAAGCAAATGCAGGATATTATGCTGTAAAATTAGAAAAAGATAATATTGATGTGCAATTATCGAGCACAACAAGAGTGGGTATTCATGAATACAAATTTAATAAAAATGGAAAAGTAAGTATTTTATTAGATTTACAACATAGAGATAAATTAATAGATGGAATAATTAGAGTTATAGATAATCAAACAATAGAAGGATGGAGAAGGAGTGAGGCTTGGGCTACCGACCAATTGGTATATTATAGAATTCAATTTTCAAAGCCCTTTGTCTCAAAAAATATTTTGAGTGGAGATAATTGGGACTACAATGCCAATTTTAATTTTAATATAAAAAAAGGAGAAGCTATTGTTGTAAAAGTATCGCTATCAAGTGTAGATGAAACAGGGGCAAAAGCCAATATGGAAAAGGAATTGCTACATTGGAATTTTGAAAAAGTGAAACAAGATGCAAACAAGGCTTGGAATACAGAACTGAACAGAATAAAAGCATACGGAGGAACTAAAACTGAAAAGATAAATTTTTACACTGCGCTATACCATTGCATGATACACCCCAACATTATGAACGATATAGACGGCAGATACCGAGGGCGAGATAAACAAGTACACTATGCCGTTGGGTTTGATTATTACACCGTGTTTTCGCTATGGGATACCCACAGAGCCTTGCACCCTTTATTGAATATTATTGATAAAAAACGTAGCCACGATTTTATGATGACTTTTAAAGCACAATATGAACAAAGCGGACGATTGCCTATGTGGGAATTGTGGGGCAATGAAACCAACTGTATGATAGGCTTTCATAGTGTAAGTGTAATACTTGATGCATACAATAAAGAAGTGATTACCTTGCAAGAATTAAAAGACCTTTACCCTGCGGTAAAAGCAGAGGCTATGAGCAATAGATTTGGTTTAGATAAATTTAGAGAAAAAGGATATTTAAGCATTGAGGACGAAAGCGAAAGCGTTAGCAAAACTTTGGAATATAGTTATGATTTTTATTGTGTTGCAAGGATTGCTATTGAATGTGAATTTAATGAAGACTATGATTATTTTGAAAAATTAAGTAATGGTTGGGTGAATGTTTACAATGCCCAAACTGGCTTTATGACACCACGCAAAAATGGCGGATGGCTTACCCCATTTGACCCTACGCAAGTAAACAACCATTATACAGAAGCCAATGCTTGGCAGTATAGCTTTGCTGTGCCGCATAATTCCCATTTAATAGCTGATAATAAAAAAATAGTACAGCTATTTTACACTGATAGTAAAACCACAGGTAGAGAACAAGCAGATATTACAGGCTTAATAGGACAATATGCCCATGGCAACGAGCCAAGCCATCATATTCCTTATTTATATCATAAAAATGATAAATACTCAGGACTCAAAGAAGAATTAGTAAAAAAAATATGTAACGAATTGTACAAACCAACACCTGATGGCTTGTGTGGCAACGAGGATTGCGGACAAATGAGTGCTTGGTATGTATTTAGTGCTATGGGTTTTTATCCTGTTAATCCTTCTTCAAATGATTATTATTTTGGTAATATGATTTTTGATAGTGTATGTTTCAATACAAAAGATACTATTTCTTATATTCACAAAAAATTTCCAATACATTATACTAATAAGAAAAATTCTATTAGCCAATATAACGATTTTTTCACTTTCGATAAACTAAATAATCCCATTTTTTTTGGTAAAAGTAATATTAATGATTGGAATAATTTATTACCTAAAAAATCAACTTATGAATTTGAATACTATAGGTCATCGCCAATAATAGTTTCAAATTCTGATATATTTAAGGATTCGTTTTTTATCGAAATAATTGCAAATGATAAAGATAAAATATTGCATCCACAAATTTATTATCAAATTGACAATGGTATATTTTTAGAATATGCAAAACCAATAAAAATAAATAAAAATGCTAAAATCAAAGCATTTGAAATATTTGAATATAATGACTATAATCTTAACCACCCTGGTCGTTTTATTGTTTCCGATACAAGCATTGCCCATTTCTTTAAAAAACCAAACAATTACAACATCAAAATAAATAGCACTTACAATAAGCAATACACTGCCGATGGCGATGAGGGGCTAATAGATGGTTTGCAGGGCGATATAGACTGGCGAAAGGGTAGGTGGCAGGGTTATCAAAGCCAAGATTTTGAAGCCATTGTAGATTTGCAAGAAATAAAAACGGTTTCAAGTATTTCAGCAGGTTTTTTGCAAGATACACGCTCTTGGATATTAATGCCTACGCAAGTTGTTTATTATGGTTCTATAGATGGCGTTATTTTTGAAGAAATAAGCACTTTAAAAAATGAAATAGCAGATTCAAATTATACCATTCAAAGAAAAGCATTTGAAGTAAAAATAAAAACAAAACCATTTAGATATATCAAAGTAAAAGCCAATAACTATGGCGTATTACCTGCATGGCATCAAGGTTATGGTGGCAATGCCTTTATTTTTATAGATGAAATAGAGGTAAAGTAGAGTGGGGGTCATGTCGAGTAGTTCCTTTGCTTTGAAAGGAATGTATCGAGACATGAAGTTACTAACCTTACCACTTCTCGATACTAAAAATGCAGAGCCATTTTCCTACTCGAAGTGACAGCAAAAATTTTTATTTCAAAATCCATTTACCCGTTTGGTTGGCTGGGCGTTGTTTTTTTACCAATTCTACAAAGTTTCTAATATCCTCCACCTCAAGGTTGGAGGGGTCTATACGCTCTATTTGCTCCAAATGAAACACCATATCATCTATTTGCCAAGCCAATAGCCCTGTTGTGCGCAATAGCCTTTCATAAGCTTGCCCTACGTTTCTATAGCCAATAATTAGGTTGCCGCCTTTGTTTTTTTCTATTAAAATAAATTTTTTATAACATACAATTACATTGCTATCTTGCTTTAAAGCTACATGGTTCATGCCTTTATACCAAAATGGTTTGCTGCTTGTGCTATCATTTTGTACGCATATTTTATATAGCGAGTCGGCATTGGCAAAGCGTTTTTGCTTATGTAGGCAAAAAGCCAATTGGCAAAGTATATTCCAATTGCGGGGTTCGGCAGCTACGGCAGCCATGTAATACTCCTCTGCTTTTACATAGTTTCTATTGTTCATTTCTGCATTGCCAAGGGCATAAAAATTTGCTTCGCCTTGTGCTTTGGCACTTAAAGAAAATAATAAAGAAAAAACGAGAATAAAATGTTTCATATAATTGTATTATTTACAAATATAAAGCCAAAAATAGCAATTGATTGTTTACACCCCAAATTGGGTTAAATGATGGTTTAAATGTTTGTAAAACATATTGTTCCATTCAGTTTTATTTAATATGCCAAAACTGAATGATTCCCTGCCTTCAAAATGGTTTTCTCCAAGCTGTACGCAATGGTTAATGTATTTAATTAAGCGTTGTTTTTCGTGTTCAAATTCTCTTTGCCCAACAATGATAAATTGCGGTGCAGTATGCGTACCATTTTTGTATGGTTTTTCAGTAACTACAGCTGGTTTTGCTATCATTTTTAAAATAAATCTAAAAAAAGCATTAGGTTTTTTATGAATATTTTCAAAAGTCATTTCATATAGAACATTGCAATGCGCAAGCATTTGAGCTACATTCATTTTGCCCCATTGGGCTTGTGTTGCAGGGCTTAGGTTGTTTATTCTTTCTACTATGTTAGTAGCTATTTGTGGGGTAAATATATTTGGAAACACAGGTTATTTTAAATTTTTAAATTTTTGATTTTTGATTTTTTGCCTCATTCTAAGTCCTTCTTTTGTCTAATCCGCCCTTTGGGCAACTTCTCCAAAACTTGTCCCGCCTTTGCGGGAGGAGAAGGACAATGGCATATTATTTTTTTGGAGAGGGACTTTTGGCTTCGGTTAAATTTTATTGTTTATTAAAAATTCATTTTGCATTATTAATTAATCATTATTAATTATTTAAAACTTCTTCCCAAAGGGTCTTCATATAGTTTTTCTTTTGGCAGGTTTTTAAAGTATTCGTATGTAATTTTTAAGCCTTCCGCTCGGTTTATTTTTGGCTCCCAACCCAATAATGCTTTGGCTTTGGTTATATCTGGTTGGCGTTGTTTGGGGTCGTCTGTTGGCAGGGGTTTAAATATTATTTTTTGGTTTGTGCCTGTTAGTTTTATAATTTCTTCTGCAAAATCTTTAATGGTTATTTCATCAGGATTGCCAATGTTTACAGGCTCTGCACAATTGCTTAAAAGCAAACGGTAAATACCCTCTACCAAATCATCTACATAACAAAAAGACCGTGTTTGGCTACCATCGCCAAAGGCTGTAAGGTTTTCGCCTCTTAAAGCTTGCCCAATAAATGCAGGCAATACTCGCCCATCGTTTAAGCGCATACGTGGCCCATAGGTATTAAATATGCGCACAATACGGGTTTCTAAGCCATGGTAAGTATGGTAAGCCATGGTCATAGCTTCTTGAAAACGCTTTGCTTCATCATAAACACCTCTGGGACCCACAGGATTTACATTTCCCCAATAATCCTCCGTTTGTGGGTGTACTTGTGGGTCGCCATATACCTCGCTAGTAGAGGCAATAAGCAAACGAGCACTTTTTTGCTTGGCTAAGCCTAATAAATTATGAATACCCAAAGAGCCTACTTTTAAGGTTTGAATAGGTATTTTTAAATAATCTATGGGGCTAGCAGGGCTGGCAAAATGCAGGATATAATCTAACTTGCCTGGCACATGTACAAACTTTGAAACATCGTGGTGGTAAAATTCAAAATTGGAAAGTTTGAATAAATGTTCAATATTGTGTAAATCGCCTGTTATTAGGTTGTCCATGCCTATCACATGGTAGTTTTCTTTTATAAATCTATCGCAAAGATGCGAGCCTAAAAAACCAGCTGCACCTGTAATTAATACTCTTTTTTGTGTCATTAAAATGCTATTGAGCGGGCAAAGTTAAAGAATTAAAACATATAATTATCTTTGCGCTATGATATCGTTTATACCTTCGGAAAATCCAGTAAGCAAAATACATCAATTATTATTGGGTGGCATTTCCCCTCGCCCTATCTGCTTTGCAAGTACTGTAGATAAGGAAGGCAACAGAAATTTAGCCCCATTTAGTTTTTTCAATGTGTTTAGTGCCAATCCGCCAATTGCAGTTTTTTCGCCTGCTTTTAGTGGGCGCACAGGCGAGCCAAAGCATACTTATTTGAATGTATTAGAAGTGCCAGAAGTGGTTATAAATGTGGTAACATACGGCATGGTGCAGCAAATGAGTTTAGCAAGTTCGCCATATCCAAAAGGGGTAGATGAATTTATAAAAACAGGTTTTACACCCATAGAAAGCGATATAGTAAAACCTGCACGGGTAAAGGAAAGCCCTATGCAATTAGAATGTAAAGTATTAGAAGTAAAATCGCTTGGCACACAAGGTGGAGCGGGTAATTTAATTATTTGCGAAATTGTGAAAATACATATTGATGAAAAGTATTTGAATGATAAAGGACTGATAGACCAAACAACGATAGACTTGGTGGCACGCATGGGCGAAAACTGGTATTGCAGAGCCAATAGCACAGCCCTTTTTGAATTGACAAAACCGCTAACCACCTGCGGCATAGGTGTAGATATATTACCCATTCATATTCGCCAAAGCACCCAACTTACAGGCAATGATTTAGGTATTTTAGGTAATATAGAAACCTTGCCTACAACCCAAGAAATACAGGCTATTAAAGCCAAATACAGCCCTGCCGAACCAATTCCAACTGCCAAAGAATTGTTAGCGCAAGGGCTTGCGGTGGAGGCTTTAGGGGTGTTGTGGTAGAGGGGGAATATTATGATTAAAAAACTAATTTTTATTTGTTTATTTTTTGTTTTAATTATAACTAACAAAGCTAATGCTCAAAGTATTGAGGGTAATTGGTACACCCCTATAAGAAATAAATTACTTCATTTAATTATTACAAAAGATTCAATTTTATTAAGAAAATGTAGTTTTGATACATCAATGCAAGATTATGGTTATTTAGAATCGGGATATCATATAGAAAAAAAGATTAAAAACGCCTTTATTGTTAAAAATATAAAAGATTCAATGACAAATTTTTATTTGGTAACTTTTAAATCAGAAAACGAAAAAAACCTTATGAATATTCAATCGTTTAGCGATACATTTTCTACTATAGCAGAAGCTGAAAAAGCAATTGATACCTTTCAAAAAAATCCATTGTCTGTTACTTTTCTTAACAAAGAAAACATAAATAAAATTAGAAGTAAAAAACCTATTGAAACAATAACGTTAGAAGAGTTTAAGACACATATAATAAATCTTATAGCTTTAGATTCTACAAATAAAACTTATGCTAAGAAAAAATTTAAATTTAACTATTTGTATATTGAATCTACAGAAAGAATTATGTATTCAGAATTAGGTTTTAATTCATTGGTAAAAGGTTTTGTAATAGATGCAATTTTTCGTAAGTATTATGAATTTTCAGAAATAAAAACATTAATTGAAGGGTTTAACAAATAGAAGGTATAAGTCCCAATGGTTTTAGAAGAAAATGTGTTGAGTAAAAAAACTACTTTAAAATTTTAACAAAAAAGCTTCACATTTCTGTAAAGCCTTTGTTTTTTTAGTTGCGGGGACAGGACTCGAACCTGCGTCCGCCTTGGCGGATAAGAGCCCACCATTCTGAATTTAAATTAATGAGGTAAAGTTTTAATAAAATTTCTACCAATTCCAGATTTCAACCATAATTCATATTCCATAGCTTCTTTTTTGGAGTCAAAAATTTTAGTATAAATAATTTTCCAAGGTCTATATTTTATAGTGAAGCCTTTGGTAGCTAAAACATTATGGGATAGTAAGCGCGATTCTAAATCAGAGGTAAAACCTACATAATGTTTATTAAATTTTTCGGAAAATAAAACATAAACAGTAAACATATTTAAAGAAAAAAGCCATTTTAGAAAATGACTTTTTTTTAGTTGCGGGGACAGGACTCGAACCTGCG
>CAZDGF010000017.1:0-53005 GCA_964505065.1 uncultured Chitinophaga sp.
ATGATTTGCAATTTGTTATTCGATTCAGCAATTTTATTGCTGAATTTGGGTTCAATAAAGAATGAAATATTGCTTCCGCTTATTATTTTTATTAGTATTCTATTAAGTTTTATTCGGTGTTTTATCAGTTGTGTTCTTTAACTTTTTAGTTATAATACTATTTAAAGCTCAATAAAAAACATCACTTTCATATTTAATTGCTATTTCTATTTAATAGATAATCCCTAATTTTGCACACACCATGAATTTGAACGAACTTACAGCCACAAGCCCAATAGATGGCAGATACCGCAATAAAACCAATGCTTTAGCGCCTTTTTTTTCGGAGTATGGTTTGATATATTACAGGGTAAAAATAGAAATTGAGTATTTAATTTTGTTGAATATACAGCAGTTGCCAAGTTTTAACATGCCTTTTTCAACTGCTCAAATAGAGAGTTTAAGAGCCATTTATAACCAATTTACCGAGGCAGATGCTACGGCTATTAAAAATATTGAAAAAACCACTAACCACGATGTTAAAGCTGTTGAGTATTTTATAAAAGAAAAATTAGATAGCCTGCAACTTGCAGATATAAAGGAATGGGTGCATTTTGGGCTTACCAGTCAGGATATTAACAATACCGCTATTCCATTGAGTATAAAAGATGCTCTGGCTACCGTAATTTTACCAGAGCTTAACGCTACCTTACAGCTAATAGAACAAAAAGCAGAAGCATACAAAGAAATACCAATGCTTGCCAAAACACATGGACAAGCGGCAAGCCCTACAAGGCTTGGCAAAGAAATAGGGGTATTTGCAGAAAGGCTTAAAGTGCAAATAGCGCAATTGAAAGCTATTCCTTTTTCTGCTAAATTTGGTGGGGCTACAGGTAATTTTAATGCCCATTATATCGCATTTCCGCATCATGATTGGCATGGCTTTGGGCATATATTTGTAAACAATACTTTAAGTTTAAATAGAAGTTATCCCACAACACAAATTGAGCATTACGATAATTTGGCTGCCCTGTGCGATTGTTTTAAACGCATCAACACCATTTTAATAGATTTTAGCAGAGATGTGTGGCAATACATTTCTATGGATTATTTTAAACAAAAACTAAAAGAGGGCGAAATAGGCAGTAGTGCTATGCCGCATAAGGTAAATCCCATAGATTTTGAAAATGCAGAAGGAAATTTGGGTATTGCCAATGCTATTTTTGAGCATTTGGCAGCCAAGTTGCCCATTTCTCGCTTGCAAAGAGATTTAACAGATAGCACAGTATTACGCAATATAGGTGTACCATTTGCCCATTGTTTAATAGCTTTTAGCAGTTTACAAAAAGGCATTGGTAAGCTAATTATAAATGAAGATGCTTTGCAAAAGGATTTGAATAATAACTGGGCTGTTGTAGCAGAGGCTATTCAAACGGTGCTGAGAACCACAGGCTACCCCAATCCTTATGAGGCTTTGAAAGGCTTAACACGCACCAATAGCCATATTGGCGAGCAAGAAATTAAAGATTTTATACAAACATTAAGCATTACAGACGAGCTAAAACAAAGATTATTAGCCATATCGCCAAGCAATTATTTAGGCAAGTAATAATTTAATGTTTTGCGCTTAACAATTTCTTAACATAGCAATTGCACTTTTGCATCTATGTTTGGATTAGAAACCTCTTTAGCCGTTCTCTTTATTTTGTGCATACTTACGGTATGTGTATTTGAGTTTGCCAATGGCTTTCATGATACAGCCAATGCTGTAGCCACTGTAATATATACCAATTCTTTAAAACCAACCTATGCAGTAGTATGGAGTGGGTTTTGTAATTTTTTAGGCTTATTTGTTAGCAGTTACTTTGGTTTTAAAGTAGCTATGGGTATTGTAAACTTACTGCCGCTAACAGACCTTGTAACCATGAGTACAGGAGAAAGCGTAAGCCTTGTATTAGGCATGATGCTTTCAGGTATAGTTTGGAATTTGGGTACTTGGTATTTGGGTATTCCTTGCAGTAGTTCGCATACCATGATAGGCTCTATATTGGGCGTAGGTATAGTGTTTTTTGTGTTGCACGGAGGCGAAGGTGTAAATTGGGGTAAGGCTGCAGATATTGGCTTATCTTTACTGGTATCGCCTTTGTTTGGTTTTTCGGTTACTATTTTATTGATGTATTTACTGAGGCGAATGGTAAAAGAGAAAAAGCAAATATTTAAAGAACCCGAGCCAGGAGCAAAACCACCTACATGGATAAGAGCCATTTTAATTTCTACATGCACATTGGTAAGCTATTTTCATGGTAGCAACGATGGGCAAAAAGGTGTAGGTTTAATGTTGATTATCTTAATTACTTTTTTACCCACCCAATTTGCTTTAGATGAAAAATTTAATGCCGATACTTGTCTTGCTTCTGTAAATAAAATAGAAGTTGCTTTAACTGCCGAAAACAAAGCAGATTTACTAATAAAAACAGGTAAATTAAAAGAACAAATAGCACAATATAAAACAGTAAGTACAACCCCAAATGCAGCAGCAAAAGATTTAAAAGAAAGCACTGTAAAATTAAGAGTAGAACTTACAAAAATAGCCAAACGCTTGGGAGAAGATATTAAATCGAGCACTTTTGCAGAAAACCCAGAAAACACAAAAATAATAAAAGCAGAAATTAAGAATTTTAAAGCAGCTACCGAATCTATACCTAAATGGATAACCATAATGATAGCCTTATGCTTGGGCTTGGGCACTATGATAGGCTGGAAACGTATTGCAGTTACAATAGGCGAAAAAATAGGCAAACGCCACATGACTTATGCCGAAGGTGCTACTGCCGAACTTACAGCTGCTATGACCATAGGTTTAAGTACCCAATTTGGTTTACCTGTATCTACAACCCATGTATTAAGTAGCGGTGTAGCAGGTGCTATGACAGCAAGCAAAGGCGTTAAAAACTTACAACCAGCCACTATTAAAAGCATAGCTATAGCTTGGTTGCTTACCTTGCCTGTAACCATTATATTATCGGGTGCTTTATACTATTTATTGAGCTTATTTTTAAAATAATTTATTAAAAAAATTAAGGCTGTTTTTGCAGCCTTTTTATGTCATTTATATATTAATAAATTGTTACCCTACAAACATCATATAATTAACGCAATATTAAATTTAATAATATTATACCACTAAATTAACACAATGAACAAAATAAAACGAACATCAGTTATTGTACTTATCTGCTTTGTATGCAGCAAACCGTTAAAAGCATTGGATACTTTAAAATTAAAGCAAAATCCAAATGTAAACCAAGTGAGTGAAAAACCTTGGTATCAAAATATATCTGTAAGAGGCTATTCTCAAATAAGATACAACCGTTTTTTAGAAACCAATTCGAACCTTAAATGCGAGCAGTGCGATAGGTCGTGGGGAGATAAAGGAGGTGTTTTTATGAGAAGGATGCGTGTTATATTTTTCGGTCAAATACATCCAAAAGTATATTTTTATTTACAACCTGATTTTGCAAGCTCAGCTGCAACCAACGCTTTGCATTTTGGGCAAATAAGAGATTTTTATTTTGATGTTGGTATCGACAATAAAAATGAATTTAGATTTAGAATTGGACAAAGTAAAGTGCCTTTTGGATTCGAAAATATGCAATCGAGCCAAAATAGATTAGCTTTAGATAGAAACGATGCCTTAAATAGTGCAGTATCGAACGAGCGCGATATGGGTGTATTTTTTTATTGGGCACCAAAGCGCGTAAGAGAGCGTTTTGCCATGTTGGTAAAAGAAAACTACAAAGGTTCTGGCGATTATGGTGTATTTGGTGTAGGCGCATACAATGGGCAAACAGCTAATAAGCCTGAAGAAAATAATAGTCAACATTTAGTTGCAAGACTTACATATCCTTTTGTTTATAAATCGCAAATATTTGAACCCTCTATACAAGGTTATACAGGAAAATTTGTAGTTGCAAGCGATGTAAAAGCAAAAAAACTAAAAGACAGAAATTATATAGATGATAGAGCAGCCGCAAGTTTTATATGGTATCCTCGTCCTTTTGGGCTTACAGCCGAATATAATATTGGCACAGGACCTGAATACAATAAGAGCAAAGATTCTATCGAAAATAGAAATTTAAAAGGCGGTTATGTATTATTGAATTATAGGATTGTATATAAAAATCAGTTTTTGTTTCCGTTTGTAAGATACCAATCTTACGAAGGGGGTAAAAAGCATGAATTGGATGCACGTTCAAATAGAGTAAAAGAAATAGAAACAGGTATAGAATGGCAACCAAATAAAAATTTTGAACTTGTAGTACAATACACCATTTCAAGACGAAGATTTGAAGACAATACGCTTAAAAACAATGTTCAATCTGGGCGATTATTGCGTATTCAAGCGCAAGTAAATTTTTAATCAATTATATTCAAATTTAAAGTTTAAATTTGAAAAGGTTTTGTTGCCAATTTTATTTTGAAAAAAAATAAACTCATTCTTTCTTTCAAATTTGCATTTAAAGGTATAAATTTTGCCTTTCAAGAGCGCAATTTTAAACTGCATATTGGCTCTACAGTTTTAGTCCTAATACTTGGTTTTTATTTTCAAATTAATGCTATAGAATGGTGTATTATTTTACTTTGTATTGGTAGTATTTTAGCTGCCGAAGTGCTGAATACAGCCATAGAAAAAATAGTAGATTTTATAAGTCCCCAATATAATAAAAAAGCAGGAATGATAAAAGATTTGGCAGCAGCAGCAGTTTTAATTTTAAGTATTGTAGCGGCTATTATTGGTGTTATTATTTTTGCACCGTATGTATTAAAATGAAAAATTATTTTTCATCATATACAATACCAAATCTTGCTAAGATTTAAGGTCTAATTTTTTGTTGATATTGCGCCTGTGGGTGGTTACAGTAAAACAACTAATGTTTAGTTTTTCGGCAATATGTTGGCTGGTTTTTCCTTTAAACCAAATTAATCAATAGGAAATTTGAAAAATCGAACTACTTGGTTTAGTTGGGTAAACCCCGATTTAGAAATTGCAATTATGTTTTGTAAAAACATGATTTGCAATTTGTTATTCGATTCAGCAATTTTATTGCTGAATTTGGGATAAAACAACATAGTAGCGTTATAAATGCGGCAACAATTTGTAAAGATGGAAAATTGATGCCCGATTATGAATATTTGGCTGATTATGCTTATTGAAAAAAATTTAGCAATAAAAGTAAATTTTTGTTTTACCTTTGTTTTTGCTATGAAAAAAATATTTTTACTTTTTGTTTCAATTCTATTTTTAACGTTTCAATCTTTTGCTCAAACGCCATTTTATAAGGTTATGATGCAAGATTTTAGTTATAATTTTTATACCGTTTGCGATTCGGCAGAAGCTTATTTTAAAGATAAAGACAAAGGAAAAGGCAGTGGCTACAAGCCTTTTTTAAGATGGAAATATGAAAATGAAGCAAAGTATTATCCATCGGGCAGTAGAATGCTTGACCATTTTTTGCCAGCAAAAGAATTTGAAAGAATAAAAGCAAGTGAAGAAATAAAAAAAGAAGATAAAAACATAGATTTTGAAATTGGCGTAAGCCAATTAGCATTGTTTACAACCAGTGCAGGTTGGCAAAATTTAGGTCCTGATAGTATTTCAAACATTACAGGACATTATGCTTCAGGTTTGGGGAGATTGGAATATGTAGAAGTAAACAAAAGCAATGCACAACAAATTTATTTTGGCTCGCGCAGTGGAGGACTACACAGAACAAGCAATGGAGGAGCTACTTGGGCACAAAATACAGATTTTTTACCAGCCTCGGGCGTAAATGCAATAGCGACAAATCCTAAAAATTTCGATTCGGTTTTAATCAATGTACGCATAGCAGAAAATGGTACTTCTTTTGGCATTTACCAATCTACCAATGGTGGTGTTACATTTACTAGAACAGCATTTAATCCTACAAATTTAGGCTTTGGCGGCTTGGGTTCTAATTTCCAAATTAATGTCATAAAATACCATCCAAAAATAAAAAATTTAGTATTTGTGGGTACAGATAGAGGTATATTTCGCTCAACAGATAATTTAGCCACTTGGACAAGACTAAACAACTCTTGGAATGTAAAAGAAATAGAGTTTCATCCTACAAAAGATAGTATTATTTATTTATACGAAAATTATTATTGGGGAAGCAATAAGAACAATATTTTTAAATCTACAAATTTAGGCGTAAGCTATACAGCTTTAGGCAATATAACTGGCAATACAGATGCAAGAATAAATATTGCACTTTCTGCAATTTGCCCTAATTGCATATTTTTAAGTTCAGATAATGGTATTTGGAAATCTACAGATGGAGGAACTACATTTACTACAACAGTAAATCCTGCACCAAATGGGGTTAGTCTTTTTTATGCTACACCCAATGATAATGACACTAGCAAATACGTAAGCGGATATGTAGATTTATTTAGAAGTACAAATGGCGGCAGAAGCTTTAACCAATGCACTTGGTGGAGCCTTGGCAGCGCACAACATGGCAATGGCAATTTTCAACAAAATTATAATAATAGCACAAGCTATGTACATGCCGATTGTAATTATTTAACTGCAGTAAATGGTGCATTTTATGGCTGTACAGATGGATTTTTGGTAAAATCTACTGACAACGGAACAACTTGGAAAAAATTGAGCACAAAAGTAGGTATTAGAGAAAATTATAATTTAGGCTTATCTCAAAGTAATCATTATAAAAGTGTTAGCGGCTCGCAAGACAATGGTACAAGCATAAAAACTGAAAATGGCTGGATAGAGGCTTATGGCGCTGATGGAATGGAATGTTTAATACATCCGCTAAATGAAAATTGGGTAATAGGCAGTACCCAATATGGTGGAAGAATTAGAACTTTTAACAATGGTGTAAATATTAGTGGAATAGCCCCTCCTGGGCATTCATCGTGGTGGATAGCCCCAATGTTTTACGACCCTAACAACCACATGACCATTTTTTCTGCTGGCGTAAATATACATAAAAGTACTGATTTTGGAACCACTTGGCGCACATTGGGCGCACCTGCAAGTTTTAGTGGCAATCAATCAAATTTTGGCACAATTGCAGAAAATAATAGCAGCCTAATAATACTTACCAATAGCGATAAAATAGAGCTTTCTAAAGACAGTGGTAAAACTTTTACAAGTATTAAAGGCACATTGCCAAACCAATATATAACCGATGTAGTATTTGCCCCTAAAAATGATTCAATAATAGTGGTTACTTATGGCGATTATCAAAATAATAATCAAAAAATATATTTATCAAAAAATATGGGCAATACTTGGACCAATATTACCCACAACTTAGGCAATATGCCCATTTTAAGTGTAATTATAGACCATACAGATTCTATGAATATATATTTAGGCGCAGCAATTGGCATTTATAAAAAATCTATGATTAGTACCAATTGGAAATTATACAATAAAAATTTGCCCAATGTATCGGTAAAAGAAATGGAAATAAACTATGGCTCAAACACCCTTAAAGCAGCTACTTGGGGGCGAGGCATGTGGGAGTATAGTATTGCCAATAGAGAAAATTTTCCATCAATTGTAAAAACAAATATAACATCGGAAGTAACAACAAATACCCCTAAAACATCTGTAAAACAATTTGTAACATCTGTTATAGAATCTAAAGACACGTTAAAAAGTGTATTTATAAAATGGAGTTATAATGCACCAAAATTTAACAATGTTATAAAAATGACAAAAAGCAATAGCACTACTTGGGTATCTAGCAAACCTTTGCCAGATAGTATTGCAGGAACAAAAATTTACTTTAAAGTATTTGCAGTAGGTATAAATAGAGATACTACCGAAACTTATAAATTTATGTACACTTTACATCCATTTGAGTATTGTGCAGCAAAAGGCGAAAAAGCTAATGGCAATTTATTTATCAATAGATTTCAATTAGCAAATATTGATAATAACAATACTGGGAATACTTTAGATACGACTTATTTGACCAAAAAAATAATATTATTTATTGATTCTACATATACAGCAATAGCCGATTTTAATACAGGCTGGGCAGAAAACGATTTGAATATTTGGATAGATTACAACAAAGATGCAACATATAGTTTGAATGAAAGAGTAGTATCCGATATCAATACCACATCATTGGGTACAGGAAGTTTTAAAGTGCCAAATACAGCAACAGAAGGTAATACATTTGCCCGTGTAAGGCTTGGCTATTGGGATAATACTTATAGCCCATGCGGCACAACACTGGGCGAGGTAGAAAACTACCCTGTAGAAATTAGAAAAACCCCAATATTAGATTATAAAGGAGATACTGCCATTTGCCAAAATACAAGTAATGAAATTAAATATACCGGAACAGTTGTAGATTCTGTAAAATGGACAGTAAGCAATGGTGCAAAAGCATTTAATTTTAATGGTAATTTTTTTAATACAAATACACTTCAAGCGGGCAATTATTCGCTAACCATAAAAGGATTTAAATATGGCAAACAATACAATAAAAACATTGCCAATGCCTTTAAAATATTGGCTTTTCCAACAGCTAATGCTGGCAACGATACAAGGGTTTGTTTAAAAAATAGTGTTACCCTTACAGGCTTAAGCTCAGATAGTTTTACATGGAATAATGGCGTAAAAGATAACATTGCTTTTTATCCAATAACAACAAAATATTACGTATTGAAAGCTAAAAGTAAAAGAGGCTGTGTAAATCAAGATTCGGTATTGGTTGTTGTAGATACTTTGCCCAAAGCTTATGCAGGATTAGATAAACGAATATGCAAAGGCAATTTGGTAACACTAACAGGAAGTGGCGATGGAGCTTTAAGTTGGAATAATAATGTTGTAAATTCAGCAGCTTTTACACCAAATATTTCTTTGCAATATGTGCTTACAGTTACCAATAATTTTAATTGCCAAAACAAAGATTCTGTAAATGTTATTGTAGATACTTTACCTTATGTAAATGCAGGCTTAGATAAAAATGTATGCTACAAAGATTTTACTACCTTGAATGGCAAAGGCGATGGCACACTTACTTGGAATAATGGCATTTTAAATAATATTGCTTTTAAGCCTACACAAAGTAATGCTTACATTTTAACAGCTTTAAATGCTAACAATTGTTCGCAAAAAGATACAATACAATTATATTTAACCAAAGTAGATACTGCTATAAATTTAATAAATAATAAAAAATTACAAGCAAAAGCTGCTACTGCTCAATACCAATGGATAGATTGTAATACTTATCAAATTATACAAAATGCACAAAACAGAGAATTTACAGCTACTTTGAATGGGAACTATGCAGTTGTAATTACCGAGAATAATTGTTCGGATACCTCCAGTTGCTACCAACTTTTGCCTTTATCATTAAACAATATTATACAACCTGATGTATTAAAAATTTACCCTAATCCTACTAGCTCAAAAGTATTTATTGAGTATAAAGACGATAAATTTTTTAACTATTCAATTACAGATATGAGTGGAAAAATTATATTAAAATCTGAAATAAATTATCAATATAAAACGGAAATAAATTTAGAAAATTTTGAAACAGGGGTATACTTTATTACAATAAACATTTATAATAAAATAAATAAAACTATAATGGTAAATTTAATAAAGTAAAGTTAGTTTGGCATAAATGATTTTTAATAAATTAGAGAGTTTTGCTTAATATATTAAAAACTAATAAAATTTTCTTCGAAATGGTCGTTTTTAAACCCAAATTAATCAATAGGAAATTTGAAAAATTGAACTATTTGATTTAGTTGGGATTAAGGTAATTTTTGAATTACAATAAAAGCATTTTTTTTATTTTTTTTATTCATTAGCCACAAAGCTAATGATATTAAGCATCTTCAGATATTTTACCATTACTTTTGTCTATTAACCCAAAAAATAGTAGATTTTATAAGTCCCCAATATAATAAAAAAGCAGGAATGATAAAAGATTTGGCAGCAGCAGCAGTTTTAATTTTAAGTATTGTAGCGGCTATTATTGGTGTTATTATTTTTGCACCGTATGTATTAAAATGAAAAATTATTTTTCATCATATACAATACCAAATCTTGCGAAGATTTAAGGTCTAGTTTTTTGTTGATATTGCGCCTGTGGGTGGTTACAGTAAAATAACTAATGTTTAGTTTTTCGGCAATATGTTGGCTGGTTTTTCCTTCAAGCAAAAGTTTTATAATTTCTATTTCTCTATTGGTAATTTCTTTGGTGCTAAAATGCGTTTCTAAATCTGTATTTGTGGCTATCAGTTCATTAAGTTTTTTGCATCTATATTTTACCCCTGCTATAACATGGCTAAGTGCCTCGTTCATATCATCGAGCGAACAATTGGAGTGCATAAGGGCATCTATTATACCAAAATCTTTGTTTTTAATATCTTCTAAATGCTTGCTATTGGCTATTAGTATCGTTTTTATTTGCTTTTTTATAATTAAACTTTGAACAATAGAACGGTAGGTATAAATTATATCAGGATGATTGAATATAAAAATAGAATTTTCTGAAATGTAAATATCTTTGGTGTCTTGAATTGTATTTAATCGGGTAATTGTGGAGCTTGCATATTTTTTGCTTAATAAGGCATATACGCCCTCTTGTATAAAAAGATTATCTATAATTAAGTAAAAATCCAAAGTTTTAAATCGCTTTTAATCTACCCAATTGGCAATAAATAAATTGGTATCTCTTGTTCCGCCATTATTTCTATTGCTACTCCATACCAATTGTTTACCATTTGGGCTAAACATTGGAAAAGCATTAAAATTACTTTCATTGGTAATTTGCGTAAGGTTTTTGCCGTCAGTATCTATCATATACAATTGAAAAGCATAGCCTTTAGCAGAGGCATGATTGCTCGAAAATATAATTTTATTGCCCGATGGGTGGTAAAAAGGCGCCCAATTCGCTTTTCCTAAATTTGTAATTTGGGTAAGATTTGCTCCACTTGTATCGCAAGTATATATTTCCATATTGGTAGGCGCTACAAGCCCTTGAGCCAATAAGTCTTTATATTCCTTTATCTCTTCTTCGGTTTGTGGGCGAGAGGAGCGAAAAACCAATTTGCTACCATCTGGCGAAAAAAATGCGCCACCATCGTAGCCCAAGCCTGTGGTTATTTGTTTTAGCCCTGTGCCATCTATATTCATTAGCCATAGTTCTAAATCGCCACTTCGGGTGCTTGTAAATACTATTTTATCGCCTTTAGGGCTTACGGTTGCCTCTGCATCGTAGCCAGCAGTATGGGTAAGTTGTTTGGCAATTTTTCCTTTTTTATTGGCTATAAATATATCAAACTCGGGGTACACAGCCCACAAATATTTGGCTTTAGGATTATAAGGTACAGCAGCAGGGCAGGTATCCATTTGCAAGTGTGTGCTGGCAAAAAGTATGGCTTTGTTATCGGGCAAAAAATACGAACAAGTGGTTCTGCCTTTGCCTGTGCTTATTAGTTGGGGTATGTATTTAGCTTTGGCTTTTTTTGCTTTTGCTATACGCATGTCAAATATTTGGTCGCACTTTAAACCCCATTTTGGATTGTTACTTTGAAAACTTAAATTTTTGCCATCAAAACTAAAATAGGCTTCTGCATTATCGCCACCAAATGTAAGTTGGGTAATGTTTTTAAGGTGTTTTTCAAGAGTAGATGTATCTGTTTTTTGCGCATTGATATTGAATAAAAATAGAATACTGAAGATAGAAGTAAGTACGGTGTTTTTCACTGCCGCAAATGTATGTCATTATTTAGATTACTTCTAAATAAAAATGTCAAATTTATGTCAAAGTGTTATACCTAATAGTAGGTATTTGAGTGTAAATTTTTTAATTAATTACCGCATTTATTTTACCCCATAGTTCATTATCGAAACCAGAAAGGGCAAAGTTTGGACTTTGAGGGTCGGAGGCATTGCCCATGCGAATAATTACCATATTTTTACTGGGTATTACATATATGCGTTGGTCTTCTGCACCCATAGCCGAGTACATATCTGCTGGGGCATTGGGTATTAAAGTGCCGTTGTACACTGTTTGCCCACCTGGCACCATATAATTTGTTTTGCCATTTAGCCACCATAGGTAGCCATAAGCAGGATTTATAGCTTGAGAAGTTGCAATAGATTCATTAAAATAAGCAGTATTTATAATTTGTTCATTTTCCCATTTGCCTTTATTTAATGCCAATAAGCCAAAGCGAGCCATACTGCGGGTATTGCTATGGTATATTTTAAAAATAACACCATTGTTCCAATAGCCATCCATTCCTATCTTATTTTTTAATTTAGTGTTAAAATAGCTTTCATAGCTTTGATTACTTGCCGCTGCTACCACATCCATTAGTTTTTGAAACACATTGTGGTACGACCAACGTGTACCTGCATCTGCCATATAGGTTAATTTAGATTTAATGACCAATTCGCTTGAGTCGTTTAAACCAGAACTCATGGTTAATAAATGTTTAGATGTTATAAGGTTTTCTTTTGCTAATGGGGCGCTTGTCCAGCCATTGCCCAAATAATCGGAAGCCTTGTTGTTAATATTTAATAAACCCTCTTGCTGGGCTATGCCTGTAATACCTGCCACAAGGGTTTTGCCTGCACTATTCCATTGCCAAGTGGTATTTTTAGCATGTCCGTTAAAATATTCTTCCATAACAATGCGTCCGTTTACCAATACCATAAACGATTTGGTGTTTTTAGCTATCAGGTAATCTTTTAACAGTTGAATTTGCGCCTCTTTCCAACCCAAACTTGCCGCAGACTTGGTAGCCCAAGTAGAATCTGTAATAGAAGGAAAGTAAAAAGCCTCTGGCTCTGTTGGTTTAGGTTCATCTTTGTTTTTATCTTTACAAGCTATAAAAGGGCATAAAAGCAGAAGAAAAAAGTGAATAGTTTTCATTGATTGTTTATTTTTTGTTTAATTTAGACATTTAAAATTGAAAAAGGTTGGGTGGGGTTGGAATATTATTTATTTATCTGCCCATACATAGCCAATAGTTTTTCTCTATGTTCTTGTACCGAGTGCTTATCAATTATTTGCTGTAAAGCCTTTTCTCCTTTTGTTTTTATAACACTTGGATTGTTAATTATTTCTAAAACAATGCTTTCTAATACTATACTTATATTAGCTATAAGCTGTTGGTAATTGCTAATATCTGCATCGTAGCTATTTTCTTTTTTAATAGGAATAATCCAGCCTATTTCATTGTTGTTTATTTCTGGCATTGCTCTTATATCTGTAGTAATTACAGGGCATGCAGCGGCTTGGGCTTCCAATATAAAATAGCCAAAAGTTTCTGCAAGAGAGGGCAAAAGCGCAACATGGGTTTGCTTTAAAAGAGCCGCTATTTGTTGGTTATTCAAGGTTTTAAAGTAAGAAATACTTTGATGAAAATTATTGATTATTAACAATGCTTTTTCTTTATCTGAAACATTTGTTTGGCTTACATAGTCACCATAATTAAGGCTGCTTACAATGTTTAGTTTTATGGGTAATTTTTGGGTTAAAAGTTTTTCAAAAACATTCAATATTGCTTGTCCGCCTTTTCTAAAAAAATCTGCACCTACTATGGTAAAAGTGATAAAATTAGGGTCTAATTGTTTTTCTTCGTATTTATTTATCAATGCTTTTTGAGGCGGTAGCATTACGCAATTTTTTTGCATAATGGTTTGCAATAAATGTGGGGCATATTTTTCAATACAATTTTTTTGTAATTGAAAAGCACTTTCAGAGAGGGCAATAATTTGTTTGCAATTGGGCTGGGCTAATAAAGTTAAACCTTTTTTAAAATCTTTTTCAGTATCGTGCCAGCGTGGCAAGGTGGTTTCGTAGGTTGTTATGTAAGGCTTTTTACTTGTATGTATCACATTGAAAAAATGAAAAAATGCTGCCTTATTCAAGCCAAAATCATTGAAAGAATTTTGCCATTTTCTGTTAATTTTTCTTTTTAATTTGAATAAAATAAAAGCTGGAATTTTATAAAAATCAATTACTTTTTTAAAGCTATAATTTTCAAAATCTAATCCTGCAAAATTTCTAATTTCGGGATAGGTAAGGGCATTTGTACCTATTATTTTCTTCATTCTTAATGTTTAAAATAATTACCTATAAAACCACCTATTTCCATTAGCCAAGCTATACCTGCATGCACCATAATACCACCAAATATACTGCGACTGTAAAAGGCAATTACCCCTAAAATAGTACCACCAAAAAATGAACTTATTGCCTCGCCCATTGGTTTGCCATAGTGTATAGAAAGATAAAAGCAAGCCATGGGCAATACTGCATTTATACCCACATAGCGTGTAAAAGCCATTACCAAAAAGCCTCTAAAAAAAAGTTCTATTGAAGAAAAATCTAAGCCATAGCATAGTTCGTACATCCATAGTTTCCAAGTGGGTGGGTTCATAAAGGCTATTTTATTAAAGCGAGGATAATAAGCTAAAAAATCTGCTTGGGTGCTTGCAAATACAATTAAAGGTACCATGCAAAGTAGCAGTGTCCAGTACAATTTTGCCTTGTGGTTTTTAAAAGAAACGCCATAGAAAGGCTCATTTTTTCTATCGAAAATATACCATACCACTGCCACAGGAATTACCAAATACAAGAGCCTAAAAATATCGTTATACACAAATTGATTGATGCGTATTTGTCCATCGGGCGAGTGGTTACCTATCCAATCGGCATGCTGATAGGTAACAGCTCTAAAGGTAAAAATTACAAAACTTAAAATTAATAATGCCCAAAAACCAGGCTTTGCCCAAAAATCGTATTTTTTATAAAAAAAACTATATGCCAAATAGCCAAAAATTGTATGCACACCATACAAAGCTACAAAGGCTAAAAACTCTTTTATGCCGCTTAACTCATCTATTTTTTGCTGCATGCCATAAGCATAATTAATATATACACTAATGCCACAAAAAACAAACAGGGTAAGCCAATGGGCTGTTTTCTGTGCTTTTATAAAATCTTTGAGTTGTTGTATTACTTCTTTCAAAATATTGCTTACAAATAAAATACAATTATACCAACAAATTACAACCTCGTGTATCGCTATGGTCTATTCTGCCCAATACTTCAAAATTGCCATTTTCATATACCTTACCCAAATCATCGGTAGCTATAAAGCAGCACGAATTGATATTAGCTAAATCTATGATATTCAATCGCCCGTTTTTACCAAAATTTGTAAGGGTAAAAGGGTCGTTTATTTCTGTAGCCATTACTTTAAAATGAGGAGCGCATTGGTAAATACCCTCTTTTATAGAATATGCTTGGCTCATTAGCTCTGTCATACCATATTCGCCTGCTATATTTTGAGTATTAAAAGCTTTGTTTAAAGTTTCGTGCAGCTCTTGTCGGGTTATTTCTTTTCTTCTGCCTTTCATTCCGCCAGTTTCTATTACTGTTGTATTTTTTAAATTCAATTGGTGGTTTTCTATAAAATCTAATAAAGCAAATGTAACGCCCCAAAGTATTGTTGGTATTGCGTTTTTTTCGTTTTCTAATAACTGATTTGCCAGCTCTTTATGATTGTATAAATAAAAATTGCTTTGCTTGTAATTGCTGTTTTTTATAAAAAAATCTATTTGATGAACCAAAGATGAATTTTGCCTTTCTAAATAGGCTGGTAATAAAGCCAAATGACAGTAATTTTTAAAATTATTGAATTGAAAATTGTAACAAAGGCTGCAAATGGTTTCGTACCAAGCTATGTTTTTAACCGCATGTTTACTTGTGCCTATGCCAGTAGTGCTGCTACTTTCAAATGTTTTTTCTGCAATAAAAGTATTGGTTTTTATTTCAAAATGTTTAAAAAAAGAAATGGGTAAAAATGGAATTTGCAATAAGTTGTTTATCTTTGTTAAGTCTATTTGCAAATAACTTAAGTACAGGGCATAAATAGCGCAATGTTTGCTTTGGTAATAAAAAATTTCTAAAGCTAATTTTTCAAAATTTTGCGCATTTACAGAAAGTATTTTATTTTGCCAAAGGCTATTATCCATTTTATGCTTCAAAAATATTATATAATTTCATTCTTTTTAATTTTTATTGCTGCTTGTAAGCCAGAGGCAAGCAAGTTTTCTAATGTGCCAGCTATTAATGTACTGAATGTGGAGCAAATACCGCTTAATGGTAAAGATTCAATTGTTAATATTCTATTATCTTATACCGATGGCGATGGCGATATAGGCTTGGAAGACAATGATACTTTTGCACCTTACAATTTTGGTACTAAGTTTTTTCACAATTTATTTATAGAATTGTATGAAATAAAAAATGGAAAAGCAAGTAAAATTCTTATTCCTTTTACAACAGATACTCTTAACTTAAATGATAGAATAAAAAACCTTACACCAACAGGAAAAAGTAAAAGCATAAGTGGCGAAATATTAATACCCATAAAAGCATTGCCCTACCCAGGTGTAACACCCGATAGTATGTATTACACCATTCAAATTGCAGATAGAAAACTCAATTTAAGCAATAAAGTGGCTACTAAAATTATGCGTTTTGTGTTTTAAAACCTTATTTTAAAATGAGAAAAGCTCCAAAATTGGAGCTTTTAATTGTTGTATTTTGTAGTCCGTAGGGGAATCGAACCCCTCTGTCTGAGATGAAAACCCAGTATCCTAACCGATAGATGAACGGACCATTTGGTTTTTTAGGACTGCAAAAATAAACAAAAAATTTAAAATGCAAAATAGAATTTTTAATTTTTTAAAAATGTACCTTTGCACCCACTTTAAAAAATAACCCCAAAAACAAAAATGATAAGAGTAGCAATTAATGGATTTGGTCGCATAGGCCGCTTGGCTTTCAGAGTAATGAGCCAAAGAACTGACATTGAGGTAGTAGCAATAAACGACCTTACAGACAATAAAACTTTAGCCCATTTGTTAAAGTTTGATTCAGTTCATGGAAAATTTAATGGCACTGTAGATTATACAGATACTGCCATTATTGTTAATGGAAAATCTATTGCAGGATTAGCTGAAAGAGACCCAAAAGCTTTGCCTTGGAAAGATATGAATATTGATGTGGTACTTGAATCTACGGGCAGATTTACAGATAAAGAAAGCGCAGGACAACACCTTACAGCAGGTGCAAAACGTGTGGTAATAAGTGCACCAGCCACAGGCGAAATGAAAACCATTGTTTTGGGCGTAAATGACGATACGTTAGACGGAACAGAAACAATTTTATCAAACGCCTCATGCACAACTAATTGTTTGGCTCCTATGGTAAAAATATTAGATGATTTATGTGGTATAGAAAATGGTTTTATGACCACCATACACGCTTATACCAGCGACCAAAACTTGCAAGATGCACCGCACAAAGATTTGCGTAGAGCCCGTGCAGCTGCTTATAGCATTATTCCTACAAGCACAGGTGCAGCCAAAGCTGTTGGTTTGGTAATGCCACATTTGCAAGGCAAACTAAACGGAAACGCTATGCGTGTGCCTATTCCTGATGGTTCTGTTACCGATTTTACGTGTAATGTAAGAACAGCAAAAACCAAAGATGAAATTAACGCAGCTTTTAAAGCTGCTGCCGATAGCCATTTAAAAGGTATTTTAGAATTTTCTACCGACCCATTAGTAAGTATTGATATTGTAGGCAATACACACTCTTGTATTTTTGATAGCGATTTAACCATGGTAATTGGCAATACTGTAAAAGTAGTAGGTTGGTATGATAACGAAGCTGGCTACAGCAACCGTATTGTTGACTTAATGGCGAAAGTAGGGAAGTAAGATTATCTTTCGTCATTCTGAATCGTCATTCTGAACTATTTTCATTGAACTTAGTGAAATAAAAATGTACTTATTTATTCAGAATCTAAATAAAACTTTAAAAGCCTGTCCCGAAGTTTCGGGAAAGGCTTTTTTTATGGATAAGAGCGGTAATAGTCTTCAAAGAACCAAAAGTTTTTAGGTAGCATATTTTCGTTTTTTAATACAGTTATTGGTATGCTAAATTTTAGACTTGATTTTTCTATTCCATTAGTAATAAAAAAAATTATATTTTCAATTTTTTGAGATTTTAAATTCCATTCAACTGAATTAATTTTTTCATTGTTATATCTTTCCCTTATTAAAGTATCTTTAAAATAATCGCCATTATTATCTAAAATAGGTACACTAATTAAATTGTAATATTTTTCATCAAATTGATTTAAATCTATTAATTTTTTTAATTGATTATCATAGATAAATGGTTTGCGTGTATAATTTGGTATATCATAATAAAAAAAATTATTAATATAAAAATGGCTTAAAAATAAAGAAGTACTTAATTTTTTAAAAAATAGGCTATCTGTTGTGTGTGTTATGTTTGGGAATAGTTTTATATTCCAAAATCTATCGTAAGTAGTATCATCATTATTTTCAATAAAACGAATGGTGTTATCCCTTTTTATATAAAAATACACAAGCATTAGCCAATCGTATTCATCTTTACTTAAATGGATTTTTAAATCTGATATTGAAAGAAAAAATAAAGGCATTTCTTTTAATTGCATACCCATAATAGTTGGACTAAAATTTAAAGTGATGGCTTTTAATTCATTTGTTTCTTTCTGCAAATTTTGGTCATAATCAATTGTTTTTTCAAACCAAAAAGATGAAATATCTTTTGGATTTAATGGTTCAAATACAACGGAATCAATATACTCGCCTGGATATGTTCTATCTGCAATATTAACAATATTTTCTTTACCTCCCCTTTTTTTCAAATCCTCTATTGAAAAATAACTTGCCAAAGAATCATTGTAATATCCCTTTAACTTGCCTTGTAAAGCCAAATTGTATAGCTTGGTTTGTATGGCTGCTTTCTTTTCAAAAAAATAAGTTTCCCATTGTTGCTTGGTTGGTAGGGCTTTGTTTACTTGGGCTTTTGCAGTGCTTATAAAACATAAGGCAATAAGAATGAATATACTTTTCATTGTCGTAAAATTATAACGAAGATAAGTATTTTTAGGTTACAACATTTATTTTATTTTAACTTGTATTCTCCAATAATTGCTTATTTTGGAGAGTGTATTCTCCAAAAGTTGCTTATTTTGGAGAGTATATTCTCCAAAAGTTGCTTATTTTAGATATTTATATTATTTTTGAAGCTTTAAATATGGCTGTTATGAATATAAAAAGACAATTGACTGAAAGTATAAAAAAACAATTTTTTAAAGGTAAAACATTGATTTTAGTGGGCTCAAGGCAAGTGGGAAAAACAACTATTATAAAAGATATTGTAGAAAAACGAGCGGATTATTTATTTTTAGATGGCGATGATTCCGAAATAAGGCAAATACTTTCTAATAATAAAACCAAAGAACTTAAACAAATTATTGGCACGCATAAAATTGTATTTATAGATGAGGCGCAACGCATAACAAATATAGGACTAACAGCCAAAATTATACACGACCAATTTAAACAAGTGCAACTTATTTTAAGTGGTTCTTCGGCTTTAGATTTGAATAATGCGGTAAACGAAACCTTAACAGGCAGAAAAATAGAGTACCATTTATATCCTATTTCTTGGGGTGAATTAGTAGCTCAAAATGGTTATTTAAACACTTTGCAAGACCGTAATAACCGATTAATTTATGGTATGTATCCAGATGTAATTGTAAATACTGGGCAAGAAAAGGAAATACTTAAAAATTTGGCAGAAAGCTATTTGTATAAAGATATTTTAATATTAGGCAATATAAAAAAACCTGAACTTTTAGAACGCTTATTGCAAGCTTTGGCATATCAAATAGGGAGTATTGTTTCTTACAACGAATTGGCTAATTTATTGGGAGTAGCTAAAGAAACTATTGCCAGTTATATTCAATTGCTTGAAAAAGCATTTGTTATATTTAAAGTAAGTACTTTTAGCAGAAATTTAAGAAATGAAATAAAAATGAGCAAGAAAATTTATTTTTATGACAATGGCATTAGAAATGCCATTATAAAAGCCTACAACCCAATAGAATTAAGGAATGACAAAGGTGCATTATGGGAAAATTTTTTAATAGCAGAAAGAATAAAGTTTTTAAGCTATAACAATATTTATTGTAATTATTATTTTTGGCGCAATAAAGACCAACAAGAAATAGATTGGATAGAAGAAAAGGATTTAAGCATAAAAGCCTTTGAGTTCAAGTGGAAAGATGCTGAAAAAGCAAAATTTCCAAAATCTTTTTTACAGGCATATTCTCCAGAAACAAAAGCAATAGATACCAATAATTTTAATGAATTTTTAAGTTAAAATTATTCACCCAACAACCGATTATAAGCCTCTTGGCTTATGTTTTCTAAAATATCGCTTGGCTGGCAGTTTAGCGCATTGCAAATAGCCTCTAAGGTAGAAAAACGTATTGCTTTTGCTTTATTTGTTTTAAGAATACTAAGGTTACTCATAGTTATGCCTGTAAGCTCGCAAAGCTGCGAAAGGCTTACTTTACGCTTGGCTAAAATAACATCTAAATTTACAATTATTGGCATGTATTTAAACGGTTAGTTCTTGTTCTTTTTCCATAAAATAACCTTTGGTATAAGCCAACGCTATTACTTTTAGTAAACGTGCCATTAATCCCAAAACCATAATTAAAGTAAAAAATTCATAATCAATATGAATTAAGTGTAGGTAAACATTATGCGTTATTTGTATTAAACTGCCTAAAAGCATACTTGAAAATATTTTAAAAGAAATAATACCCAATATAATTCTTGAACTTAAAAACAGTCGCTTACTATTTTTTTCATAAAAATGTAAGTTTACATTATGTGCTGTTACAAACATAAAAAGATTATAAAAAACAAATAGCCAAGCTAACGTTAAAATAACATAATATGCAGTAAAATACATGGTTATTGTTCTAAATTTTGGTGTTTTTCTTAAATCTAATTTTGTGCCTAAAATTTGCTGTTTTGGATTATAAAAATTATCCATAAAATACAATTCTGATTTGTAATTATAGCCTTTTAAACTATCAAAAGTATAAGTATCTTCTAAAAATACATTTGTGTATATTTCTGTACGTTCTATATAGTTTTCAGAATATTTATAGTAGGTGTAATCCTTATTTATTGGTAATAATGAATTATGAATCATAATGCAGCCGTATATTAAAATTATAAGTGCAGCAAATACAATTCCCCACATAGAATTAGGTATAATATCTTTTATATTTTTAGGTTTAAACATTTAACAAAGGTAAAATAATATTTTGAATGTCAAAATATATTTATTGATAATCAATAAATAATTACCTATAAAACTACAACAACCCCAATTTTTCCAATATCAAAATAGGCTCTATTGGCTTGTTGTTGAATATACAAGCAGCTAATATTTTAGCATTTACCATAATGGCATTGTCGCTTGTTCTTACTATTTGTTGGTTAAAAACCAAGCGCAAACGCCCTTGTCGTTCTACACCCACTTTTACTATAAATTCGTTACCACTTGTTAAGGCTTTTTTATAATCTATTTCTGCTCTTACCACTACAGCATCATAACCTTCCAGATGCAATTGCTTAAAATTTAAACCCTTGTTGTTCAAATACTCATGACGTGCGTGTTCTAAATATTGTTGATACACGGCATTGTTTACTATGCCTTGCAGGTCAAGCTCATAATCTCGCACTTTAAAGGCTAATTCGTAATCAAATATTGGTTTATCCATTGTATTGTGTCATGGCTTTGCTTGCGCCCTCCAGTACAAAAGCTTGTATGGCTTGGCAGGCAGTGTTAATTTTTTGCTTAATCATTATTTCTTCAACGGGTTTCCATTTGCCCAATACAAAATCTATTTGATGCGCTTTATGAAACTGATTGCCTATGCCAAAACGCAAACGAGTATATTGCTGTGTTTGCATAGTTTCTTCAATATTTCGCAGCCCATTATGCCCGCCATGCGAGCCTTTTTGCCTTATACGAATTACGCCTACATCTAATGCTAAATCATCTGTAATTACCAATAAATTTTCTAGAGGAATTTTATGCAATTCTAAATAATAACGCACAGCTTTACCGCTCAAATTCATAAATGTGGTAGGTTTTATTATGACTAATTGTTTGTTTTTGAGTCTTATTTCGGCAGTTATGGCTAATTTTTGTAAAGTAAATTCTGCTTTTAATTCTGCTGCTAAATTATCTACCACATCAAAACCAATATTATGACGTGTTTGGTTGTATTCTGTGCCAATATTGCCTAATCCTGCTATCAGAAATTTCATTATCTTTTATATAAGATTTAGTTTTTTTGGGTAGTATCGTTGGCTCTGCGTAGTATAAAATTTCTACCTAAATATACTTTACGCACAAGCTCGTCTTCAGCCAATTCTTCGGCAGTGCCTTGTTTTAATAGTTTTCCTTCAAAAAGCAAATAAGCTCTATCGGTAATACTCAAGGTTTCTTGCACGTTATGGTCGGTTATTAAAATGCCAATATTTTTACTTTTCAATTTATAAATAATGCTTTGAATATCCTCTACAGCTATTGGGTCAACACCTGCAAAGGGTTCATCAAGCAAAATAAATTTGGGGTCGGTAGCCAAAGCACGGGCTATTTCTGTTCGTCTTCGTTCGCCTCCGCTCAACACTTTGCCTAAATTTTTACGCACTCTGTGCAAGCTAAATTCATCTAAAAGGCTTTCCAATTTATCGGCTTGTTCTTTTTTACTTAATTTGGTTAATTCCAAAACCGCTTTTATATTATCTTCTACTGTTAAATCTCTGTAAACAGAAGCCTCTTGAGGCAAATAACCAACACCTTTTTGCGCTCTTTTATACATTGGCAGTTTGGTTATTTCTTCATTGTCTAAAAAAATCTTGCCTTCGTCTGGTTTTACAAGCCCTACTGTCATATAAAAAGAAGTGGTTTTTCCTGCACCATTAGGTCCAAGTAAGCCCACTATTTCTCCTTGTTCTACATAAATAGAAACATCATTTACTACACGTTTTTGTTTGTATTGTTTTACTAAATTATCCGAGCGTAATATCATATCGTTTTACAGGCGTATATCTCTAACTTTTAGTTGAATGCTTTTTTTTCCTTTAAATTCGTTCATTTCCACAGAGTAACACAAATCGAAAGGATTATTTTTGGTAATATGTTTGTATAAATCTCCCAAGCCAAAACCTATACCTTCAAATTTTGTGCCTTTTTGCAAAGCACCTAATTTTAAATGCTTTTCTTTTACCACTTTGCTTGTGCCACTATCTGTAATGCCATTGGTTCTAAAAATGGGGGTCATATTGCCTGGTCCATGTGGTTTTAGTTGTTCCAACAAATTAAAAAATTGTGGTGTAATATCTTTAAAATCAATTTCTAAGTCGTAGGCTATTTCTGGGGTTAAAATTTCGGCAGTGGTGCTGTTGCTTACAATTTCTTCAAACTTTGCAGAAAACGCCTCGTAATCTTCTTTTTTAATGGTAAGTCCTGCGGCATATTTATGTCCGCCAAATTGTTGTACCAAATTACCACAAGCCCCTATTGCCTCGTGTACATCAAAATCTTTAACACTTCGTGCGCTACCAGTAAGCATTCCATTTACTTCGCTAAAAATAATGGTAGGTTTATAATAGGTTTCTATTAAGCGAGAAGCCACAATACCTATAACACCCTTGTGCCAAGTATCGCTGAATAATACGGTGCTTTTTTTGGCATTGTAAATGGCATTATTTTCAAGCATTGCCATAGCCTCTCTGGTAATATCTGTATCTAAATCTTTGCGGTCGGAGTTGTTTTCTATTAACGTTTTTGAAAAATTAATTGCCTTATGAAAATCATTTTCAATTAATAATTTAACTGAATCTTTAGCATCGCCAATCCTACCGGCTGCATTAATTTTAGGACCAATACCAAATACTATATCAGAAACCTCGTATTTATTTTTAATTTGATAACTTTGAAGTAAAGCTTGTAAACCTATACAAGGTTCTTTGTTCAAACGTTCCAATCCATAGTAAACCAATACTCGGTTTTCATCGCGCATATCTACAATATCGCTACAAGTGCTTACGGCTACTAAATCTAAATATTTTGTAACCTCATCAAAAGAAATATCGAAAGCTTGGGCGTAAGCTTGTATTAGCTTAAAACCAATACCACAGCCAGAAAGCTCTTTGTATGGATATTCGCAATTTTTTTGTTTTGGATTAAGCAAAGCAACAGCTTTTGGAATTTCATCGCCAGGCAGATGGTGGTCGCACACAATAAAATCTATACCCAATGTTTTAGCATATGCTATTAAATCTACCGAGCGTGTACCACAATCGAGCGCAATGATTAAACTAACATTGGTTTTTTTGGCATAGTCTATCCCAATCTTAGAAATACCATAGCCTTCTTTATATCTATCGGGAATGTAAAACTCAATATTTGAGGTTATTTTTCTAAAAAAAGAATACACAGTAGATACAGCCGTGGTGCCATCTACATCGTAATCGCCATAAATAATTATGCGTTCATTTTGTTGAATTGCTACTTGTATGCGCTCTACGGCAGTAGCCATATCTTTCATTAAAAAGGGGTCGTACAAATCTGTAAGTTGCGGGCGAAAAAATTTCTTTGCTTCATCAAAAGTTTCAACTCCACGCTGCATCAATAAATTGGCTATTTGGGCGGAAACATTAATGCTTTGAGCCAGACTTTCAACCTTTCGGTCGTTCAATTTTGGGGAGGGGGTCCAGCGATAATGCATATATCGGCAAAGATAACATTTTTTTGCAAGCTAAAATATAAGTTAAGTTTTCATTACATTTTTGCCCTTGGATGATACATGGCAATAGTTTCTTTTAAAAATTTTCTGTCTATATGGGTATATATTTCAGTAGTGATAATGCTTTCGTGTCCTAGCATTTGCTGCACCGCTCTTAAATCGGCACCGCCCTCTACCAAGCTTGTAGCAAAAGAATGCCTAAATGTATGCGGACTTACTTTTTTTCTAATACCTGCTTTTTCTGCTAAAAGTTTAATTAAATTAAATACCGAAATTCTACTTAAAATACTGCCTTTTTGGTTTAAAAAAACGGTGTCTGAAAATTTAGATTTTATGGGTAAATGCACCCTAACTTCATCAGTATAAATTTGTAAAGATTTTAACGCATATTGCCCTATGGGTACTAATCTTTCCTTATTGCCTTTGCCCCTAACTCTTATAAATTCATCATTAAAATAAATATCAGATAAATTCATATTTATCAATTCGCTAACACGCAAACCACAACTGTAAAGCGTATCTATAATTGCTTTTTCACGGTGTGCCATTGGTTTGCTCATATCTATATGGCTTAGCATTTTTTCAATATCTTCCTTGTATAAAACCTCTGGCAGCTTGCGGGCTAATTTGGGCATTTCTAAAAACTCTGTAGGATTTGTTTGCAATAAATCTTCTAAATTTAGGTATTTGTAAAATGCCCGTAAGCCACTAATAATGCGTGCTTGGCTTGTTGCCGAAATACCTATTTCATTGAGTGTATTTACAAAATCGAGTAAATGTTTATATTCAATTTGTAATGGCGAAAGATTTATTTCAGCGGAATTAAGAAAGTTTTGAAATTTTAAAATATCGTGCAAATACGCCTCAATAGAATTTGGCGAAAGTGATTTTTCGAGCATTAAATACTGCTTAAAACCCTTTGTAGCACTTTGCCAATCCATTAATTAAGAAATTACAAATCTATTTCACGCACATTTATAACTTCTTCTGTAGCGGCATTCATTACTACACATATAATATGGCAGTTTTTTATCTTATATTCCATAGAAATTTCGTAGTTAAATTTTCCTTCAAAAGTTCTACCCAATACCAAAGGTTCTTTAAAAGTATAACCTGTTGGCGATAAAAAAGAATGACGTAAAGCATGGTTGTGCACATAATCGTCTTTTAAACCACTTGGGGTTACTTGTTTGCTTTTTATGCTATCTTCTGTAAGATATATGGCTATTTTATGGTTTACATTTGGCAGGGCTTTAGTGTATGTAAGTTTTACTTGTGTTGTTAAATTTCTGTCGTTAATTGTTTTTGAAAGCTCAATATTAACATCGGTTTTTTCTTTCAAACGAATATTTACAAAAGATAACCATTCGCTAACACCTATTACTCTGTCCGATTTTCCGCTAAATAATTTTCTATCTACATAGCCATTTGGCAATCCACTTGGTATGCCTACGGTATTAACTATTTGAGTAGCTAAAGGACTAGTTAAATTAGGAACTCCTGGAAAAGGGGCAGTAAAATTTTCAATAATTTCTTTTGTAGGATATAAAGCAATAACAACTACACTATCTTTAGATTTTTGAGTTAGTATTTCTTTAGCTTTTATAGCTGCAAAAGGACAATTTACACATCTTACCCCAGTAATATCTTCCAACAATACCATTTTATGCTGCGGTTGCGGCACAGAAACAGTTATACTGGCAGCAAATACTGGAGGTTCAGAAAAATCTATAGCAGGCGGCACCTCCTTGCAAGCACTAAATAAACATGCTGTAAAAACAATTAAAAACAATTTTTTCATTACACAAAAATAAGAAATATATTTTCAAATAAAAACAATTTGAAAATGATGTAATATTGAAACAATATTTCTATATGAAATTTCCTACTTTTTTAAGCAATATAAAATACCATTTGCCGCTGCTTTACCGCAGCCAAAAACCGCAGCATTTTGAAGACCAATATTTGGCAGATGAATACCAAGATGAAGTGTATCAATATGCTAAAGAATTGGTGGTTAAGAGTAAATATGAAAGCATAATAGATGTGGGCTGTGGCAGTGGTTTTAAGTTGATAAAATATTTTGAAAATTACAATACAATTGGCATAGAAACCGAGCCTTGTTTTAGTTTTTTAAACCAAAAATATCCAAGCAAAAAATGGCTATTGGCAACCGAAGCCGAAAAAGACATTGAACACCAAAATTTAAAAGCAGATTTGATAATTTGTAGCGATGTAATTGAGCATTTTGAACAACCTGAAAAATTGTTGAATTTTTTAAAATCTATAACTTTTAAAAAATTAATTGTTTCTACACCCGATAGAACGGTATTAATTGAACAAAAAAAAGCCTCATATTTTGGTCCTTCATGGAATCCATGCCATGCCAGAGAATGGACAAAAACAGAGCTAACTAATTATTTATCAATGTTTTTTAATATAACAAATACTACCCATTGCCACCTGCAAAAAGAGTGTATGCTATTTGAATGTGAGCCATTTTAAACATTAATTTTGTTTATTCCGTAATTTCTTTATACTTTTACCTCTTTATTTTTAAACAAGTTATAAGCGTAAAAGCATGAGCAATATTGCCCAAAATACTGAAACATTAGCCCAAAATACAGCAATACACATTGTTGGATATACTGAAAACGAGAAGCAAAAAGAGCAACTAAAAAAATTAATTGATGGTGTAAAGAAAAATACAAACTGTCAAATTTTTATCTCTTCTAAAACTAAAGGAGAAAGCCTAAAGCAGCATAAAGAAAGCGGATTAATTGCAACAATAGAAAACAACGAATTTCCTGCAAACATAAAAAATATAGCACCTGTAAATATAGCTACTATTGGCGATATTAATGGGTTTTATAAATGGCTAACATTGGCAAATAAAAGCACTAAAACTGTTGTAATAGCCAATAGTTTACCCAATGCAAAAGCTAATATTTTAGAAAAATGGAGCGGCTATTGGCATAATTTTTGGTCAAAATTTTTTACAGGCTCAAATACCAATTTAGCTCAAGCAGAATGGGTATTGGTAGAAAAAAATGCTTTTAAAAATACAGCATTAACCAATGCTTTGCAAATAGCAGCAATAGCCGAAAAAGAAAATTTAGCTGAAACAATAAACAATGAATTACCTCTAAAATCGCATAAAATTGGTAGTGGGTTTATTTCTTTTTTTACTGGCTTTGGCAAAGGATTTTCTGCAATTATCAATTCATTTTTTAAAACTAAAACTTTTAAACCAAAAATAAGCAATTGGTTGGATATAAACCATACTGGTTATAAAAAAATATTTGGCTTTTCTGCCACTATTTTATTGGTTTTAATGGCTGGTATAAGTTTTGATTACAATGTAACTTGGGACGAGCCAAACCATAACAACTACTCGGCAGATGTATTGGATTATTACACCACAATGGGCGAAGACACAAGCCTATTTTGCTTACAAGCAGAAGGACATACTGACAACAAATCAAACATTTATTATGGCATGAGTATAGATGTTGTTAGCAGAGCTGTAAATAGACTTTTGGGCTTTGAACAAAAAATGCAGCCCAAAGATATTTTTTCTATCACGCTTACATCTTCAAGCACTATAACAGATACTTTCTACAATGCCAGCTCCAAGCGTTTTGCTGTTGATGAGAATGGATTTATAACCCAAAAAGCGGTTGGAAAAATTAATGTAAATAATAAAACGCTTTCAGAAATTAAGCAAGAAATTAAACAAAAACTGAAAGAAAAAAATATAGAAGCCACTGTAAACGTTGCACCATACAGCTACAAACAAGCCAAGCAGGAGTTTAGTGTTCGCCATTTTATAAATGCCCTTGTAGGGTTTTTAGCTATATTGTTTACAGCCCTTATTGTTAGGCGTTTAAGCGGTTGGTTGCCTGCCATTGTAGCCTTATTGGCTATGTTATGTTCGCCATCATTTTTTGGGCATTGTTTCAATAATCCTAAAGATATTCCCTTTGCTGCTGGCTACATAATGGCAGTATATTATCTTATCAAATTATTATTAGAATTACCCAAAGCCAAAACACAAACCAAAGCTATGCTAGCATTGAGTATAGGCTTTGCTATAAGTATAAGGGTGCAAGGTATTTTACCAATTTTATTTTTAGGCTTTTTTGTTGGTTTATATTGGTTGTTCAACCATTTTAACAGTAAAAATAAACAAATATGGCATTATGTTAAAATGATAGTAGGCATAAGCATTGTAGCCTATATTATTGGTATTATTTTATGGCCTTATGCTTTAAGAAGTCCATTTTCTGGTCCATTTACAGCTTTAAAAGAATTTGAAAAATTTGGCTTTTTAACCTATTACGAATTGTTTGAAGGTGTTAGAATTTATCAAAAACCATGGTATTACGAGCCTAAATTAATTATGCTTACAGCCCCATTGGCTATTATTGGTGGTTTCATTTTAGGTTTGCTTTTGGGTTGGTTTAAAAAAGACAAACGTACACTTTTAGCTGTTGCCTTATTGGTATTTGCCACCTTGTTTCCCTCAGGTTATGCTATTTATAAAAAGAGTTATGTTTACAATGGATGGCGTCATTTTATTTTTATTTACCCAAGTTTGGTAGCCATAGCTGTAATGGGTTGGTATTGGCTTGCACAATGGTTTAAAAATACTAAAATAGTTACAATAGTATTCGTAATAGTTGCTCTATCATTTGTAAAACCAGCTATTTGGAGTATAGCTAATCATCCTTATCAGTATATGTATTTTAATGAAATAGCTGGTGGCATTAAAGGAGCAAATGGCTTGTATGAAATAGATTATTGGAACCAATCGCCAAGAGCGGCTTTTGAATGGCTAGTAAAAAACAAACCAGAAATATTGAAAGGCGATGTACGCGTAAGCAGCAATAATATTCAAGAAGCACTAAAAACCTTTGTACCCGAAGGCAAAGATGTAATGTACAAATGGACAAGAGAATACGAATGGGCAAACGATGATTGGAAATATGCTATTTGGACAACAAGAACCTTATCTAAAAACCAAATATTGGGCGGCAATTGGCCCCCAAAAGGCACAATACACGAAGTAAAAGTAGATGGCGTAACTGTAGCCGCAGTTGTTAAATCTGAAAATAATTACAGCCATTTGGCAAATCAATATTTAAAGAAAAACAATATTGATACTACCATTTATTTGTATGAAAAAGCCTTGGCTTACAATCCTTTGGAGGAGGAATATGTTAGAGGATTAGCAACAGCCTATAAAGCAGCCAAAAATTATAACAAAGCAATCACATATTTTAACAAAGCAATAACATTGAGAGATGGCAATTATGAGGGCTATGCAGGAATAGGCGAATGCTATTATTACCAAGCTTTTAGTGATACAACAAAAACAGAGCCTAATAAGCAACTACTTGAAAAAGCAAAAGAAAATCTTGAAAAAGCAGTGTATTACAAAAAGAATTTTAGTGGTGTGTTTAATATGTTAGCTATAACGCATGGTTATTTAGGCAATAAGGAAGAGGCTTTAATTAATTATGCCAACTTTTTTGAATACCAAGCCACACAAGAAACCTACAACCAATTTACAGAAATGCTAAAACAAAGCGGCATGAGTGGAGAAGAAGCAGAGCCTTATTATTACTTGTATAACAAAGCACTGGCAGAGGGAGAAAAAGCAAAAGCAGATAATTTTTTGCTATTACACGAGCAAATGATGGGAGGAAATTAAAAAAAGTGAACAATTGATGCAACATTTTAGGTATAAAATTTGTCTAATATAAATAAATGATAAAAAAACTCGCCATATTGCTAATATGTGCATTTGTATTTAAAGCAAATGCAACGCATATTGTGGGTGGCGAGATAATGTATAAATACAAAGGCAGAAGCGGTAGTAATTATAGGTATGAAATAACGTTATTTCTTTATTTAGACTGTAAAAATGGAGCGCCAGATGCAATAGCCTCCGATGCAATTTCAAATATTAATGTTTTTAATAAAGATAATAATAGAATAGACTTTAATTTAAGTACTACTGCAAATGCCTCAAGCCCTCAAAGAGTTAGCGATGTAAATTATAAGTGCATTTTAAATAAACCCAATGCTTGTATAGATAAATATACTTTTACCAAAGAAATTAGCTTTCCTGCAAATACCAATGGTTATGTTATTACTTTTGAAAGATGTTGTAGAAATAAAGATATTGAAAACTTATTAAATAACAATAATTCAGATGGAACAAGCAGTAATTATGGTGCTACATATTGGACAGAAATAAAAAATGTAGCTTTAAGAGAAAGTAGTCCAGTTTTTAAAGGCTTACCGCCAAATTTTTTATGTACAAATGCCCCTTTAAACTTTGACCATAGCGCAACAGATATAGATGGAGATAGTTTAGTTTATGAATTGTATCAACCTTATGGAAGTGGTGCAAACGCAGGAAATCCAAAACCTACAATAGCACAAGCCACGTTTCCATCATCAAATTTGCAAATACGGTGGAATGGAACAGCATATTCTACTACAAATCAAATAGACGGACAACCAACATTAAGTATTAACAGAAAAACGGGTAAAATATATTTAATTCCAAAAAAAACGGGTCAATTTGTTATAGGTATTAAAGTATTAGAATACAGAAAGGGTGTTATTATTGGCGAAACAATGCGTGATTTTCAATTCAATGTTTCAGATTGTAGTTTTGAAGTTGTATCATCTTTTTTTACACCTTCAATATCATGTAATAATAAAGAAGTTATATTTACTAATATTAGTGAAAGAGCAACTTCTTATAATTGGGATTTTGGAGACCCAAATACAGATGCAGATACTTCTAGTTTAAAATCTCCAACTTATGATTATAAAAAAGCAGGTGATTATACAGCTACATTAATAGCCAGAACTAGTAAATGTGCAGATACGTTTGATTTTGATTTTACTATAAAACAAAACTTTACAACCAAACTACCAAGTGATACATTGTTTTGTGGCAATGTTTCAAAAGTATTAAGAGCCAATATTAACAATAAAACATACTTGTGGAGTACAGGAGCACGCACACAAAGTATTACCGCTAGAGCAGCTGGTACTTATTGGGTAAATGTTACAGACGACCCATGTTTTTCAAGAGATACTATAATTATTAAAAACGAAATAATAGCAGCAAATATAGAAGCCCCATTCATAAATTGTTCTGAAAATACAGTTCAGTTTTCAAATACAAGTTTATCGGCTAAAACCTATAGATGGAATTTTGGCGACCCCGAAACATTGGCAGATACCTCGCAATCTACAAACCCTATGTATGTGTACCCCAAAGCAGGTAGATACACAGCAACACTTATAGCCAAAACACCCAATTGTGCAGATACCAACACTTTTACCCATACGGTTAAGCAAAATTTTATAGCCAAATTACCCAATGATACGCTTTATTGCGGTCCTTTTACTTCCAATTTAAAAACCAATCAAATAAACCAACCAAACAGACAATACAAATGGCAAAATGGCGATACCGCTTCTAATATCAATATCAATAAAGAGGGTAAATATTGGGTTGAGGTTTCAGATTTACCTTGCATATCAAGAGATACAATAATTGTTATTAACGATTTATCTAAACTCAATATTGGTCCTGATTCTGTAATATGCAGAGATAGTTTTGTGCAATTTACTTACCAAACAAAACCTATTTATAAAACCTATTTGTGGAACGATACCACTTTTTTACCCTCTGTTTTTGTTAAAAAATTAGGTACATATTGGCTTTCTACTACTAATTTTAACAATTGCCCAGGTGCTGATACCATTACTTTTGTATTGTATCCTCCCCCTCGTGTAAATTTGAACGATACGCTTTTTTGCAGAAATACTACTGTGGTTTTAGACGGTGTAAATTATAGTTTTAAAACAAAATTAGAAACCAAATACCAATGGAATAGCGGACAACAAACGCCTCAAATTGTGGTAGGCAACCCTGGTATGTATATTGTAACAGTAAAAAACAGATTGTGTACCATTATAGATACTGCAACTATAGATTTTATTAAAACAGGCTTAGAGCTTGGCAATGATACATTTTATTGTGGACCTGTAAATAGATTGCTTACTCCGCTACAAAATTATACAGATTATACGTGGCACACTGATAGTAAACTAAAAACCCATTTAGCTACAACGCCCGGCAAAAAGAAACTAACCATTACAACCATTGAGGGCTGCATAGAATCGGATTCTGTGCTAATATCCCAATATCCACCAATAGATGGCGGCTTGGGCAATGACACTGCTATTTGCTTAACCTCTACTATACAGCTTAAAGCAGCAGATAGTATGCCCAATTATACTTGGAATACTGGAGAAATAACCCAATCTATTTTTGTAAATACTGGTGGCAGATATACTATTACTGTAAAAGATAAATTTGGTTGTGTTATATCTGATAGTATTTTGATAGTAGAAAAAGCAGATGCCTTGCCTATAGAAATGTATATGCCCAATGCTTTTACACCCAACAATGATTATATTAATGAGTATTATCCAGGCAATAGCTATGCCGACCCAGGCACAGCCTATAAGCTACAATTGTACAACCGCTGGGGGCAAAAAGTATTTGAAAGCGAAAAACCTTCTGTACAATGGGATGGAAAAATTAAAGGTGTGTTAGCTCCGCAAGATGTGTATGTATTTCAAGTAACCTACATAGGTTGCGATGGATTGGAACGCTATTTTAGAGGCACTTTCCATGTATTGAGGTAAAATTAAATTACCATATCGCAATTTGGTAAAGCTTTTTTAATTCTTTCTATTTCTTTTTCAGAAAATGAATTGCCTTTTAAAATTAATGTTTTTAAACCTTTTAAATTATCAGGCAATTGGCTCAATTTATTGTTAGATAAAATTAACAATTCAAGGGTGTTTAATTGTGAAATATCATTAGGCAAAACACTTAAATTGTTAAAAGATAAAATTAAAGATTTTAGGTTTTTAAGTTCTGAAATTTTTGGTGATAAATTGCTCAAATTATTCATTTCTAAATTCAATGTTGCTAATTTTACTTTATTCGTAAAAAAACCATCTTCAATAAACTGTATTTTATTGTTGGATAGGTTAAGATTTACCAAATTATTAGTGCCTTCAAATTCTTTGTCAATATTTTCTATGGCATTGTTTTGTAGTTCTATAAATTGCAAAGCACTTTTGCCAGCAAGGGCTGTACCCATATCTTTTAGCAAATTGTTAGATAAAAATAAATTTTGCAATTGTTTTAAATTGCCCATTTCGGCAGGTAGTTTGGTAAATTTATTTTTGGCTAAATCTAAAGTCTTTAATTGGGTAAGCAAACCAATTTTTGCAGGCAATTCTGCAAATTTATTGTCTCTTATATTTAAGTCTTGGAGCTTGGTAAGATTGTATAATTGATTGGGCAAATCTTTCAATTGATTTTTCATTAAATTTAAAAAAACTAAATTTTTAAATTGATGAATAGTTGTATCTACTTTTGCTAATTCATTGTTACGCAAATTTAGATATTGAACTTCTAATGGTTTTAAAGCTGCCTCTTTATAATCGTAATACACATAAGGCATTTGAGTAATTGTATGGTTTGTTTTTTTGCTTTTACAAGCACAAAAAACAAGAATGGTAAGGCTTATTATATATTTGAATTTCATTGATTTTTTTTAGTATAAAAGTTTATAAATGCAAAAAGAAAGGCTGTGTTTTAAACAACCTTTCTTGGTGTAATTAATGGTTTTAGTTTTATTATTGTTTAATTACAAGTTTTTTAATTTCTGTATTACCTATTTTAACATTGAGCATATACACACCGCTTTGTAAATTTAGGTCTTCTACGTTGCAAGATATATTGTTAGTTCCCAATTTTAGGCTATTGTAGGTAAAAGTTTTAATTGCTTGTCCGTTGGTATTTAGTAGGTTTACTTCTACATTTTCAGTAGCATTTAAAGCAAGTGTAAAATTAATTTGGTTGGTAAACGGATTAGGATATACACGCAAATTATTTAATTTATCAGTATTAGCAAGTCCTAATTTTGGTGCAGAAACATGAATGTATTGTGTTTTAGTTTCTTTAAATTCTCCAGCCTCATTGTTTGTTATCAATTCCACTTTGTATTTGCCTGGTGTTAAATATACTACATTAGGTGCTATATCGTAACTTGTTTGTGGGTAGCCACCTTCAAATTTCCATAAGCGGGTAAGTATTTCGCCACCTGTGCTTATATCGCTAAAGGCTACAATTTCATCTGTTAATATTTGCGTTTTATCAGATGTAAAGTTTGGTATTATAACAGGAGGCAACACAGTTATCCATAAATTTTTAATTACAGAATCAGTACCACCTGCATTTTTTACCCAAAGCTTGGCATTGTATTTTCCTTTTATATCGTATTTTAAAGTAACAATACTATCTGTAAGTTTACTGTTTACAAGCGTTCCGCCTGTAAATGTCCATTTTCTACTTTCTATTTTATTTAAGCTAATATCGGTAAAATTAATGCTTGCCCCACGGGTAATTGTTGTAGCTGTTTGTGTAAAATTAACCACTGGTTTTTTGCGTTTTACAGTTATCAATAAATTTTTAGTTAGGGTTACCAATTCGTAGTTGTTGCCCACTTTTAAAGTAATGCTGTATGTGCCATATTGATTGAATTTTAACTTTACTATGCTATCAGTACTTGCAGTAATATTTGCACCCTCAAAAGTCCAATTTCTTTCGGTAACTACTCCTGTGCTTAAATCTGTAACAGTTATAGAATCGCCTTCAAAAATATCTACGGCAGATTGGGTAAAATTAGCAACAGGCAAAGGAGGTATTACCTCAATATATTGCACGTAATTTTCTGTAATGCTACCTGCTTTATTTTCTACCGTTATTTTTACTTTAAAAATACCTGTTTGTGTATATTTTTTGGTTACATTTTTTAGGTTAGATATAGAATCTTTGATGCCTTCAAATACCCATGTTCTTTTAGTAATAACAGGAAAACTTTTATCTTCAAAAGCAATAGAATCGCCCAAACGAATTTTTCTTTTATTGGCTTTAATTACCACATTTGGCAATGTAATACCTAAATTTTCTTTGCGCGCTACAACAGCTACAGCAGCAAGATTAAATTGTACATTATTTCCTGTTGCATCTAATTGAGGCGCATTGGTGCTGCTTGGGTGCTGCATAGAAATAAAGATAAATTTATAATCTGGTGTAAAGGTCATACCTGTTGGCTCAGAACTTAAAGGAGTTTTCATAAATAATTCTACTTTTGGCTCTGCCTGCGTATGGTTGGGGCGTACCATCCATACATGATTGCGAGAGCCATCTTGCAATACATATAAATTACCTTTGTCATCAAAAGTTAAATTATCGTTTCCGCTTGCCCAAGCTTCATCTACATAGCCATTGCCAGTATTTATGGTGTAAGTTTTTCCGCCTACAAAAGTTTCAAATTCTGTAAAAGTTGTGTCTGCATCTTTAAATCTATAAGTTCTATTTAAACCTTTAGCGGTAAAATATATTTTACCATCTATAGTGCCTATTTCTACATCTTCAATACCATTAAATTGTGTACCACCAACGGCTAATGCAATAGATGTTGTATTGTTTCTATCTGCTTGTGTGGTATTAGGTACACGTATCCATTTACCTGTTGTACCATTTGGCTCGCCTGCTGTAATACCTTTATCAATTTTTAATACATATAATTTACCACTTGTTAAATTCATTTTATTATCTGCAACAAATTTGTAAAGCAAATGCGTACCGCCATCCTCGCCTTGATATACAGTAATACTATCTTTGGCTATTACAACATTTTCATGGTTCATTCTACCCAAAGCCCATAGTTTTTGAGCCGAACCAGTGCCATAATCTAATACCTTACCATTCCAAGGATTTATTTCTACATTCCAGCCAAAATCTAAATAGCCATCTAAATTAGCATCGGCAGTATTTACAGATTCTTCGCTTGTTATAACCGTTCCCCAAGGTGTAATACCGCCCGAGCAATTTCTAATAGTAGCAACTAAATTTCCAACGCTAAAGTTTACAGCTCTGCTTGAATCTACAACCCAAAGTTGGGTACTATCTATATAGCGCACATAAGCCATTGTTACACCACCTGGAGAGTTTTCGTGGTTGATAGATAATGCACCATCTTTACTGCTGCCATTGCGAGGAATATAGGCTGTAAAATCGTGGGTAGATGGAATATTACCAGCATTTAAAGTATATGCACTTCCTTGTTTTAGTATTTGTTGAAAATTGTGTGTAGGTGGTATAATTAATCTTGTTGTTTGCGCACTTGGCACAAGCGAGGTAAAACAACCTATATGGTCTTCGCCATCTATACAGCCGAGTGCAACAGCATTTGGGGTTATGTATTTAGAAATTTCCATATCAAAACCCAAATCAGAACTTATAGAATCTCTTTGATGAATGGCTACCGCTATTTGATTAATACCATTTTTAAAATACGATTTAGCAATATTGGTTTTATAAAAAGTTGTTTCGTTAGAACCATCTATAATGGATAAAGATTTTGTGCGGTTATCTAAAGCACCGCTTGGCATATTTTGGCGAGCTACTTCTGTGCCGTTTACATACACAATAGCGCCATCATCTCTTCTAATAAATAACGAAATAGAATCTGAATCTATAAGCGAAATATCGGTAATATTTAATTTTTTTCTAAAAAAATAAGCCACATGTTTATTTGCAGAATTTGAACCAAAAGATATTGTAGTAGCCATTGGGTCGCCATAGCCAAGAGCAGCATTGCCATAGTTCCAAAGCGTTTCTTGGGCATAGTTTTCGGCTGTCCAATTGGTATTGTATAAGTTAGTACCATTGTCGTTATAATACCATTCTGCACCACGTTGTAGCGGAAAATTTACAGTTTTCATGGCTGGTTTTTTAGCAAATACCTCCATATCAAAACCCATATCTACGCTTTCAGGGTCGGCAAGATGCACTTCAACTGCTAATATATTTAGTCCATTTCTTAATTTAGCACCAATGCGGTGTTCAAAATAATTATTTTCATCGTTGCCATACACAGCATTTAATGCGGTTGTAGTATTCGTAATTGTGCCATTAGGCATATTACGTCTAAATAGCTCTGTACCGTTCAAATGCACAACTGCGCCAGCATCTACTTGAAGTTTAAATATCAAAGAATCTATTTGAGAAGAATCTGCAACCGTAAATTTTTTTCTAAAAAAAGTAGTTATATGTTTATTGTTTGCATTGTTGCCATAGCCCAATACTGTTTTTTCGTTGCCATCGCCATAACCAAAATCGCCAAAGTAAAAGCCCCAATTTGTATCATTGTAATTTGTATTTTTCCATTGGTTTGCTAAATTAAAACCACTATCGCTATAGCTCCAAATATTGTTTTTAGTAATTGGAAAAGTACTTATTGGCGCATATTTTAACTTATAAGTTATTACCAATTCAGGTGCCATAGTTGTAGAGCCATCGTAAGCATGGGCATTTCTTCTACCTGTACCATTTATAAAAATAGTAACAGCATTGTTTTGTTGCCAGCCGCTTCGCCCCATTATTTCTTGTACAACGGTTTTAATTTCTGGTGTGCGTTGGTCGGTGCCTGCTGCGTTTAATACTGTCCAAATGGGTAAACTATTCCACGCTACACTTGCTGTTGTTTTGGTTCTACTTGATACGTTAAAACCTGCCGTAGAAAAAGTAGCCGAATTATCGTTTGCCTCGCCAGTAATGGTAAGATTTGTAGCAGCGGTGTGGTTATTTTCATCTACCCAAAATTGTATGTATGCACTTACAATGGTGGCATCTTTAGGAATGCTAATACCTGTAAAACGCATGCCAACTGTTTGATTGCCAGGCGTAGTACCATCATTTACCAATTCTATATCGGAGCTGGTAATATCTATTACTCCGCCAGTTTGTCTTTCTTCTGCATCGTCTGTACTGGATACAATGCGTTTGCGTAATTCAAAATTGTTTTGTGCATGGCTATTTATAAAACCAAATGCAAGCAACAACATTAATAAACTTTTTAAAAGGTAAAAATTGTTTTTCATTATAAAATTATATGCTGCAAATTTGTAATAAGCCTATAATACTATTTGCAACTTTATATGATGAAATAATTATTTAAACCCTAATTAATGATTAGGGTTTGGTTAAGACAATGTAATAAATAGCAACTTTTAGGCTGTGTTAGTTATATAATCAACTCGCCACCAAGTTTAAAGCTATATTTTTATTAAATTGGTATGAATAAACGTGAAATACTTACTTTTGTTGGGGAAAAGACTTACAAAGTTAAAAATGAAAATATTTAATTGCCTATAAATCAAATTATTATATATTTATATTTTCCAATAAATTATAATAATAATAATATATATATTTGTGTTTTAAATTTAATTATACTTGGTAGCAAAAAAGAATAACAGGTTTCATTTTTTAGAGTTATGTTCATCTATAATAAAAAGTATAGGAATAACAGGGTTTTTAATAGTTGTACTAACATATATATATATTCATTCTTTATGCTAATTCTGAACAAAAAAAAGAATTTATTGATAAATGGTTTTTACTCAAAAATGATGGAATGGGGGAGTTTAGAACATATTTAATTGTTTTAGTTCTAATTATTATAATCATTGTACAATATACCATTTTTAATACTAAATTAAAGTTATATAAAAAAGAAAATGAAAGAATAAGAATTGAAAAAACGAAGCTACAGGAAAAGTTACTCAACAAAACATTAAACTCAAGCAAAAAAAAATCCATATGATTATTACCCTGCAAATAATATTTATAATACTAGTAAGTATCTTCATTATTAGAAAAAGTGTAAATAGCAAAAGTCAATTACAATTTGAATATGAATTGTTTGAAATTAGAGATGAATTAAGAAGCTATGCTATTAATAAAGAAATAGATTGTGAAAATGACGGCTTTAATTATTTAGACAAGACTATTTCGCTACATATTCAACAAAGTTATTCAATTACTCTATTTAGATTGGTAGCTAATGCTACTATATATTCTCAAGATGAAAATTTACAAAAAAAACAAGAATATATTAATCAACTTCTTTCCAAAGATAAAAAATTGCTAATAATTCAAGAAAAACTTGTTAATAGTATTCAAGAATATGTATTTAGACAGCATATAGTTTCTATAGTTATATTTTTGTTGCCAATTATCTATGCTGTAAATCAATACAGCAATGCAAAAAATTGGGTAAGAAGATTATCTAAAGGGTTGTTATATAGTCCAAGTAGTTCATATATTGATGAACAATATAATAGAATGGTTATATAAAAGTTAACCTTGGTTCGTATCTCCACGAAACATTTAAACATACCCTAACATCTCCTCTACCTTTTGCACCATAGCGATGCTACCAATAATAATTGGTGTGCGTTGGTGCAAATCTTTGCTATGGTTCGTGTCTCCACAAAACATTTAAACCTACCCCAACATTTCTTCTACCTTTTGCACCATAGCAGTACTACCAATAATAATTGGTGTGCGTTGGTGCAAATCTGTAGGTTCTATATCCATTATGCGCATACTGCCATTGGTAGCTGTGCCGCCTGCTTGCTCTACCAAAAATGCCATAGGGTTACATTCGTATAGTAAGCGTAGCTTTCCATTAGGGGCTTTTATTGTGCTTGGGTATAAATACACACCGCCTTTTAATAAATTGCGGTGAAAATCGGCTATTAACGAGCCAATATAACGGGCACTGTATGGGCGTTTTTCTTCTTTATTGCTCTGTTTACACCAGTTAATGTAATTGATAATACCTTGAGGAAATTCGTTCAAATTTCCTTCGTTTAAAGAGAAAATTGTACCTGTTTGAGGTGTTTTTATATCGGGGTGCGAAAGGCAAAATTCTTGTATTGAATCATCTAATGTAAAACCATTAACACCGCTACCTGTGGTATATACCAACATTGTAGCTGTGCCATATATTACATAGCCAGCAGCTACTTGGGCATTGCCTTTTTGCAAAATATCTTCTTTGCCCACAGGCTTATCGGGGCTTAGGCGTTTATAAATAGAAAAAATAGAACCTATAGAGGCATTTACATCTATATTGCTCGAACCGTCAAGCGGGTCTATGGCTAAAATATATTTGGCATCTGCCCCATCAGGACACCAATGTATATCATCATTTTCTTCTGATACTACGCATACACAATCGCCACCAAAATCCATTAATTTTAAAAATACATCATTGCTTATAACATCTAATTTCTTTTGCTCCTCGCCTTGTATATTCGTTTCGCCAAAATTGCCCAATATATCTATCAGCCCTGCTTTGCGCACATCTCTGTTTATCATTTTTGCTGCCAATTGTATATCTCTAAATATTTTAGATAAACTGCCTTTTACAAATGGAAATTGATTTTGTTGGTCGCTAATAAATTGATTTAGGGTTATAATGTTATTTTTTTTCATGCGTGGTGTGAATTACTTTTGCAAAAATAAGCAAAAGTATGAAAGTGTTTAAATTTGGTGGTGCTTCGGTTAAAAATGCCGATGCTGTAAGGAATGTAGGCAATATATTGGCAAAATACAGTGGCGAAAAACTATTGGTTGTAATATCTGCAATGGGAAAAATTACCAATAAATTGGAAGAATTAGTAGAAGCCTTTTGGAAAAATGAAACAGCCAGAAAGCAAATGATTATAGAAGAACTTAAAGCTTTTCATTTTGAAATAGCCTCCCATTTAATAACCGATAAAAAGCACCCTATTTTTTCTAATTTAGAAGACCTATTAATGGAACTTGAATGTGTAGTTGAAAAAAAATACAGCAACACAAGATACGATGAAATATACGATGGCATAATATGCTATGGCGAGCTGCTTTCTACCAGAATAGTAAGCGATTATTTGCAAAGTATAGAAGTGAAGAATAAATGGGTAGATGCTCGCAATTTTATACAAACGGATAGCAATTTTAGGGAAGGGCGCATAAAATGGGCAGAAACTGAAGAAACTGTAAAGCGCATTTTAAAACCATACATAGATAGAAGCATTGTAATTACCCAAGGTTTTATAGGCAGAGATGAACAAAACAATACCACCACGCTTGGCAGAGAGGGCAGCGATTATACAGCAGCCATATTTGCTTATTGCTTAGATGCCCAAGATGTAACCATTTGGAAAGATGTGGCAGGGGTAATGAATGCCGACCCTAAAACCTTTGAACATGCCATAAAACTAAATGAAATAAACTATAACCAAGCCATAGAGTTGGCTTATTATGGCGCTTCTGTTATTCACCCTAAAACCATACAGCCGCTAAAAAGTAAAAACATAAGCCTTTATGTTAATTCATTTATAAATATGAACGATGAGGGCACTGTAGTAAAAAACAATGCAGTAAACCTGCAAGATGAATGCTATATTGTAAAAAATAACCAAACATTACTCTCTATTTCTACTAAAAATTATTCATTTATAGCCGAAGACAATTTGAGTGCTATTTTTGATGCTTTTGCAAAATACAAAGTGCGTATAAATGTAATGCAAAATTCTGCCATTAGTTTTTCTGCTTGCTGCGATACCAAGGAGGATAAAATAACAGAAATGCTTGCAGCCCTTGCCGCAGAGTATCATATTGAACAAAAACCAAACTGTACGCTATTAACAATCTATAATGCTAAAAAAGAAAATGCCATACCTGCTATTTTTAGCACTATGCAAGTATTATTGAACCAAGAATTAGGCATAGCAAGGCAATTGGTATTGGCATAAAAAACCACAAACATGAGCAACAACGATATATTAAAAAAACTACGAGTAGCCCTACATTTGCGCAACGATGAAATAGTAGAAATAATGCAATTGGTAAACTTTAAAGTAACCACAGCCGAGCTTGGTGCATTTTTTAGGCGAGAAGACCACCCAAACTATAAACCCTGTGGCGACCAAATATTACGCAATTTTTTAAATGGCTTAATTATCCATTTGCGAGGACTAAAAGAGGGTGGGGAAGCTGAGGAAAAGGAGAAATAACACAATATATTTTTTAATTATTTTATTTTTGGGGGGAATTAATATTTAACCCAAATTCAGCAATAGAATTGCTGAATCGAATAACAAATTGCAAATCATGTTTTTACAAAACATAATTGCATTTTGTAAATCGGGGTTAACCCAACTAAATCAAGTAGTTCGATTTTTCAAATCTCCTATTGATTAATTTGGGTTTAATAGGCATAATCAGCCAAATATTCATAATCGGGCATTAGCTTGCCTTCTTTACAAATTGTAGCTGCATTTATAACGCTACTATGTTGTTTTATCAATTCAGGCAATACATACTCTAAAAGCATATTGCCAAAGCCTTCGCTTGCATCTTTTGGCAACTCGGTAGGCAAATTACTTACCGCCATTATATCTATACTTTCTGATGTATAAGGCTCGCAAATAGCCATATTGGCTGGGCTATAACCGAATACAGGTTCAAAAATAGTAGTATCTTTAAGTGTAATAGGCACACTTCCGCCCACATCGCAACTAATATCGGCTATTACTTTGGTTTTAAATGTTGGCTGTCTTGTATCGTTTTCGCTAAATAATCTATCCATTTTAGCATCCCAATATATACCATTCATTAACATATCGCAATGGGGTAAATAGTATCTAAACACACATCTATAGCGTGTGGGGTCGTGGTGAAAATCGCTTCTATCATAAGGTTTGCCATCTATGCGCTCGTACAAATTTTCTGTAAGCAATTGCGCAAATACTGGCTCTGCATATATTTTGGTTAAAATATCGGCTGCTGTTACTTGTTTTATATTTGCTTCTTTAAGCAATTCTAATGCCCCTAAAGATACCCTGCCATTGCCTGTCAAAATAATTTTTATGGGTGGCAAATCCATTTTTTTAAGTTCGGTTTTTACTTCTGCATAATCTTTGCATTGATAGGCTGGTTTAAGTTCAAAAGTTTTATTTTTTTTACCCCAAGTAAGTAAGCCATTGTAAGCACCTACAATGCCTGCAAACCTACCAAAACCAATAATTCTATCGCCATTTTTCCATCTTAATGTTTCGTAATCTATAAGGGTAATATTTTTTTTAATTAAAGCCTGCATTAGCGGTTTATTATGCGCTTGCTGCTTAATAGTATGCGAAAAAAACAGATATGTTTTTCCTTCAATCAATTTGTCTTTTGGCACTTCTTTTATGCCAAATAAAAAATCACAATCCGAAATATCTTCTTCAACTTTTATACCCACTTTTTGGTACAATTCATCAGAGAAACATCTAGTTTCAGATGGTTGAATAATAATTTCAAACTGCGGAAATTGATTTTTTAAAGCTACACATTGCGCTGGGGTAAAAGGCACACGCTTATCGGCAGGTAATTTTTCTTCTCTTAGAATACCTAATTTATAATTCATAAATAAAGGGCAAAGATACTGAAATAGAAAAAAATAAATTGAATTAAAACATCAATCCAATTTCAAAAGTATAATTGTAAATTGTGCCTTTGCCTGTCATAGCAGGTACTAAATCGGGGTAGCGTGTTCCTGGCGTACCACTTGTTAGGCTTGAGGAATTGATATTGTAAATTCCCCTTTTAAATAAAAATTGTAGAGACATTCCGCTACCTATATCTTTTCTAATACCAATAGCTTGCATTACATCTATTTTTTTAAATGGTAAATTGCTATATTTTACAGGCGAAACTTGCCCAAAACCTCTGCTAACAGTAGCTGCAAACATTACCCCAAACTGCCCGCCTACAAGCAAATATAATGGTTGTTTTTTGGGTGTATTTGAAAGTTTAATTTCTAAAAAAACGGGTAATTCGCCATACAATAAAGACATTTTACTAAAGCCAGTATCGTTTACTTTGCCAAATTTACTGCCTTTAGAATTTGCGTTTAATTCATAATGCAGTTTTAATGTTTTCTTTTTATTCAAATCTATAATATGATAAAAACCCACACCAAAGCCAAATTTCAGTTTAGTATTGTTAAACTCTGTTCCTGTAAACCTATGAAATCCTAAATTAAACTTGACACCCAACTGTGTTTTTGATTTAATGTCTGTATCTACATTTTGCTGCTGCAATGGTGCCTCAATTGGGGGTTCTTCCACTTGGGCATTTACGTTTAAAGTAAATATTAAAAGTAATATTAAAAGTATTTTATACTGCATCTATATTTTTTCCATTAAGGGCTTTTTGTACTGCGCTATCCATTAATCGCTCTGCAAATGGGCGTGTATAATCGTTTAAACGCTCAATTGCAATATTTATTGTGTCTCTATCTTCAATTTTTATTTTTTCTTTTAAAACGTCAATTAAAGTGTAGGTTTCATTAATTTCATTTTCTGTTAATAAAACAGCATTGTTTTTAAATAGTTTTTCGCATTGGTATATCAGTTGCTCTGCTTCGGTTATAGTTTCTTTTAGCAAACGTGTAGCCATATCTTTTTCAGCATTTTGCATGCTTGCCAATAGCATATTTTCTACTTCGTTATCCGTAAGCCCATATTGCGGTTTTATATCTATTTGCTGCTTTGTGCCCGAGCGCATTTCAGTAGCTTCTACTTTTAAAATACCATCTGCATTCAGTATAAATTGAATGTCTATTTTTGGAAAACCAGCAGGCATTGCAGGAATATTATTTAAAATAAATTCGCCCAATTTTCTATTATGCTCCACCATTTCTCGCTCGCCTTGATAAACAGCAATTTTTAAATTTACTTGTCCATCTTTTGATGTTGTATATTCTCTGCCAGCTTTTATGGGTATCTTATTGTTACGAGGAATTATAAAGTCCATCAGTCCACCCAAAGTTTCTATACCCAAGCTAAGCGGTGTTACATCAAGCAACAAAATATCTTTTCTATTGCCTGCCAAAATATCGGCTTCAATAGCTGCTCCAAGTGCTACTACCTCATCGGCATTTAAGCTATCGTTTAAAGCTTCTTTGTTAAAAAATGTTTTTAATTTTTCTTTAACCAAAGGAATGCGTGTACTACCACCCACCATTACTATTTCATCAATTTCAGCTATAGAAATATTGGCATCTTTTAAGGCTTTATTACAACAATCCAATGTTTTTTGAACAATAGGTAAAATAGCATTTTCAAAATCATTTTTAGTAATATTTACTGTATAATTTTTGTCAAAAATGGTTAATTCTGTAGCACAATTATTTTGGATGCTTAATATTTTTTTAGTTTCTTCAGCTTTAAGTCTTAAAGTTTGGTAAAGTGCTTTATTTTGCTCTATTTCATTAATATTTATACCTAAAGCATTACACCAAAAAGCAATTATTTGTCTATCAAAATCATCACCTCCTGTATAAGTATCGCCATTGGTAGCCAGTACTTCAAATATGCCATTTTGAATAGTCAATATTGTAATATCGAAAGTACCACCGCCTAAATCATATACTGCAATGGTTTTGTTTTCATCTTTATTTAAACCTATACCATAAGCCAAACTTGCGGCTGTAGGTTCGTTTACAATACGCAATATATCTAATCCTGCTAATTTACCTGCATCTCGGGTAGCTTGCCTTTGGCTATCGTTAAAATATGCAGGTACTGTAATTACAGCTTTGGTAATGGTTTCATTTAAAACCGCTTCTGCATTTTGTTTCAATTCTTTTAAAATAAGTGCCGAAAGCTCAATAGGATTGTACAGTTTTCCATTAATTTCTACCTTTACCATGGCTTTGGTTTCATCATCAATGATACGGTAGCCATAGCTCTGGGCATGTTGGGCTATATCTTGGTAGCTTCTGCCCAGTAAGCGTTTTATAGAATAAATGGTATTTTGAGGTTCGGTACTTAAAAATGCTTTAGCCTTATTGCCAACAATAGTTTCACCATTTTTATTCAAATAAATAATAGATGGCACAATGGTATCTTTGGTTTGTGTTAAGCAATAAGGTTGTTGGTTTTCTTTATTTACAATAGCTACAAGGCTATTGGTAGTACCCAAATCAATACCTATAACGGTATCGTTCTTTTTAATTTTTCCTTCTTTAATATTAATGCTTATGCGTGCCAAAGTGTAATTGCAAAATTAGGTAATAGGATTGTTATTTTAAATAAAAATTACTTTCAGCAAACAATGATATAACAATTAAGAGAATTGTTATACAAAAATGACCGAAATATATCAGTTTAATTTGTGTATTTCGGTAATAATTATTATTTTTGAGCCATGATTTCAAGAATGTATGATGTACGATTGGGTAAAATGCTCAAGCAGTTTCCTGCTGTATGCTTACTTGGACCAAGGCAATCGGGAAAAACTACTGCTGCTAAAAACTATTTAGCTAAATACAAAGGCAAGGCTATCTATTTAGATTTGGAAAGTTATTCAGATTTAGAAAAACTCAAAAATCCTGAATTTTATTTGGATCAATTTAGAGACCATTTGGTAGTAATAGACGAGGTGCAATTTATGCCTGCCTTATTTCCGCTATTACGCCATTTGATAGATGATAAGCCAAAAGCTGGGCGTTTTTTGCTGCTTGGCTCTGCCGACCCTGCCCTAATACAAGGCGCAAGTGAAACCCTTGCAGGTAGAATAGCATATATAGATACGCATCCTTTTAATTTTACAGAGCTTGTGGCAGCCAACCCACTTTCTTTCGATATGCAAAAACATTGGATAAAAGGCGGCTTTCCTAAAGCTTGGCTAAGCAAAACAGAAAACCAATGGGCAGAATGGATGGATGCTTTTACACGTACATTTATAGAGCGAGATATGAATAAACTGTTTGGTGTAAGTTTTACACCACCGCTTATGCGTGCTATTTGGCAAATGCTTGCCCATGTAAACGGACAAAAATGGAATGCTCAATTATTTGCCAAAGGTTTAGATGTTAGCCCAACAACTATTAACCGCTACATAGATTATTTAGAAGGTGCTTACATGATAAGAAAACTTACACCCTACCATGGCAATATTAGAAAAATGCTTGTAAAATCGCCAAAAATATACATTAGAGACAATGGTATTTTGCATTATTTATTACGCTTACAAAATAAAAAGCAATTGCTTAATCATCCTGCTATAGGTGTAAGTTGGGAAGGCTACGTTATTGAACAAATTTTGCAGAATATAAACAGACAATACAATGCTCATTTTTACGCAACTGCTGATGGTAGTGAAATGGATTTGGTGCTTGTTTTAGCCAATAAACCTATAGCGTGTATTGAAATAAAAACATCTACCGAAGCTAAACTTACCCGAGGCACTTATGAAAGTATTAAAGACTTAAATACAAAAGATAATTTTGTTATAAATGGCTCTAAAAACGATCATTATAAAACATCTGAAGGTATTGTAAATTGTGGACTTTCTGTATTTTTATCTGAATATTTAAAAAAATACAGATGACCGAATATCATCAGTTAAAATGATGATATTCGGTAAATATATTCATTAAATTAGAGTTATATAGCTTTTACAAAAATAGTACTTTATCCTTAAAACCGCCCATTTAATAGAACTAAATTGGCTTTGCATCCGATTTCTTATTTATTTGCATAAAGTTGAATACCACTCAAAATATAAAAATAGCCTTAAGCGCCATAAAAGGCAATAAATTACGCACTGTTATAACGTGTTTAATTATTACCATTGGTATTTCTGCGCTTGTAGGTATGCTTACGGCTGTAGATGGTATTCAAGGGGGTTTGGCTAAAACATTTCAAAAAATGGGTAGCAATACCTTTAATATTCGAAATAGAGATGGGGCTATACGCTTTGGAGGACCCCGCCAACAAAAAGTAGATTATGCACCTATAGATTACTACCAAGTTAAAGATTTTAAACAATTATTTTCAGTACCTGCTGTAATTTCGGCAAGTACCAATATTAGTTTTAATGCTGTTATAAAAAGTGGCAGTAAAAAAACTAATCCTAATGTTAGAATTATAGCCATAGATGAAAATTACTTTAATGTAAGCGGAACAGAGCTTAGTCATGGTAGAAATTTTACCCAGGCTGAAGCTGCAAGCGGTAGTAAAAATTGCATTATTGGTAAAGATATAGCCACGCTTTTATTTGGCAATATGAATGTAATAGGCAAAACATTAAGCTATAACAATACTCAATATAGCATAATTGGTATATTGGAAAGCAAAGGCAGCAGTATGGGCATGAGTGGTGGCGATAGAATGCTTTATATTACCATTACAGAAGCCAAAGGCAATTATTTAACGAGTGCCAATTCTTTTAATGTATCGGTAGCTGTAAACAATGTAAAACAAATAGATATGGCGGTAAGCGAGGCAGAGGGTATTATGCGAGGCGTTAGAAGACTTAGAGCAGGCGATAGAAATAATTTTAGTGTGGTAAAAAGCGAATCGGTAACAGCATCGCTAAAAGAAAACTTAAGTGGACTTAAAATTGTAGCCACATTAATTGGTATTATAACGCTTATTGGTGCTGCAATTGGTTTAATGAATATTATGCTTGTAAGTGTTACAGAGCGCACCAAAGAAATAGGCACAAGAAAGGCATTAGGCGCAACACCTAAAATTATTAAGCAACAATTTTTAACCGAGGCATTGGTTATTTGTCAAATAGGAGGCATAGGTGGCATAATAGTAGGCATAGCTTTAGGAAATGCAGTTGGGTTTTTTATGAACTCTGGTTTTATTATACCTTGGGTATGGATAATGGTAGCCGTTATAGTTTGTTTTGTTGTAGGTGTTTTAGCGGGTTATTATCCTGCATCTAAAGCAGCTAAATTAGACCCAATAGAGGCTTTGCGCTACGAGTAAATATTAACTCAATTCTACTCTATCATACTCTCCCATATTGCTTACATCTAATACTTGTAAGCCATCTTCATTGGTATAAAAAGCACGTTTAAATTTAGCACCATAAATTATTTCAGTTCCTGTATAACTGCTTCTGCTATGCACAGTTTGGGCAAATGTATCATCATAAGCAGTTATCAGAATAAAAATTTCTACATCTTTGTCTATATAATCTTGTGCAGAAAAATTAAAAGCTGGGCTTTCTTCATTCAAAGGATGAACTATTGTCCACGTTAAAGCCAACATATTTATTTTATCCATTTCAAGCTTTAGAGTATCAAATTTTCTTAATAAATTACCTTCTTTATCGGTTTCTACCCAACTAAAATTTATTTTTGCAGATACTTCAACTAAATTTCCTTGTGTATTGTTACACAACATAAACATTAAAGCTTTACCATTTTCACCATAGGGAGCAATAACCATATTTTTTGAAAATTTTATATGTGCCACAGGGCGGCTAAATCTACCATACAAAGCTCCTGTTGCAAGGGCAAAGGTCATAAGCCCTAAAAAAGCTTCAAAACCTGCAACAGTACTACTTAACATTCCTTTTGGGTGCATTCCTCCGTAACCCACGGTGGTAAAAGTTTGTAAACTAAAAAAATAGCATTGCCAAAATTGTGTTGTTTTATCGCCTTCTATTCCCGCTATATTTTCGGCACCAATGCAAAAATATATACCAGCAAAAATAAAATTAGCAGAAATATAAATGCCTAATACAATTAGCCAATAATACTTCCACTTGCAGGTAATTGCTAAGCGGTATAAATGAAACTCTTGCCAAAAATTATTTTTACGGATAATATTAAAACTGCCATCAGGATTTATAGTGCGTTTTCTGCTGAAATCTGCTTTGTTATCAAAGCCTAAATTATTAGAGGGTTTTGGTGCTTTTTCTTTTGCCATAAAAATATTTTCTTTCTTTTAATTTGTATTTCTACAAAATAAAATATAAAATCAAATTTCAAAAATTTAACAATCAAAAATTATATCTACTCCACTGTTACACTTTTAGCCAAATTCCTTGGTTGGTCAACATTGCAGCCACGCATTACAGCAATATGATAACTTAACAATTGTAACGGAATAGTGCATAAAAGTGGTGTTAATGCCTCTTCTGTATCTGGCACTTCTATAACGTAATCTGCCATTTCTCTTATTTTAGTATCGCCTTGGGTTACTATGGCTATAATTTTGCCTTTTCGTGCCTTTACCTCTTGTATATTGCTAATCACTTTTTCGTACATACCACGTTTGGGAGCTATTACCACTATTGGCATATCTTCATCTATCAAGGCTATTGGTCCGTGTTTCATTTCGGCAGCTGGATAGCCCTCGGCATGTATGTAAGAAATTTCTTTTAATTTTAATGCGCCTTCCAATGCCACAGGGAAATTAACCCCTCTGCCTAAATACAAGAAATTGCGGGCATCTTTAAATATTTCTGCAATTTTTATAATATGGTCGTTTGTTTTTAAAGCTTGTTCTACTAATTGTGGAATAGCTTCTAATTCGCTTAAAGTTAAGCGCAGTCTATCTTGCGAAATAGCACCTCTTATTTGCGCTACTGCCAAAGCCATAATGGTTAATACCGATACTTGGGCGGTAAATGCTTTGGTACTTGCTACACCTATTTCTGGTCCTGCATGGGTATAAGCCCCAGCATGGCTCATTCTTGGAATAGAAGAACCAACAACATTACACACACCAAATACAGTTGCTCCTTTTTCTTTTGCCAATTCTATAGCCGCCAAAGTATCGGCAGTTTCGCCACTTTGTGATATGGCTATTACCAAATCATCAGGATAAATAACAGGATTGCGGTATCTAAATTCCGAAGCATACTCCACCTCTACAGGTATGCGTGCAAATTCTTCAAATAAGTACTCTCCCACCAAAGCAGCATGCCAACTTGTGCCACAACCAATAAGAATAAGACGTTTTACATTTCTCAGTTTATCCTCATACTCTTGAATGCTGCGCATAGCTATTTTGCCTTGTGCAGAATCTATACGCCCTCTAATACTATCCAGAATAGATTTTGGTTGCTCGTATATTTCCTTAATCATAAAATGAGGATAACCGCCTTTTTCTATTTCTTCAAGATTAATTTCCAATTTTTGAATAAATGGTGTTTTAGCAACATTCTCAATGGTTTTTATACTTAATTTTCCATCTTTTACAATAGCAATTTCGCCATCGTTAAGGTAAGTTACATCGCGTGTATATTCCACAATTGGTGTTGCATCGCTGGCTAAAAAATACTCGCCTTCTTCTGCTCCTATTCCCACCACTAAAGGACTACCCTTGCGAGCCGCTATTAATTTAGCAGGTTCATTTTTTACCAAAATAACAATGGCATAAGCCCCTATTACTTGGTTTAAAGCCAAACGTACTGCCTCATCTATACTTATATTTTCATTCAGTTGAATATCTTCAATTAAATGAATGAGTACTTCTGTATCTGTATCTGATGAAAAAGTATGTCCACGTTTAATTAATTCTTCTTTTATAGTGCCATAATTTTCAATAATACCATTGTGTATTACAGCTAAATTTCCACTTTGTGATAAGTGTGGATGCGCATTTTCATTGTTCGGCTCGCCATGCGTAGCCCAGCGGGTATGCCCCATGCCAATACAACCATTGGTATTTTTTCCTTGGGCATATTCCTCCAAATCAGAAACCTTGCCTTTGGTTTTATAAATATTTAATTCATCATCAATTAAGGCTACGCCAGCGCTGTCATATCCTCTATATTCAAGTCTTTTTAAGCCTTTTATTATTATAGGATACGCTTGTTTATTGCCTATATATGCTACTATTCCACACATTGTTTTATACTAAAGAAATTTTAAAGCAAAACTACATTATTTTTTGATAAAAATTAGGCAGGGAAAATATATTAAAAAAGAAATTTGTAAAAGCCATAAAGGATAGTATATTTGCAGTCCTAAAAAATCGCGGGGTGGAGCAGTGGTAGCTCGTTGGGCTCATAACCCAAAGGTCGCAGGTTCGAGTCCTGTCCCCGCAACTAAAAAAAAGTCATTTTCTAAAATGGCTTTTTTCTTTAAATATGTTTACTGTTTATGTTTTATTTTCCGAAAAATTTAATAAACATTATGTAGGTTTTACCTCTGATTTAGAATCGCGCTTACTATCCCATAATGTTTTAGCTACCAAAGGCTTCACTATAAAATATAGACCTTGGAAAATTATTTATACTAAAATTTTTGACTCCAAAAAAGAAGCTATGGAATATGAATTATGGTTGAAATCTGGAATTGGTAGAAATTTTATTAAAACTTTACCTCATTAATTTAAATTCAGAATGGTGGGCTCTTATCCGCCAAGGCGGACGCAGGTTCGAGTCCTGTCCCCGCAACTAAAAAAA
>CAZDGF010000018.1:0-52097 GCA_964505065.1 uncultured Chitinophaga sp.
TATTGATTTGACTCGGTAATTTTTATTCCTAATTTTTATTTAGGACAGTATTGTTATATTATATACTAATTCGTTTTAATGATATAAAGATAGTATTTTTAATTTCCAACTATAACAAAGATATTTGCCCAATGGCAGCGCACAATGATAAAGGCAAGCAGGGAGAAGAATTGGCAAAAGCGCATATAGAAGCTAAAGGCTATACTATGCTGCATTGCAATTGGCGTTATCAAAAAACGGAGGTGGATATTATTGCGCAAATTGGGCATACTTTGGTGTTTATAGAGGTAAAAACACGTAGCTCAGAATATTTTGGCTTGCCAGAAACATTTGTAACAGAGGCAAAAAAGCGCAGTTTTGCTAAAGCTGCCGAAGCTTATTGCCAGTTAAACAATATGCAAGATACGGATATTCGCTATGATATTGTAGCAGTAATTATCAATAAAAAAACACAAACTATACAGCATTTTGAAGATGCTTTTTTCCCTGAAATGTATGGTTGAGGTATATTTGAAATTACTGAATAAATAAAAATTACTTTTTTTCAGGATGGTGGCTTCTTCAAACCTTTGTTCTTACTCATACTTTCATTAAACCCAAATTAATCAATAGGAGATTTGAAAAATTGAACTATTTGATTTAGTTGGGATTAACCCCGATTTAAAAATTGTAATTATGTTTTGTAAAAACATGATTTAAAATTTGTTATTCGATTTAGCAATTCTATTGCTGAATTTGGGTTAAATATAAGAATAAAAGACCTAACACAAAATTAACATAAAATCAATATTTACAACTTTTGATTAACCTAATTTCGCATCAAATTTAACATGAACAAGTTTTTAGTTGCATTAAGCATTGTACTTTTTTTGGGTTGTAGCAATAACAATAAATATGCTTTTAACCCAAAAGCCATTAATTATGATGGCACTTTAGACACCCTTTTACCCCATTTTGCCAAGCTGCACGATAGTATTCCTGAAAAAGATAGATTTTTAGCTAAAAACAAAGAATTTATGACCGTGCATAAAACCGAAAGACAATACCAATGGCACTATTACTCCCAAGCTGAAAATGGTTACTACTATTTTTTATTAAGTAGATTAGAACCGAGTTTGAAACGAGATAAATTTGCTGCTATTTGTGGTAGATTTAAAAGAGATAGCAAAGGCGCAATAGATTCTGCAAGCTACGAAGAATTATTTTGGACATGGAAAATGAAAATAGTAGAGCTAAAACCCAAAGCCGAAATTTTATTTGCTGAAATAATAGAAAAAGGCAATGTAGATGAATACCTAACAGCCAAAAAAGGCAACGATTTTTGGGTAGAGTTTCCAGATGAAAAAACCTACTACGATAAAGCTACTCAAACTTGGAAAGCGAAGTAGTAAAACTACAATTTTTTCAAAATTATTTTAATTCATCGTTAATTCTTACTTTTGCACCCTTAAATTTTTTGAAATAAAACATGGGGATATTTAATGATATAGCAGCCAAACAAAAAAGTATAGCTGTAATAGGATTAGGATACGTAGGCTTGCCTTTGGCTTTGGAGTTTGCCAAAAAATACAAAGTGGTAGGCTTTGATATTAATCCAAAACGTGTGGCTATGCTGAACAACCACGAAGACCCAAGCAAAGAAGTAGAGCCTTCGGAATTTGAAGGTTGCGATATTCAGTTTTCGCATAATTTAGACGATATAAAAAACTGCAATTTTTACATTGTAGCTGTACCAACCCCAATAGACGAGGCAAAAAGCCCAGATTTACGCCCTTTAATTGGTGCTTCTCGTACGGTGGGCAAAGTGATAAAAAAAGGCGATTATGTAGTATTTGAAAGCACTGTTTACCCAGGTTGTACAGAGGAAGATTGTGTGCCTGTTATAGAAAAAGAAAGTGGCTTAGCTTTTAACCAAGATTTTAAAGTAGGCTATTCGCCCGAGCGTATAAACCCTGGCGACAAGGTAAATACCTTAACAAAAATATTGAAAATTGTAAGCGGTAGCGATGCTGAAAGTTTAAAAGAAATTTCAGCATTGTATGGCTCTATCATTACAGCAGGCATACACGAAGCTACTTCGCTAAAAGTAGCCGAAGCAGCCAAAATTATTGAAAATACACAAAGAGATTTGAACATTTCTTTGATGAACGAATTGAGTTTAATTTTCGATAAAATGGATATTAACACTTACGATGTAATAGAAGCTGCTGGCACCAAATGGAATTTCTTGAAATTTAGCCCAGGTTTGGTGGGCGGGCATTGCATTGGTGTGGACCCTTATTATTTAACCTATAAAGCTGTAGAACTTGGCTTGCACCCTCGTGTTATAGCAGCAGGGCGTTATACCAACGATATGATGGGTGCACACATAGCCAAAGTGGCAATTAAAAAACTGATAAACAACGATAAAAAAATAAAAGACGCAAAAATTTTAATATTGGGTGCTACTTTTAAAGAAGATGTTGCAGATATTCGCAATTCTAAAATTATAGATATTGTAAACGAGCTAAAAAGCTATAGTGTAAATGTAGAAGTTGTGGACCCTAGGGCAGATGCAGAAGAAGTATTTGAAGAATATGGTTTCCATTTGGCAAAAGAAATTGGCAAGGGCTACGATGGCATTATAGCAGCCGTAAGCCACCAAGAATACAAAGGATTAAACGAACAATATTTTGAATCTATTTGCAATCCAAAATCTTTTGTATTGGATTTAAAAGGGCTTTTCCGCCATCAGTTTAAAACGATGGAATATTGGAGTTTATAAGCTGAATTTGTTATTGATTTTTAATCAATAACAAATTAGTATGTCACATATTATTTAGCCCTGTTCTCGCTCGCATCCTGCGAGCGAGTAAGCCAACTGCCTCTGGCATCTTTTTTTCCCGTGGTTGGTCTGTAGCCAAGCTCCTTGCGGCTGCGACCAACCACAGGAAAATAGTAAAATTTAACTACTTGAAAATAAATACTTTAAATTTATTTTCTTTCATTTCATCACACTATTTTATAATTTGCCGTCTATCTAATTGATAAAAAACATTTTAAATTATGAAAAAAATATTACTACTTTCGTTATTAAGTTTATTCATTGCTAATTCTTCTAAGCTATTGGCAACGTGCAATTGGAAAAGCAATATCAAACAAATTGCTATTGTTTCTAAAGACTCCTGCCCTAATAAATATTTTTATAGCAGCGTTTCGCTTTCTTCTTCAAAAGGTATTACTTACAAATGGTACAACAACAATACTACTTTAAGTACCTCAAGTAGCTTTAGTTATACGCCTACTGCAAACGGCACTTATACTATTTGCTTAAAACTTACAGATACCATTAACAAATGTGATACCATTATTTGTACTAAAAACCTTTGGTACAATTGTATAAAACCTTGCAATTGGAAAGGCAGATACCCAACATTTAAAACTTGGGATACTTGTAGAGGCAATGGGGGTGTTAACAATATAAATGGGTCAATAAGTTTTAATAACAATGTCAGCTGTTTTAAATACGCTTGGAGTGTAAACAATGTGGTAAAAGGCAATGGCAAATCATTAAGATACACTATTTATAACAATGGCACATACACCATTTGTGTAAAAGTTACCGATACTTGTAATAAATGTGATACCACTTTTTGCGAAACCAAAACAATTTCTTGCTTTACAAGCCCTTGTAATTGGAAAAAAGCGGTAAATAGCTTTGTAACTTGGGATACTTGCAATAGCCAAAACAAAAGAAAATCTCTAAATGGCTATGTTTCTTTTAATACCAAAGGATGCTATAAATATGCTTGGAGTGTAAATGGCACTGCTGTAGGATTTGGCAATACAAATACTTATACCATTACCCAAAATGGCACTTATACTTATTGCTTAAAACTAACAGATACTTGCAATAAATGCGATACCACTTATTGTTCAACAATAAAAATATCTTGTTTCCCTAATACATGTAATTGGAAAGGCAGAAACGCCCAGTTTTCTACTTGGGATTCGTGCAAAACATATAATGGCAAAAGCAATGTAAATGGGTATATAAATTTTAGCAACAAATGTATGAAATACCAATGGAAAGTGAACGGCAATTATGCAGGTAATGGCACTTATATGAGCAATGCAATTACTCAAAATGGCACATACAATATTTGTGTATATGTTAGCGATACTTGCAATAAATGCGATACTGTATATTGCTCTAAAGTAGATGTAACGTGCTTTACTCAAAAATGCAATTGGAAAGGCAAATATCCAACCTTTAAAACATTCGATTCATGCGGTATTTACAAAGGAAAAACAAACTCTATAGGTGCTTATATTTCTTTCAATAGCAATTCAAATTGTTTTAAATACCAATGGACAATCAATAATTCTGCAGTATATACACCATTTAATATGTTTGTAAAACCGCTAACCCAAAATGGCACATACACTATTTGTGTAAAAGTTACCGATACATGCAATAAATGTGATACCACTTTTTGCGAAACCAGAACAATTTCTTGTTTTAAAAACGCATGCAATTGGAAAGGCAGATACCCAACCTTTAAAACTTGGGACTCTTGCAAAACAAGAAAAGGAGATGCTGTAATTTATGGTTCAATATCTTTTAACAATAGTAGAAGCTGCTTTAAATACCAATGGACAGTAAACGGAGTTGTTATGCCAAGCACAAGCGCATCGTTCGATAAAATAATAGCAAACAATGGTTATTATAATATTTGTGTAAAAGTAACCGATACATGCAATAAATGCGACACTACTTTTTGCGAAAAACGAACCATTAATTGCTTTACCAACAAATGTATTTGGAAAAATAGAATTACTTGTTTTGAGGTAAAAGATAGCTGTACAGGAAAGTATTTATATGGCAAAGTATGTTTGGCTACCAATAATACCACAGGCTGCATTAAAAGCCAATGGACAGTGGGCGGTTCTGTAATAGGCACAGGCAATAGTTTTAGATACAATTTAACTAAAAATGGCAGCTATGTGGTATGTGTAAAATTAAAAGATACTTGTAATAATTGCGACACTACCTTATGCAAAACAATAACGGTAAATTGCAAAACATTAGGCATAAATACAATAGAAAATAGCAATATAAAAATATATCCAAATCCTGCAAATAGCATATTGAATATTCAAATTGAAAATGCTGAAAACAGCAGCTACCAAATGGTAAATATTTTAGGCGAGGTGGTATTAAGCGGCAAGTTAGACAATGCTTTAAATACCATAAACACCAACAACTTAAGCAATGCTATTTATATTTTAAAAATAACTAACAATGGTAATACCCAAAGTTTTAAAATAATAATACAACAATAAAAAAGCAAATAGACCGATTGATAAAAAGCCTTGTACTATAATGGTACAAGGCTTTTTATTTATTTGCTCATCAATTTATCAAGAAAAATGCTAATATCCAACTCTTTAATACCATAACTAACTTTTGGCGAAAGCATAGTACTTATTTTGGCATTGTAAATCAAGCCATTTCTGCTATAAATAATGGCTATATTTTTTGTGTCGGTTTGTAATTTTAGTAAATCTTCAAAATTTAATTTTACCCTTAAATTATTAATACTTATTAGTTCATCGCCCGCTTGTAAGCCTGCTGCTATTGCTGGCGAATTGGCATCTATACTTTTTACCACTTGCCTTTCGCCCTTTGTTTCAATATTTATACCTGTGTAAAACATATTTTTATTGGCTTTTGCCTCTAATTTTAAAGCTACTTTTTGCATTACTTCGTTCCATTTTGCAAATGTGTTTTCATTGTTAGTTTGCAGCACCCATTCGTTCATATCTATGGGTTTGCCAGCCACAATATTTATAGCATCATAAAATTCTTTATCTGTAAAACCTATGTTTTGTTTTTCGTAAAATTCTTTATAAAGATACTGCATCAAATCGTCTAAATGTTTCGTTCCGTTGGTAGCTGCAATAATTTCAATATCTAAAATAGCGGCTACAATTGCCCCTTTGGTATAATATGAAATATTAGAATTGATACTATTTTCCGTAGGGCGATATTCTTTTATCCAAGCATCAAAAGAGGCTTCGTGCAGGCATTGCACCTTTGCCCCTATCCTATTTTGTGTGGCACTAAAGCCACTTGCCAAAGCATCTAAATATTGCTCCTTGCTCCAAAATCCTGCTCTATACAAAGCCAATTCATCGTAATAGCTTGTAATACCTTCGGCTACCCATAGTAAGTTGGTATAATTTTCTTTGCTGTAATCAAATGGATTTAAAGCCACAGGGCGTATGCGTTTTACATTCCATAAATGGAAATACTCGTGCGCCAATAAGCCTAAAAAACCGACATATTTATCGGGTTTTGTATAATTAAATCGAGGAAATTGTACTACACAACTATTGGCATGCTCAAGCCCACCGCCACCCTCTTCTACATGGTGTATAATAAACAAATATTCTTTGCATGGATGTGTACCTACTATGGCACTCATTGTTTCGCAAATTTTGGTAATATCTGTTGTAAATTTAGCAGTTTCGCAATTATTTAACCCTACCATTGCAGCCTTGTGCGGAATACCGTTTACTTTAAAATTAATTTCAGTATGATTGCCTATTTCTATGGGCGAATCTACCAGCTCATCATAATTTTCGTATTTATAAACTTTCTCTTTTTCTTTTTGCAAAGTGGTAGAAATGGTTTTCCAAGTGGCAGGATATTGTAAAGTAACTGTTCCTTTACTTTGTTTAAAATTTTCTACATACATTAATGCACTTGTTAGCAGAAAAAAAGCGTGTTCGGCATCTATATACGAAGTGCGTACACTTGCTTCAAAACAATATACAGGATAAGAAACCGTAATTTCCTTTGCGCCTTCGGTATTGGCTATTTTCCAAGTATTTTTATCTGTTTTTACAATACTTAAATTACCATTTTTACTTGTTGCTATTACTTTGTCAATGTTTTTTTCAAACTCTCGCACCATATAGCTTCCAGGTGTCCATACGGGCATTTTAAATTCTAATATTTTAGCTTCAAAATCGGAAATTTTAATTTCTATATTGGCATAATGGTTGTTAGGATTTGGAATACTTATGTTGTAATTAATTTCGGCTGCATTCATCTTCATTGATACTGTAATTGATAGAATGAAAAATATTTTTCTCATAAATGCAAATTAAAGATAAAAAAACCAGTTTTTTATTGTTTCCCTTTTTTGCAAAAAAAAGATTAATATTGTAGCAAAATGAATAGTTTTATTCAAGAATTTTCAAAATTTTCTCCTGTAATGCAAGCCTTATTGGCTACTACTTTTACATGGCTGCTTACGGCTGCTGGGGCAAGTTTGGTCTTATTTTTTAAAAACATGGGGCGCAAATGGCTCGATTTTTTATTGGGTTTTACGGGCGGTGTAATGGTGGCAGCAAGTTTTTGGAGCTTGCTTACTCCTGCCATAGAAATGAGCGAGGAAACATATAGCAAAGCTTGGGCATGGGTGCCAGCTGCCATTGGTTTTATTGTAGGTGCTGGCTTTATTTATATTATTGATAAAATTATTCCACATTTACATTTAAACGCTAAAATGAGTGAAACCGAAGGTGTAAAAACCACTTGGGATAAAACCATACTTTTGGTAATGGCTATTACTTTACATAATATTCCAGAGGGTTTGGCTATTGGTGTATCTTTTGGCGCAGCAGCCATGGGCGACCCACATTTTAGCATAGCAGCAGCCATAGCCCTAACCATTGGCATTGGTATACAAAATTTTCCTGAAGGTATAGCCGTAGCCATGCCTTTAAGAAGGCAGGGTGTAAGCCCATTGAAAAGCTTTTGGTGGGGGCAGTTGAGCGCCATTGTAGAACCTGTAGCAGGTGTTATAGGTGCAATTGCTGTTATTTATATGAAAACTATTTTACCTTATGCTTTGGCTTTTGCTGCTGGGGCTATGATGTATGTTGTTGTAGAAGAAGTAATACCCGAAACACAAAGAGATAAATATGCCGACTTTGCCACTATTGGTTTTGTGGTAGGCTTTGTGGTAATGATGGCTTTAGATGTAGGATTGGGATAAGCAAGTATGCAAACATTATTTGAATCGGAAGTTTTTAATAAACTTAATTTTTTTGAAAACAAACTACCCCAAGGCGAGTATGATAATTGCACTTTTAACCAATGCAATTTTGAAAACTGCAATTTATCGGATTATAACTTTGCCGAATGCACCTTTAACGCTTGCAATATAAGCACAGCAAAAATAAACCGCACAAGTTTTAGGCAAATAGTATTTTCAGATTGTAAACTATTGGGTTTGCATTTCAACAATGCCAATTCGTTTTTATTTGAAGTTAGTTTTAAAAACTGCATACTCTCCCACTCTTCGTTTTACCAATTAAAGTTAAAAAAAACACCATTTATAGATTGCAATCTTAAAGAAGTAGATTTTACAGAAACCGACCTTACCCAAGCCCTATTTGCAAATTGCAACCTATTAGATGCCACTTTTGATAGAACAATATTAAATGGTGCAAATTTAAAAACAGCATTTAACTTTAACATTGACCCACAAAACAATAGCCTAAAAAAAGCCCTATTTTCTAAAGAAAATATACAGGGCTTATTGGCAAAGTTTGATATAAGAATTGAATAGCATTTAATTTTTAAAGAAAGCATAATACACCCTGCTTACGTTCGTATTCTTGCAGATGTGTCTCCTTTTGCTTTTGCTATCTTTTATTAATTTTTTTTAATTATACCAGTCAAAGGGGTATTATTCCCCTCCTTTGCCTGTGCCGCTTATGCGGTGGAGGAGTTGGGGTGGTTTATGTATAGCAAAACAAGTGTTTAAAGCCAATTATACCACTCAAAGGTGTATTATTCCCCTCCTTTGCCTGTGCCGCTTATGCGGTGGAGGGGTTGGGGTGGTTTATGTACAGCAAAACAAGTATTTGGAGCCAATTATCGATAACAAATTAATGTAGGAATTTTCCCCAAGCTAATTATACCAATCAAATTAATGTGGGGATTTTCCCCAAGCCAATTTGACTAATCGAATTGCTTCTGTTCTAATGTTTATAAGGGGGTGTTTAAAATATAAAAAAACCTCAAAGCTATAAACTTTGAGGTTTTAAAATAAAATTATACTTTAAATTAATCTTTCTTTCTTGGTTCGCATCTCCACGAACCATAGCCAAAGCCTCATAAATCTATTACTTCAAAATAGTTCTTGAAATAACAACCCTTTGCACCTCGCTTGTGCCTTCGTATATTTGGGTTATTTTGGCATCGCGCATTAGGCGTTCCACATGGTATTCTTTTACATAACCATAGCCACCGTGTATTTGCACAGCTTCTACAGTGTGTTTCATGGCTGTTTCGCTGCTAAATAATTTTGCCATACTGCTTGCCATACCATAATCTTGATGATTGTCTTTTAGCCAAGCTGCTTTTAAGCATAATAAACGAGAGGCTTCTATATCTGTAGCCATATCTGCCAATTTAAATTGTATGGCTTGGTGGTTCATTATTTCTGTACCAAAGGCTTTACGCTCTTTTGCGTATTTTAATGAAAGCTCGTAAGCACCACTGGCTATGCCAAGGGCTTGGGCAGCTATACCTATTCTACCGCCTGTAAGGGTTTTCATGGCAAATTTAAAACCAAAACCGTCTTCGCCTATGCGGTTTTCTTTAGGCACTTTTACATCGGTAAACATTAGCGAGTGTGTATCGCTACCTCTAATACCCATTTTATCTTCTTTTTTGCCTACCACAAAGCCAGTCATATCTTTGGTCATAATAAAAGCATTAATGCCTTTATGTCCTGCTTCTACATTGGTTTGTGCTATTACCAAATATACCGAGGCAGTATTGCCATTGGTTATCCAGTTTTTTGTGCCATTTACCAAATAATGGTCGCCCATATCTATGGCAGTGGTGCGTTGGCTTGTTGCATCGCTACCAGCCTCTGGCTCGCTAAGGCAAAAAGCACCGTGTATTTCGCCTTTTGCTAATGGTATTAAATATTTTTGTTTTTGCTCTTCAGTGCCAAAGGTTTCTAAACCCCAGCATACCAAAGAGTTGTTAACAGACATAACCACAGATACAGAGGCATCTACCTTGCTTATTTCTTCCATAGCCAACACATAGCTAATGGCATCCATACCGCTACCACCATATTGCGGACTTACCATCATACCTAAAAAACCAAGCTCGCCCAATTTTTTTATTTGCTCGTAAGGAAATTCTTGGTTGTTATCTCTATCTATAACGCCAGGCAATAGTTCTGTTTGAGCAAAATCGCGTGCTGCTTGTTGTACAGCTATATGTTCTTCTGTTAATTCAAAATTCATCATGTGGTGCAAAAGTAAGTTTTTTAACTTTGGTATAAAATATTTTGCAAAAAAAATACCTTTTGAAAATTAAGAGATTAGAAATAAACAGCTTTTAAGCCCTAAATTTGCCCCTCTAATTTCTATGCTCATTATTCAAAACCACCATACCAATCCTTATTTTAACCTTGCTGCCGAGGAGTATTTGCTCAAAAATTTTGATGAAGATATATTTACCCTTTGGCGCAATGACAATGCTATAATTGTAGGCAAACATCAAAATACATTGGCAGAAATAAATTTGGATTATGTGCAACAAAACAATGTAAAAGTGGTGCGCAGGCTGTCGGGTGGTGGCACGGTATTTCACGATATGGGCAATCTTAATTTTACGTTTATAACCAATGCCAAAGCCAACGAGGAAATAAAAATAGATTTTAAATATTTTACCATGCCTATAATTGAGGTTTTGCAGCAAATGGGCATCAATGCAGAATTTAGCGGTAGAAACGATTTGCTAATTGAAGGACAAAAATTTAGCGGTAATGCCGAGCATATTTACCACCAAAAAAAACGCACTTTGCACCATGGTACATTGCTGTTTGCCAGCCAAATAGCAGATTTATCGGCAGCATTAAAGGTAAATCCTTTAAAGTTTCAGGATAAGGCTGTAAAATCTGTACGTAGCCGAGTTACCAATATTAGCAGCCATTTAAAACAAGAAATTTCTGTTACAGAGTTTTACAATTTGGTAGTTAATTTTATGGCTGAAAAATATACAGATGTTCAGTTTTATGAGTATTCAGAAAAAGACATTGAAGCTATTAACCAATTGGTAGAAACCAAATACAGCACTTGGGAGTGGAACTTTGGCTACTCGCCTAAATATGCGTTTCAAAAACTAATAAAAACAGAAGGCGGTAGCATAGAAATACATTTGCAAGTAGAAAAAGGCAAAATAGAAAAAGCCAAGTTTTATGGCGATTTTTTTAACGTTAAAGATGTAGAAGACATTGAAAATAGTTTGGTAAATTGTAAGCACGAAAAAGAAGCTATAACACTAAATTTATCAAATTTTAATATTGGGGAATATTTTAATAACACCAATGTTGAGGAGTTAATTGATGGGATGTTTTAACTTCAATTAAAAACAATTAAATTTGCCCTATGAAAAAATTTATAGGTTGGGGTTTAGTTATTGTATTTGTATCTTTTTTATTGTATTTTGCTATTTGCAGCTATACTTATAGTAAAGGTACTCGCACAGGTTTTTTAATTAAATTTTCTGAAAAAGGATGGGTATTTAAAACCCACGAAGGCGATATGAATGCAGGCGTTTTAAACACCAATATGGCTGGTTTTACTGCTAATTTATGGCATTTTAGTGTGCCAAGTGGCAATAGTAAAGTAATTACAGATTTACAAAATTTGGAAGGCAAGCAAATTAAAATTTATTACAAACAAAAGGTAAAAGCCATGCCTTGGCAAGGCGAAACCGATTATTTGGTATATCAAGTGGAAGCTATTAATCCTTAAAAAAATATGTTAAAAAAAATATTCATACTATTCGTTTGTATTAATTTTATAACCTTTGCATTTGCACAAGACAACAAAGAAGCAAAAAAGCACAAAGAAAAAATTGAAAAAAGCTTTAAAAAACAAAGTGCCGAGGTAAGTTTAGATACCTTGTTTTACAAAGGTTTGCCTTATTGTATTTATAAAGTAACGGATAAAAGTTTTTTAGGCCCAAGCGAAATGACGGTGTATAGCTTAAAAACCAATACCGAATGTTTTAAAATAGCAATGATAGCAGAGGGAGAAGGCACAAATACCAAATATTTTTGGAAATGGATAGTTACATTGCCTAACAATAACACCAATTTTGTAACTCCTCAAAGTAAAATGCCCCACGATTTGGTGGCAAAATACAATATTTTAAATGATAGCACAATAAACGAAACAGGGGTAAAAAACCTTGTAAATATGGAAGCTGTAGATAAAACCGTAAAAGTAGTAATTGTGCAGCCAAGCAATAAGCCTTTAATTATAGAACGTGATAGAACAGCTACTATTTTTGTAATACACGAAACCATAAAACAAGACAATAAAATAATTGGCACAATTAAACAAGCCAACAAAACAAGCAATGGCAAAATGACAGAATTTTATATGGTATACAATTCTAATAATGTATTAATTGCCACTGCTGAAAACGAGGAATTTATGGGGCATCATTGGCATGTGGTAACGGCTATCAATCAACGTACTTGGCACTTAAATTCATCAACTAATGAAGATAAAAATGATATTGTAAAATATTTAATAGAAGGATTGTACTTATAATTGTTTAACTAAAAAACTTTATTTTATAAGCATAGGCACTACTTTATAGCCTTGTTTTTTAAGCAAAGCTACTATGCCGTTAACTCCGCCCAAATGCGCAGCACCCACAGCTACAAAGTATGAATTCAATTTCATATTTTGGACTAAATAATTTACCCATTTAATGTTTCTTTGGGTTAAAAAAACATCTTCATATTTGGCAAACTCTGGGTTTGTTTTAAAACTAATAGTGTAAAGTTCTTCGGCTTTTTGGCTGTAATAAGCATTTTCTAAAGCCATAAATTCTTTTTTGCTTTTTTCTATATCTTTGCAAAAATCCATTAACCATTGTTTTTGTTCAGCCAAAGGAATAGAATCTAATAATGCTTTTTGAAATTCAAAACCGTCTAAGCCTATCATTTTTTTTGCCATATCGAAAGCTTTATTCGTTATTAATAGATCGATAACATTAGTATTAGTATTCGTGCAACCTATTATTTTAGGTGACATTATAAAAGCAGACATTACTGTCATTAATGATGTTGAATTATATTTTAATAACGCATCATTCAATAGGGCATTGCAAACGCTATCTACCAATTTAAATTCTTTGTCGCTTAATATTTCATTAATATTTACGACAGCCAATTCACTTCCACTTTGCATTATTTTCTGAATTTCATTGGCATCTGTAAAATTAATTTCAGTGGCTAAAACATCTGTTTTTGCTATTAATGAGTCAATAAGCGGGGTCATTATTTTATTACTATTACAAGTAATATGAATAGTGCCTAAAATATAGGTAGGTTTAGATAAGCCTTTACCAGTTACTTTCCATAAAATGCCATCGGTTTGCGCAAAAGCACCAATACCTATCATTGTAAGATAGGTTAAAAATAGTTTTTTAATCATTTTAATTTTTTGATTTTCTTTTCAGCAATTAATTTTTTAGCATTTATAGGGCTCACAATTTTTTCTCCTGTTTGTTCTTCAATTTCCTTACGCGTATTTCCTGCTATTTCTCCACCTTTCTTTGCTATTATTGCGTTTTCTTTAAATGTTTTTGGCTTATTCTTTTTGCTTATTTCGGTAGTTGTGGCTTCTGCAAGCATATTTAAAACCAATTCTAAATTGGTCATATTATCTCTAAGATTTTCCTTTTTTAAGTTTTTAAAATTCTTATATTGTTTTACTGTTTTTCCACTCCAAGCATTTGTTATAATATCTGTTAGTATTGCAAATTCTCGCCCTTGAACCAGTCCTCTATTTTCCCATTCATCAGTAAGTTCTTTGCGTACTTCAATACTTTTTAAACGTTGGTTAATCCAATCTTTATTATAACCTAATTTAAGATAATTTTCCATTGCCCTTTCTATACTTTTTTCAGGGTCTTGTGTTTCTTCTATTCTTTCATATCCTGTTTTAGCCAACCATAGTTTAAATGGTTCTGCTTTAGGTGAAGGAATAGATTGAATTAAGCGAAAAAGTTGTTCAGTATCGGCTACATCCGTTTTATAAAATTTTCCATCGGAAGATTGCATTTTCAGTTGTACGATATTTTCGTACAACTGACCACCACCTTCTATTTTTAATTTAATTTTTAAATCACTCCAATATCGTCTTGGATTCTTACTATCTGTTAAAACTTCAATAACATCTATCACAGAAAAATACCATTTTTCTTCATCTGCATTCCAAATAGAACGAATACTTTTATGCTCAAATAATTTGATATTTTCCATAATTTTAGAAAAAATTTGCAAAATTTTTAAAGCAAATCTTACTCAGTAATATTCACTCCAGTTTCTTTGTTGTCTTCGGTAGCTTGTATGTTTTCAGTTTCTGAAATTGGGCTGTTTGTTTCAGTTTCTTCAACTATAGAGAGTGCGCCTTTTTTAAAGTATCTTTTTTGAAAAACAATAATAGAAATAACACCAGCACTTATGGCGGTATCTGCCAAATTAAACACTGGGCTAAAAAACACAAATGGGTCGCCAGGGCGTATTTGAAAATTGCCCAAACTAATATTGGGAAACCAGCTTGGATAATGCGTTTCTATGAAAGGAAAATAAAGCATATCTACCACTTGCCCATATAAATAACCACCTTGATAAGCGTTTAATTCTTTATACCAAACACCATAAAACACGCAATCTATAATATTGCCAATAGCGCCTGCTAATATTAAAGCTACACAGATTAAAAAACCTGTTTTCATTTGCTTTTTAATGTTGCTGATTAAATACCAAACACCAAAAACAGATACGCCTATTCTAAAAAGGGTTAAAAACAATTTGCCATACTTGCCCCAAAACTCAATGCCAAATGCCATGCCATTGTTTTCTGTAAAATGGAATAAAAACCAATTGCCTGCAATGCTTTTTTCGGTATGCAATACCATATTGTGTTTTACCCAATATTTAAGCCATTGGTCGGCAGCTATTACCAATACAATAATTACAAATGGTAAAATCCATTTAATATAAGAGGGTTTTTCTGGGTTTAGAGTATCTCTTAGTATATCTTTATCTTGAAACAAAACGCTTGTACTTTGGCTTTTATTTGTATTGGTTCAATTTGGCTTCCATGCTCAATGTGGCATGGGGTACAGCTTTTAGTCTTTCTTTAGGTATTAATTTACCCGTAACTCTGCAAACGCCATAAGTTTTGTTTTCTATTCTAACCATAGCACTTTCCAAGCTATCAATAAATTTTTTTTGACGGGCTGCTAATTGGTTCAAATTTTCTTTTTCAAATGTACTTGCGCCATCATCTAAGGTTAAATATTGGTTAGATGTGTTTTCATCGCCATTCTCGTTAGGATTTTGCAAAGATTTTTGCATTTTATTAAATTCTTCTTTTGCAGAAGTTAATTTTCCTGTTATCAATGCTTTAAATTCTAATAGTTCAGCATCGCTGTAACGGTTTTTTAAGCTTACTTCTTCAACTTTTTTCTTAGCCATTTTTTTCTATTTTTATGAGCGTTATGTTACCTTCTATATCTATTTCAGTTCCGTTCTCTAAATTTTCAGTAAATAAAAGCACGGTTGCCAAAATTTCGCTGCAAATATACAATTTATAATCATTCAAAGCACCCTTTGTCTCATCATCGGTTTTTATGCTTACTTTTATCTTGTCCATTACCTCCAAACCGCTATCTTTCCTCACATTTTGTAGCCTATTGATAAATTCTCTGGCTATACCTTCTTTCTTTAATTCTTCAGAAATGGTAATATCTAATGCCACAGTTAAGCCTTTATCGGTAGCCACCAACCAGCCAGGAATATCTTGCGAGGTAATTTCAACATCTTCTAAAATTAGCTCAAACTGACGTGCGCCCAAGTTCAATTCTATTTTACCTTCTTGTTCTATTTTAGCAATATCAGAAGCCGTAAAGTTTTGAATAGCAGCCGTTAGTTCTTTCATTTGTGCGCCTACTTTTGCGCCCAATGCTTTAAAATTAGGCTTAATACCCTTTACCAATACACTATTATTGGGTTCTAAATATTGTAACTCTTTTACATTTACTTCCGAAAGAATAAGGCTTTCCACATGTTTTAATTGTTTGCCAAATGCCTCGTTTAGTACTGGCACCATAATTTTTTGTAATGGCTGACGAACACGTAAACTTTGTTTTTTGCGTAAGCTTAATACCATACTGCAAAGGTCTTGTGCCAATTGCATGGTAGTTTCTAAATCTTTATTAATAGCTGCATTGTCAGGCTTTTCAATAAAGGTTAAATGAACGCTTTCTGTTGTTTTATTTAAACTTTGATACAACCACTCAGCAAAAAATGGTGCAAATGGACTCATTAATTGGGCAACAGCATTGATACAAGTATGCAGAGTATCGTAGGCTTGCTGTTTATCGCTGTTCATTTCGCCTTTCCAAAAACGCCTGCGAGAAAGGCGTACAAACCAATTGCTTAAATCATCGCATACAAAAGTTTCAATGGCACGGGCAGCTGGCGTGGGGTCGTAATTGTCCATATTGGCAATTACTGTGGCTTTCAAAGTGTTTAGTTTAGAGATTATCCATCTGTCCAATTCGCTCAAATCTTTTAAGGCAAATACTTTTTCTTTGTCAAAATTATAATCATCAATATTGGCATAAATGGCAAAGAAAGAATAGGTATTGTACAATGTGCCAAAAAACTTGCGTTGGGTTTCGCCCAAGCCTTCCATGTCAAACTTTAAGTTATCCCAAGGATTGCTATTGGTAGCCATATACCAACGCACGGTATCTACACCATATTTATCGATGGTTGTAAATGGGTCAACGGCATTGCCCAAGCGTTTGCTCATTTTATTGCCGTTTTTATCTAATACCAAGCCATTGGCTATTACATTTTTGTAAGCCACGCTATCAAACAACATCACAGAAATGGCATGTAGGGTAAAAAACCAACCTCGGGTTTGGTCAACACCTTCGGCTATAAAGTCGGCAGGGAATGCCCCCTCCCACCCACTTTTAAATTTTTGATTTTCTAATTTTTGATTTTTGATTTTATTGTTCACTGGGTTTGTAGAAGTGAACATTTCTGATTTTTGATTTTTGATTTTATCTTCTTCGGATAGGATTCCCCATTGGGCATATGGCATTGCACCGCTATCAAACCAAACGTCTATCAAATCGGTTTCACGGTACATGGGTTTGCCTGTGGCAGAAATTAATACAATATCATCTACATAAGGGCGATGCAAATCTGGAACTTCTAAGTTGTTGTTTTGCCCTGCTGCATTGGCTTTAAGCATTTCTGCTTTTAATTCTTCAATACTGCCTATGCAAATTTCTTCGCTTGCATCTGCTGTGCGCCATATAGGCAATGGTGTTCCCCAAAAGCGGCTGCGACTTAAATTCCAATCAATTAGGTTTTCTAACCAATTGCCAAAACGCCCTTCGCCTGTAGAGTTTGGTTGCCAATTAATGGTTTTATTCAATTCTACCATACGCTCTTTTACGGCTGTGGTTTTTATAAACCAACTGTCTAAAGGATAGTATAAAATAGGCTTATCGGTGCGCCAACAATGAGGATAAGTGTGTTCGTATTTTTCTACTTTAAAAGCTTTGTTTTCTTCTTTTAGTTTAATAGAAATTAATACATCAGTACTTTTATAATCGGGTGCTTTTTCATCAGCATCGTTATAGTTTTTTACATATAGATTTGAAAACTCGCCTACACCTTCTATAAATTTTCCTTGCTTATCTACCAATGTTAATGAACCTATACCGTTTTGTTTGGCTACACGGTAATCATCTGCACCAAAACTTGGGGCAATATGCACTATACCTGTGCCATCTTCGGTAGTTACAAAATCGCCAACTATTACTTTAAAGGCATCGCCTTCTATGTTTTCTTTTTTATTGGCTTCAAAAGGTAATAATTGTGCATAAGTAGAACCTGCTATATCACTTCCTTTTAGCTCGGCTACTATTTGGAAAGGAATGAGTTTATCGCCTGCTTTGTAGTCTATAAGTCCTATATCTGTGGCTTTTTCATTGAAATGCTTGCCTAATAAATTTTTAGCTAAAACCACTGTAATAGGCAAGAAAGTGTATTGATTAAATGAATTAACAACTACATAGTCTATATTTTTACCTACGGCAAGGGCGGTATTGCTTGGCAATGTCCAAGGGGTGGTTGTCCAAGCCAAGAAATAATTGTTTCTATTGGCTTGTTGGTTTTGGGTTAAAATAGTTTGTAGGGCAGCACTTGGGGTATCAATTAAAAATTGGGCAACTGCTGTGGTATCTTTTACGGGTTTGTATGTGCCTGGCTGGTTTAATTCGTGGCTACTTAAACCCGTACCTGCCGCAGGGCTGTATGGCTGAATGGTGTAGCCTTTGTATAAATAGCCTTTTTCGTGTAGTTGTTTTAGCAAATACCAAAGGGTTTCTACATAGCTGTTTTCGTAGGTAATGTAGGGATTATCCAAATCTACCCAATAGCCCATTCTTTCTGTAAGGCTATCCCATTTGTCTTTAAACAACATAACATCTTTGCGACATTCGGCATTGTATTGCTCTATACTTATGGTTTTGCCTATGTCTTCTTTGGTAATACCAAGGCGTTTTTCTACTTGTAACTCTATGGGCAGCCCATGGGTATCCCAACCGCCTTTGCGCTCTACTTTAAAGCCTTGTAAGGTTTTGTATCTGCAAAAAATATCTTTGATGGCTCTTGCCATTACATGGTGTATGCCTGGCATACCATTGGCACTTGGCGGACCTTCGTAAAACACAAAATCAGGATTGCCATCTCGGCTTTCTATACTTTTTTGAAAGGTATTATCGGCTTTCCATTTTTGTAAAACTTCTTCTTCTAACTGGTTCCAATTTACTTGCTTGAGTGTGCGGTACATAAAAATTTAAGGTGCAAAGATACTTTATTTTTGATTTTGAAATTTTTGATTTTTGATTTTGAAGAAAACCACCCCTACCCCTCTTTTGCCTCATCCGCCTTTCAGGCACCTTCTCCAAAGGAGAAGGACATTGGCAGATTGTTTTTGGGAGGGGAATTTGGGAACTTTTGCTTTTTAAACTTTATTATACTGTGAAATAAAAAGGAGTTAAAAAACTTATTTAGTTAGTACTTTCAGTTTCTAAATTATTTGTTTTAATCCCTATACAATAATATTGAAAACCTAAGGCTTTCAATTCGGCAGCATCGTAAATATTTCTGCCATCAAATATTACTTTTTGGTTCAGTAAAGCACTTGCTTTTTCAAAGTTTGGCGAACGAAACTCGGACCATTCTGTAATTACTAATAGAGCATCTGCTCCTGTTAAGGCATCGTATTCGTCTTTTGCATACGCTATGGTATCATGCAATGTATGTTTTGCTTCGGGCATTGCTACGGGGTCGTAGGCTTTTACTTTGCCGCCTGCTTTTAGTATTTTATCTATAATCACTAAACTGGGTGCTTCTCGCATATCGTCTGTTTTTGGCTTGAAAGATAAACCCCAAATGGCAAATGTTTTACCTGATAAGTTTCCGCCAAAATGAGTGGTTAGCTTATTGAACAATACAGATTTTTGAGCTTCGTTTACACTTTCTACGGCTTCTAATATTTGCATCATATAGCCATTTTCTGCTGCGGTTTTTATGAGTGCTTTTACATCTTTTGGAAAACAACTGCCGCCATAGCCTATGCCTGGATAAATAAATTTATTGCCAATACGGGCATCGCTACCTATGCCTTTGCGCACCATATTTACATCTGCTCCCATTATTTCGCAAAGATTGGCAATATCGTTCATAAAGCTAATTTTGGTAGCCAACATGCTATTGGCGGCATATTTTGTCATTTCGGCACTTGGCACATCCATAAAAATAATGGGGTGTCCGTTCAACACAAAAGGTTTGTACAATTTACGCATAATGTCTTCTGCTTTTGCACTTTCTACACCTATTACTATTCTATCAGGTTTTAAAAAATCATCAATAGCAGCACCTTCTTTCAAAAATTCTGGATTGCTTGCTACATCAAATTCTATGTTTACCCCTCTTTTATCCAATGCTTGTTGTACTGCATTTTTTACTTTTAAGGCTGTGCCAACAGGTACGGTACTTTTGGTAACTACTACACCGTAGCTGTTCATATTTTCGCCTATTTGAGTGGCTACTGCTAAAACATATTTAAGGTCGGCACTGCCATCTTCGCCTGGGGGCGTGCCTACGGCAATAAAAGCCACATCGGCATCATGTATGCTTTCTGCAATATTGGTAGAGAAATGTAAACGTCCTTTTTCTACATTTTTAAGCACCATTTCTTCCAATCCTGGCTCGTATATGGGTAAAATACCTTGTTTTAAATTCTCTATTTTTTTTACATCAATATCTATACATACCACATTGATGCCTACCTCGGCAAAGCAAGTGCCTGTAACTAAACCAACATATCCTGTTCCTACTACCGCTATTTTCATTTAATTGTTAAAATATTGTAAAACGTTTTCTATAATGTAATTAATTTGTTCTGTTGTCATATCTGTGCCTATGGGCAGGCTAATAACACTATTTGCCAATGTTTCCGAAATAGGTAAACTAATATCTTGCCAATATGCTTTTTGCTTATGCAATGGCAAAGGATAATATACCATTGTAGGAATACCTTTTTCTTGCATGGCTTTTCTAAATTTTTCAATATCTACATTGCAAGTTTGTAGGGTATATTGATGATAAACATGGGTGCTATTACTTGCTAAATAAGGCGTTTTTAAATGGGTGTGGTTTGTAAAAGCAGCATTATAAGCATTGGCAACTGCTTGACGTTCTACAATAAAACTATCCAAATAGTTTAATTTTACAGATAATAAAGCTGCTTGAATAGTATCTAAACGGCTATTTACACCTACTACATCGTGAATATATTTTACCTTTTGCCCATGGTTGGCTATCATGTTTATTTTCTCTTCAAGGGTATCATCATTGGTAGCTATTGCACCGCCATCGCCATAGCAGCCAAGGTTTTTTGAAGGAAAAAAAGATGTGGTGCTAATATGCCCTATTGTGCCTGCTTTGCGCACGCTGCCATCAGAAAAAGTGTATTCGCCACCAATGGATTGTGCATTGTCTTCTACTACATAAAGATTGTGTTTTTCGGCAATAGCCATAATGGTTTCCATATCGGCTGTTTGCCCAAAAAGATGTACAGGAGCTATTACTTTGGTATTAGGGGTTATGTGTTTTTCTATTTCTAAAGGATTGAGATTAAATGTAGCTGAATTAACATCTGCAAACACAGGTTTTAATTTCAATAAATGGCAAACTTCTGCCAAGGCTATGTATGAAAACCCTGGGGTAATTACCTCGCTACCTTCTGGCAGGTTTAAAGCCATAAAGGCTATTTGGAGGGCATCGGTACCATTGGCACAGGGTATTACATGTTTTACGCTTAAATAATTGGCTAATTGGGTGGCAAATGTTTTTACTTGCGCCCCATTGATATAATTTGCTTGGTTTAAAACTGCCTCTATTGCGGGGTCAATTTCATGTTTTAGGCGTTGGTATTGGCTTGCCAAATCTACCATTTGTATGGGTTTCATATTTACTTCTGCACTCACTGGGGGGCAAAGGTAAACATTATTTAGATTTTTAGGAATGGGGGAATTGTTTAATTGATGAAATGATATATTGTTGAATTGTTATATTGTTATATTGTTTAACTGTTATATTGATATATTGTTGAATTGTTATATTGTTGAATGCCTTTGACATGCTGACGAAGGAAGCATCTATACACAACAAAGATGTACATGACAGCCCAACCTTTGTTATGCTGAAAGATAAAACAACTATATATTGTTAAATAGTAAAATTATTATTGGGTTAGAATAGCAATAATTTCTTTTTTAACACCATTTTTATAATCTATTTCAACAAGTTTAGTTCCTAATTCTCCAGTTTCTTTTTTTGTAACTGTTACAGATTTTATTTTACTTGTAGGCAATTGAGGGCTTAGTTTTAATAAAATTGTTTTTTGTTGGGCTGGCGTTAGTTGAATAACTTTTAGTGGTTCTGATGTTTCTATTTCTTTTTTGTCATCAAGCAGAGTTAGAAAGAATATATTTTTACCCATATTCAATATGGTGTTTTCTTTAGGTTTATTGTCATCATTCTGTATAACTTGCAATATAGAATCGAGGCTTTTTTCTGGTCGAAGTTCGAGGGTTAAATAGTTTTCGCAGGCTATGTAGAGTATATTTTTACGCACATAAAAAGCTGCTTTTCCCTTTAGGCATTCGTATATTTTAGTTTGTATATCTGTATTGGTTTCGCATTCCTTCATGGTAGATTCTATATTCCCAAATTGTATAACACCATCTTCAAAAGCACTATTGCCACCAAAAGTGTTGCAGCCAGAAAAGCCATTTATTTTATTTTCTGCCCCATTGAATACAATATTTGCTTTTGCCTTGCGGGCTAAAATGGTTTTAGTTGGCTCTGTTATAGCCAATAGATTCCATTTGTTGTTCATTAATACTTTTGGATTGGTTATGACTGTTTTGGTGCTTGAAACTATACTTAACAATGTCCATTTATATTGAGGACCATTGGGTTCAGTAAATTTTAATTTTTCTTCGTTTAGCTCTATTTCGTACTCTATGCCTTGCTGATGGGTAAAGCCTTCTATTTCGTATTGAAAATTTTGCCAGTTGCTGTCTTTATGCACCTTGTATTTGTAGCACGAGGTTACGTTTTCTCCAATTTGACAAGCTGTTTTAGCATCGGCAATTATCCATCGTTTAATTACAGATTGGGCATTGCTTGCTATTGAAATAAGGCTAATGGCGAATATTAAGATATTTTTTTTGTTCATGTTTTATGTATTTGCAAATATGTTATTTTTTATTCAAATGTTGTACCATAAAAAAGATGTTCTAATTTTTTTAACTAAAATATGACAATTGGGTGAAATGGAAATAGTTTATACGAACTCATATTGTTGGTCATAAGACCAACAATGGCAAAATGCCAGTATTGGTTGGTAGCCACCGCAAGGAACTTGGCTACATACCAACCAAAGGAAAACTTTTAGCTTCGATGACCTTTGTTTCTCGATACGTTTTTGCAAAGCCAAAAACTACTCGAAATGACGAAACTTTACTGCTTTCAAAACTACTCGAAATGACAAAAGCTTACTCGTATTTGTATTTTATAAAATACAATTTAGGAGTTGTTGAGTAGTCGGAGTAAGTTAAAGTATAGCTTTCTATTTGGTTGTTGCTATTGTACATTAAGTTTATTTGCTTGGTTGTTCTGCCTTCTTCTTGCTTTTGACTATAGCTGCTTAATAGATTATTGTTATTGTATACTAAAATAGTATGGTAATTATTTGAACCATAATTTAAAAGCATGCCATTGCTATTGTATATATAGTAATCTCCATTTTCTGTGGCATTTCTATTATTGTAATTGTAAGATATTTTACCATTGTTGGTATAGCTATAATAATCAGTATTAGAAATATAGCTTTCGCTTATATCAAAGCTACTATCTATATTGCCATTTTGGCTAAAATAAAATTCGTTAAAATCAAAATGATTAGCATACTCATTGTTTTGGTATGTTTCTGTAATATAATTATTTTGAAAATAGGTGTAATACAAGCAGTATTCTATTTCTCCATTTTCTGTAATTCTTTTCTCTGTCAATATATTTCCTTCGGCATTATAGCTATATTCTTTGCTACCCATATAATTGCTATCGGCATTTCGGTATATAATTTTTTTTAATCTATTTAGGCTATCGTATATATAGTTTTCATAGCTGCTGTAATAGTTTTGATTGGTAGAAATAGTTGTTAATCTGCCATTGGCATAATTGAGTTCTTTTGAAATTATTTCTACCAAAGTATCTTGATAAACAGTTTGATTTTTATTGTATAATTTTATGCGTTGTTTATCTTTGGTATAAAAGGTTATCGTTTTTACTTTTTTATCGGCTATTTCTAATGGGTTGTTTTCTATTAAATCTATTTGGGGCTTGCTATACAAATATATTGCATTTTTATTGGATGTATTTACATTTTTTGCGCCATTGGCAATTGTTTTACTCAAATTAATTAAATTAGCATAAGGTCCATTAGGATTTATATATTGTGCTATTTCGCCAAGCCCTAATCGTATTTCGGCTGCTGTATTGTAGGGCAAATTGCTGCAAGTTTGGTATGCAGCCAATGTATATGAAATAGAGGCTGCTTTTAATTGCAGAAAACCATTTTTAAGATATGTAAAATTAGACAATTTGCGCTCAACTGGCAAAAACTCCTCTGGGCGATAATAGTATTTTGGCTTGTAGCCATTGTCTTTATAAATGGGTAATGTTTCTTCATATTGTCTATTTGGTGTAGCTTCATCATAATTGCGCCCATTTCCATTGCCTATTGCATTGCCATAGTCTCTATCTTCAACAGCCATTACTTTTTCTTCCATTACTGGAGCATCATAACTTCTTTCAGCAGGGGGTGGTGCTTCTTCTGCATAGCCTATATCTCCACTTTCCACATCTACCTCTTCCACTTCTTCTACTCTTTCTTCATTTTCTTCGTAATCTTCTTCGTATTCTCTGTATGAGCCACCCAATGTTTTATTGCCTGTAAATATTTCATTGCGGTTGTATTTTTGGGTAATTAGGGCATCTATAGCAGCTGTGGCATTGGGTTTAAAAATATCGGCTTGGCTGTATTCTTTGCCTGTTTTCAAATCGAAATAATAAAGCTCGGTGTAAACCAAACCTTTTAAGCGTTTATTGTTTTTTACCCGTGCATGGTAGGTATAGCTTGCAGCCATAGTTACTACATTGTTGTAGCACGATGTAAAGCTATATCTTACTTTGGTTATTTCTGGATAATACAGAATTCTATTTAGCTCGCATTTGGGTAAGCCAGAAGTGCTTTTTTCATCTCTTAAGTAAGTTTTTTCGGCTTCCATAGCTTGTGTGCTTAACTTTGCTATAAAAATAGAACTTTCAATATTTTTTACCAATATATTTTTTATTCTATTGTTTATGTTTTTTTGAATATTGGTATCTGCAAGCGTGGTAAAACGAGGCACATAGATAGAGCCATATTTATAGTTTACACAATCGTTTTCATCAATATTGCTTGCTACACTTTCGTAGCGGTATATTTTTTTTGTTAAAAAATCTATTACACTGCCTTCATTTTCTTGTGCATAAGCACTAATACTTATAAAAAAGCCTATAAAGGCTAATAGTTGTTTACAAAGTTGTTTCATAATTAATTATTGTTTGTATTGTAATTAAAGAAAAGTAAAAGTTCATTTTTTATGGGGTCGAAATAGGTATTGAAGTTTTTTAAATTATAGATTTCAAATCTTTCTTTCAATTGTTTAAGGTCTAATGCTGTATTTTTATTGCCAAGTATGGTTGTATATACATTGTCGTTTACTTTTTGCACTTTTAATGCTATGCTACCAAATATATTGTAGTCTTGTATCAATACATTGCTATTGGTAAATGTTGAGGTATCTTTAAAAGCTGTATCAAACAATCTATTGGGAATTTTATAGGTAGCATAGTTAGAAAGTACTTCTATATTGCCCGTTTCGTTATAGCCATAATTGTTTGAAATATTGTTGTACAAATACGCATTAAAATTATTGATAACATTGTAATTGAAACGTGGTTTTGCTTGGTTAGAAAACTCGCTATTCATAGCTATTTTAGCAGAATCTATAGCCAATTGAATACCGCTATAGCCAATGTAAGATGGGGTAAAGCAAGGGTTTTGCACATTTTGTAAAGTTGTTTTTTTATTATTTGCAGCTATAGAACTAACCGAAAACAAAAGCTTTGAAGCAGTGCTGTAATTAGATAATTCAGAAATTTGATTTTTAAGGTTTGATGCTTCTATTTCTCTAAGCAAGCCATAATTAAAATAAATAGCCAACTTTTTAGGCTGCATGGTTATACTGGCTTCGTTATCGTTTATTTTGGTGGTGCAGGGTATTTCTGCTTCATTGTTTTCAAAACTAAAACAAGGGTTAAATATTAATTGGCTTTGGGTCTGTCGTCTTGCGTTTAGTGGTTCAGTTAGTATTAAATTGAAAGTAGATACCGTTTCATTGTTTTCTTTTTTGGTTAAATAATTGGTATAAAATACTTTTAATTTATTTTGATAATAATACATTGTTTCTAAACTTCGCACATAATTAAATTGATTGTACTCGCTGGCTTTGCTCCAAGCGGGCAATTCTTTGTTAAGCGTATAAAGCGTATTTTGGCAAAGGCATGGCGTGGCGGCATTGTAAATGGCTACTGGGTAAGATTCATTGCGTTTGTATTGCTCTTGTAATATTAGTTTGCCATTTATATTGTAGAAACTCCAAATACTATCTCTTTTATCTTGTTTATAAAAACCATTTACCTGTAGCTTTCCATTGCTCCACCATTTTTTATAAATACTATCTCTTTCACTATATTTTAAATACGTTTCACTAATCAAAATGCCATTTTCTGCCCATTGTTTTGTTACACTATTCTGTCTTCTATTTTTAAATTCTGAATATTCTATTAAATTACCATTCATACTAAAAGTTTTAGCTATGCTATCTAAATTGCCATTTTTGTAGTATTCTTCTGTGTGCAATTTGCCGTTATCGTAATAGCTTGTAAGTTTTCCGTTTTTATTAAATTTTGTAAAGGTATATTCTTCTGAAAGTATGCCGTTATCATAATAGCCTTTGTATGTACCTGCCGATTCATCTTTTAAGGTGTAGCTTATTTCTTGCTGTAATTTATTTTCAAAATTTTTAGACACCCATTGGTTTATTTTTTTGCCGTTGTGGTATTGCCCTTCTTCTAACTTTATGCCATTGTGCGCCCATAAGGTATAATTGCCATGCGGGGCATGCTGCTTGAATTGTATAGCAAAAAATGGTTTGCCATTAAAGTAAAAGGCATTGTAATTAAGTGTGCTATCGTTGGTTTGTTTTATTTCGATTAGCTTATTGCTATTTTGCCATGTTTCTGTATTATCAGTATTGGTATTTTGCGGTTTATTTTTTTGGTAATCTACCATGAATTTGAACACCTCTTCTTCTAATTTTTTATCATTAATATTGGTATAATTGTTAGCTCTATTTTGATGCGAAAGCAATTGCCCAGAGGGTGTCCAATTGATATACACATTGATACTATCTTTGCCAACAGGATTGTAGGTATATAGCCTTGGCGAGCCATCTATATAATAACTAAATTGAATTCCTTTTGCATAATTTTTTATGTTAGTACCATCATATTCTATATTGCCATTGTCATAATATTTAATTGTTCTTTCGATATGGCTTTGTTCATAGATTGAACTTCCATGTGATAATTTATGTATTGTAGATTTTAGCGTACCATTATCGTAATACTTATTGGTATTGTACAAATTGCCATTGTTATTGTACTGATAATAGGCAATAAGCACCGAGTCTTTAAACTCTTTGGCGTATGCTAATATGTAATTGTTTTTATCGTTTTCAGCTTGAACCAATTTTTTTTCAGATGTTATTCGCCCTTTTATATCCCAATATTTTTCAATACCACAGTGTTCGCCATTGCAATATTCTATTTCAGATTTCTTTTTGCCATTGGTATGCCATTCTTCTCGCAAGCCATTGATTTTGCCATTTTTGTAAAAACTTTTTTGAGTTACATTACCATTGCTATTGTATGCCATTACAATACCTTCTAATTGAGAATAGGGAGTGTCATTAATTTTAAAATATTTGTATGTATTAATGTTGTTTATTTTGCCATTGGTATGCCAATATTTTTCTTCTCCTGTTTTTAAGCCATCAATATAGTTAGTTTCACTTCTTTTTATACCATTTTCGTAATATTGGGTGTATAGCCCTTGTAGTTTTCCTTTTTTATAATTACCTATTATTTGTGGTTTGCCATCGGTATAATATATTTCGTACTTGCCTTCGTATATATTGTAATCATATCTATTATTCAATATTTTATATTCAGTAAATAGTTGATGCGGTTTGCCATTGTAAAAATAGCTATAGTTTTTGCCATTTATTACATTGTTTTTATATTCTTGTATAGATTTTAGCTTGCCGTTGTTGTGCCATTCTTTGAAAGTGCCTTCACGCATACCATTGCTGTAATTATATTCCAAGCTTTTTTGCCCACTTTCAAAATAGGATATTCGTTTTTTATCAAATAGGGTAATATAATTTTGTGTTCTATTGGCATAATAAGTGCTTCCGTTTGCACCTATACGTTTTAATTGGTCAACTCTTTCGTTGTCTAAATTGTATCGGTTGCTGCTATTTGCATCAGTATATGGTTTGGTAATATAGGTGCATTCAGATTGTATGGCACCACTGCTATACCATTTAGTTTCATTGCCGTTTTTAAGTCCTTTGGTATAATTGGTTATGATTTGTTTTTGTCCGTTTTCAAAGTAAGTTTCCCATTGGTTTATCATAAGTCCGCTATCGTATTGCCCTCTGGTTTTTATATTGCCATTGTCGTATAGATGCAAATATTCGCCATGGTATAGCTGTCGCAATCCTTCATTTTCTATTTTTAAGTAAATATAGTTTTCTATTTTGTACAATGTGCCATTGCTATGCCATTCAGTTTTATGGGCAATTAAGCCATTTTCGTAATTGCTTACTGATTGCTGTTTGCCGTTATCATACCACCTTTGCTGCTGCCCATTGAGGTTGTTTTTATAGAAATTGCTTATTAAACTCAAATAGCCATTTTCAAAATAGGTGGTTTCAGTTTTATTGTCGCCATTATAAGCAATTATGGTTCTAATATTTTTATTGCCATAATAATAGGTGGTATCCGAATAGATTTTGGTTTGCCCATTAAGGTTTAAACTTATAAAGCATACAGCTATAAAAGCCAATACATGGGGAAAGCCAAACGGCAGGTTTTCTTTTTTCATTAAAAAATGTATTTTTTAAATTGAATGACAAAAATACTTTTTTATAATGGATTAAAAAAAGTTTAAACATCTCTCTAATTATATTTTGAAAAAAATTTCCTCCACATTGTTAAGTATATCAATTTAATATTAAAAATACCTACTTTTGTTTTTCTTTTTTAAATAAATCTATTCATGAAAAAACAATTATTTGCCTGTTTAATATGCCTTGTAAATACAGCAATAGCCCAATTGCCTGGCGATACCATTAAGGTAAAAACATTTCATTATAAAAGCAATACACGCGATACTATTGCCGCTTTTCCTAGCGGTAATTTAACGTATGAAAAAATTATAATGAAATACAACATGCGTTGTAAAAATGCCCTTGTATCTGATGGTACTGATAGAAACAAAGGCTGTGGCGAGTGGGACTATTCGTGCAATACCTACATTGTAGATTCCTCAAAAATAGAAGAAGAAACAAATACCACACCCAATTATAAAATTTCTAATTTTACAGGCACTACCTTTAATTATACCAACAAACCACTATACGATTATTACGATTATGCGCAAAAAAGCGTAACACTCAATACTATTATTTCCGAAAACCAATACACCATTGGCACAGGCAATACAGCACTTACCAAACTATTGAAAGCAGATGAAAAATCGGGCAAAACATTTGTGCTTTACACAGCCGCACAGCTTATAGCAGCAGGGCTTAGCGCAGGCAATATAGATGCCATTATGCTAAATGCCGCAAACACAGGCGATGCCAGTTTTTTTAAATTAAAATTAAAACATACCGCCCAAAATATTTTAAATGCAAACGCTCCAGATTTAACAGGCTTTACAGAAGTGTACAACCATGCCCATAGTTTTGCAATTGGCAGCAACCGTATTCAGTTTTATACCCCTTTTACATGGAATGGCACAAGCAATATATTAATAGAAATATCTTTTACAAACGCAAGCCCAAGCAGCCCCATAGTATTAAGCGGTTTTGCAGATACAGCCTCTATGTGCCTTTATGCCAACAACCAATATGCTTTAGATTTATCTTCAAATGCCCATGTGCTGTTAGATGCCTCGGTTTTATCATCTATCAATAAAGAACTTACAGTATCTTTTTGGGCGTATGGCAATACAGGTGCTATGCCTACAGAAACCTCAATATTATATGGCTATGGCACAAATGCAAACGAGCGTCAATTAAATATACATCTTCCTTGGAGCAATAATACTATTTATTTTGATTGTGGCTATACGGCAGGCGGTTTCGATAGAATAGAAAAAACAGCCACCGCAGCCGAGCAGGCAGGGCAATGGCAGCATTGGACATTTACAAAAAATGCTACAACAGGCAGCATGAAAATATATTTGAATGGCACACTTTGGCATTCGGGCACATCTAAAACAAAAAACATTAGCTTATTAGCTTTAATTTTGGGTAAAAATTCTGATTTTACCAGCAATTACAAAGGCAAAATAATGGAACTAAGCATTTGGAATAAAGAAATAAGCGCAGCTACAATTTTAAGTTGGATAAATAAGCCCATAGACAATACCCATACAAACTTTAGCAACTTAGTAGCCTACTATAAAATGAACGAAGGCGCGGGGCAAACAATAAAAGATGTTAAAAATAATTTAAGCGTTACAGGCACAAATTTTCAATGGCAATATGAAAGAGGCGATAAGTTAAACAAACTATTTATAGCTTTAAACCAACGACCAAATATTACGTTTCTACAAGGCACCTACAATTTAAGCATTGCCAATACCAGCGCAAGAGATTCCATAGCCCGAAATACAAATACTGTAGAACAATATTCTATAATTTCTAAAGCAGGCGAAATGCCTATTAAGCACGATGTTGTAAATTTGGTAAACACCACATATTTATACGAAGCCATAGCACAAAAAATAGTAAATGGCGACAATGGTACGCAAATAAGCACAATACCTGTAACATCTACTGGCAGCATAGCCATTACAAACCTTAATTATATCAAACGCTATCCTTTTTACAACGAAATTATGTCGTTTGTAACACCTTTTGGCATAGGTTTAAATTTTGGAATAAATGGCAAATCTTGGTATTATGATGTTACAGATTTTACCCCATTGCTTAAAAACAATAAACGCATTATGATGACCCTTGGCGGACAAAACCAAGAGCAAATGGATGTAGAATTTTATTTTATAGTAGGCACGCCTGTTAGAAATGTTTTAAATTTTAACCAACTATGGCAAGGAGCAGCCCGAACAGGCGGCATAAGTATAGGAAGTATCAATAATCAAACAAAATTTACTCCCATAACATTTAATACAAATAGCCAAGCAAACGCCTTTAAAATACGTTCCACTATTACAGGGCATGGGCAAGAGGGCGAGTTTAGCCAAAGTGGTGGTTTAATAGACCATCAATTGATTATTAACGGAGGATTTAAACAATATACATGGAATATAACCCAAGAGTGCGCCTTCAATCCTGTGTATCCGCAAGGTGGCACATGGGTGTACGATAGACAAGGATGGTGTCCTGGAGAAAGTTCTTTGTTAAAAGAATTTGATATTACCAAATTTGTAGCACCAGGAGTAAATAATACCATAGACTACAACACCTCGCAGCCCCAAAATGCCAATGGCGACTACCGTTTTATAGCTGCTCATCAATTGGTAAGCTACGCAGCACCTAATCATAGCATAGATGCAAGCGTTACAGATATTCTTTCGCCAACAGATAAAATACTATATGGTAGAAAAAATGCTATATGTGCCAATCCTGTTATAAAAATTCAAAATACAGGTGCTACAAATCTTACAAGTGTTAGAATAGAATATTGGGTAAATAACAGTACCAATGTGCAAGATTTTACTTGGACAGGTAATCTTGCCTTTATGGAAACAGCAGAGGTAACGCTGCCCACCTATTTTTTATTTACAAAAGATATGTTAGCCAAAGGCAATGTATTTAATGTAGAACTAAAAAAAGCCAATAATACTACAGATAATTATGCTTTAAACAATAAAATGACATCTTTATTTGGCATACCCGATGTGGCTACGCAAAATTTTATTATAGAACTTAAAACCAATAATAACCCTGCTGAAAACAACTTTAAACTATACGACCACGAAAATAAACTAATAGACGCCCAAACATTTACCACAGCCAACAAAACCCATACTTTTAGTTATAATCTAAATGGCTGTTTTAAATTAGTGGTAGAAGATACCGAGCAAGACGGCTTAAACTGGTGGGCATCTGCTGCCCAAGGCACAGGCTTTGTAAGAATTAAAAAAGGTACAGGTGCTATCATTAAAACCTTTAACCCCGATTTTGGCGGAGGCTTTGAGTATAACTTTACCACCAATTGGGCTTTAGGTATCCAAGAAAATATACAAGCACAAAACATAGATATATACCCAAACCCAAACAATGGTGTATTTACCATTGAAGGCTTAACAGCCGAAAATACAACCATAAAAATAATAGATATTTTAGGTAAACAAATAAATTTTGAGCAACAACGAACAGATAATAAAATACAACTAAACACTCAAAATATAAGTGCAGGGGTATATTCTGTAATTATTAAGCAAAACAATGAGGTAGTTGTGAAGAAGGTTGTGGTGTATTAGTACAAAAAAATTTCCCACGGTTTAAACCGTGAGCTATGGAATAATACCTATTTCCAAATAAACTTTACAAGTATCCAACCTATGGTAATACTTAATATTGCCATTATGCATATTTGGTTGCTTATTTTGGATAAGCAAACAAATAAAAACTTATAATACTATGCTGTAGCCTTGTGTCCAAGCACTTCAGCCATTTTAGCACCTATTTCAGCCGGAGATTCTACAACATGAATACCACACTCACGCATAATAGCCATTTTAGCAGCTGCTGTATCATCTTTTCCGCCTACAATAGCACCTGCGTGTCCCATTCTTCTGCCGGCAGGGGCTGTTTGCCCTGCAATAAAGCCTACAACTGGTTTTGTGCCATGTGCTTTAATCCAACGGGCAGCTTCGGCTTCCATACCACCGCCTATTTCGCCTATCATAATTATGCCATCTGTATCGGGGTCGTTCATTAAAAGCTCAACAGCTTGCTTGGTGCTTGTGCCAATAATTGGGTCGCCACCTATACCTATGGCAGTGCTTTGTCCTAAACCTGCTTTGGTTATTTGGTCAACAGCTTCATACGTTAAAGTGCCCGATTTTGATACAATACCAATTCTACCTGGGGTAAAAATAAAACCTGGCATTATACCTACTTTAGCTCCACCTGGTGTCATTACGCCTGGGCAATTAGGTCCTATTAAAGTGCAAGTTTTAGATTTCAAATATTCTTTTACCTCTATCATATCCTTTGTAGGAATACCTTCTGTAATACATACAATTACCTCAATTCCAGCATCGGCACTTTCTAAAATAGCATCGGCAGCAAAAGCTGGTGGAACAAATATGATTGAAACATTTGCTTGAGTAGCTTTTACAGCTTCGGCAACGGTATTGAAAATGGGTTTGCCTAATTCAGGATGGTTGCTTCCGCCTTTACCTGGGGTAACACCACCTACCACATTGGTGCCATACTCTAACATTTGTGTGGCATGAAAAGTGCCCTCTTTTCCTGTAAAACCTTGAACGATTACTCTTGAATTTTTTCCTACTAATACAGACATATATTTGTTTTTATATTTTTTGTGCGAAATTAGGGTATAAATCATAATTTTTATACCAAATTAATAATTTAATTTTGCCCTTACATTTTTTAAAATAATTTATGACATATATTGAATATAATTCTTTAATAGAAAATACACTTGCTTTTTTAGGCTTAAACCCTACAGAGGCAAGAAGTGCAGAAGATGGACAATGGGTTATTTTTAATGGTGGAACAGAAATTTACATTGACCTATGGGAGCAGAAAGAAGAAAATGGGTGGATGTATTTTGAAAGCGATGAACCTGTATTTGTTTTTCAAACTATTTCGCCTGTTTGCTATTTGCCCACAAGCAATGTTGAGGCTTTTTATGAAGAATTATTGCAAAACAATTTGAATTTACTGTTTGGTTCTTATACCATAAATAAAGAACAAAATATGTTGGCTGTAAAATACCGTAGAATTTGCAATGGACTAAAGCAAGAAGATATTGTAGAAGCTTTAGAAAGCGTAGGTTATTACAGCGAAATAACATTAAAAGCAATTGAAGATAGGTATGATATTGTAAAAATAGAATTAGAAAATTCTTAATTATTTTAATACAGCAGGCAACCTTTTGTAAACTTATTTCTTCTACCCTATAAATAAAGACAATTTAAAAACGTGTAAATGGCAAATATCAATGCAGATTTGTATCAACAATTACTAATACAATGTATTGAAAATGAACCAAAAGCACAAAAAAAGTTATTTGAAATATTAGCTCCTAAAATGTACGCCATTTGCGTGCGTTATGCCAAGGATAATGACGATGCCAAAGATTTGGTACAAGAGGGTTTTATTCGTTTGTTTAAAAATTTAGAAAAATTTGAAAGCAGAGGCTCTTTTGAAGGTTGGGTAAAGCGTATTTTTATAAATACTTGCATTGAGTATTATAGAAAACAACAAAAAGAAAACCTTAAAGTAGAAATTGAAAATATAGCAGAAAATGCCATAGAAAGCAACACAATATCGCTACTTAAAGCTGCCGATTTGATGACCATTATTCAAAAATTACCTTTAGGCTATCGCACAGTGTTTAATTTATTTGCTATAGAAGGCTATACCCACGAGGAAATAGCAAATAAATTGGGTATAACAATAAACACAAGCAAAAGTCAGCTTTTTAAAGCACGCCAACATTTGCAGGAGATAATACTTAAAAAAGAATTACAGTGAAAGAAAAAAACAACATACAAGAATTTGACAATCTGTTTAAACAACAGCTTGAAAATGCCAGCATGCAGCCTCCCGCAGGTTTGTTTGAGGGCATGAATTCGGCTATTGGAAGCACAGCTACTGTTGCAAAAACAACGGTATTGAGCAAGTTTATAATAGCTGCAATAGCAATTACAGGGATTAGTACAATTGCTTATTTTGTAATTCCAAAAAATAATATTGAAAAAGAGGTTTCAAAAAATGTTATGATTGAACCTAAAATTGAAAATTCAATTATACAAAATAAAACAACAACTATTCAAAATAGTGATAATGCCAAAACATCTAAACTTGAAAATCCATCTTTTAATAAAGAAAAAAATCAAATAAAATGGAGTACTAATAAATATAATCGTGGTAATGTAAGTGATGTGTTAAAAACTTCAGACGAAACTTTATCAAAAACCAATAATGAAATAAACAATACATATCCTATAGAAACTCCAAGTATTTCCGAAATTGAAAATGAAATTATCAATGGAAAACCTGAAAATTCAGAAATTAAAAAATCTGAAAATAATGTAATTGTAGAGCAACCCGAGCCAGCTTTTACAAATAAAATAGATAGTTCTTATATTTTTATACCAAATGCAGTTACCCCAAATGGCGATGGGCTGAACGATGAATATTTGATAGATATAAAAGGCGAAGAAAGGGTACAAATTATTGTATTTGACAAAAACCATAGACGCCTATTTGAAACCAAAAATAAATATCAAGCTTGGAAATGTACCCTTGCCAATGGCGAAATAGCACCCGATGGCGACTATATTGTAAAAGTTATTTATACCTTTAAAAATAAGGAACAACAAACAAAAACAATTAAATTAAAACTCATAAAATAAAATTAAACTTGTGCAATTCAAAAAAAAACCTCAATTTAGCAACCCCAAATTAATATGAAAATAAAGCAATCTATAATCGGAACATTAAAATCCATTGGTATAATAGTATCAATGTTTTTGGTAAGCTTCGCAGCAAGTGCACAATGTAACATTACATCGTCTGCACCAGCCTGTGTTGGCAATCCAATCAATTTCTTCAGTAATTCGCCTGGCGCATCTGCAGTTAGCTGGAATTTTAACAGCCAAGGTACAAGTTCGCAAAATGACCCATCATTTGTGTTTAGCACACCTGGTACAAAAACAATTACATTGAGTTTAACAACAGCTACAGGTCAAGCATGTAATACTTCAACAACTATTACTGTTTACCCTTCGCCAATTATTAACTTAAAACGAATTAGCTCCAAAACACAATGTTTTGCAGGTAATTCATTTTGTTTTGTAGATAGCTCAACTGGAGGTAGTGGTGGTATTCCTATCAAATCTATCAAATATGCTTTTGATGATGGCGAATTAATAACAACAAGTGGCGATTGCAACAATAATGGAGTACTAATGCCTCGTACATTTTGCAAATCTTTTAGCGACCCACAAGGAGGCACTTATGGTGTTACAATAGAAATTGAAAACTGTTTTGGTTGTATAACAAAAATTAAATTAGATGAAGTAGCTATAGTAAAAGCATCTTTAGGGCTTAAATTTACAAGCGATAAGCCAAGAAGATGCGACAGTGCTGTAATGACAGTAACAAACCAATCTACTGTTCCTTTTAGCAATGTATTAAGTTGGGTTTGGAATTGGGGAGATGGTACATTTAATACCACCCAATGGGGACCAACTGTAAAACACACCTATTATGCACAAGGTCCTAACGGAGGTGAGTTTAATGCAACGCTTACAGTAACTACCAAAGATAGCTGTACAGAATCTTTCACTTTCAATGCCGCGGCATACAATTTAATTTTAAAACCAAGTATTATAGCCACTAAAGATTCAGCATGTATTGCAGATGCAACTATAGGATTTAGTCTTAAAGGTGGTTCCATACCCGGAGGAACAAGTCCGCTGTATACTTATGAGCATCCAAGAGGCTTGCCTGCAAACTTTACCAGAGGCTGGGCTGGTACACATAAATTTGGCGGATTAGGACCACATAAAGTTACATTTTCTTATGCACATCCAGTACCCGGCTGTAGCAAAACAGTGTTTGATACCATATTGGTAATAGGACCTCAATCTACAATAGAGGGTTCAATAACCTCTGGTATGCGTTTTATTGAAGATACAATGCGCTATCAATGTGTTATTACAGATACAGTAAAGTTTTATAATTTCTCTAAATTTTACCATAACGATAAAAATTATTTAGACGATGACTCGTTAATTACGGTATATGATAGCTTATTGGTAAATAAATTTACATCAAAACCAGATTCAGGCGCTACATTTAATCCTGCCATACATATGTGGGTGTATCCTGGGTTTAATAAACCCTTGGTGCATGTATTTGAAAAAATCCCCCCACAAAGAAGCGTTAGACATCCAAACCAACAAAGAGGAAACTCTTGTACACAAAGATTGTGGGATTTTGATGATGATTTTTGCGAAAAATGTACAACCGATACCAAAAATGGTGTAAACGTAGGTAAAAATTGTAAATTTAGTAAAGATACCTTGCCCCAACATTGGTACACCCCATGGGATTCTGTATATTTGACAGACAACAGTTTACGTTCGGAAAGAGTATTAAACTACAGCAAAGACTCTGGCTTATGCTACCAAAGAAGACTATGGTCATCAGATTCTGTAGCTATAATTAGAGATACCATCTTGTACTACGGAGATAATGCTTTAGCTAAAAAAACAAAAGACTCTATTATTTATAAAAATATTAAGAAAAAAGTAATGGTAGGCAACTATGTTAAAGGTCCTTGGCGATATGATATGACAGTAGCTACTAAATTTTTCTTAAAAGCAGGAAATAGGGCATACAACGACCTTAACAATGGTTTGCCACCCAATTTACTAACAGGTCAGCGCTATTTTACAATTCAACCAGGCAATAGTTTAGTTATCTATTCTAAAAACGACTCTGCCTTCTACAACGTATGGTTAGAGTACATTCAAGATACTATTCCTAAACATTTGATACAACCATGGCATAAAGTATGGAAGAAAGAAAGAATACAAGGCTTTGCTATTGGAGATAGTATAAACGCAGCTGCACACCGTCAAAAGTTTTATTCAGGCACTACCGTTAGATGCTTTAATGTTAGATTGAACCATAAAGATATTTGCCATACTTTAAAATGCGAAGACGAAGCTATAGCACAATTAGCTTTACAACCACCAAGTGCTAAAAAATTAAGAAAAGTTGGTATTTCTTGTTTGGGAAGCGACCAAGATAACTATGGTGTAACCTTTATATTAGAAGATACAAAACCAGGCTGCTCAAGAACATTTGCTAAAATAAATTTTGATACAGCATTGAATAAAACAGGCTGGGTAACAGCTATTGGTGCAAATTTAACACCAGGGGCTATTTCTGCTGGCGATTTACCACCAATCAATCCGCCATACCAAGTGCCAGCTCCTGGCTATCAAGTTAATGGTCCGGCAGGTAGCCGTTTTTCTAAACAATTTTCTGTAGATGATATTGAAGATTCTATAACTGGCTATATAAATGTAGGCTTAATAGTAGGAAATGGTATTTGGAGAGACCCAAATGCACCACCAGATGATGATTTAAATTATCCTCCAGGCTGTATAGATACTATTTATTACCCTAAATTCACACGTTTTCCATTTTTAGATAACAAATTTAGAATTATTAAACCAAAAGAAGGTACTGACTATACTAAAATTTGTAGAAAAGACACCATTTGTTTAGCATTATTGTCAAGAAATAGAACTTATGTGCCAGATGTGGCAGAAGCTACTTGGACATTAGAAGGAGCTAACGTAGGTAAATTTTACAATCAATATTATAGATTAGATGTATCAGAAACTTATTCTCGCTTTCAAAAAATAGCAGCTAAAGATACTATTCCTGGCGATTATAAAAAATTAGGTGATTATATTACAGTTAGAAAATCTGTATATTTAAACTCTCCTTCAGGCTCTGGTTTACCACCAGTTATTGATGACGAAACATTAGATAGTCAAAAAATATTGATATCGAGAGTAGAAAAATGGCATACTGAAGCAGATATTACACCAGTATTCGATATAATAAAAACAATTTTATTAAGAAATAATATTGATGTATTTGAACTAACACCAACCCAATTAGCAGAATTAATTTGGAATGGACAAGGTACATTTGGTGTACCATACACAGGCTCAAGAGGTTGTTTAGATACCACAGGTTTTGGCAGATTTATTAGATTCTACAAAGTAGCAGACCAAAAACAAATACTACATTACAGAGATTTTAGCTTAAGCCCAATAGAAGAGGCTAAAACAATAGTAGATAATACTGATTATTTAGATACCTGTGGTTGTAATGAATTAGGAAGATTAAATGCACAATGGTTGGCAGCAGGCGGGTTTACCGGAACAGGAAAAACATTAACCCAATTTATTTTTACCTCTTCTGGTGGTCTTAATGTTGCAAATCCCGATTCATTGGTTGTGTATTGTAAAAGAGCAATTATAAATGTTCAACAAGCACCAGCTAATGGAAGCCCAAAACAATGGATTCCTGGTGTTACAAAATGGAATGAAGTTGGAAAAGAATACATTAACCATTTGGCAAGAGAAAATAATTGGAGAGCACCAATACAATTTAAATGTTTGTTGCCTACAGTTAAAGAAAGGTCGTATTGCTTTGTCCCTCAATTTTCTGGATATTATGTAGCTAACTATGGCTTAAGAAGTACACCACCAGAAAACTGTACAAAACAAACAGGTACCGCTAAAAAAGTAATTGTAGGTTTTTATGGTGTTATGAATTATAACGATACCATATTATGCCACGGACAAACTGTTACAGCTGAGCCTCAATTTAGATACTTTAACGTATATCCAGAACTTGGTGGAATTTGTAATCTTACAGGCACACCTTTATTAGATTGCATAGATTATTGGAGAAATAGAATTGGAGAAGCTGGAAATATTAACAGAGAGGGCTATACAAGATGGGATTTAAGCAAAGATGATGATGGAACCGACCCAAGGTCTATATTTGGTGGTTTCCCATATAGTGCAACAGGATTAGGAAATACAATATTAACTTTAGGTGGAAATACCAATGGCTTATATTATTTAAAAGATACAGGCTATATATACCATATTAGAACTGCAGCAAGCGATAGTTTTGGTTGTAAAGATACTTTCCCTCAAGATGTATATATTAGCGCTGTTAGAGCTAAATTCAAATTAGACCAAAAACGCCCACAATGTAATACTATTATAGAATTGTTTGATTCATCTTACATAATGGATCCTTGCAGAGGTGTATTCCAAAACAATGATTCTTGCGATTGGATTGTAAAATGGACTGTAAACTGGGGCGATGGACAAAGAAATTCTATCAATAATTTCTTCTTAGGTTCATATCCAGGACAAGTAGGACACGATTATACCCGAAATGGTGCATTCAAAGTTATTTGGAGAGTAGAAAGCCGATTGGGCTGTGTAGATTATGATACAATAGATATTTACATTCCTGGTCCTATACCTTTCTTTGATACCTTTATTCCACGTAAATATTGCGTAAATGAAAAGGTTAGCTTTAAAAATTTAAGCACCTATGTAAAAAGAGATAGTAGCACATGGTTATGGCAGTTTGGCGATGGAGAGTTTGCAAGCCAATACGATACTATTACACCTGCAAATGATACAATTAGCCATAGATATAAAAAACCAGGAAGATATGCTGTTTATTTAAGACATTTCTTTAAATTAGTTTTAGGCACACAAGTTAAAACTTGTAATGTTGTTTATCCTGATACACTTGGCGGACAACAACCTATATTCTATATTGATATTGTTGCTTACGATACCGTAAAACTCAAAGTAGATAGAAACAAAATATGCCCAGGAGATGTTGTAAACCTTACAGGACAGGTAAAACCATACAAGCGCTATTCTAATTATAGATGGCATTTTGGTCAAAATCCTGGAGACACACTTATAACTACTGATACTTTCAGAACCCAACGTTATCCTAAAGAAGGTAAATATACCATTAAGTTTATGGGCGATAAATCTACTTTCCCAACAACAGAGAAAATATGTGCAGCAGAAGACAGTGTGAAAATAGAGGTATTTAATGTTGTTGCCGATTTTGATATTGATTCAACAAGAGAGCCAATATTCTGTTTCAATAATAAATCTACTGGCTCTACCAAACACCAATGGGGAATATATGGTAAAAAAGATGTAATGGCTGTAAATCCTGCATCTGCCAGAGGTTTTAAAATTGATATAGATTCGCTACAACCTGATGCATCGAATCCTCAAGTTTGCAGAGATTACAGAGATTCTTTAGGTGAGTATTGGGTATGTTTAGAAGCCATAAACGATATTGGCTGTAGAGATACCATTTGTAAAAAATTAGTGAATAATTTTGAATCTGGTATTAAGCCACCAAACGTTTTCTCTCCTAATAATGGTGCAGACGGTTTCCAAGGGCTTGATGGCGAGGGCTTAAAAGGAAATGATGTATTTAACATTGAAATAAAAGGCGAAGAGAAATACGACCTTGTTATATACGACCGTTGGGGAGTTAAAGTATTTGAAAGTAAAGATAAAATGAACGATTGGAATGGTAAAGTAAAAAATACTGGTGCAGATTGCCCAGATGGTACTTACTACTATATTTTGAAATACAGATACAAAGGCAAAGACAAAGATGAGCCAGTATTGAATGGTGTTGTTCAAATTATAAGAGGAAAATAAATTTAAAAAAACTACAAAAAAGAGCCGCTCCGAATATTCAGAGCGGCTCTTTTTTGTATGAATAAACTTGAATTTGGATAATTCAATGGATAAAAAATATCATAAACCCAAATTCAGCAATAGAATTGCTAAATCGAATAACAAATTGCAAATCATGTTTTTACAAAACATAATTGCATTTTTTAAATCGGGGTTAATCCCAACTAAATCAAATAGTTCAATTTTTCAAATCTCCTATTGATTAATTTGGGATAAACATACCTCGTTCAGAGAGGATTATTTTACTCTTTGGTTCATTATTATAGCAATGTCAAAATTGTAAATCAAACAAATTTCCTTACCTTTGCAGCACTTAAAATCAATCAAAATTCAACAATGTCAACAGAAACAATGACTTACGTACCCTACAAAGTAAAAGATATTAGCCTTGCAGAATGGGGCAGAAAAGAAATTAAACTTGCCGAAGCAGAAATGCCCGGCTTAATGGCTTTAAGAGCCGAATATGGTGCAAGCAAACCTTTAGCAGGCGCACGAATTGCTGGCTGCCTTCACATGACCATTCAAACAGCCGTATTAATAGAAACTTTAAAAGAATTGGGTGCAGAAGTTACTTGGAGCAGTTGCAATATATTTAGCACACAAGACCACGCAGCAGCAGCCATAGCAGCAGCAGGTATTCAGGTATATGCTTGGAAAGGGCAAACAGCCGAAGAATTTGATTGGTGTATAGAACAAACACTTTGGTTTGGCGAAGCAAAACAACCATTAAACATGATACTTGACGATGGTGGCGACCTTACAAACATGGTTTTTGACAACTATCCAGAACTTGCCAAAGACATTAAAGGATTGAGTGAAGAAACTACAACTGGCGTACACCGCTTATATGAAAGAATGAAAAAAGGTACATTACTTGTGCCTGCAATAAATGTAAACGATAGCGTTACAAAATCTAAATTTGACAACAAATATGGTTGCAAAGAAAGTTTGGTAGATGCCATTCGTAGAGCAACAGATATAATGATGGCGGGTAAAGTTGCTGTTGTAGCTGGCTATGGCGATGTGGGCAAAGGCAGTGCCGAAAGTTTAAGAGGTGCTGGTTGTAGAGTGTTAATTACAGAAATTGACCCTATTTGCGCCCTTCAAGCAGCTATGGATGGCTTTGAAGTAGTGCCTATGAACGAGGCTGTTAGCCGTGCAAATATTTTTGTAACCGCCACAGGTAATGTAAATATTATAAAAGATAGACATTTTAAAGCTATGCGCGATAAATCTATTGTTTGTAATATTGGGCATTTTGATAATGAAATAGATATGAACTGGCTAAACACCAATTATAGCGATACCAAATATACCATTAAACCACAAGTTGATATTTACAATGTAGATGGCAATGAAATAATTATTTTGGCTGAAGGTAGATTGGTAAACCTTGGTTGTGCTATGGGGCATCCAAGCTATGTTATGAGCAATAGTTTCTGCAACCAAACATTGGCTCAATTAGAGCTTTGGGGCAATGCCTCAAACTATAAAAACGAAGTATATGTATTGCCAAAAGTATTAGATGAAAAAGTGGCTATGCTACACCTTGCCCATGTAGGTGCTAAACTTGAAACCCTTGAGCAAGAACAAGCTGATTATATTGGCGTTCCTGTTGCTGGACCATTTAAAAAAGATACTTATAGATATTAAATAGGATTATGGGACACTGAGCTTGTCGAAGTGTCCGCTTTAAAATTGTTCATTTCGACAAGTTCAATGAACGACAATATGAAAATTAAAAACCTTTTGCCTCTTGTGTGTATTGCCTTTTTAATGGCTTTTACTACCAAGCAGCAAAAGGTTTTTTTAGTTAAAAATAGTTCTCAAAATCTTTGCGTCTTAACGTGCAATAAAATCAATACTTTTAATGATTCTAACAAATGCGACTCGCTATTTAATTATGCCAAACAATACATAGGCAAGCCTTATTGTTATGGTAGCAAACCGCCCAAATGTTTTGATTGTAGTGGCTTTGTAAACCATTGTTTTAGTAAATTTGGCATAAGCCTACCTCGCAGTTCGGGGCAAATAGCCTATAAAGGCAAATTTGTAAGTTTAAAAAACGCCCATAAAGGCGATTTAATTTTTTTTACAGGGCGCAATAGCCAAAGCGAAAACGTAGGACATGTAGGCATTGTAGAAAAATGCGAAAACGATAAAATATACTTTATACATGCTTCTGTTCAAGCAGGGGTTATTGTTTCAAACACACAAGAAGATTATTATGCAAAAAGATTGTTGTTTGTAAAAAGAGTAAGGATTTAATTCAAAACGTAATTTAAATTTCAATAGATAATATAAAATGATATCTATTTCACAAATACCAACTCGCTTATATTGGGGTTCATTTTGCAATATTTAACTTTCATGTGGTGTATTAAATCATCGCCTCCATTTTCAATACTAATTTCAGAAACACGGGCAATTTTTTCACCTTCAACAATGTATTCATAAAAAATATTTCCACCATTTGTTTTTAAATTTTCTACTAAAGTATAACTGTAAAAATTAGCTAATTGATAATTACCAACTCCATTTAACACATAAATAAAACCCACTGGCACAACAACGAACAATAGCATAAATAAGGCATTCAACCTTTTTTCGTAATTAGTGTTTTGCAATTGTATAGCATCTTTATAAGCAGCTTTTTTATACATAGAATTTACTAAAAAAATACACCCAATAAGGTAAATAAATAAGCCAATAATATTATAAACAGAATCGTAAGCCAAATAATTGATAAACCAATGTTTGCATACTATAATAAAACCTGAAAACATAACCAATATGCCCAATAAAATTCTGTATTGATAAGCTAAAATTTTTTCCGAATTTAAAAACGATTGAATAATATTTTGGCGTTTTCTTTCTCTGTTAAATTTTATTTTTTCAATAATAGTTGATTCTTTTTGTTGTGGATATTTTTTTGTATGACTATAGAAATTTTGTAAAGCTGTATCGTACTCCATTTTACTTTCCTCGTGGCTTAAAATATGATAGCCTTGGGTTACAATTTTAAAATATTCTTCTGCATGCTTGGCATTTGGGTTTTTATCAGGATGGTATAGCAAAGCCAACTCGTAATAACGCTTTTTAACCTCGCTCTTATTGGCAAAAGGTTCTATTTGCATTAACTTATAAAAATCGTGTTCTACCATTCCAATATACAACAATATGAAAAATATTTGAAAATATTAAACTACAAAACAATAATATTGGTACGATTTTCGTTTATTTGTAATTAAACCAATGCTAATAAAAAAAAACATACTATTTATTTTATTCTTGCAATTTATATCTGTAAGTGCACAATTAAATATTGGCTCAACAACTTTTGATTTTGGTAATATTGAAAAGTTTAATAACGATACTGCTTTTTTTGAGTTAGAAAATAATGGGGCTAAAACCATATATTTATTACCTACACAACCCCTAAGCGAGTACCAAATATTAAGTAGCAAAAAGCAAATTTTAAGCAATGAAAAATTAACAATAGGCATAGTGTATTACACATCCCAAAAAGGAAATTTTACACTCAATGTACCGCTGTATTTTAGCCATTTGCCTTCTCCTATTACATTTACAATTAAAGGCAATATTTTATCTATTAATGAAACTGCTTTTAATACCTGCCCAGCAATAGAAAACAGCACAACCTTAAAAAAAAATATACCTTTGGATATTGTAGTAAAAGATTATGAAACCAATGCCATTATTCAAAATGCAAGCGTAATAGCAGAAAGGAAACGCAGTATAATTAATTGTATTCCTGGGCTTGGTAGCCGCATTTATCAATGCAATTGTGATTATGGCAAACTACTAATTCGTGCTAAAAAAGAAGGCTATTTAGAAGAAAAATTAACGTATGATTATTCTAAAACAAACCATACAGCTATTATTTATTTAAAGAAACCAAGTATTGATACTTTGAAAAAAGAAACGACTAAAATTTTAGAAAAAATTAGTAAGCCAAAAGAAGATAGTATTTTTAAACCTAAAAAAAGCATTAAAGACACATTAATTTCAAATAAAAGAACAATAGAAACTAATGATACATCACCCCAAATTACATACTATAAACCTAACCATTTGGTATTTATTATAGATGTTTCTAACTCTATGAAAGACAGCAATAAATTGGGCTATTTAAAAGAATCTATCAAAGCATTAATCAACGAATTAAGAGCCAATGATTTTATTACTTTAATAACTTATACCGCACGGCAAAAAATAATATTCGAAAACATAAATGGGATGCGTAAAAATGAATTAATTTCAGCCATAGATTCATTAAAAGCGGGTGGGGGTAGCTATGGTGCAGATGCTTTAGAATTGGGCTATGTTTTGGCAAAAAAACATTTTATTACTGGAGGCAACAATCAATTATTTATAGCTACAGATGGCATTTTTAACGGCAGCAACCTAAAAGAAGAAGATTTGTATAAAATGGTGAAAAAACAATATTCAAAAAATGAAATAAAACTTTCTACTATTGCTTTTGGAACGTATATGCCAGCTTTAAATTTTTTAGAAAATTTAGCATCAAATGGGAATGGACAAAGCCTTAAAATTCAAACACTTCCGCAAGACAATGACGTGCTGATAGAAGAAGTAAAAAAACAATCACTTGCTAATTAGTGTAGCATAAAACTAACACTTGTTGAAATTGAATTTTCAATAAACTTACACATTTTTTTGTTATTGCTTAATTTCGTGTTTTTAAAAAATTATTCTATGAAAAAAATAAGTTTAATTCTCTCTCTATTTTTAGGCTTAAATACTTATGCAATGAAACAAGATTCTATAGGCATTAAAAATATAAATGGCAAAAAATATGTGATGCATAAAGTGAATAAAGGCGAGGGTGTATATGGCATTGCCAAAAAATACAACACCTCTGCTTCAGAAATTTATGCAGCAAACGAGGGTGCAGATAAAGGCATAAAAATAGACCAAGTATTGCTTATTCCAAGAGGAGGAAGTGGTAATAATGGAAACCCAAGCGGAAGTGGGACAGCAGCTAATTCAACAGAAATAAAAACCAACAAAAAAGAAAAAGTTTACCATACTGTATCTTCAGGGCAAACGCTTTCTGCCATTGCTAAAAAATTTAATACCAATATTGCCCAAATTAAAACATGGAACAATTTAAAATCGGATAATATCAATTTAGGTCAAAAACTTATAGTTGGCGAAAAAACAATAACCATAAGCAAACCTGCTCCAAAACCAACAGAAAAAAAGCCTGATGCTTTAGAAGTAGAGATAATTCCCGACCTTACAATGACGGTAGAAAATAATGAAAAAACAACCCAAGTTGTAGAGGCGCAAGTAGATAAATCGGCAGAAATAATACCTGCCAAAGTGGAGGAAATGCCAAAAGCTAAAGAGCCAATGCCTGTGCAATCGAGCTATAAGGTAGATGATGGCGATGAGGTTACAGAAAAAGGCATTGCAGATATTTCATCTGAAGGCGAATTAAGCCAAGAAAGAAGCTTTATACTACACCCAACAGCCAAAATAGGCACAATTATGATGATTACAAATCCTGTAAACAATAGTGCAGTATTTGTTAGAGTAGTAGGCACTTGTAAAGCAAGCAATGGCATTATTTTAAAAATGAGTAAATCTGTAGCCGAAAAATTAGGTGTAAATAATAATGCGGAGGTTACCATTAGCTACGCCAAATAAATTATAGCTTATCAAATATTTTAGGCAATATCAAAATCAGATTTTTTTAGCTTTTTGTATTGTCTTATTTTTTTCGTTTACACTTTCAAAAGCACTTATTAGTATTGCCTTTGGCGGTATTTGTTTATTAGGATTAATTCAATTTTATTATACAAAAAACAACAAATATGATAGGCTTTATTTTGCGGTTTTCATTTTATTTTTTATTTCAATAGCAGCTTCTTATTTATATTCTTCAAATACAAATGAAGCATTAAGGAAAATTGTTTTAAAATTGCCTATTTTACTTGTGCCTTTGGCTATTGTTTCAATAAAAAATATTAACCAAAACACGTTTAATAAAACAGTATTAATTTTAAATTATAGCTTGTTTTTTCCAGCATTTGTAAGCGTTTACAATTATTGGTTGAATAAAAAATTATTTGATAGCTTAATTCTCGAATCTAAACCTTTGCCAATAGAATTTGGCTATGGTATTTACCATATTCAATTTTCTATTTTATTGGCATTAGCCATTGTATTTGGGGTATTTCAGTTGTATTACTATTTTAAATTAAAACAATTTAAAACCCAATTTTGGCTATTGCTTTTACTTTGTCTTTCAAACTTTATATTTATCCATATTTTAAGTGCACGCACAGGTTTATTGGCACTTTATTCTGGCTTATTGGTGTTCATTATTCATTTGTTTCAACACATTTCAAAAGCACAAAAAATAAAATTGGCTTTTGTGAGTATTAGTTTGCCTATTCTATTGTTATTTTTTTCCAGTTCGTTGCAAAATAGAGTAAGCAATACCATTCAAGATTTTAAGGTGGTATGGCAAAATGCAAATGCCAACGATTACTCTTTTGCCATGCGTGTAAAAGCTTGGAAAAATAGCATTGATATTATTCAACAACAACCCGTATTAGGCGTAGGTATTGGCGATGCCGATAGTGTATTTTTTCATAATTTTGAAAAAGTAGATGCCAGTATTTTGCCTCAAAATAGGCGAAATCCTCATTTTCAATTGTTAGAAACATGGGTGCAAAGTGGTGTTATATCCGCAATTTTATTTTTATTGGTATTACTTTTTAATATTTTATATTTTAAAAAACACCGCAATTGGCTCATTGTAGCAATTTCTATTTTATTGTTATTAGCTTCTTGTTTCGAAAGTATTTTAGAGCGACAAGCAAGCGTTATAGCATTTGCTTTTTTCATAGCATTGGCATATTTTTATTCAGCAAAACAAACAAATGATAGCCATTAAAAAAGGAGTAATTGCCACCTTTGGCACTAAAGTATTGGTTGCCATTTTGGGTTTGTGTATGGTTATTATTGTTTCTAAAAATTTGGGTGCAGAGGGTAGAGGAATTTTAAGTCTTTTTACCTTGTATATTGCTTTGCTACAAATGGTTTGCGACTTTGGCAGCAGTTCGGCAATTATCAATTTATCATATAAATATGAAAATAAAAACTTATGGTTTACAGCCAATGTTTGGGTTATTGGCATTTGTAGCTTAGCAGCTATTGTATTTCTTTTTTACAAACCCATTGAATATATTTTATTTGTACCACTTTGCACCCTGCTTTTATGCTTTACCAATACCAATAATTTATTGCTAATGGGCAATAGATTGGTAGCAAAACGCAATATCAATTTGGTACTACAGCCATTGTTATTGCTCCTGTTTTTTTCAATCTTATTTTTCAATTTCAAACTTCAAACCAATGCTTACGTTATTGCCTTTATAGCAAGTGCAAGTATGTTGTGCATAGTATCTTATGGTTTTATTCAAAAAAATATACCAATAAATAAACCCTATACATTTGAAAAAAATGTATTGACTACTGGTTTTTGGGCGCAAAGCGGGCATTTTATACAATTTTTAACCTATAGAATTAATTTTTTATTGATAGCCTATTTTTTAGGCAAAGCCAGTGTGGGTATATATAGCAATGCCATACTTATAGGCGAAACCCTTTGGATATTTGGACACAGCCTTGGGCAAATAATGCACTTAAAAATACTAAATACAAAAAACTTGCAATTTCAAAGAAATTTAACTTTAAAATTTGTAGCTATAAATTTGATTATAACATCTGCATCATTTCTTATTATTTATTGCCTTCCTATAGCCTTTTGGACACACATATTTTCCATAGAATTTACAGCCATTAAATCCTTATTTAAACCTTTAGCAATAGGCATTTTGGCTTTTAGTATTTCCAATATTTTGAACCATTATTTTCATGCTAAAAATAATTTTCAATTGATAGTATTGGTAAATAGCCTTGGTTTAATATTTTGTCTTATTTCAGCTTATTTTTTAATTCCTGCCTATGGCTTGCATGGAGCCGCATGGGCTTGGAGCATAGGTTTAAGCGCAAGTATGTTGGCTTATATTGGGGTGTTTGTATTTAGGAAAGGTTAGATTTTCTAAAAAAGGCAACTACATTATTTTCAATCAAATGGGGCAAATAGTTAAAGAGTTTAGCACTCAAAATGATAGTGTTGCAAAAATACATTTGGAAAATCTTACAACAGGTGTTTACTTTGTAAAAAGTAAAGAAAACAATTTACTTTCTAAAACATTTATTATTAATCCTTAATTATTATGAAACCTTTAAAATTTAATTTTTGTATTAACTTTGTTTGTGTTTGTTATAACAAGTTGTAAAGAAACCGAAAAAATTGAGCCACAAAATTATACAATTAAAGGCGTAATATATCATAGAAACCCATATACAAGATTAAAAAATCAAACCTTTAATATGGATGTATATACACCTGGGTTTTTAGCCGAGTGGGATTATATTAAAACACTTGGTAAAATTACAACTAATGATACAGGGTATTTTGAATTTACATATCCTTATCAAAGCAAAGGCACAATTTTAAATATGAGTGGTCAGTTTTTTAATATTACCCAAAACCCTTTAAATACAAACATTAATAAAAAGTTTTATAATTCATCTAATAGTACTGTTATTATTAATCTTAATACTAATAATAAACTAAAAGCTAATGATACTTTTTTTTTAATGTATCGTGACCAATACGCAAAGTGGAAGTTGGATAGTATCTACTCTAATAATCAAGGTTATTATAAAACTATTCGTTCAGTTGCAGTTAATTTTTGGGCTTGTGCTGGAAAAGGTAAAAATGGATTAAAAGTACTTGAAGATTTTTCTGGTTTTTGGGGCGACCCAGAGTTAAGCATTGTAAAACCTATAGTAGGCGACCCATTTATAGATACAGTAACAATCAATTACTAATCTCAATATATAAAGCAGGGGAATATTTCCCCTGCTTTATTTTAATTTTAAAACATTTATGAATAAAAAAATAATACTTTCATTACTATTTCTCACAATAGCAATGTGTTCAAAAGCGCAAACAGAAATTACCAATATTTCAAAACCCCACAAATGGAGCATTAGCCTAATGTCTTACTGTGGTGTTTCAGATATAAAAACAAAATACAATCGCAATGATTCTGTAAAATTCAGCCACCAACCGTATTATAATTATGGTTTTGGCTTAACAACACATTATCAATATAGCTCAAAAGTAGCCTTTGAGTTTGGCTTTAACCATATTGCTAATAGCTACAACAAAGATATTAATACTTTTTCTCCATTTGGAAGAGCGGTAAACGAACCAACAGACCAATACTTAAATACATTTAGAATACACCATTTGAATATTCCATTAAATTTAAATTTTTCTTTAACGAATGATAACCGTTTTACTTATGGCATAGGTTTATACTATGGCTTTTACATTGGCTCAACAAGAAAAGTATATTATTACAACAAACCAGAATTTACCTTTATAGACGAAGTAAAGTATAAATCTGATTTTGGCATTACCAATGCTTTTAAATACAATATTAAAATTTCAAAAAGCATTTCTTTACCATTAGTATTTAGGCACAATTTAGGATTAAAAAATATAAACAAACACAATTACGAAAACCTTAAAACAAGAAGTTTTCAATTAGGCATTGGTTTAAGTTATATTTTGTAATAAACCCCAACACCCAAAGGCAGCCCCAAGCTGCCTTTTTTAATGCCCCAAGCATAATAAATACAATGTGTAGGCTATAAAAACCAATGCCTAAGCCAATAAACCTTATGTACAGCCCACCATAGCCAATGCGTAAGCCATAAAAACTAATGTACACCCTACAAAACCCATTGTATAGGCTATAAAACCCAATATTAGCAACAATAAATTTACTGTTAGGCTTGGTAAATTCAACGTCAACCCCAATAAATACAACGTACACCCTTCCAAATTTTTATTTATTAGCCCTGTGGTTTACTTTATTGGGCTATTGGTTTGCTTTGTTAGCCCAATAGTTTCTTTTATTATACTATCGGTTTACTTTATTAGCCCTGTAGTTTCTTTTATTGTACCTTCGGTTTACTTTATTGGACTTTTGGTTTCTTTTATTGTACCTGTAGTTTACTTTATTGAGCGTTCGGTTTACCTTTTTTGTACCCATAGTTTGCTTTATTAGCCCTTTGGTTTTCTTTATTAGGCAAAAACAATATTTTATGCCTTTTTACTTTTATAAAGGGTAAACAATATAAAAATAACTGTATATCCGTAAACATTCATAAATTAAAAAAAGTTATTATATTTG
>CAZDGF010000019.1:0-50293 GCA_964505065.1 uncultured Chitinophaga sp.
TTTGAGTTACTTTACTTCCTTCTTCTTTTTTTATTTATTTAGGACGCTATTGAAAAAAGGTTTTTTAATTTTAGTAACAATTGTATTTTCAATACTTGCAAATGCACAAAATAATTTTGTAAATAGCGAATTATTTGTAAAGTTAAAATACGGGTTTTCTAAAAATAATATTTTAGAAGAAACAAAAAAAACCAAACAATTTGAACCCTACTACATACAAAGCATAGAACGTGCTTTTAAACTTAATACCAATGGCTTAGACAGAGTGTATTTATTAAAATTTAAGGGTTTAAAAATTGATGAACTAATCATTAAACTGCAAGAAACCACCTTATTTGAATATGTAGAAAAAGTGCCCCTTTACAAACTCGATTACACCCCTAACGATTTGCAAACCAGCCAATGGCATCTTAAAAAAATATTGGCAGAAAATGCTTGGAATATTCAAAAAGGAAGTTCAAAAATTATTATAGGCTTGGTAGATGATGCCTTAGATACTGCCCATACAGATATAGAACCCATTGTATGGCGCAATACTGCTGAAATTAGAGGCAACAATATAGATGATGACAACAATGGCTATATAGATGATTACATAGGTTGGGATGTAGCCGATAACGACAATAACCCTACTGATAATTCATTGAGCCATGGCACACATTGTGGTGGTATAGCAGCTGCTTATACAGATAATAATAGTGGCATTGCCTCCATAGGTTTTGGCTGCAAACTAATGGCTGTAAAAACAGGGCAGGCAGGAGTACCCTATTTAACCAATCCTTATGCTGGCATTGAGTATTGCATTATTAACAAAGCCAATATTATAAGTATGAGTTGGGGCGGAGGGGGCTATTCAAGTACTTATCAATTGTTATTTGACGATGCTTTTAGCAAAGGCATTATTTGCATAGCTGCTGCAGGAAACAACAACACCAATTTTACGCATTATCCTGCGGGTTATAATTATGTTATAGCTGTTGGCTCTACAAGCAGTTCCGATGCTAAATCTAGCTTTAGCAATTATGGCACTTGGGTAGATGTAATGGCACCTGGCAGCAGTATATACAGCACATTGCCCAGCAATACTTATGGCACATATAGTGGCACAAGTATGGCTTGCCCATTGGTATCTGGCTTATGTGCCTTAATGTTGAGTAAAAACCCCAGTGCAACGCCTACCGAAATAGAAAATTGTTTAAAAAGCAGTTGCGATAATATAGACAATGTAAATACAAATTATACAGGCGAAATAGGCGCAGGGCGCATAAATGCAGAACAAAGTTTAAAATGTTTAAAGCCCATTAATGCTTTATTTTCAAGTAATTTTAAGCAGGTTTGCCCTAATGATACTATAACATTTACAGATGAAAGTACGCCAACGCCAAATAGTTATTTATGGTTATTTAGTGGAGGCAATCCAAGTACATCTACAATAGCTAACCCAAAAGTAAAATACGCTACTATTGGCAGCTACGATGTAAAACTAATAGTGCGCAATGCCCAAGGAGAAACAGATACATTGCTAAAAAAGAATTACATAAAAATAGCCAACCCCACGGCTATTCTATCGGGTACACGCAACATACAGCAAGGCAATACAACTACCATTAGATTAGATTTTACAGGCAATGCACCTTATTCGGTACAAATTTCAGATGGCAGCACTACTCAAACTGTAAATAATATTCAATTTACACCCTTTTTTCATACTGTATCACCGACAATAAATACCAATTATACTTTAACAAAATTTAATGATGCAAGATGTGCAGGAGGGTTTAGTGGTGGGGCGAGTGTAAAAATAAAAAATAAAGTTAGTTGTGAAAATATTTTGAAATATAAAGCTATATTAGGTGATATATATGATGAAAATATTTACGGAGTTGTTGAGGATAAACAACATAATATTATTATTTGTGGATTTAGTAGTTCTACTTCAAATGGATTTGTTTCAAAAATAAATGAGGAAGGTGTATTGCTTTGGACTAAAAGTTATGGACAAAGTTTTTATTGCCGTTTAAATGATATTATTTTGACCGATAAAGGTTACATGCTTGTTGGACATTCAGGGTTTACAAGACAGAGAATTGATGGGTGGATATTAGAAATTGATACAGCTGGCACTATAATATGGAGTAAAACAATTTCAAAATATCTAACTGACTATAATTTTAATGAAATTCAAAAACATACTGATGGTTATTTAATAGTTGGAGAAATTAATAGTACACAATATACAAATTCACATAATTTATTAGTGAAGATTGATAAAAATGGGAATGTTAAATGGACAAAAGGTTATGGAAATTCCAGCATGTATTATATTAAAGGTTTAAAAATATTACCCAATAGTGATATATTATTCAGCTTTCAATATTTCACAAATAGGTTTGAAAGTATCGCTTTAAGAGCTGATAGTATTGGAAATATAATATGGAGTAAGAAATGGGGTGGAGCTAAAACTAATTATACTTCTGATATATTATATGACAATGATGGCAATGCTTTCATAACTGGAAGGTATAATACTGAATCTAAACCCGAAATAAGTTTAATTAGTTATGAACTTAATGGCAAAAAGCGATTTATTTATAATTATTATAATAATAACAATAATTTTATTTCAAAAATAATTATAGTAAAAGACAACATTTTGTTAATGGGAAATGGAGTAGATTCCAATAATCTATATTATAACTTTTCTATTTTAATAGATACATTAGGGAATATATTAAAAACTAAAAAATATCTAGACTCAAGTTTTACAGTATTTAATGATATATGCGCTACAAATGATGGAGGATTAGTAGCGGCTGGTTCTAAATATATAAATTCATCGCAGATGCAAGATGCTATTATTCTAAAAATAAATTGCGAATTGGAGTCTGCTTGTAATTCAAGCGAAATAAAATTTGAAAGAAAAAGTATACTAACAGAAACTGATATTAAAATAAGCACTACTAATCATAGTTTTACATCAAATTTGAATAATATTTCAAGCATAAAACATAAATATCCGCTAAAAATAATTTGCAAACAAGAAGAAGTTGAGAATAAAAAACCAAGATGTGTAAAACTAAGCTCATTTTCAAAAATAAGTTCAAATACAACTGGTTTTACAAATACATTGAGAAACGATGACCATTTTGGGCAAGCGGTTGACCAAATAGGAGATTTCAACAATGATGGTGTCAACGATATTATTGTTGGCAGTATGTTTGATGATGATGGAGGCAGTAACACAGGGGCTGTTTATATCATTTATCTAAATGCAGATGGTTCAGTAAAAGGAAAACAAAAAATCGCCCCTGGTTCAGGTGGTTTTATAGGAAGTTTAAGCGGTTCAAATTATTTTGGTTCAGGCGTTAGTTTGCTTCCAGATTTGGATAATGATGGTGTGAATGATTTAGTAATTGGGCAAAATTTTGACAATACAGGAAATGCCCAAGCAGGTGCCATTTGGGTATTATTTATGAACAGTAATGGTACAGTAAAATCGCATCAAAAAATTGGGAATGGATTAGGTGGTTTTCCAAATATATTAGATAATTATGATTTATTCGGTAACGATGTCCAACAAGTTGGAGATTTGGATAATGATGGCAATACAGATATTATAGTTGGCGCACCTTATGATGATGATGGCGGAAGCGATAGAGGTGCATTTTACTTTTTATATTTAAATAGCAATGGTACGGTTAAATCTTATAAAAAAATAAGCTCTACAAATGGCGGTTTTTCTGGAAACTTGAGCAATGGAGATAATTTTGGATATAGTTTAAGTGAACTTAAGGATTTTAACCAAGATGGAAATTTAGATTTAGTAGTAGGGGCAAGATTAACAGACAATGGAAGTTCAAATAATGGGGCTATTTGGCTTTTAAGTTTTGATAATAGTCAAAAGGTAATTTCACAAACAAAAATTTCTTCTGGCTTACAAAATTTTAATGGCGTATTAAACCAAGATGATGGATTTGGACATGGTGTTTCATTTACATCAGATATAGACAATAATAAAGTTGACGACATATTGGTTTCTGCACCTTACGATGATGATGGAGGAACAGACAAAGGAGCAGGTTGGATTTTGTTTATGGAAAGCAATGGAAAAGTTAAAAATTCAATTAAAATAAATGGTTCAAGTAATTCTATTTTAAAAAATTCATTAGATAATACAGACTTAATGGGTTGGAGAATTTCTTCAATATCCGATATGAATTCTGACGGCATTGATGAAATACTTATAGGCAGTATGCTTGACGATGATGGTGGCACAGATAGAGGAGCAGTATATATTTTAAATTTGGCAGATACTTGAAGCAAAACAATAAAACCCATTAAATGCAAATTGTATCCCAATTTTTCGTTTAGCAATAAATGTGTAAGCGATAGTGTTTTGTTTACAGATTTAAGCACGGATAGCGCAGGTAGTAAAATTATTAATTGGGAATGGTATTTTGGCAATGGGCAAAAAATAATAGGAACGCCCTCGCCCCAAATATTGTACAATACTGCGGGCAATTACAATGTAAAACTTATAATACAATCCAATGCAGATAATACCTGTAAAGATTCAATAACAAAAACAATTAACATTCAAAGCAAATTTAGTATCAAAGCCTCTAATGATATTGTTTTATGTACAAAAGACACTGCATTACTAAATGTTGTTCAATTTAATTGTGGTACTGCTCCCTACTCCTATTTATGGAACAATGCATCATCGTTATCGGCTGTAAATACTTCTTCGCCCAAGGCTTTTCCTGCTGTAAATACTACTTATATTGTAAAAGTTACAGATAATATTGGGCAAATAGCTTTTGATACTGTAACGGTAACTGTTAATCCTAACTGCTGCAAAAGCAAAGCACAATTTTTAACCAATAAAACGCTATTATGTTTTGAAGATACCTTGCAAATAACCAATGTTTCTAAAGCTAAATTAAATGCCATTTACAATTGGATAATTAAACCCAATGCCTCTATGATAAATTATACAGGAAAAACACCTCCTAAAATTACCTTTAATCAAAAAGGTATTTATAATATTAAACTTACACTTACAGATAGTTGCGGTACAGATACTATTTCTCAAAATATTTTTGTATTGCCCAAAGCTATTGTAAATGCTGGAAGAGATACCGCTATTTGTCAAAATGATACCATTCAAATTGGCGATTTGCCGATAGGTAGAAATGTGTACCAATGGACACCAACCATTAATTTATCCAATGCTAAAATTGCTAATCCTAAAGCATATTTTAAAAACAGTATTCAATATGTCGTAAATATGATTGACGAAATGGGCTGCATAGCAAAAGATTCTATTTATATTTCTAAAAATATAGAATCAAAATTAAGTATTGGAAACGATACGAGTATTTGTACAGGCGATACCATTGTATTAAAAGCATTTTTACCCAATGCCAATTTTTATAAATGGAACGACAATAGCTCATTGCCTACTTTAAAAGTTTTTAATGCGGGTAAATACAGTGTGCAAACAGGCAATAAATGTGGCAATTATGATACATCAATCAATGTATTAACAAAAAATTGCGATTGCAATATTTATATGCCCAATGTATTTTCGCCAAACCACAGCGCAGGTGCTAACGATGTATTTTTACCTGTTTTAAATACAGATTGTACACCCACTTTTTACAAATTACAAATTTATGATAGATGGGGTGCCGAATTATTTAACAGCAATGAAATAAACAATGGTTGGAATGGTAAATACAAAGACAAATTGGTGCCTAATGGCGTTTATGTTTGGATATTAACACTGCAACACCCCTACATGAATAACAATAAAATATTTAAGAAAACAGGCTCAGTTTTAATTTTAGAGTAATGAAAAAAATATATTTCCTACCTCTATTTTTTGTATTATGTAATCATACTTTTTGCCAAACACCAAATTTCTCTCCATTTGCTTATGGTGTTTCATTTGGTAGCAATATCAATATGGGTAAACCTAAAAATATTGCAGCTACAGAATTTGAAAAGAAAAATTCCGTTGGTTATCATTTAGGTGCTTTAGTTAGTTTTAGAAAACCAAAATATTTTTTAGAAACAGGTATAGAGTTTTTATCGGAAGGCTATAGCTACAAGCAAATGAACAAAGAAGCGACAAAGCCAACCATAGATTTTTATTTGGTTGAAAACAAGTTTTATGGTATAGCTGTACCTTTAAAATTTAGTAAGCCATTTGCCGATAGGTATGTTACCCATGTTATTGGTTTTAGTTTGCTCCCTAAAATAATGTTGAGACAAACAGTTTTTAAACAAGTACAATATAAAAATGGTACACAAGAAAAAGAAGTTTTGAATCAAAAAAGCCAATATGCTGCATTTTACCCAAGTGTAAATTTAAGCTATGGGGTAGAAATTCCTGTAAATTACAACGAAGAAGCCATAAGAATAGAACCTTACGCTCAATTTTCATTCATCCGTGCTAAAACAGAGGCATTAAGCAATACTTTAACAGGTTTTGGCTTAAGAGTTACTTTTTTATGGATGCAATAAACTAATTTTGTACCAATGGCAGAGGGAATACAAAAAGAAATATGGACAGATAGAACCAAAGATTGGACAATATCTTATATATTAAAATTATACGAAACACCAAACCTTTTTCAATTAGATTTTTCAAGCTACTTGAACGATAATTTCATTCAAAAAAACACCAAAATAATAGAAGTAGGCTGCGAGGCAGCAGGTACAGCTGCATTATTGAACCAAGAGGCAGATATTTATTTATTGGATTACAACGAGCATATAATAAATATTGTAGAGCAAGCTTGGCAACAAAAAAAATTAAATGCCCATTTTGTATGTGCAGATATGTATAATATGCCTTTTGAAGATGGATATTTTGATGTTATATACAATGGAGGTGTTATAGAACATTACGATAAAAACGAGCGCAACAGAATTTTTAAGGAATATGCTAAAAAGCTAAAAACAGGCGGCTATATGGTTATTGCATATCCTAATCATCATTCATTACCTTACAAAGTGGCATATACAATTCGCACGCTTACCAATAGATGGCCCTTTCCTAAAGAACTAAAAATTTATGATTTAAAAGAATCTATACAAGGCTTAGATTTAGAATTTGTAAGCCGTACGGTTTTGGCAAAAAAAACCGTATTTAATTGGTTAAGTTTTTGGAAATGGCTAAAATGGAGCTTTAAAAAATTGGATAAAATATTTAACTATGAAGGATATTTAACTGTGGTTGTTTTGAGAAAAACTTAATGTTTGTAATTTTTGAATTACTTCATTAAACAGTATATCCATGTGCCATTTATGTTTTTCTTTTAAAATATTATTTCGGCAATTTTCTATCCATTGAATTGTTAAATCATTTTTTAAGAAATGTTCAAATTCTTTTAACTCGTTCAATCCAAATACTTTTCCAAATTGGTTATCATTGATTATTTTTTTTGCATCTCCATTAGGTAAAATACCTATTATTGGCAGTCCTAAATTAATATATTCAAATATTTTACTTGGCACACAAGCGGCTAAATAATTGCTCGTTAAAGATACAATGCCTACATTAATATTTTCAGCAACAAAACGCATAAATTCTTTATGTGGTAATAATTCTATAAAATTAAATTTACTAATATATGGAAGAATAGGTTTGTAATTTTTGTAATTTCCTATAAAAAAAGTTATAGAGTTTAAATTACTTTTACTTAAATTTTCTGCTATTATTTCTACACTCTGATGCTTTCCAAATAATCCTGCATACATTAATGAAATAGCATTTTCAGCTAAATTTTCATTAATGTATTGATTGTAAAAATACCCATAATAATTATTGATTGTATTTTTATTGTTCAAAAAAGAATACTTCTTTATAAGACTTTCTTTAAAAAAATCTGATGAAGTAATAATTAAATCACAATTGCTCAAATATTTTTTTTCAAAATTATTTCTTTTAAATCTCACTTCATTGTTTACATATAAACCATTTACAGATGTGTAATTTATTGGGTCTTGAAAATTTATAACATACTTACAATTAATTTTATTTTTTAAATGATAACCTACAGATAATGTTTCTAAAGTTCCACCTGTTGTACAAAAAATAATATCTTGGTTTGTAACTTTATTTTCCAAAAACTTAATTGCATTTTTAGAAAAATAATATTCTTTATCAGCTAAAATATTTAAGCGTTCTAATGCATCGCAAATTTGTTTTTGATAGAAATAAGGAATGTATGTTACATTAATATTTTCAATTAATTTATTGCTCTTTTTATTGGGCATTATAATATGAACTTCGAAATACTTTGACAATAATTCAATTTGTTTTTTTCTAATCAAAACACCCCCAAAATGTTTGTCAGAATCAATGTCAAAATATTGTGAAATAAAGTACAATTTCCTCATCTCCTCCCCACCTTCCTTCCCGCCAAATCTAACAATGCTTTTTGGTAATTGCCTAAAAATATAAAAACGAATGCAAATGAAACAACTATAAGTAGTTTTAAGCCAAACATTGACCAAGTAAAGGCAGAGCCAGTAAAAAATTGATAATACAAAACAATAGCTACAATATATACGGTTAAAAATTTAAACAATCGCCATAAGCCGAGGTTCATTTTTTCTAACTTGCGGGCAAAATAAAACTGTATGGCAACCATTACAAATGTGCCTGTAGTTTGCGCAATAGCCACTGCGTAAGGTCCAAATATGGGAATTAAAAGGGTGTTTAATCCATAATTAACAGCAGCAGCACTCAATACGGCAATGGTTATATAAATTGTACGTTGATGAAAACTAATAATAGTGCCAAACAAACGATGGTAAATAGAAAATAAAAATGGCACACACAAACCAGAAACATAGATATATGCAGTGCTATATTTTGGATTGTTGTTAGATAAAAGCATAATAACCTCTTGCGCAAAAAACGTAATGCCAATATGCGCAAATAGCACTACTACCATGCAAAGCAGGGTTAGTTCTCTTGTTTTTTGGTGTGTACGACTTGGGTCGTTTATCAAACCACTCATTACCACAGGGTTCAACACTTGCGTTATGGCATCTATAATAAAATACATCATAGTAGCAATACTTGCAGCTATAGAAAAAAGCCCAACAATATCTTGATTAGGATATTGCTGTTGCACTAATAAAATAGGGCTTTGGGTATTTATCCATGCGGCTACACCTGTGGGCAAAAGCGGTACAGAAAACCACAAAGCCTGTTTTAAATATTGCCAATTGAAAACAAATTTCAAGTGTTTATTACGTAAAAAATATACAGTAACCATTAACATTAAAACCAAGCCTATTAAAGCATCGCCAATTAACCTGCCTGTAACACCCATTTTAAATTGAGATACTAAAACAATGGATAAAGCCACACCCAAAACAGTAGAAAGTATTTGAAACAATGTGGTTTTATGTGATTCTAAACTTTGATTGAAAAAAGCAATGCCCAACTGACCCAATTGCAATAATATTAAAGGAAAACAAAGCAAAGCAATGGTATAATTTGAATAATCTGACTGGTATTGAAAACATAAAAAAGAAACGCCCATGGTTAAAATACCTACAATCAATACAAACCAATAACTGGTACTAAACATAGATTTCAGTTTTTCGGTATCTTGCTTATACAACTGAAAAAAACGAATAAAAGCACCATCAATACCGAAAGAAACAATAAGCGGCAAAATACTTTTCATAGCATTTAAAGCGCCATATTCCCCCATTTCTGTGGGCGATAAATAATGGGTAAAAACAGGCATTGTAAACACCGCCAAACCTTTAATGATTAGGCTTGTAAACATATACCATTTACCTACTTTAAAAATAGATTTTGCCCAACTGCCCTCGTGTATGTCTTTGTTAGTGTTCAATTTAATTAAAGGCAAAGGTAATTAAATTTGTGGGTTGGAAATAAGTAACAAACTTGTCATTCTGTATCCCGCAATTGCGGGAGGCTTCGCAAAATTATACAGAATCTGAAAATAGTAGAGATTCTGAATCTTTTTTCAAAGCAAAAAAGTTCAGAATGACGCCACAGTCAAAGCTGTTTACTCAAGCAAAATTCAATTTTCAATTTTGGGTAGAATTTAAATTATCAACTAAAAAAATTACCTAAATTTTAGACAACCTTATTCAATTTTCCCTCTAAATCTTCTATAGAAGTAAAAACATATTGATTATAAGCACCTAAATACTGTCTGCCTATTAAAAATTCATACCCTTTTACTTCGCCAATAAAGCCAATTTTATCAAAATTAAATCTATCCCATATTGTGGTAGAAAAAGGACTAACCCCTATCTCTGCTTCATATACATTAGAAATTGTATTGGCTGTTGTGCTACAATAAATATGAGGATGTTGTTTTATTTGGCTTAAAAAGGGTGGTTCAATATTGTATGTATTCAATAAATCGCGCTCAAAAGGATGAAGATATACGGCTAAACTTATGTTTTTAGCTGAACAATATTGAATTAAAAAATTCAAAGTTTCTTGGGCAAACAGTGCAGCAGGGTTATCAATATGTTTATTATTTTTAATATTTTCTATTTCAAACTCTCTATCTAAGCCATCTATTCTTGCCCACTCGCCACTGCTATAAAAACCAATTTTAAATTTATTAATTTGGTTATTTGCTAAATACGCTTCTGTGTAAATATCTACTTCTTCAAGCCCCCATCGTTCTATGGTTTTACATTGTAGCCATTGTTTTTGTACAAATATTTTTATTTCTTCTTCTTGGTATTTAGAGCATAATTTTAAATGAACATTGGGCAAATAGGTATATCTATTGTAGGGAAAAACCATAGAATTACTTGTAGATACTTGAATGGTTTTAAATTCAGAAATTAAGAAACTTGCCACATACACATCTGCCGAAAAAATACAAAACACAAAAAAAGGATTTTTATTTACTTTGTTTTGCCAATACAAATTAAAAATTGAAAATAAAGAAAATGGAATTTTTCCTTTGCTAAAAATTGTAACAAAAGAAACAAAAACAGCTATCAACCAACTTTTAAGGAATAATGGTATTTTTTTGAGTAAGAATAAATAACTCGATACTGCAAATTTAATATTGTTTACAGCTTTAATATTTTCTATATTTATATGGGTATATTTATTTAAAAAAAGTTTTCTCCTGTTGTCAATATAAGCGGCATTGCTCATTTCGTAAAACAACAAATCTGTAGGCAATACTTTTTTGGAACGTATTAAAAGCAAAACTGGATAAGCCAAAATTCTAAAAAAATCTTTAATATTTTTCTCAATAATTTCTTTTCTATTAATTACAGGAAAATTATTGTAGCGCAACAACAAAGATTTAAGAAATGAAATTTCTAATTTACCATGAATAAGATACACAAAAAGCAAAGCTTTTCTCATACAAAAGGCTCTCCAAATTGATACGCTTTTACAGCTTTAGTGCCTAATATTTTTTCATAATGTATTGGCTGCATACCGCCACCTGGGCGTATTACCCTTATATTTTCTTTAGTTAAAATTTCGCCCTCGGCTATATCTTTTACCACATAAATAGACCGCTTAAAGTTTACGCTATTTTCTTCATTTGGCATTATGCCTGTTTGTATTTTACCTAATGCTTGCCAAGCACTTTTGCAATCTTTTACCAATTGGGTAAATTCTTGTGGTTCAAGGCTAAATGCACTATCTACACCGCCTTCTGCCCTGCTTAAGCAAAAATGTTTTTCTATTACAGTAGCACCTAATGCCACACTGGCAACTGAAACGGCTGTACCCATGGTATGGTCGCTAAGCCCAATGGTGGTGTTATAACGCTGTTTATAAAAAGGAATGGTTAGTAAATTACTATCTGTTTCAATAGCAGGGTATGTGCTAGTACATTTAAGCAAGGCTATCTCTTTACTGCCATTTTGCTTTAATGTTTCAATGGCCAAATCTATGGTTTCAATAGTGGCTATTCCTCCAGAAATAATAACAGGTTTGCCCGTTTGTGCTACTTTTTTTATTAGTGGAATATGGTTGTTTTCAAATGAGGCAATTTTAAAAATAGGATTGCCAATTTCAGTTAAAAAATCTACTGCATGTTCATCAAAAGGAGTTGAAAAACAAATTAATCCTAATTTTTGTGCATATTCAAAAATAGGCGCATGCCATTCATAAGGTGTACAAGCCTCTTGGTATAATTCATATAAATTTTTACCATACCATAACGATTTTTTATCTGTAATATCAAACAGTCCACCTCTGTGGTTAATAGTTATAGAATCTGGCGTATAGGTTTGTATTTTTATAGCATGCGCACCTGTTTTAGCCACTTCCTCCACTATTTTTAGCGCACGCTCTAAACTTTGATTGTGATTACCGCTCATTTCAGCAATAATAAAAGGGGCTTGTGCTATGCCAAAGTAATTGTTCATTGTTTATACACTAATTTAAAACTCTTATTTCCATCAATTTCTACATCTTTCAACTGCTTATAACCTGCATTTACAAAGGCATTGAGCGATGATGTATTGGTTAATTTAATGTAAGCAAATATACTATCGTTATTGTTTTCTAACAAATATAAGTAACTTGCTTTGGCTATTAACCTTGCTGCATAGTTTTTTCCTCTACTTTCTTTATCTACCGAAACACCAATAATTACTTCATTCTCGGTTTTATGAATACGCACTTGTCCAATAGGATGTTCGGTTTTATCAAAAAAAATGTAAAATTGATTATTTGAATTTTTCAATTGATTTTTAAACCAGTTAGTATGTTCTTTTAAAGTTATTTTTTGTTGGTTAAATGAATTTTCTCTTACTTCATCATCATTTGTCCAATAGAAATAAGTCATCAAATCGTTTTCGTTCGCTTGCCTTACGATTAAAGGTTCAAAAACAAACTCGTGGATTAAAACATCTACTTTTTTTTCTGCAATAATTGTGGCATTTTTAATTCTTTCTTTTTCGGCAAATCCACTTTTTAATAATGCAGTATAAAGTTGTGGTCGCAAATCGTAAGCATACGTAAAAATGCTATTAAAATGCAATTCTACATCAGCTATTCTTTTTAATATTTTTAAATAATTAAACCAATCATGGATAAAAGTAGTTTCATTATTTGCTCTTTCTAATGGTGTTAAATAAGAAATTTCGGCTGTTTTATTTTCCCAATTAATATGCACCAAACCACCATAACCAATCAGTTGATTATTTTCTAAAAAACTAAACAATAATTGCGTTGGTTTTTCTTGCTCAAATAAATTATTCACAACAGTTGCAAAATAATGTTCTTGCATCCTTTCTGTTAAAGGTTCTGCTTGTCGTAGTACTTCAATTTGTGCATTTCGCCATTGCATAATGGCATATTTATCTTCATCGCGAATAGGGGTTAGTGTGTAATAACCATAACTAAACTCTTTTTGGTGCAATGGAAGATATTTGCGCATAGAAATTTAAAGATATTTTCTAAAAACAGGTTTTGCAGGCTTGCCTACTAATAACTTTTCAAAGCCAACTTCTAAAGCATTCTGATATATGAATAACATCTCCTTAAAACACTCAACAAAAAACTTTACATCACTTTTTTGATGACTAAAACAAGGAATAAAAGCTCCTTGAAATAAAACACCTCTGCTTATCATTTCTTGCATTGCAAGTGTTCGCATTCCTTGGCAAATTTCTGATTTACCGTTTTTAAAAGTAAATCCTAACATCCAATTACAAGGTAAAATTGAGATATAATCACTCAAACTAAATTCGCTAATAAGCAAATTACATTCTTCAATTAATATATCCCCAATTTCATGGTTATGTTTTATTACATTTTTAGTTTCAAACTCTTCTATAGTAGCTAATCCTGCTGCTATTGCACTTGTTTCGCCTCCGTGTGTAGTTGAAATTAAGAAAACTTTTTCTGCTCCTTCATTTCTTATACCACCAAGTTCCATTACTTCTTTTGTACCTGTAAGTGCACAAAACGAATAACCATTGGCAATGCCTTTGCCCCAAGTAGCCATATCTGGCTTTGTATTGTATTTACTTATCGTACCAGGAAAATGTGTTTTAAACCCAGTAATCATTTCATCTTGAATAAACAATGCCCCATATTGATGACATAATTCTATTGCGGCATTTAAAAAATTTTCAGGTTTGTTTTTACTTTCACAATTGCAATTATAACAAGTTAAACGTTCGGGTTCACTAACAACACAAGCTATTTCATTTGGATATTTTTCAAACATAGCTTTTAAAGATTCAATGTCGCAACCCTTAAACGTAACACTTAATGATTTATTTTCAATTGGAATACCTGCATCACAAGCTGTTTTTCCAATAAACCAATCGTCATAAGAATAAAAAGGATGGTCGGCAGGAAAAGCTACCATTGTTCGTCCTGTTTTTGCTCTTGCAAGTTTTACTGCTGCTGTAATTACCAACGACCCATTTTTACCAAACTTAATCATATCATGTTGAGGAACAAGCGACAGAAATTTTTCAGCCATTTCTTTCTCAATAGCTGCTGGTCGTTGAAAATTTATACCTTTATCTATTTCAGCTTTTACCCTATCATTTACGGTATCGTAAGCATGCCCAAGACTAACAGATGTTAGCCCCATTGAGCAATCTAAATATTTATTGCCATCAATATCCCAAACATAAGCCCCCTTGCCTCTTTCTATAGCAGCTGGGGAAAGCAAAGGAAATTGGTCGTCTCCCTTTGAGTAAGTATGCGCACCACCAGGAATTAAGTCGTGTATTTTTGCTCTATATTCGTCTGAATTTTTAAAATTAGTTATTTTGGTCATTTAGTAATGATTTTTTAAGTCCTTCGTTTCTATTGATATGTTTATTCAAATTAAAAATTTTATCATTTTCAAAAATAAAATCTGAATATTCTTTCCAAGTTTTATTTGTTCCCAATTGGGCTATTATTTCATTTAACAATTCAAAATCACTTTGTTCATCTAAAGTCATTCTCACATTTGAATAATTTCCAAATGAATTTGAAAAATTATCAGATAAAAACTTTTCTCCATTTTTGAAAGTTGAATTTTTCCAAATATAGGGTGTTACATGTTCTTTTTCAGAGTCTAAAATCGCCTCATTATAAGCTTTTTCTAATGCTTTGAAAGTAAAAACCTCCACATCTTGCCCATCTGGAAACATTGGTATAATTGTATTTGCGCAATAGTCTAATTTATTAATTATTGTAAATGCTATAACCTCATCTATTAATTGTGGGTCTATTAATGGGCAATCTGAAGTTAATCTAACAATATATTCTGGCTGATAATTTTTTGTAGCCATATAAAAACGTTCTAAAACATTGGTTTCACTACCTCTAAAAATGTTAATTAAATGATTTTGTTCAATATGTTGAGCCAATAAGTCGTCTGCTTTATTGGTGGAAGTTGCAAGTATTAATTGATTAATTTTTGTTGCACCTTTTACTCTATTCAAATGTATATCAATTACTTTTTCACCATTAATTTCTTTGAAAATTTTTTCAGGCAATCTGGAACTGCTCATTCTTGCTTGGGTAATTGCTAATACTTTCATTGCCAATTTGAGGGGTTTAACAAATTTGTTTCAACTACAAAAATATGATTTATTTCATCAATAACACTTTTAGAAATTGGCGTATTAATATTTTCAATATTTCTATTCAATTCATTTACAGAATTTACCCCAAATACAACTTTTGAAATATTAGAATTTGCAAAACAATAGTTTAAAGCCAAACTTTCAACACTTAAACTATTTTCAGTTAAAATATTTTTAATTTTAGTTAAATATTTTTCTAATGGCAGCAATCTAATTGGTAAATTTTCTTGTTTATTTAAAAAAAACAAACCTTGTAAAAATGCCGAGCGTGTATGAATTTCGATAGAATTTTGTTTTAATAATTTAAAATAGTCATTTCTTAAATTTATATTGTCTAACAAATTATAAGGCGATTGAACAACATCAATTATTTTCAAATTATCTGTTTCAATATCCGAATTATTGTAAATTGAAATTCCTATTTTTTGCGTAATTTTATCTTCTTTTAAATTTTGTAAAATTGGTTTTAGTAAATTATTTTCTAAATCTTTTGCATGATGAAGCATAATGCATTCAAAAGCCTCTATACCAAATTTTTCTAAATCATTGCTCAAATCAGATTTTATATCATTTATATTATTGGTTTTAAATTTAGAAATTATCTTAAATTTAAAATTACTTAATTTATGATACTCCCCAATTAATTCTATGGCATTGCCATAGGCTGAAGCAGTGTCTAAAGTATCTATTCCTGCAAATTTTGCCGTTTCTAAAATATCAAAAACTTCTGTTTTACTTGGTTTACCATTGGCATTGCTAATACCATAATCCAAACCAAATTGGACAGTTCCAAGTATTAACTTATTTAAATTACTCATGAATAAATTCTAATTGGTATTCCTGCATTTTTTATATGCGAACGAATTTGCTGAAAACTTTGGTCTTTCAATGCAAAAAAAGTACCCGCTGCTATAGCTTCTATATCACTATTTTTAAATCCATCAATAAAATGAGAAGGCAACGAGCAACCACCACTGGCTATTACAGGAATTTCTACCGCTTCTGAAATTAATTTATTGATGTCATTATTTAACCCATCTCTCATACCATCATTATCAATACTTGTTAATAAAATTTCGCCTGCACCAAGTTTTTCGCATTCTATAGCCCAAGCCAAAGGTGTGTAATTCGTTTTTGTTTTACCACCATTGGTATATACCCAATAATTATGTGCTTCATCTTTTTTATAATCTATACTAACAACAACACATTGCGCACCAAATAATTCTGAAGCATTGGTAATAAGTGAGGGATTATTTATGGCTTCTGTATTTATAGAAATTTTATCTGCCCCAGAATTAAGCAATAATCTAAAATCTGAAATTGTTTTTACCCCTCCACCAACGGTAATTGGCATAAAAATTTCTTCACTTACTTGTTCTATAATTTGAGCTAAAATATTTAAGTCATTTATTGTATTATCAATATTGGTAAATATCAATTCATCAGCACCTTGCGCTTGAAAAATTTTAGCCATTGATACAGGATTGCCAACCTCAATTATCTCTTTAAAAAGCTTGGTAATTACCAAATTCAATTTATTCTTTTGAACATTAGAATGCAGCAGCAATTTTGGTATTAGCCTTTTTTTACTCATTTTATGGATTCCATTTTATAAAATTTTCAATCAATTTCAAACCATTGTCTTGGCTTTTTTCAGGATGAAATTGCGTAGCAAATATATTCTTAAAAGCCACAGCAGCCGTTATTGAAAGTTCGCCATATTGATAGTTCATTGCAATATCCGTTTCATTATTACATTTTACATGGTATGAATGCACATAATAAAAATCTTGCATGTTTTTTATTCCATTTAATACTGGATGATTATTCTTAACAATATTTGTTTCATTCCAGCCAATATTAGGCACCTTTAGTTTTTCAGTTTTAGAATCAATTTTAATTACTTCGCTATCTAACCAATTTAGCCCTTTGTTAACGCCATTTTCATAACCCGAAGTTGCCATAATTTGCAAACCAACACAAATGCCAAGTGTTGGTTTTTTATTTAAGATTACATTATTTTCTAATGCTTTAAAAGCATCTAATTTTTTAAGATTATCGATACATTTTTCAAATGCACCCACGCCAGGGATTACAATATGTGTAGCTTGGTTAATATCTTTTTCAGAATTTGTAATTACAGCATCTGCACCACAATATAAAAAGGCATTTAATACAGATTTTAAATTGCCCATGCCGTAATCTACAATGGCAATCATAAATTTAAGTTAGATTTCTCCCAACGTTTAAATTGCTCTAAAGCTTCGTTTCTATCCATTTTTCCATCTTTGCTCCATTGGTCGTAATCGGGTAATTGTTCGCCCAATTCTGCTTCAAATGCGTTCCATTTCCATGGTGATATTGTATGGCTTTCGGCTACTTTGTAAAATTCTTCTTCTGTTAAACCAATAAAATCTAAAAATATGGATAAACTTGGCGGTGTTTTACCCTCATATTTTTCTAACATTTCTAAACCTTCTTTTCTTTCTAATCTTCCATGTCTAACATCAATAGATGCTAAATGTGTAGGGCGAGTATAACCACGTTTTATGTACTTAATAAAATCTCGTACACCTTGCATATAGCATTCAATTTTTTCATATTGATATTCAGGTGGCACATTTTCTACTCTATCGCCTTGCCAACCCAATTCATTCATTATTATTTCCGATTGTTTTTTAACATCCCATGAAATATAGGAACCCAAACAAACAGAACGATAATTCAATGCCCTTAACTCTTTTATTGGCGGATAAGAATATGGTTTAAAATCTCTTTCGTCCATATTATCACCAATTCTTACAGCCATATCTAAAGATGTAATACCTAAATTAACATATCTATTAAACCTTTTTTCATCTACCTCTTCAGGTTGGTCGTAACTAAAATATGATGTGTATTCTGCCGATGGTTCGCCCCAAAATATCAAAGGCACTTTATGCCTTAAAGCCACCCACATTGGGTAAGAGAAAATACCTGTATGACAATGCCAACAGAAATCTCCTTTTTCTAAAAAGCTTTGAAGCATTAATTTTTGAACTACTTTCCAATTAGGTGTAAAAGTATGAAAATCTACGCCTAATTTTCTTAATACTTTGGTTGTATTATCATTCAAATTAGGGCGTAAAAAACCATGGTCGAATCTTACTACCAAAGGTTTTAATTTATATTCTTTCATTAAATAGTATAAAGTCCAAGTACTATCTTTACCTCCCGAAAATGGAATAATACAATCATAATCATATTTTCCTCTATGCTCTTCAATTAAATTCGTTAATTCAATTTTTCTTGCATCCCAATCTATCTTTTCGTTCTTAAATTCATTTTGTCTGCAAATATTACAAATGCCATGCTCATCAAACATAATTGTTTCATGCGTTTCTGGCAACAAACATTTTTTACATCTTTTTAAATTATTTTCCATTTTTTTTATTGATTACTAAATATAGCCATTCTGGCTACATTGCAAAATTTATTGTTATATTTTCCATGTTGTTTGTAAAGCCCTTCTTGTTCAAAGCCTAATTTTTTATACAGCTCATAAGCAGAAATATTATCAACTACTACACCTAAACATATTTTTCTTAATTTTAATACTTGAAAACAAAAATTAAGTACAGCTGTACTCGCTTCCTTTGCATAGCCCTTGCCCCATTCATCTTTATCGCCCATTAATATGCCATACTCTCCAAATTGATGGTAAAAATTAATTGGGTCAATTTTTATGTTCCCTATATGTTTATTACTTTTTTTTAAGCAAATTGCCCAAAAATATGTTTTGTTTTTAACCGCATTTTCAACATAAGTTGTTAGTTTTTTTATTGTTTGTTCTTCAAAAATTTCAAGATATTTATTGACTTCAATATCATTCAACCAAGCGCAATATTTTTCTGTTGCAAATTCAATTTGCATTGGCTTTAAAATCAAATTATCTGTTTCAAGAGTTACCAATTTAGTTATAAAATTCTTTTATTTTTTCAATTACGTAGTCTTGTTCTTCTCCGCTCAAACCGGGGTAAATTGGCAGGCTTAAACATTGACTATAATATTTTTCTGCATTCGGATAATTGCCCAATTTATAGCCTAAATTTTGATAATATGGCATAGTATGCACAGGTATATAATGCACTTGCGCATAAATATTATTGGCTTTTAAAAAATTGTACAATGCCAATCTTTTTTCTGTTTGAATAACAAATAAATGTAAAGCGTGTCCTTTATTGATAAATGGAATTTTAATATCCCCTACGCCTTGCAATCGATTGTAATGTTGGGCTATGCTTTTTCTTTTTGCCATACCCTCATTTGCCCTTTCTAACTGGGTAATACCCAATGCGCATAACATATCGGGCATTCTATAGTTATAGCCCAAAGTTTGCATTTCCATATACCAACCGCCATCGTTTTTGCTCATCAAAGCTGCATCTTTTGTAATGCCATGGGTGCGCAACATTAATAATTTTTCATACAATGCTTTATTATTTGTAGTTATCATACCGCCTTCGCCTGTGGCTATATGTTTTACTGGGTGAAATGAAAAAATTGCCAAATCGGCAAAATTGCCATTTCCACAATTTTGTTGATTGCCCTTGCTATCTATAAAATAGCCTCCTGGCGCATGGCAAGCATCTTCTATTATCCAACAATTATAACTATTTGCTATTTGTCTTAATTTTTCAAGGTTTACCGCATTACCCGCAAAGTCAACAGGAATAATGCCTTTTATATTTTTATCTGATTGTAAAAGTGTTTCTACTTTTTCTAAATCAATTAAAAAACTATTTTCATCAATATCTGCAAACAATACTTCGCCATCGCAATACCTTACACAATTTGCACTTGCAGCAAATGTAATAGGTGTAGTAATTACTTTATCGCCTTTTTTTACATCTAATGCCAATGTACATAAATGCAATGCTGCTGTGCCATTCGCTACTGCTACGGCATATTGACAACCAATATATTCTGCAAAAGCTTTTTCAAATTCAGCAATTTTAGGTCCTTGGGTTAAATAATCCGATTGTAATACCGCCACCACAGCGTCTATATCTGCTTGCGTTATGGTTTGTTTGCCGTATGGTATTGGTTTTTGTATCAAATTATAAATTGTGAATTTTCATTAATTCTATCAATTGCTCGGCATTTACCCATTCTGTATTGCTACCCGATGAATAACTAAAACCTTCGGGCACTTTGTGGGCTTTTGTTTCAACTATAAAATTGTTCAAACTAAAACTGGTAACTTGGGGCAAAATAGCGTAGTATTTTCCTAAATCGTAGGTAGAAAAAGAATCTGATGAAGTTATCATTTCTTCATGCACTTTTTCGCCTGGGCGAATACCCACTATTTTATGTTCACATTCTGGACCAATAGCTTTGGCTACTTCAGTAATTTTATAAGAAGGAATTTTTGGCACAAATATTTCGCCTCCCCAAGCGGTTTCTAAAGCATGTAAAACCATATCTACGCCTTCTTGCAAAGAAATATTAAAACGGGTCATATTTGGGTCGGTAATTGGCAAAATACCGTCTTTCTTTTTTGCTTTAAAAAATGGAATAACAGAGCCGTTAGAACCCATTACATTGCCATATCTTACCACAGAAAATTTAATATTTTTAGTGCCTCTAATATTATTGGCAGCAACAAATAATTTATCGGAACATAACTTAGTTGCACCATATAAATTAATAGGCGCACAAGCTTTATCTGTAGAAAGTGCAACTACACGTTCCACATCTGTTTCAAGGCAAGCGTTTACCACATTTTCAGCACCTAAAACATTGGTTTTTACACATTCCATAGGGTTGTATTCTGCAATAGGCACATGTTTCATGGCTGCGGCATGAATTACATAATCTACCCCTTTCATGGCTTTTTTTAAACGGTCAAAATCTCTCACATCGCCAATAAAATAGCGCATAGCTGGATATTGGGTATCTGAAAAATCTTGCGCCATTTGAAATTGCTTTTGCTCATCGCGCGAGTATATTACCAATCGTTTAATATCGGGATATTTTTCTAATATATTTTTAGTTAAATGCTGCCCCAACGAGCCAGTACCTCCTGTTATTAGAATTGATTTATTGTTTAATGTAAACATTTTTTGTTTAGTGTGCGAAAATACGTTTTTATAAGAATATTTGCAAAAGGATAAATAAACCTAAAGTTTTACCGTAGCCGTCATTCTGAACTTTACTCATTGAACGAAGAGAAATAAAAATGTACTCATTTATTCAGAATCTTTACTTATTTTAAATTCCGTATAATTTTGCGAAGCTAAAATTTGCGGAATGACATTAGGAGTAGGGTCATTCTGTCCCGCACCTGCGGGATGCTCTGAAAAAAGATTCAGAATCTCTACTTACTTCAGATTCTGAATAATTTTGCGAAGCCAAAATTTTCAGAATGACTACTTTTTTTCTTGTCCCGAAATCAAGTTAAATTATCTTAAATAAGTTCATCAAATAAATCTTTCATCTCTTTATTAACAGATTTAATCAAATCAATTTTCCATTGTCTTTTCCAGTTTTTTAATGCTGTTTCTCTTTTAATTGCATCATTAATATCTATAAATTCTTCAAAATATACTAAATAAAAACATTTATATTTTGTTGTAAAAATTGAACCATCTTCATTTATATGTTGGTTGATTCTGTTTATTAAATTATTAGTAACGCCAATATAAAATGTTGTTCTATTTTTGTTACTTAAAATATATACATAGCCTTTTTTCATTTACTAAATTATTTGGTCAAAAATAGGTGTAATTTCAGATTCCGTATAATTTTGCAGAGCCTCCCGCACGTGCGGGATACGGAATGACCGACTTTTAAATTTCCAAACATTACTTCAACAAAGTAAACGTTCCACTCAAAGTTTGCTTTGTTCTATTACAATTTTTGTACTCAACAATATATAAGTAAACATCTTGACTGGCAAATTCATTTTTAAATTTTCCATTCCACGAAAAACCATCATTGCTTTGAAATACCAACTCGCCCCAACGGTTAAAAATTTTGATAGCTGTATTGGGTTCTTGTTTTAAAAAAGGAAAAGTTTCATTTACATCATCATCATTGGGGCTAAAGGCATTTGGTATAAAATACTCAACATTGCCACTGCTATTTTTAAATTCAATGGTATCTGTAGTTTCGCATAAATTATTATCTATTATTTTACACCAATATTTCCCTGGTTTTGTAATTGCAATATCAGCCGTTTTCTGCCCAGTATTCCAACTATATTGTGTAAAATTACCATTGGCAGACAATGCAAATGGGCGTGCAAAACAGATGGTTGTATCGGGTCCAAGATTAAGCAAACTTGGCACAACTTGTTGAATAGCAATGGTATCATTTTCCCAAAAGCAACCATTAAATATAGACACCATATAATTACCTGCTTGTGTTACAGTAATAGTAGGCGTTGTTTCACCAGTACTCCAACTTATTTGAGCATAATTATAAACACTTAATTTTTTAGCAAAATTAGCACAATAAGTGGTATCTGCTCCTAAATTAAAAACTAAATCTTGCTTTTTATCTGAAACCTCAATAGTATCCGAAGCTGGACAATTGTTGCTATCTAAAATACTTAAAAAATGTTTGCCAAAATTAGCAACAGTGGTATTTTGAGTTGTAGCAGTATTGCTCCAATTGTATTGTTTGCAATTGGGCGGTCCTTTTAAATTAAGACTATTGCCTATACATATTGTGGTATCTTTTCCTAAATTTATAGTAATGGATTTTGCATTAACAATAGTAATTGTATCAGAATTTGAACCACATTTATTGGTAGTAGTTACCCAATATTTTCCTTGTGTTTGAATAAAAATGGAAGTTGTTGTATCGCCAGTATTCCATATATATTTACTATAATTGGTAGGTGCTTTTAATTGGTATGTAAATTGATTGCAAATAGTGGTATCTTTCCCTAAAGAAAATGGTAAATTATTGCCCAAAGAATCAATAATGATGGTATCTGCTAAAGCGCCACAAGTATTGAATGTTTTTAAAATATGTTGCCCAAAGCGTTTAGGTGTATAGGTTTTAAACGTATCTGTATTGCTATTGTTCCATTGGTATTTATTGGCTGTTATATTGCTCGTTAATTGCGTACCTGCAAGCATACACAAACTCAAATTATTTCCAATATTGGGTTTGGTAGCCTCCTTTATAGTTATTTTGTAAGTAATTGAATCTTTTGCACAAACACTGTGATTATAAACTAATTTTATGTTAAAAGTTCCTGTATCTTTATAAATAAATGATGTAGTAAACTTATTGCTCTTCGAGTTCAAATTATCGCCAAAATACCAAGTTGCACTTGATACAATTGAAGAATCTGAAAAACCAAAAGTAGTAGCACTATTTTTACATCCTTCTTTAATTATCAATTTATTGTTTGTAGATTTTGTAGAAAAATAATTGGGTAAGATATTAGGAAAACCAAAACGACATCTACCTGAACCTAAATTAACATTATATTGAGAAAAATTACAAGAACTTCCTAAATTGTTTGGAAAATCTACACATGATAAATATTGGCTAACCCTTGAACCACAATACATTTTACCATTATTAGCAATTTGAATTGCTCCTCCATAAGTTCCAGCTAAACTACCAATATTAGTTTTTGTTGATTTAATAGTAGTTGCATTCTTGCTTTTTAGCGAAAATTGTTCGACATTATTCCCGTATAATTCTGAAACATACAATAATTGACTATTAGGAGAAAATTCCAACCCATAAGGATTGCTTAAATTATCAATTAAAATAAAATTACTTAATTTTCCTGTAGAATTATCAAAATCAAACAATTCTACTTTCTTTGTATAGCCAATTGCTGCCGCTAACATTCTACTATTCGGAGAAATTTTCATAAACCCCGAACAATCAGATTTTGTTGGATGTCCATGGTTATGATTACTTCCAATATTAGTAGTTACAGGTGTAGAATTTAATCCATTTTTATCAAATTTATAACTTAAAAATTTATTTGAATTGTATTCATGAACAACTATCCAATAACTATTATTATCACAAGACCGAGCAACTGAAATCTTTTCCGTTAATCCATTGGTTAAATATACATTTTTTGTAATAACTTCTCCTAATCCGCCCTGTTTTGCCATATCTACAATACTGTATTGAAATCCATCTGTACCTACATAATCATCAAGTGTAAAAAGGTAATAAAGACTGTTACTATTTGGTTTTTTTACAACTATTGCTGATTGAGTGGAAGATAAATTACCCTTTAAACCAGTTCCATTTGCCATTTCATCATGATTATTATTCCATACTATACTTCCATCTGTGTAGAATAACAAATTACCAGCTGAATCAGAAATACTTGTACATCCTTCATCTGTTGCTAATTTACTTCCATTAACAACTTGAGGTGTTCCTGTACTAAAATTTATGGCTGCATAATCCCCAAAAAACCAATTGTCTGCTTCCTTTTGAGCAAAACACTTAGAAAGTAAAATTAAATTTAGTAATATAAGAATTGTTTTTTTCATAACATTACAAAAGTAAACGATTATTTATAATTTTACAATATGCTATCCAATACAGTTAAAATACGCTCTGTGCTTTTGCCGTCCCAAAGGGGTGGTATTTCTCCTTTTTTAAATGCGCCATTCATTATTTGAGCTATGTATTTGTTTACATCGGCAATATTATAAGGCACTAATACATTGCTGCCTATACTTACTGTGCTTGGTCGCTCGGTATTGTTGCGCAAGGTTAAACAGGGTATTTGCAAAAAAGTAGTTTCTTCTTGTATGCCTCCGCTATCTGTAACTACAAATTTGCAATTGGCAGTTAAATGCTGAAATGAAAAATAATCCATTGGCTCGCTAAAAATAAGGTTTTGCAAATTTTCAATTTCTTGCCAAAGTGCAAATTGTTTAAGTTTGGCTATTGTGCGTGGGTGTATTGGAAACACCAATTTCAAATTTTTAGTGATAGATTTTATTATCTCTATAAGCGTAAGCAAGCCTTCTTTTTCATCTACATTGCTTGGGCGGTGCATGGTCATTAGCACATAGTTTTGTGACTCAAGTTGGTATTCTTCTAAAATTTTATTTTCTGCTACTTGTGGGGCAAATTCTACCAAACTATCTATCATGGTATTACCTACAAAATGAATATTATCAGCATTTCTACCTTCTTTTTGCAAACTATCTATACCGCTTTGCTCGGTTACAAAATATAAATCAGAAATTTCATCAGTCAATAGGCGGTTTATTTCCTCTGGCATTGTTCTGTCATAGCTTCTTAAACCACTTTCCAAATGAGCTACTTTTATACCCATTTTATTGCCTGTTAAAGCTGCTGCAAAAGTGCTATTCACATCGCCCACTACCATTAACAAATCGGGTTTATACTCTTGGCAAACAGCCTCCAAACCAACCATTACAGCAGCCATTTGGGTATTGGGTGTGCTTTGCCCTATGTTCAACATAAAATCTGGTCGTAAGTTAAACTGGTCGAAAAACACCTTGCTCATTTTTTCATCAAAATGCTGCCCAGTATGTACAAATTTAATATCTAAATTTGGAAACTGAGCTACTACTTTTTTAAATCGGGTTACTTTTATAAAATTTGGGCGAGTGCCTACTACAATTAATATTTTTTTCACTTTAAAAAGAGGATAATTTTAAGGCAAAAATAAGCGTTTCTATTTGATACAATAAAATTAAAGTTAAATTAACCTATTTTTGCAAAGTATTCAACTATAAAAAATTGAAAGAAAATATGTTAAATATCGTATTATTTGGTCCTCCAGGGGCAGGCAAAGGCACTCAATCTATAAAATTGGTAGAAAAATTTGGCTTGGTACATCTTTCTACAGGCGATGTATTTAGGTACAATATTAAAAATGAAACAGCATTGGGAATTTTAGCAAAATCCTTCATAGACAAAGGCAATTTAGTGCCCGATGAAGTAACTATTAATATGCTAAAAAGCGAAGTGGAAAAATATGCTGATGCAAAAGGTTTTATTTTTGATGGTTTTCCACGTACCACAGCACAAGCAGAGGCTTTAGATGCTTTTTTAAATACCAAAAACACAAGTATTGCCTTAATGTTGGCTTTGCAAGTAAATGAAAACGAATTGGTAAAACGCTTGCTTTTAAGAGGCAAAGACAGTGGCAGAGCCGATGATACCGATGAAAGCATTATTAGAAACAGAATAAATGTGTACAATGAGCAAACAGCCGTAGCTGCTCAATTTTACAATCAACAAGGTAAATACCACTCAATAAATGGCATTGGCACAGTTGATGAAATTTTTGAGAGATTGGCTGGTATAATATCAAATATTTTAGTTCAAAATAATTAAAAAATGTTAAAATATTTAACTACTCTTCTATTATTCTTCTATATCTTAAATTTGAATGGTCAAAATTTAGACTCACTAAATAAAAATAATGTAAAAATAAATTCAATGGTAACTTTTGGTTTCAGTTTAAAAACCTTTGGACTGCAAAAATCATTACCCAATAATCAAATCGATTCCTCTATATCGAGTTTTGTTGGCATATCTCAAACAGTTTATTTATCTGGAAAAATAGCCTCAATTGGAGGTGGAATAGGTGTCGAAGGTTTAAAAATCAACAATAATACTTCGTTAGCATTTCCAATATATTTAAGCACTCGTTTAAAATCTGAAGAATTCCCTTTAGGATTGACATTGAAATTAGGACAATACTATACCGATAAAAATTTATACAATCTTAAAAATGCGAATTTTTTTGATGTGGGGCTATATCTATCTCCTCAAACAACCATTGGAACATTTGGAATTTCTTATAGAAAAATTAATTCTTTATTTAAAAACGAACGGAATTTTTCAAATAGTTATTTTGCATTTTTTATTGGATTGTTAATTAACTAAAATCAAAATTCAAAAATCCCTAAATCAAAAATAACCCAGTGCCTGAATCAAACTTTATAGATTACGTAAAAATATTTTGCCGCAGTGGCAAAGGTGGAAAAGGCAGTGGTCATTTTTACCGTGCCAAGGGCTTGCCCAATGGTGGACCCGATGGTGGAGATGGCGGAAAAGGTGGCGATATTCGTATAAGAGGCAATGCCCAATTATGGACTCTTTTACACCTAAAATACCGCAAACATGTACACGGCACAGATGGCAACCCTGGCGATGCTGCCCAATGCACAGGCGCAAGTGGTAAAAATGAAATAATAGAAGTGCCATTGGGTACTGTAGCCAAAAATGCTGAAACAGGCGAAATATATTTTGAAATAACCAAAGATGGCGAAGAAAAAGTGCTAATGAAAGGTGGCAGAGGTGGTTTAGGCAATGTAAATTTTAAAAACTCGGTAAACCAAGCACCTACATATTCTCAACCAGGCGAAAACGGCAATGAAGCATGGTGTATTTTAGAACTTAAAGTATTGGCAGATGTGGGTTTGGTAGGTTTTCCCAATGCAGGAAAATCTACGCTTTTGGCTTCTATTTCGGCAGCAAAGCCCGAAATTGCCAATTATCCGTTTACCACGCTTGTGCCTAATTTGGGCATTGTACAATACCGAGATTATCGCTCGTTTATAGTTGCCGATATTCCAGGTATTATAGAGGGAGCGCACGAGGGCAAAGGCTTGGGCGTTCGTTTTTTAAAACATATAGAACGTAATGCTTTGCTACTTTTCTTAATTCCTGCGGATAGCCCAGATATTAAAAAAGAATATAAAATTTTATTGAATGAACTAAAGCAATTTAACCCAGAATTGATAAAAAAAGAAAGACTTTTAGCCATTACTAAATGCGATATGTTGGACGATGAATTGTTAAAACTGATGAAAAAAGATTTGAAATCTTTAAACCCTTTGTTTATTTCAGGCGTTAGTAATTTCAATCTTCAAAAACTAAAAGACACCCTTTGGGATAAAATACAGCATACCAAAGAAGAATGGTAGGGAGAATTTTTGATTTTTTAATTTTAGATTTTTGATTTTAATACTAACATAAAATGATAATTCTTGGTTTGATTTTAATGTGTAAAACAATCCATTTTTTGCTACAACATCCAAAATTAAATTCTTATCGTATATTTGTAAAATAGAAGTTTTAAAAATAAAATTGAAATGAAGACAACAACGTACAGCTTACTGATAATATTGGTAGCTATTCTATTTACTTACAGCAGTTGCGAAACCAATAATGCCGAAGAACTATACCCAAATGCTGGCAACTGCGATACAACATCAGTAAAATTCAGTACGGAAGTAAAACCTATATTAATGGCAAATTGTGCTAAAATTGGATGCCATTCTACCTCATTTATGGCTGCAGGATTTGCTTATGAAACCCATACAGAAACAATGACAAGTGTAAGCAATGGTAAACTTATTGGTGCTATAAACCATAAAAGTGGTTTTAGTAAAATGCCAAAAGGTGGCAGTAAATTAATTGCTTGCGATATAAACAAAATTCAAGCTTGGATAAATAGAGGGGCTTTGGATAATTAATAATTATTAATTAAGAATGAATAATAAAGTTAGCAAATTTGAAAAATACACAAACTAATATCGAAGCCCAAAAGTCTCCTCTCCTGTGGAGAGGGGATTTAGGGGTGAGGCAAAAGGAGAAAATTGGCAAATTTTAAAATAATTCAGATTCTGAACAATTTCATGGAGCGTAGCGGAATAATCTTTTTTCAAAATAAAAAAGTTCAGAATGACAAAAGCAAAGAAAAAAAACAATTCAACAATATAATTTATGAAAAAAATAAAAATAATAGTACTACTAATAGCTGTTGGCGGTACAATAGCCTATTTTGTGTATCAACAAATGGCAAAAGAAAACGACCCAACAAAAGAAAAAAATGTTGTAGTTATTACTGGTCCAAATTTATTTAAGATTTTTAACGAATATGAAGATAGTGCGAATAAACTTTATCTTAATAAAGTTATAGATATGAAAGGTGAAATTAGTGCAATAGAAAAAAACAACAACCGTTATTCAATTTTTATAAATAGTGCTGATAGTTCTGGCAATATCAGTTGCGAGATGGATACAACTCAAAATGATTTAATTCAAAAATTAAAACAAAAAGACATTGTAAACATTAAAGGATATTGTATTGGCAAACTTATTGATGTAGAATTAAACAAATGCAGACTTATTCAAGAAAACAATAAATAAAACAAATTAAAAAAATATGAACACGAAGTATCACGAACACAAATTAAAAATTAAATTAGTGAGTAAAAAAATAATTTTAACCCTAACCGCTTTTGCCTTGCTATTAACTATCAATGCGCAAAAATACCAAACCAAAACAGGCACTATCAAGTTTTTATCTAAAACACCTGTAGAAGATATAAAGGCAGAAAACCGCAAAGTAGTGAGCGCATTAGATGCCACAACAGGCGATATGGCTTTTTCTTTGTTAATGAAAGGCTTTGATTTTCCTAACCAAGTAATGGAAGACCATTTTAACGAAAGCTATGCAGAAAGTACAAAATTTCCTAAAGCAAGTTTTAAAGGAAAAATTACAGATGTTAAAAAAATAGATTTTACAAAAGATGGCACTTATACAGCTGAAGTTACAGGTAAATTAACCATTAAAGATGTTACAAAAGATATAAAAACCACTGCTACTTTTGTTGTAAAAGGAGGCAAACTAACTGCTACAGCTAAAATAGACATTAAGCCTAAAGATTATAATTTTAAAATACCTGCTACTGCTGAAAAAAGCATTGCCGAAACATTGAGCGTAGATATAATAATGGATTATACAAAAAAATAAACAATGCTTAAACAACTATTTGCAACAGGTTTATTGTTAACCTTTTTTAACATATATGCGCAAACCGATACCGCCAAAGTACCAATGGTTATATCTAATACGCCAGGTTTGGTAGCAGATACAAGCAATTTATTAGACGGACTATTAGATGAAGAAACAGATTTTGTAAGCAATACTTTTAAAGGTACAAGAGTTATAAACTCGCAAAGTATAGAAATGCTGGGCAAAGCCAATATGGACTATAGAATTAGCCACCGTTTTGGCACTTTAGATGGCGGCTTATACACGCTTTATGGTATGGACCAAGCTTACCAACGTATGAGTTTTACCTTTGGCTTATCCGATTTGGTAAATATTGAAGTGGGCAGAAGCTCGGTAAACAAAGTGTATGACGGCACAATAAAATGGAAACTAATGCGCCAAGCTACCAATAAAAAACTAAATGCCCTAAGCATTGTATATGTTGCCAATATTGCATACCAAACACAAAAACAAGCACAATATGCCAACCTTGCTTTTGAAAATAAACTATTTTATACCCACCAATTATTGATTGCCAAAAAATTTAACGAAAAACTTTCACTGCAACTTATGCCTACCATTGTACACCGCAATTTTATAGATTCTGCAAAATACAAAAACACCATTATAAGCATAGGTGCTACAGGAAGGTATAAGCTAACAAGAAAACTTGCCATTACAGGCGAATATTTTTATGTATTGCCTAATCAAATAGCCGATAGATTTAAAAATTCGGCATCAATAGGTGTAGATATTGAAACAGGCGGACACGTTTTTCAATTGCACCTAACCAATAGCTTGGGTATGAACGAAAAAGGATTTATAGCCGAAACAGAAGATAGTTGGCTAAAAAACCAATTGCACTTTGGTTTTAATATTTCAAGAGTATTTTACATTGGCAGACATAGATAAAAAAAACGCCAATTAAATTATACACTTCATCCCCTACTGTTTACAAACCATAGCATAAAGGCATAATTTTTGGCTATACTTTTGTACTTATGCAAAAAATAGCCTTAGCCATACTTGGAATATCCATTTTATTAACCGCTTGTGTACCTCAACGTAAACTTGATGAGTTACAAGTAAAATATGACGATTGCCAAAAATTAAAAAGAAATTGCAACGATAGTTTGCTTACCTCTATGGTAGGCTTAAATGGGCTTACAGCCGAAAATGGCAAACTAAAATTGGCTGTAAAAAAACTTCAAGACGATTCTTTAGAATGTTATACATCGTTAGAAAGAACCCAAAAATTATACAAACAAAGCGAAGAAACTTCTCAAAAAATTATCAATAACAACCGTTATGAAAACGAGAAATTGAGTACCGATTTGAATAAAAAAACAGAAGACCTTAAAGCCAAAGAACTTGAGCTGAATGAAAAAGAAGCAAAACTCATGATGTCGCAAAACAACAACAGAGATTTAGCTGCCAACTTAGCCCAAACAGAAGCCAATCTTAAAAAACGTGAGGCACGAGTAGCCGAGTTAGAAAGCATATTAAGAGCCAAAGACAGTGCTGTAAGAGCATTGAAAGATAAAATATCTAAAGCCCTTTTAGGTTTTGCCAACCAAGGCTTAACCGTAGAAACCCGCAATGGCAAAGTATATGTAAGTATGGACGAAAAATTATTGTTCAAATCGGGCAGCACCACGGTGGACCCTAAAGGCGAAAGCGCATTGTTAGAACTTGCTAAAGCCTTGAACCAAAACAATGATGTAAGCATATTGGTAGAAGGGCATACCGACAATGTACCCATGAAAGGCAGCCCTACCATTAAAGATAATTTGGATTTAAGCGTGCTGCGAGCCACCTCTATTACACGCATATTAACCACCAAAGGGGCAGTATTAGCTACACGCATAACAAGCGCAGGCAGAGGCGAATATTTTCCAATAGATGCTGCAAACACACCCGAAGCAAGAGCTAAAAACAGAAGAACAGAAATTATTTTAACCCCAAAATTAGACGAGTTGTTGTCTATTTTAGGTAATTAATTTTTGGGAATAAACTATAGGGCTTTATGCTTCATGTTTTTGTAATTTGTATTGGCAAAACCAACGAAAGCTATGTAAAACAGGCATTAGAAAAATATGCTACCCTATTAAGTAAACATTGTAAGTTTGAGTTAATAGAACTTGCCGATGTTAAAAATAGCAACAAACTGCCCATAGAAAAACTGAAAGATGCCGAAGCCGAGTTAATAGCGCAACATATTCCTTTAAAAAGCAGCCTTATTTTTTTAGATGAAATAGGCAAAACCTTTAACTCTCCCACCTTTGCCGATTATTTAAACAAAAAAACAATAGAAAACTCAAAGCTTACATTTATAATTGGTGGCTCATATGGTTTGCAAAAAGAATTGAAAACCAAAGGCGAATCCATAGCCTTATCTGCCCTTACTTTCAATCATCAAATGGTGCGCATAATACTTGCCGAGCAGCTTTTTAGGGCTTTTACCATTATCAAAAATACAGGGTATCATCATTAAGGCGGCTTTCCACTTCATAAAAATACCCATTTAAGGGCAAAAACAGACATTCCGTCAGATAGTTGAAGCTTTCTGTTGCTTCGCTATTATTTTCCGCCAGTTAGTTAGTACTTTTTGCTGCTTCGCTATTAGTTTCCGTTGGTTAGCAGATATGTTCCTTTAGTTAATAGATATGTTCCGCTCCTTCGCTAATTGTTTCCGTTGTTGGTGTTTTCACCAACAAAAGTTAGTAACTCATTATTATACCAATTTAAAAAAATGCAGCTTGAAATTCGGTGGCATATTGGTAATAACACCAACATGGGCAAAAATTATTAATTATTCATTCTTAATTATTAATTATTAATTATTAATTTTTCATTCTCAACCATTTCCACATTTGCTTATAGCTTGCTTTTTGCCCATAGCTTAATATGCCAATACGGTATATTTTAGCGGCAAGCCATACTGTAAATATAAAGGTAGCAAACAATATAAATGCCGATAAAAACAGCTCGCCCCACGATACATCAAAAGGCAAGCGCACCATCATAACCACGGGCGAGGTAAAAGGCACCATACTGCAAATAGTGGCTAAAGTGCCATTGGGGTCGTTTATTACGGTCATTTGGGCTATAATTAAACCAAAAATAAGCGGCATACTTACAGGAAACATAAATTGTTGGGTTTCTGTATCGCTATCTACAGCACTGCCAATAGCTGCAAACAAAGAGCTATACAATAAAAAACCACCAAAGAAAAACACCATAAAACCAAATATTATTTTACCCAAATTTAAGCCCTGCAATTGAAAAAATAATTCACTTACCATTTTTAATATTTCTGCACTTTTGCCAGTATTTTGCACTTGGACTAAAGCCTGCGTATCGGTATGCTGCAAGCCAAAAGATATAGCCAATACGGAGGTTAAAATACCTGTAAGCACTATCCAAGCTACAAACTGTGTAAGTCCTACCAAAGCCACACCCAATATTTTGCCCATCATTAGCTCAAAAGGCTTTACAGCCGAAACAATAATCTCTACTATTCGGCTATTTTTTTCTTCGGTAACCCCACGCATTATCATAACCCCATACATAAATATAAAAATATAGATAATAAATGCTCCTATATAACCAATGGCAGAGGGCATTTCGGTAGCACTGCTTTTACCATTTAAAGAATTTGAAACAAAATTTACTTCTACCTTTAGGCTATCTATTTTGCTTGATGTTAAGCCATTTTGTTTTAAGTTATCATTGAATAATTGCTTTGAAAGTATCTCATTCAAATCAGATTTTTCGGTAATTGATAAAGCATTTTTGGTAATTAAATGAATGCTGTCTCCTTTAGCGTTTTCTATTAATAGCAAAGCATCTATCGTTTCGTTTTCTATTTTTTGTTTTGCTTCGGCTACATTGTTTACAAATTCAAAAGTATATTTTTTGCTACTATCTATATGTTGGTTAAAAACATTGTGTTTATCGTTTATAGCAATAATGGTTTTGCTGTCTTTTTTCATGCCAAAATAAGCCACAGCGCCTATTGAACCATAAAACAAAGCAATAAGCAAAGGACCTAAAAGTGTCATTACAATAAATGATTTTTTAGATACTCTTGTTAAATACTCTTGTTTAAAAATTAATAAAATATTTTTCATTTTTTTGCTATTATTTTTGAGTTACCAATTGAATAAAAATATCATTAATACTGGGTATTATTTCATTAAAAGCCAAAAGTTCTGTTTGCTGTAGAACATCTTTGAGCAATGTATTGTTACTTAAATTCTCAATGGCAATTTTGTATTTTATATGTTGCATTTCGTTTGTTTCAGATGTTATTATTTTAATATTTTCTAAAGTTGGGGTGTAGTTATTAGCTGTTAATATTTCATAATTGCCATTGCTAAATTGTTTTCTAATTTGGGCAACATTGCCATCTAATATTTTTTCTGCTTTATGAATTAAAGCCAACGAATCGCAAAGTTTTTCTACACTTTCCATACGGTGGGTACTATAAAGTATCGTAGTGCCTTGGGCTTTTAGTTTCAATATTTGGTGGGTTAAAAGTTCTGCATTTACAGGGTCGAAACCGCTAAAAGGCTCATCTAAAATTAACAACTCAGGCGCATGTATTACAGATACTATAAATTGAACTTTCTGCTGCATACCCTTGCTCAATTCCTCTACTTTTTTATTTCTAACATCGTAAAGTTCCATTGTTTTTAGCCATTCCACAGCTTTGGTGTATGCTTCTGCACTGCTCAATCCTCTTAATTTAGCAAAATATTCAAGTTGTTTTATTACCTTAATTTTTTTGTATAGCCCACGTTCTTCAGGCAAATAACCAATATTTTTTATATGGGTTTGATTTAAAATTTCGCCATTTATTTTAATATTTCCTTCATCTGCTTCTGTTATTTGGTTTATAATACGAATAAGCGAAGTTTTACCCGCACCATTAGGACCCAGCAAGCCGTAAATGCTACCTTTTGGCACATTTAAGCTCACATTTTTTAATGCTACTTTTTCAGTATAAAATTTGGAAACATTGTTTACTTCCAACAAATTTTCAGCCATTATTTTATTTTTATGTACTGCAAAGCAAGTTTAATTATAGCTTAAAAATATAATTTTCGACTATTGGCAACAAGTTTGCGACAAGTTAATTTATTCTAATATTTAATTACTTTTGAAAACTATAAAAAAGTACATTAATGAACATACACATAATAGCTTGCGGTGGTGCTGTAATGCACAATATTGCATTGGCTTTGCATAATTTAGGACATACTATTACAGGTAGCGATGACGAAATATTTGAGCCTGCCCTAAGCCGATTAAAAGCCAAAGGTATATTACCTATTGAGTTTGGTTGGTTTGAAGAAAAAATTACCACCAATTTAGATTTTATTATTTTGGGAATGCATGCCCGAGCAGATAATCCAGAACTGAATAAAGCAAAAGCATTGGGCATTAAAATATATAGCTTTCCAGAGTATGTTTACGAACATGCAAAAGATAAAATACGCATTGTAATTGGCGGTAGCCATGGTAAAACCACCACCACAGCCATGATAATGCACGTTTTAAAAACTTTGGGCAAAGATTTTGATTATTTGGTAGGCTCGCAATTAGAAGGCTTTGATACCATGGTGCGTTTTAGCAATGCTCCAATAATGGTAATAGAGGGCGATGAATACCTAACATCAACGCTTGACCCAGTGCCAAAATTCTTAAAATACCACCCCCATTTTGCCCAAATTACTGGCATAGCTTGGGACCATATCAATGTATTTCCAACCTTTGAGGGCTATGTTCAGCAATTTGCACTATTTGCCCAAAGTATATTGCCCAATGGTAAATTGGTGTATTTTGAGCAAGATATTGAACTTCAAAAAATAGCTAAAAATGCAACATTAGAAAGTATTGCATATAATACACCAAAGTATAAATTAGAAAATAATGCCATTGTAATTTCTAATGAAAATAAAGAATATGTATTAGAAATATTTGGCGAACATAACCTGCAAAATATGGAAGGGGCAAAATTATTGTGTGAAAATATTGGCATATCGCACCACGATTTTTATACCGCCATGCAATCGTTTACAGGTACAGCCAAAAGGCTTGAAAAAGTATTAGATACTAAAGATTTAATTATTTTTAGAGATTTTGCACACTCGCCAAGCAAGCTAAAAGCTACGGTAGATGCTGTGGCTCAACAATTTTCAAACTATAAGGTATTGGCTATTTTTGAGCTTCATACATTTAGTAGTTTAAGTAAAGATTTTTTGCCCCAATTTAAAAATACGATGAAAAAAGCTACCGAAGCCATTGTTTATTTTAATCCACATGTATTTGAACATAAGCGCATGAAAATGCTGGAAACAACGGATATTATTGAAGGATTTGGTAATGGAACACAAGTAATTTCGGACACAAACCAATTGGTGGAAAAAATTTTTAATTTTAAAAGCAACGTTTTGGGTACTCCTCGTGTCTTATTACTTATGAGTTCGGGAAACTTTGACAATGCACAACTTTGGTAGCAATTTTTATGGTTTTGCATTTTGAAAATTTATGCCTAAGTTCGTAAATTAATTTCATTCGTATAAAATAAACTTATCATCAATGATAAAAAAAATACTTTTTTCTCTGTTTATAATTGGCTCTGCATACGCAGCCAATGCTGTTACATGCCTTCCTGATTGGAAATACAGAACCGATATTACTGTTACCAACCCTAATGCAAGCCCATTTACCAATTTTCAAATAAAAATAATTGTTAATACACAAGCATTAATTTCGGCAGGAAAACTAAAACCTAATGCAGACGATTTGCGTTTTACGGATGGTAATTGTAATAATTTGCATTATTGGATAGATAGCAATTTGAATACAACAACTACTGTAATTTGGGTAAAAACCAGAACTATGGCAGGTGGTGGGGCTTCTAAAATATTTATGTATTATGGCAATTATTGTGCAACAGCAGCACAAAATGGTGATAGCACATTTATGTTTTTTGATAATTTTAGTGGAGGTTCATTAAATAATACAAAATGGAATAATTATTCAACAAATGCATTTAGTAGTGTTACATTAGCAAGTGGACAAGCCACTATTGCTACAACAGCTTCAAACGATAATATAATTAGGAGTATAAATACTTTTACTTCACCAGTAACTTTAGAAAGTAAAATTACAGCTAATTCAGGAAGTTTTCCAAGTATAGCTCAATTAAACTCTTCAACTTTTAATGGTGTTTCACTTTTTTCTGGAACGGGAGGTGCTTCAAATGTTTTTAACACTACAGTTACATCACCATTAGGAAGCAGTTATACAGTAGGTATTAATAATTCTTTAGTTTCCAGAGCCAATGGCGTTTGGAGTTTAAAATGGAGCGCAACGAATGCTGCACAAGGTATTTACCCAGGTGGCAATCAAAATATTACATCAACTGCAACACTGGCTTCATCTGTTCATGTTGCTATTGGTATGCCCGCTTATGCTATAGGTAGTATAACTTCCGATTGGATAAGAGCAAGGCAGTATGCACCTTTAGAACCTGGCACAGCCATAGGAGGCGAAATTTCTCAAACTGTAAATATTAGTTTTGCTCCAACCAATGCTATTTGTCCTGGCGATTCTATATCAGTAACTATTTCTAAAAAAAATATTTACTTCAACAATGGCAATATTTTTAACATTCAATTATCTGATGCCGCAGGTGCATTTGGCGCACCTACCACATTAAGAAGCTATACAGATACTTTAGGGAGAACTTTAAATGTACGTATTCCTCGTTTTTTAGCAGCTAGTGCTAATTATAGATTGCGTGTAACTACTACAAATGCTGCACATACTTGTTTTGTTTCAGATTCTACTTTGAATATTAAAGCAGGTCCTACTGCAAACTTTAGTTTTGTAAATGACAACCAATGCTATAAATGGAATAGATATAATTTTACATCTACTTCCACAACTCCCACAGGAACTTTAGATTCTTTTTATTGGCTTTGGCAAGATGGAAGTACTGATACTATTGCACCATCTAATTTAGCAAGCCATAAATATAGAATTTACAATTCTTATTATTATTCAGTATTAAAAGTATTAAACTCTGCTGGTTGTACAGATACAATTTCAAAAAGAATTAATATAAGAGAAACCCCTGCTGTAGCAACAGAATTTAACGATACCATACAATGTTTTAGAGGAAATAGATTTAAAATAAAAACTGTTACAAGTTTATTTTCTGGCACTATAACATCTATAGGTTGGAATACAGGCGATGGCAGCCCAAATATTAATGGTGTTGATTCATTTACTAAAAGTTATGCAACATCAGGTTTTTTTACCGTTCGTCAATTTAATACCCATAGCAATGGTTGTATAGATACAGGTGTATTGAGTTTGGCTGTAAACGAACACCCTAATGCTATTATACAAACCAACGATACAAGCCAATGCTTAAACAATAATTACTTTATTTTTCAATCGGTTTCTACTATTGGTAATGGATTGCCCTTAGTTAATAATTGGAATATAGGCAATGGTATTACTTTTGAAATGCAAGATTCTGTGCATAAAAGATACCCTACAATTGGCAACAGAAACGTGCAGTTAATAACATATAGCGATGATGGTGTAGATGCTTGTTATGACACAACATACCAAATAGCAGAGGTAAACCCAATACCCACAGCCATTATTAGAAACTATGATTTAGAAGAATGCTATAAGTACAATAATTTTAGATTTAAAGCACAATCTACAATAGCTACTGGCTCTATTACCCACAATTGGAATTTTGGCGATATGACTACTGCAAATGCTTTAGATTCTGTTGCCAAAAAATATACCAGCAATATTAGCCAAACTTATACTGTAGAGCTAAAAGCAATTTCCGATAAAGGCTGTAGAGATTCTATAACAACAAGCGTAGTTTTAAAACCAACTTCTATCCCTTCGTTTACCATAAATCAAAATATACAATGCGAAAAATATAATTTGTTTGAATTAAAAAATACGTCAACCAATTATGTTACAGGTTTGGGTAAAACTTGGATAATGGGAGATGGCAATCAATATGGTAATTTTGACAGCATATCTCATAACTATGCAAGTTTAAATAATTACCCAATATCTTTAATAATTGAAAATACTTTTAACTGTAAGGATACTTTAGTAGATACAGCATATTTAATTCCTAATCCAACATCAATTTATACCGTAGATAACGATAACCAATGCTTAAGGGGCAATAATTTTAATTTTACAGATAATTCTACTTTTCCATTAGGAATAATTACAGGCAATAAATGGCTATTTGACGATGGTAATACTGCGCTTAACAACCCTGCACCCTCATATACTTACAATACAGATAATACTTACAATACTGGCTTAATTGTGTATGGCGATAATGGTTGTATAGATACTTCTTTTCTACCTGTAAATGTAAATGCACATGCCGTTACAGATTTTACTATAAATAATACAGGACAATGCTTAACAGGAAATAACTTTGTATTTACACCAAATTCATTTATATCAGGAACAGGTTCCTTTACCAACAAATGGCTATATGGCGATGGTACGACATCTATTGTTCAAGGAACTGTTAGTAAACGATATACAAAAGACAGTACATTTTCTGTAACCAATGTTACCATTAGCGACCAAGGATGTTTCGATACATTAATTAAAACCGTAATTGTATATCCTAAACCACGCTCTGGCTTTACAATTAACAATGCAAACCAATGTAGGCTTGGCAATTTATTTGATTTTACAGCTAATACAACTATAAAAAATGGCACATTTTCTAACAGCTGGACATTTGGCGATGGCACTGTGGCAAACCTTGTAAACAATGTTCAGCATAGCTATGCCAATGCGCAATTATACAATGTAAGACTTATTGCTACATCTAACCAAAATTGTAGAGATACAACAACAAGACCTGTAAGAACTTATGCTATGCCCAATGCTAATTTTACAAGCAATTACAATAAAGCTTGTTTAACAGGTAATAATTTTAATTTACAAGCCACAAGTACTGTTGCAGGTGGCGCATTTATGAGCCATAATTGGTATTATGGCGATAATGATAGTACAATTAATTCTCAATTCGTAAACCATACTTATCTTAAAGATAGCAATGCTTTTACAATTACTTTAATTACCAAAACCAATATTGGAAATTGCAGAGATACTATAGAAAAACAAGTTGTTGTATTTCCTATGCCTATATCTAATTTTACAATAGATAATATTGAGCAATGTTTTTTAAACCATATATTCAATTTTAACTCTACAGCTACTATAAAAAATACAGATACACTTAAAACCTACTCATGGTTATTTGGCGATAATACTTCTGCTTCTGTTCCTATTATTAGCCATACATACAATACCGTAGATTCTTTTAAAGTATCTTTAACTGTAACTACAAATAATGGTTGTTCGGATTCTATAAATAGAAAAGTATATTTAAACCCAATGCCTGTTGCCGATTTTAGTGTTACCCCAAAAGAAAGATGTTTAATTAACAATAGTTTTTCTTTTACCAATCGTTCTACAATAAACAGAGGCATTATTTCTACAAATAGATGGTTATTTAATGTTAACGATTCATTAATTATACAAACACCGCCACCACATAGCTATACAGCAAGCGGAACATATAAAATAGAACTTAAAACAACTTCAAATAAAGGCTGTTGGGATACTGCTACCGCCACAGTATTTGTAAACCCAAATCCTACTTTAGATTTTACAGTAGCCCCTGTGTGTTTACTTAAAGATTCTTCAGAATTTATAAACTTAAGTACCATTAGTACAGGCTCTATAACAAGCTTTAAATGGTTGTTTGGCAATGGTAGATCCTCTGTTTTAGAATCGCCAAAACACTTGTATAAAAGAACAGGAAACTACGATATTAAATTAACAGCAATTACAGATAAAGGCTGTAGAGATACCCTAACAAAATTAGGCGAAGCCATTGTAAACCCTTTGCCTACCGCAAAATTCGATTTCAAAAAATTACGATCTTTTGAAAATGAAGTTGATGTACAATTTATAGACTCATCTAAAAATGCTGTAAGCTGGCTCTGGAACTTTAGCGGACAAGGTTCAAGCACAGATCAAGAACCAATTATATACTACACTGATACTGTTACCCAACGCACACAAATGATTGTAACTAATATTTATGGTTGTAAAGATACTAGCACACGCTATATATTTATAGCGCCAGATGTAATATATTTTATGCCAAATGCATTTACCCCAAATGAGGATAATATTAATGAAACCTTTAAACCCATTGGCTTGGCTTATGCCCAAAGTTATAAATTTATTGTTTTCAACCGTTGGGGCGAAATACTATTTAAAACAGATAACCCAAAAGTGGGTTGGGATGGTAAATTTGACAACAAATTAGTAGAGCAAGGCATATATTTTTACCGTTTGGAGTTTGTAGGTGCCGATGATTTAAGGCATGAAGAAAAAAGCACCATTATGATATTGCGTTAAATTAACGAAGCAAACTTTTTTTTCTATTATGTAAATTAATAATTGTTAATTTGCAGCCATGTTTAAAGGGCTTACTTTTAAAAATATACTTAAATTTTTTGGATTAATTGGCATTTTAGTTATTATTTATTTAATACTTGCCATGCTTTTTACCCATTGGTTTACCCGCCATGGCGAAAGCGTAAATGTGCCCAATATAATAGGTATGCAAGCCGAAAAAGCTTTTACACTTATTGATGACAATGGCTTGGAAATGGTAATTATAGATTCTGTTTACAAAGAAGATATGAAACCTATGAGCATTGTAGAGCAAGACCCCATAGCCGAAGCTAAAGTAAAACCTGGTCGTAGCATTTATGTAACCATAAATACTGGTATAAAACCAAAAGTAAAAATGCCTACTTTGGTAAATGGTGGTAGCAATTTGGCTCAAGTATTATTGCAAAATGCGGGCTTAAAATTAGGCAGAGTAGATTCTGTAAAAAGCACTTTGGGTACAGGCTTGGTAATAAAACAAAAATATAAAGGCAAAGAAATAGCTCCCAATACTTTATTAGAAAAAGGCTCAATTATAGATATTACGGTATCTAAAGAAATATCAAGAACAGATAGCACCACCATAAAAAATATGATAAACGGTGTTGAAGAAGATGACGGAAAATTTTAAAACACATGGGTTAAAGTATAGTTATTAATTTAACTCAAACCCCCTTTTCCATTTTAAAATGTGGTAGCCCCACTTCTAAAAACTCATTATCTATAATGTTATAATTCATAGATAAATAAAAAGGAACAGCTGTTTTGCGGGCATTAAGTTCTATTGTTTTAAAATGATTGGCTTTTGCCCATTGTTCGCTAAAGTTTACCATAAGCTTACCCACACCTTTTCCTTGCATAGCTTGGCTTACAGCCACTTGACGCATTTTTAAAATACTATTGGCTTTGGGTACTAAAAGTAGTATGCCTACAAGATTACTTTCATTGTAACAGCCTATATGTATTTGCTCATTTTCTTGGGCTAATTCTTCTGTTGTAAAATCTAATTTAAGGGGTACTCGCAGTATTTCTCTTCTTAAGTTTATACTTTCTTGCTGCTCTTTTGTGCCAAAGGCTAATATTTTACAGGCTAAATTCATTTTGTATTATGATTTTTTTAAAGCACTTTTGAAAGTTCAAAAATATAAAATAAAAAAGTAAATGAAGAAGATATTATTAACAGCCATTATCAGTATAAGCCTTAATGCCCATGCCCAAGATACCACACGCAATAAAAAAGGCGGTGGCTATTTGTTTAAAACCCTTGCCAATTGCAATGCTACCGATGTTCAAAATCAAAACCGTACAAGCACTTGTTGGAGTTTTTCAAGCCTTTCTTTTTTTGAAAGTGAAATTTTAAGAATCAAAAACAAGAAAGTAAACCTAAGCGAAATGTTTGTGGTACGCAATGCCTATATGGGTAAAGCAGATATGTATGTACGCATGAATGGCTTGCATAATTTTGGACCAGGTGGTGCATTTTTAGATTTGCCTTGGGTTATTCGTAGATATGGTATAGTGCCAGAAAGCGCATTCAAAGGCTTAAACTATGGCACAGATAAACACAACCATGCGGAAATGGATGCTGTGCTAAAAGGCATTGTAGATGCGGTAAAAACAAACCCGCAAGGCAAACTTACCACAAGCTGGAAAGGTGCTTTCGCAGGTGCTATTGATGCTTATTTGGGTGCTGTGCCTACTAATTTTACTTATGAAGGCAAAAATTATACCCCAAAAACCTATGCCAATGAGTTGGGCTTAAATATGGACGATTATGTATCTTTAACCTCATTTACACACCAACCTTATTATAGCAAATTTGCTATTGAAGTGCAAGACAATTGGGCAATGGAACAAAGCTATAATTTACCTTTAGATGAATTGCAAAAAGTGGCAACTGAAGGCTTGCAAAAAGGCTACAGTTTTGCTTGGGCAAGCGATGTAAGCGAAAAAGGATTTTCATTTAAAAATGGGGTTGCTATTGTCCCTATTCATGATTCCTTAATTACCCAAACAGGCAAAGACAGTAAAGGCTTTAATGATGCTGGTGCTTTACGCACAGGCAATGCTTTTGATGCTCCTATGGCAGAAAAAAATATTGTAGACAGCACCCGTCAAATGGCTTTTGACAACCAAGAAACAACAGACGACCACGGCATGCACGCTACTGCGCTTGTAACCGACCAAAATGGCAATAATTATTTTAAAATAAAAAACAGTTGGGGTACAGATAATTATTGTGGAGGTTATCTATATTGCTCTATGCCATATTTCAGATACAAAACCATTAACATCTATATTCACAAAGATGCTTTAAGCAACGATTTGAAAAGGAAATTAGGAATAAATTAATTTATGAATTTTAATACTTCATCTGAACTAACAGAATATTTAGATAAAGAAGAAAAACTAATTTGGACAGGACAACCAAAATCAGGAATCATATTTAAAAGTTCTGATTTATTTCTTATTCCATTTAGTATAATTTGGTGTGGTTTTGCTTTCTTTTGGTTTTTTAGTGCCACTAATTCTGGTGCTCCATTTATTTTTTCTATGTTTGGCATTCCATTTATGCTTATTGGCTTATACTTTGTTTTTGGAAGGTTTATTTTTGATGCTAAATTAAGAAAAAACACATTTTATGGCGTTACTAATGAGAGAATAATTATCAAATCTGGAGTATTAAAAAAAACTATTAATTCTTACAATATCAAGACGCTTTCTTATTTAGAATTAGAAGAAAAAAGCGATAAAAGCGGAATAATTTTTATTGCGCCTAAAAACCCAATGAATATATGGGGAAATGGAATGAACTGGATGCCAGGTACAAATAACTCGCCTTCTATTGAATATATTGAACAAGTGAAACAAGTCTATAATATTATTCTTGAAATAAAAAAACAATAAAGTCATATCCGAAACCGAAAATTCTCTGTTCTTCTTAGAGCGAATTTAGGAGTAAGGCAAAAATGAAATTAACCAAAATTATAACCGAAGCCAAAAGCACCCTCTCGGTTGCTGAGCTTGTCGAAGCAGGAGAGGGCGTTGGGGGTGAGGCAGATTTAGCTCAAATTGCCCACCTTGCCCATAAAATATGGAATATCCATTACCCACCAATTGTAGGGCAAGCGCAGGTAGATTATATGCTCTATAAATTTTATGCCTTACCCGCTTTGCAGCAGCAAGTAGCAGAGGGACAGCAGTTTTATTTGATAGAAAACGAAGGGCAAAATATTGGTTTTATAGCCCTAACTTTAAAAGAAAACAACCATTTATTTATTAATAAATTTTATATAGACAATACCCAACAAGGCAAAGGTTTAGGCAAGCAAGTATTTGAAGAAATCAAAAAACTATTTCCGCAAATAATTTATTTTACATTAACAGTTAATCGCCAAAATTTTACAGCAATAAATTTTTATTTTAAAATAGGCTTTACCATAAAAGAAGTATCCGATTTTGATATTGGAAATGGCTATGTTATGAATGATTTTGTGATGGAATGTAAAAAAATTATTAAAAATAAATCTAACGTATAACCACTAATTGCTTGGTTTCAAAAAAATCTTCTGTGTAAATAGATGACAATAAATATTGTTGTATTTTAACCTTCATACGGCTATTATAAATATTGTCTTTAAATGTGCTTATTTCTTGGGTTAAGTCGCCCCCTTTTAGGCAGGCAATAATGGTATTAGGGTGTATGTTGTTTTGTATCCAACCATAAAATTCGCTCAATTGGGTAACAGCTCTACAAGTAATTAAATCGTAATGTGCTTTTATGTTTTCTGCTCTGTTTTGTTCAGCTTTTACATTGTTAAGATTTAAGGCTTCTGCAACTGCTTTTACAACTGTTATTTTTTTACCTATGCTATCCACCAAATGAAACTGTATTTTAGGAAATAAAATAGCCAAGGGAATACCCGGAAAACCTCCACCTGTGCCAATATCTAAAACTGTGTTAATGTGTTTAAAATCTATAAATTTGGCTATGCTCAAAGCATGCAATACATGGTGGATATACAATTGGTCTATATCCTTGCGAGATATTACATTTATTTTTTCGTTCCACTCCGAATATAGTGGGTACAAGGCTTCAAACTGCTTCTGTTGGGTAGAAGTAATATCAGGAAAATACTGCGTTATAATATCTACATTTACCATTTTTTTTGCTTGCCAAATAAGCGATAAAATCCAAATACAATATTATATGCCACAAATAACACATCAAAAACAGGTAGCCAAAATGCTTTATTGGCTTTGCCAAAGCGCTTGAATATGGCATAAATAAAAGGAATTTTTATTATCCAAAACAATGCTACCAATGCCAATGCCCAATATCTTGTTTCGGTAAAACATAAACAAGCGGCTACTATTAGCCAAAATAAAAGATGCGTAAACCCAAAATAGGCAAGGCTGCGTTGATGTTTTGCTTTATAGTATTTACCTACATAATTGTGTCTTTTTTTTTGTGCAAACCATGCTTTAAAAGTAGTTTTACTACCAGTAGGCATAAAAGCATTTGGCGAAATACAAACAGCAGTATTTGAGCTATTGGCTGCATCTTGAATAAATAAATCATCATCTCCACTTGCTATATGGTGATGGCTTGCAAAACCTTTTACTTTAAAAAATAAGGAACGTTTGTAACTCAAATTTCTACCCACACCCATATATGGATTTTTACCAATGGCAAAGGCAAAATAGGAAGTAGCAGTTAGTAAATTTTCCATGCTACACAATACACCCAAAAAACCTTTTACAGCTTTGTATGGCGAATAACCCAATACTATTTCTGTTTCATTCTGCAAATGGTATGGCAATGCCATTTGTTTTATCCACTCTTTGCTTTGGGGCATACAATCGGCATCTGTAAGTAGCAATATTTCATTTTTAGCCGCCTTAATACCAAGCGTAAGTGCCAATTTTTTACCTTTGCTGTTTTTCTTCATATCTTCTGTTACGAAAACAGCTTTGAGTTTAGGTTCTATTTTTTGCAATTCTTCTAAAAAGCCTGTTGTGCCGTCCCAACTGGCATCATCTATAATTACAATTTCAAAATTGGGGTAATCTTGTTCAAGCAACGCAGGAATTAATACTTTCAAATTTTCTAACTCACTACGAGCACTTATAACAATACTTACAGGCTGCCATTGAATTAAAGGCTGAATGTTGGGTGTTTTATATTTAAAAATTTTGCCAAATACTAAAAAATGATACAACAATTGCAACCCAAAAAACACACCAACACTGGCTAATAATACAATGGATAAAAAAGATAGCTGAAATGGAAAAAACATTAGTTTGTTTTAAAGCCTATACCTGTACGTTGCGTTGGAATATTATCAGATTTAAACTCATCTACATCGGCAAAAGTAAGTGTGCCTATTACCTTTGGTGTGCGTTTAGATTTTGGTAATTCGCTTAAACGTAAATGTTGGTTGCGCACAGCTTCTTCCATTATTTTACGCACCGCTCTGCCATTGCCAAAAAACTTATCGCGCTTATCATACATATAGCTTATATAGGTTTTCAAATGTTCTTTTGCTTCTTCATCTGGTGTTATATTATGGTCGGCAAGTTGTTGTATAGCTATTTCTAATAAATCCTCTGGTTTAAAATCTTCAAAGTTAAAAGTTCTATCAAATCTTGATTTTAAACCTGGGTTAGCTTCTAAAAATTTCTCCATATTTTGGGTATATCCTGCAGCTATTACTATAAATTTACCTCTGTTGTCTTCCATACGTTTAAGCAATGTTTCTATGGCTTCTCTGCCATAATCATTTCCTCCACCTTCTGTAAGGGCATAGGCTTCATCTATAAACAATACACCGCCCATAGCTTTATCTATCAATTCAGCACTTTTTATAGCTGTTTGCCCTATATAGCCGCCCACCATAGATTGCCTGTCGCACTCCACCAAATGCCCACGTTCTAATATACCCAAAGCTTTGTATATTTGGGCTAAAATACGGGCTACAGTTGTTTTTCCTGTACCAGGATTGCCTGTAAATACAGAATGTAAAGAGAAAATTTCTCGTGGGTTTTTACCCGATTCTTTGTAGTAGCGTACTAATTTCACAAGTTCATCTATATCGTGTTTTACACCTTGCAAACCTGTTAATTTTTTCAACTTTGCCATGCTTTCTTTTAGCAAATCTTCATCTACAGGTATATCTGCCAATTTGCCTTGGTGCGATTTATAAGCATTCAAAATATCATCTTTCTCAATGGTGCTCAATGTTTCAATAGAAAGTTTAGTTGGGTCTTTGGCTTTCATTACCCTTAAGCCAAGGTTCATTTTAAATTCATCTATTAAAGAGTTTACCATTCTTGCATTTCCAAAAAATTTATCTCTATTTCTGTACGCATTTACCAATTCTTTGTACAAAGTATCTTCTGCCTCTTTGCTCAATTTTACACCACGTTTTTCACTGCTGTACAGGGCTATTTGTTTAAGCTCCTGAGGCACATAATCAGGAAAATCATAGGTCATAGTAAATCTTGATTTTAAACCAGGATTACTTTCCATAAATATTTCCATTTCCGCAGGATAGCCAGCCACAATAATGGCAATATCATTGGCATCGCTTAGTTCTTTCAGCAATATTTCTATGGCTTCTTTGCCAAAATCTTTACTATCGTCATCTTTTCTAGCTAAAGAGTATGCCTCATCAATAAACAAAATGCCATCTTTTGCTTTTTTAATGGCTTCTTTGGTTTTGGGTGCTGTTTGCCCAATAAATTCGGCTACTAAATCGCCTCTATCTACCTCGTGTACATGCCCTTTTTTAAGTAGGCCAAGTTCTTTGTAAATTCTGCCCAACATACGAGCAACAGTAGTTTTTCCTGTTCCAGGATTACCTTTAAATACAGCATGTAAATTGATATGCTCATCATCTGCCAATCCTTTTTCTTTTCTTAAACTTAAAAATTTAAGATAATTGGTATATTCTTTTACTTTGTCTTTAATGCTATCTAAACCTACCATAGCATCTAAATCTTTCATTACGTTTTCGTAGCTATCGGGTATTGCAGGATGCTTGGCATCTGTTTTTGCAGGGTTTTCGCCATCTAAATCGACTTCATCTTCGAGCATATCAAAGTCGGCATCAAAATAAAAGCCTGTTTGCACCAATGGTACAAAATCTTCTTCAACAGCATCTATATAATCATCGCCCACTTCAAAAGGAACGCTTGCTACCAATTCGTCCATAAATACTACTTCAATATAATATCTTCCTCGCCCCCAAGTGCCTAACATATCGCTACCCCAGCCAACAGTTGTAGCAAAAAAATCTTCATCTGGTTTTACAAAAAATAATTTAGATGCTGAACCTTTTAAATGGCCTGAAGATGTTTTGTAATTAAAAGTCATTTCGCAAGCCCAATCTGTACTTTTACGCACCAAGTTTTTAGCGTTAAGTTCTATCCAAATATAACGTGTGCTAAGGGCATTAAAACCTACAAAATACTTTCTTTCCAATTGTATCATATTGGCATCTGGTCCTTCGTAAAGCTTTACACTTTCTACTTTAAAATATGGATTGATACCATTGCGCACCAAACCTTGACGCTCAATATAAAAACTGCGAGAACCAATTAATTCATCTTCTACATAAGCCTCCCAACGGTATGCCCCTGCTTTCCAATAAGTGCTTGGTGTTTTTACGCCCCAGCCCTCTCTAATGTAAACAATATTATCTCGTTTATCCACTGGGCGGTCGCAAGTTAGGTCGCATACTTCTTCGTCTGTTTCGTTCAAACAGCGAATTTTTAATTTTAAATCCCAATTTTCTTCGTCATATTTTTTATTAAAAAAAGAAAATTCGCAATAAATATAAGAGGCTTCAAGCTCATCAAAAACAGAGCGGTATTTTTTGGCATTATTAGCCAACCACTCTGTGCTGCCATAGGTTTTGATATCTTTAAATTTTAATAAATCTTTGTAGTTCATAACAGTACGTTAAACAAGTTTCAATATTAAACAAAAAAGGAATACAAAAGATTGAAAGAATAGTTAAAGTTGAAAAAAAAGAGATTGATGTAAAATAAATAAAAAATTCATTTTGTTTTTTTAAATAAAAATGTACTTTTGCACTCCAATTTTGAAAAGAGTTGGGTGAGGTGCCTGAGAGGCCGAAAGGACATGTTTGCTAAACATGCGTACGGGAAACTGTACCGAGGGTTCGAATCCCTCCCTCACCGCTGCTAAAATAAGCTTATGGCATTGTAATAAAATAAGTTTACTTTTGCACTCCTTTAAAAAAAGAAAAACACCATTCGGGGTGTAGCGTAGCCCGGTATCGCGTCTGCTTTGGGAGCAGAAGGTCGTAG